>NZ_LLXT01000045.1 GCF_001431625.1 Stenotrophomonas geniculata ATCC 19374 = JCM 13324
CGTGCATTCCGTGGGTTGGCGGGGTGGGTCCGGTTGAGGGGGACGCTGCAAGTACGTCCATGTAAGCTCGGTCGCCGCATCCATGCGGCTCACGCCCCCTCAACCGGACCCACCCCGCCTTCGACAGTTGGCCGCGATCTGTTGGAGCAGCACTCTGCTCTGGTGGGTGTCGACCTTGGTCGACACATCTGTCAGATATCGAATGAATTCATCCACGCATGGCATGGATCTACCGTGTCGACCAAGGTCGACACCCACCAACAGCCGCAGTTACCAACAGCCGCATGAATCTGTCGAAGGCGGGGCGGTGTGGGTGGGCAGGACCGTTGGCGCCATGGATGGCGCCATCGAGCCCCCATGGATGGGTTTACGGCGTGTCCTGACCACCCACACCGCCCCGCCAACTCACGGAATGCCGCTCTGGCTTTTGCCGTTGCCGTTGCCGTTGCCGTTGCATAGAGCAGGTGCAGGGCTGCAAGCCCTGCCGAAAACCCCCTTGGGCGTAGAATGCGGCCATGAGCGAATCCCTTGATAACCACCTGGTCCACGGCCGCCGCCAGCGGCCCGACGGCCCGTCGCCGATCGATGTCATCTCGGTCCAGTCGCAACTTGTCTACGGCCATGCCGGCAACAGCGCCGCCGTACCGCCGATGCGCGCGCTCGGCGTGCGCGTAGCCGAAATTCCGACCGTGCTGCTGAGCAACGCGCCGTTCTACGACACCACCCGCGGTCGCGTGCTGCCCGCCGACTGGTTCGCCGATCTGTTGCGGGGCACCCACGAGCGTGGCCTGCCGCAGCGGGCGAGGATGCTCGTCTCCGGCTACTTTGGCAGCACGGCCAATGGTGCCGCCTTCGCCGATTGGCTGGACGACATCCTGCCGGCCTGCCCGCAGCTGCGTTACTGCCTGGATCCGGTGATCGGTGATACTCACACCGGCCCCTACGTGGAACCGGGCCTGGAAGCGATCTTCGCCGAGCGGTTGTTGCCGCATGCCTGGCTGGTGACCCCGAACGCCTTTGAACTGAATCGCCTGACCGGCATGCCGGCGCTCGCCGAGGCCGATGCCATCACCGCCGCACGCACGCTGCTGGATCGTGGCCCGCACTGGGTGATCGCGCACAGCGTAGGCGGCACCCCGGGTGAACTGGTGACCCTGGCCGTTGGCCGCGAGGAGACCTGGCGCTGGACCTCGCCGCTGCTGCCGGTGGACGTGGCCGGTACCGGCGATGTGCTGATGTCGCTGGTGGTGTCGTTCCTGCTGCGCGGCGAATCGATGCAGCAGGCGATCTCGCGTGCGATTGCCGGCACCCACGCGGCGCTGGAGGCGACCCTGGACAACGGCTTCGAAGAGTTCGACGTGATTGCTGCAGCGCCTGCCGCGCTGGCCGAAGGGTCGCGCTTCCGCGCCGAACGCGTGGCATGAGCGGCCTGCTCGAACGTACGCCGCGCACGGTCGGCATCATCGGCAGTGCCGGCGCCTACGGGCGCTGGCTGACCCGCTTCTTCCAGCAGCACATGCAGCTGAAGGTGATCGGCCACGATCCGGCCGATCCGGACTCGCATACGCCGGAAGAGCTGCTGGCGCAGGCCGACGTGCTGGTGTTCTCGGCGCCGATCCGGCACACGCCCGCGTTGATCGCCGAGTACGTGCGGCAGTCCGCAGGCCGTGAACGCGACCGACTGTGGCTGGACGTGACCTCGGTGAAGGAAGCGCCGGTCCAGGCGATGTTGGCCTCTCAAGCCGAAGTGGTCGGCCTGCACCCGATGACCGCTCCGCCCAAGGCGCCGACCCTGAAGGGCCGGGTGATGGTGGTCTGCGAAGCGCGGCTGCAGCACTGGCAGCCGTGGGCCAATACGCTGTGCACGGCGTTGCAGGCTGAGTGCGTGCGCGCCACGCCACAGCACCACGACCAGATGATGGCGCTGGTACAGGCGATGGTGCATGCCACTCACCTGGCCCAGGCCGGCGTGCTGCGCCAGTACCAGCCGCAGCTGGGCGATCTGGCCACGATGATGCCGTATCGGTCGGCATCGTTCGAGCTGGATACGGCGATCATCTCGCGCATCCTGTCGCTCAACCCGGCGATCTACGAAGACATCCAGTTCGGCAACCCATACGTAGCGCCGATGCTGGAGCGGCTGGTCGGCCAGCTGCAGTCCCTGCAGGCGCAGGTCGGGCAGGGTGACGACGGTGCACGTGCTGCATTCCGGGAGCAGCTGCTGTCGGCCAATCGCACTGCCTTCGGCGAGCAGGCGCTGGCGGACGGCAATTACACATTCGAACGCGTGGGCTATCTGCTGGCTGACCTGACCGAGCGCAATGCGTTGTCAGTGCACCTGCCGGAAGACCGGCCGGGGTCGTTGCGTGAACTGCTGAACGTGTTCGAGCAGCACCGCATCAGCCTGGCGTCGATCCATTCTTCGCGAACGCCTGGCGGCGAAGTGCATTTCCGTATCGGATTCGTGGCCGGCAGCGATCCGGCGGCGATCACCCGGGCGGCGGCCGAGGTGGACGCCAGCGGCATCGGACGGGTGCTGGGCTGAATTCATCCACAGGCGATGTGGATGGTTTCTGAGCAAAGGTGTGGATAACCTCGCGCAGCCCTTGGCAGCCAAGGCTGTCAAGATGCTTGGTGAAAAATTGACCATGCCTTTTTGTAGCGTCGAGCCATGCTCGACCGCCTTTGGCAAAAAGCATGTCGACCAAGGTCGACACCCACCAGAGCGGGGCGGAATGAAATCCGGTAGCGCCGGGCCATGCCCGGCGAACCTCAGATCGTCAACCTCAACTCGCCGCCACTGGTGGTGAACTCGCGGCCATCGCGCACCAGCGGCCGCCCATCATCCAGCTCGTAGCGCGGCGTGGCTTCGGAATGGTGCCCGCTGCCATTCGCCTCGGGCTTGAACTCGATGATGATGTGACTTTCGCCGTTGCTGTCGACGGCGGGGAACTGACGGAACGACATCGTGCACCTCCTTCAGCGGATGCTGCAGTTGCGCGGCCAGCTTGGCCGCGCCGATGTTAGCCGGACGTCATCAATCGATGAACTGCAGGCGTGCCAGTTCAGCGTACAGTCCGTCTTCGGCCAGCAGCTGTGCGTGCGTGCCCTCGGCGACGATGCGGCCCTGGTCCATCACCACGATGCGGTCGGCCTTGAGCACGGTGGCCAGGCGGTGGGCGATGACCAGCGTGGTGCGACCCGCCATCAACCGTTCCAATGCCTGCTGCACGCTGTGTTCGCTCTGTGCATCCAGCGCGCTGGTGGCTTCATCCAGCAGCAGGATCGGCGCATCCTTCAGCAGCGCACGGGCAATCGCCACACGCTGCTGCTGCCCACCGGACAGGCGGGCACCGCGCTCACCCAGCTCGCTGTCATAGCCCTGCGGCAACGCGCGCAGGAAACCGTCGGCCTCGGCCGCTCGTGCGGCATCCTCGACCTCGGCGTCGCTGGCCTGCAGGCGGCCATAGCGGATGTTGTCGCGGGCACTGGCAGCGAACAGCGTAGGCTGCTGTGGCACCAGCGCCAGCTGCGCACGCAGCTCGGCCGGGTCGACCTGGCGCACGTCGATGCCGTCCACGTCGATGCGGCCGCTGGCCGGGTCATGGAAGCGCAGCAGCATCGAAAGCACCGTGCTCTTGCCCGCCCCTGACGGACCCACCAGCGCTACGGTCTCGCCGGGGCGCACATGCAGGTTGAAGTGGTCCAGTGCGGCCTGGTCCGGTCGCTGCGGGTAGTGGAACACCACGTCGTCGAACCGGATCTCGCCACGCAGCGGTTGCGGCAGTGCATGCGGCTGGGCCGGCGCGCGGATCTCGATGTCTTCCTGCAACAGTTCGCCGATGCGGCCCATGCCGCCGGCCGCGCGCTGCAGCTCGTTCCATACTTCGGCCAGCGCGCCCACCGAACCGCCGCCGATCAATGCATACAGCACGAACTGACCCAGCGTGCCGGCGCTGAGGCGGCCGTCGATGACGTCGTGCGCGCCCAGCCACAGCACACCGACGATGGCGCCGAACACCAGCAGGATGGCGCTGGCGGTGACCAGCGACTGCGCACCGATGCGGCGGCGGGCGGCGCCGATGGCGTCACCGAGCGCCTTGTCGAAGCGACCGCGTTCGTATGGTTCGCGTGCATGTGCCTGCACCGTGCGCACCGCGCCCAGCGTCTCGCTGGCCAGGCTGTTGGCATCGGCGATGCGGTCCTGGCTGTTGCGTGCGACGGTGCGCAGCTTGCGTGCGCCGATGATGATCGGCAGCACCGCCAGCGGAATGCCGAGCAGCGACCATGCGGCCAGCCGCGGGCTGGTGACGAACAGCATCGCCAGGCTGCCGATGACAGTGACCGTGCTGCGCAATGCTACGGACATGGTCGAGCCGACCACGCTGCGCAGCAGTTCGGTGTCCGCGGTCAGGCGCGAGACCAGTTCGCCGCTGCGGCTGCGGTCGTGGAAGCCGGCGCCCAGCTGGATCAGGTGGGCATACAGCTGGCTGCGCAGGTCGGCCACGACTTTTTCGCCGAGCAGCGACACGAAGTAGAAACGCGCGGCCGTGCCCAACGCCATCACGACCGCCACCAGCATCAGCAGGGCGAAGGCGCGGTTGATCTGGCCGCCACTGCTGAAACCATGATCGATCATCTGCTTCACCGCCGGCGGCAGGCTCAGCGTGGCGGCCGAAGACACCGCCAGGGCCAGCAGCCAGGCGGTGAACAGCCCGCTATGGCGGCGCACGAATGGCCACAGCGTGCGCAGGCTGCCGAGGCGCCGCAGCGGCGGGGTCGAAGCGGGGGCGTCGTCCTTGTCAGTCATCCTGGTCGTCGTCTTCTATGCGGATACGGTCACGGGTGGCGTCGCGCAGGCGGATTTTCAATGCGTCGACCTGATCGGCAGGCAATTCGATCCGCAGGCACACGCCATTGGCATCGAACTGTTCATCGCGCTTTTCGGCACCGAAGGCGGGCAGGGTGGCGTGCAGGGTACCCAGATCCTCGAAGCCGGCCAGCAGCTGCAGCCGGGCCATCACTAGCAGCGGCAGGCGCGGCGCGGTACGCAGGCACTCTGCGGCGGCGCCACCGTAAGCGCGTACAAGGCCACCGGCGCCGAGCTTGATACCGCCGAACCAGCGGGTCACCACCACCATCACCCGGTCGAAACCCTGGCCGTCGATCGCCGCCAGGATCGGACGTCCAGCCGTGCCGGCCGGCTCGCCATCGTCGCTGGAGCGATAGTCCTGCCCGTGCCGGTAGGCCCAGCAGTTGTGGGTGGCATCGGCCACCGCGACCTGCTGCAGGAACGCCATGGCCGCTGCGGCGCCTTCGATCGGCGCGGCATGGGCGATGAAACGGCTGTGTTTGACTTCCAGCGTGTGGCTGACCGGCTGGGCGAGAGTATCGAGCATTCCCGCCATTCTACGGGGTTGCCAGGTATTCCCGTCCGCTTCAGTCGTCCAGCAGTGGGTGCAGGTCGCGTGGCAGGCGCGCTTCCGGGTACTGCTGCATGTAACGCTCCAGGCTGGCACGGGCCAGATCGCGCTGGCCGTCGTCGCGTCGTGTACGGATTTTCTGCAGCCACTGCCGACGCGGCAGTCGTGCGTCGGCGTCCACCTCGGCCTGCACGGCGTCCGCGCTCAGGCCCGCATCGGTGCTGCGGCGCATGATGCCTGGTGCGGAACGGCTGGGAGCCTCACGCTTCATCGAGGTGATTTCTACCCGGTCCAGCGCCTGCGCCCGCTCGACTTCGGCGGCATTGGCTGCCGGTGCTGCGGCCGTGCGTGCTTTCAGCGCCCCGGACGCTGCCGGCGCGAATGCCGGTGCCGGTGCCGAGTAGGCGGCGGGTGCCGGTGGCGCAGGCGGCGCTGCTGCCGGCGCTGCGGCCGGAGCGGGCGGAAGGGCCGCAAAGGAGGTATCGGCGGCGGCATCTGCAGCCATCGATCGTGCAGCCTGGGCCGGCGCTTCAGCGGACTCGGCCGGCGCAGGCTTGCGCGTGCGCGCGATGACCGGTGCCGGGGCAGCGGCAACAGGGCCTGCCTCGGGCGCTGCGGGCGCTGCGGCCGGTTCCGCAGCCGCCACCGCGCTGTCGGCCGCACTGCTGTCAGCGGCCTGATCGGCAGCCGCAACGTCTTCTGCAGCAGCCGGTGCCGCAGCAACAGCGGCCTCACCGGCCGGAACCGGCGGCGGTTCCGGACGCAGCTGCCAGGCGATGCCAATGGCGAACACCATCGAGGCGGCGATGCCGAACACCGCCGGCCAACGCGGGCGTGTGCGCTGCGTGGGCGGCGCCTCGGGAGAGGCGACCGCATCGGCAGCCGGAGCGTCCACGGCAGCGCGGGCCGCGGCCAGGATGGCGGCGTCCAGTGCGGCGGGCGGTGCCTGATCGGCGCGACGGCCGAGCAGGCGGGACAGCTCGCGTTCTTCCGGCGTCAGCGGTTCGTCTCGGTTCATGCGTTCAATCCCGCACGCAGCTTGTCCATCGCATAGCGCAGCCGCGATTTCACGGTTTCCCGGCCTACGCCGGTGATCTGGCCGATCTCCTCCAGGCTCAGTTCCTGATCCAGCCGCAGCTGCAGCACTTCGCGCTGCTCCGGCGGCAGTTGTTCCATCGCCAGCTGGATGCGGCGACGTTGTTCGAATTCGGAAAGCTCACCTTCCGGGGTCTGCCCATCCTCGATCGCGGCCAGGCGCAGATCGGCGTCGGCCGGCGCGGCGGGGCGATGACGGGCGGCACGCCAATGGTCATTCAGGCGGTTGTGCGCAATGCGGAACAACCAGGTGCTGAACGCCGCCTCGGGCTGCCAGCCGGCGCGGGCGCTGATCACCCGCTGCCAGACGTCCTGGAAGATCTCCTCGGCCAGCGCGTTGTCGCGCAGTTGCCGCAGCAGGAAGCCGAACAGGCGCTTGCGATGGCGCGCATACAGGCTTTCGAATGCGCGCAGGTCGCCACCGGCCCAGGCCAGCATCAAGGCTTCATCGGTTGGCAGTGCGCTGGCTTCCACGGCGTACAGGGTAAGGCCTGCAGGCGATGGCGCATAGCC
>NZ_LLXT01000046.1 GCF_001431625.1 Stenotrophomonas geniculata ATCC 19374 = JCM 13324
GCTCCCCACCTCCCCACCGACTCCGCACCCCCTGCCTCAGAAATCGGGGACCGCCATTTTCCCCACTCCCGCCGCCTGCCCCGGTTCGTTTTAGTCAAGCGGACGCCAGCATGGGATCGCGTGAGTGGTTGGGTTCAGTCACGCTGCCCGGGTGTTCTGAAAGCCCTGCCTCCATCCGTTTTAGTCAACTTTGCTCGGGGGTTCTGGAGGACGAGTGCTGGGGTTCTTGGTTTTGGTTCGGGTGCCTGGAAAGCGTTGACCCCATCCGTTTTAGTCAAGCGAGTGGCCCCGGTTGAAGTTCACTGCCCCCCGGTATTCGATCAGCGGTTGGGGGGCCAGCGCTGGTCTGGAAATGTTTCGGGCAAGCGGGCTCTGGGTTTTGGATCGGCGGTCGCTGGGGAGGTTCGACAGGCTCGGCATAGCGTTTTAGTCAAATCTTTTTCAGGCTCCTGCAACGCCCCACTGCCCCCGTTCTGCGATCCAGGTGCTCGGCCTACGCAGAACGGCTGGGGGGTGTTCCGTGCTTGAGCTGACCCCCTTCTTGGATGCCATTGCCCGAGCCGATGCCCCGCTGGAAGGCAAGGCCAACGGGTGGCAACGCAAGGCTGTTTTGGCCGAGTTCGGCAACGCCTGCGCCTTCTGCTCCGCTCCACTGGACCTGTCCTCTCCCAAGTCTTGGACGGCTACGCCACTGGTCCCCGCGCAACTGGGAGGGCCAGCTTCCGTTGTCGAAAACTGGGTGCCTGCCTGCCGTCCCTGCGCTGCTGCCAAGGGCCTGCGCGATGTCGTGAGCTGGTCGGACTGGCAAGCGTCGGCGGACCCTGACCGGGTGGCCCTGCTGCTGGAGCGTCGGCGCTCTGCGTTGCTCTACGCGGAGAACCATTTCACCCCGTTGAGCCGTCACTCGAAGCGTGAGCGGCTGCTAGCACACCTGTCCGCCCGTTTCGACAAGCCCCGCTTCAGGGTCTATGCCTGGTCGGGTGAGGTAGATGGGGAGAGGGTGGGTTTGGTGGGCTGGAGCACCCGGTCAGGCGATGCCCTGGCACTGAGCGAGGCCCTGCTGGCGTTACGAATGAGGGACGGGGCCGAGGTGCTGGCAGAGGGCCAGGTGACGCTTCTGCGGGTGCCGGCAGACGCGTTCCTGAGGGCCGTGTGGTCGCTGATTGAAGACCACGGGATCGTCGTGCAGCTGGACGTGCCAGGCGGCGGCCCGCTCGATGCAAACGAGTGGAGAGAGTGCTGGCGCCACCGAGTGATGGACCCTGTCAGTAACCACAAGCGCGTTCCGATGGCCGGCGGCCCGTCGCTGCCTCATGCTCCCAAAGTGCTGTCCACCAACCCGGATTCCGTTCGCCGGCTGGCCCAGCTGAAGGCCGCTAAGTGGGCAGACCGGTTGGATGAAGCAGAGCTGGCGTATCGCGAGGCTATGGCCCGGAAGAACAAATACCTGGAGCGGGTGAAGCGCGGCCTGGAGGCCCCGATGCCGCTGGACGAATACCGGGCGTGCAGCGATGAGGTTAGATCTCTACAGACTGTCTGGGCGCGATTGGTAAACGAGAGCACGGGCTAACGCTCGGCGCGAAATGCTGGCCTATGCACCAATGAGGTATTCGTTGCCCTTGATCTTCTGCAGGTAGGCCCACGTCCCAGACAGCGCCAGATTCGAGGGGGTTGTTTGCAAGCGGAAGGCGCGGTCACGGTAGGCATCGCCCGAGTCGCAGTAGGCGGTGATGAAGTCGTAGCCCTCCTTCCCATGGAAGCGGAACCGATCCCCTTCTACACACTTCAGCAAGGCCTCGGGGAAGCATTCCAGCACCTTGCGCCTCCCGAACTTGACGGTCAGCGTCGGCGGCCCGTCCTCGTCAAACACTACCTCGTATGAGCTTGCTTCGATTTTAAGGAGCTCGGACAGGTGATGGATGGTTCCATAGCCGTCGTTCTCCACCTCACCACACATGATCGCCATGCGAGCCACGGCCGGGAAATGCTCCCAGCGCCAGTTCTGAATCCTGTGGGGATAGGGGAACCAACGCTTCTCCAAGCACTCGGGCACTAGCGCGTGAAGTTTCTTAGCGTTGAACCGTGGGCTCCTCGAAACAATGGAGCCGGCTTGGGCGATCAGACCGCGGATCTGCTCCAAGTCGAGGCTCTCCCCTTTCAGCCGCTCGTTTGAGATACCGTGTGCCCTGAAGGCATCTTCCGAAGATGGCGTGGCCACCTCCTGGTAGCCGGTATAAGTGGCAGCAGGATGCGCGTTGCCGTCCTGCCCCTTATCGACCAGCACGCACATGATGTGAATGATCGGGTCGTCTCGCGTTACGCCAGTTGTGTCGCACTCGACCAGGAGCACTGGGAAATCGATCGGCTTGTTCCTTGCCATGGCTACAGCATCCCTGACGCATGAGGCGGAAGTCGGTGCAAGCCCACATCCTACAGCGCGCCGGTCTCCGCCTCACCATTGGCTTGTTGGTAGAACCACCCCGCATAGGGGGAGTTCTTCACCAAGTGCCGGTTCCAATCCCTCTCCCCATCGGTCCACCACACCGGGCCTCGTTCGCCCAATCCTCTTTTAGCGCTGTCCACGGCGCCCCGAGCGGCTGCCAGCGCGTCGGGGTTCGCGGAGGCCTTGGCTGCCTTCACGGCTCGGCGGGCGTCCATGAGGTCGTGGACCAGGCGCTCCCTCTCCGGCTCACTTAGGCCCGGGTTTGTGGTGCGCCAAAGGCGCCCTCGGACGATGAGGTAACGGCCGTCTGGGGTGGTAAGTGGAGTCATGGGGAAGAGCGTATGGGGTGAGCGGTGACGGGGGAGCAGACAAAAGAAAGGCGGCACCCTGGCCGCTCTTGCTTCTATGCCTCCCTAGCCCCCGCCCAATAAAAAGCCCCGGCTTACCGGGGCTCTTCTTAAGCTTCGTGGGCTTGGCTTCGTAGTGTGCCCTCAAAAGCGCACCGGCTGGCGGGCTGCGGAGCTGGCGGCAGGCAAAGCGATATCGAGGCCAATAGCGCGAGTCATTGGCTTGAACGATTCCACCGGATCTTCTTCTTCGTCCTCTGTCGCGAAGAGCACGTTGCCCTTCAGATTGTCACCGACCTCTTCACGCAGAGCAGCCAAGGTTTGGCCGAAGCGGGAGCGAGGTCCCTGATTCCTGGCGTCCACCCTCCAGCGCTCGATCACTTCGAAGCTCTTTTCGTGGCGATGGCCGTTCTTATTCAACTCTTCCATCACTTGATCGAATGAAGTCAAGTCAAAACGAATCGCAGAAAGCATAACAGGATGCCCATACTTCCCACCGCTGGAAGCAGCTTGGGTGATAGCGATAACTTGGCTTCCGTCGGTCGCAAGAGTGTGAATCTTCATAAATATCCTTGTTTGTTTTCAGGTTAGCGGTATTGCCTCCCTACAAATCCAGGTTACGACAGAGCATAAAAATGTAAACCCGAAAGCAACACATTTATTTGACTAAAGTGCAGAACTGACGGGCAACCGCAGAAAACACAAAACCCTGAAACACCTCACGTTTTCAGCCAAGCACCGGGCCCGGCGGAAGCCGCGGCCCGACCTGCCCTTTTCCCACCGCGCTTTTCCGCTTTTGCTTTGAGCCGCTTTTGCCGTTGCCTTCTCTCTCCTAGAGCTCAAAAGAACGCGGCCCGGGGCCGCGCCTGAAAAGCCCCCTCCGGGGAGGTTAGGACATGGGCCGGGGCTTCCGCCCCAGCCACCGCTCAACTCTCCCACATCCCAAAAACCCAGCCACCACCCAAAGGGGCGCCCCCCCCCTTTTCTCCCAGCATCGCCAGACTGCAGGCATAAAAAAGGCGACCCTCAGGCCGCCGCTTCCCCTCCCCCGTTTGTTCCCCGCCTCACCTGCTCTGCTCCAGGCACCGGTCAACCAACTGCCGCATCGCCTCGCCCAGCGAGATCCTAGCAGCTCGTGCGTCTTGGATCAGGCTCTTGGCCACCTCTTCAGAAACTTTGGGATCGGGCAGCACCGCGCCGTAGCGCATCCCATCAGGCCCATGCTGGGCACGGACCCGGGGCCCGAACGGCTGGCGGATGTCGGCATGGGCGGCCACCAGGGCAGCCAATGCACTGCTGGCCGTGAGCCCCTGCTGGCGAGCGAGAGCCCGGAATGCGGCCGCCTTGGCCGGGGCAATGCGAACCGTGGGCAGCCGGCGCGGGGCCGGCTGCTTGGGTCGGATGGCGTAGGGGTTACGAACCACGAGCGATCTCCTGCAAAACGCTATTGCTCCTCTTTTTTAAATCTTCTTTGTGGAGCTTGAGAAGCTCTCGCATATCTAGGACATGCGCATCGCTTTCAATCAGAACGTTGGATGCATCGACGTAGATCAGCTCTTTCTTCGGTCCAGACAACCGGCGCGGGGCCGGTTGCTTGGATTGGATGGCATAGAGCTTAGGCATCTTCATCCTCGCCCTCCTGTCCGTAGGCCCAAACAAAACGCGTTTCATCCACGATGCGCATGTTGCGCCAGCCCAGTTTCTGCTCCAGATCTTCCATGCCGGCTTCGGCTTCGGCGAGTGTCGAGTATTCCGCGTTGTCGATGGGCTCCCAGTTGCTGCTCCAGCTATTGGTGGAGTAATCAGCTTCGATGGTGAAAGTGTTTTTTTGCATGGCGGTTACCTTTTTGGCCTTTTCGGTCAGCGGTATTGCTTTCCTATAAATCCAGGTTACGACAGGCCCGTAGAATGTAAACTCAAAAACAACACATTTATTTGACTAAAGTGTAGAACTGACGGGCAACCGCAGAAAACACAAAAACCCTGAAACGCCTCACACTTCCAGCCAAGCACCGGGCCCGGCGGAAGCCGAGGCCCCACCCGCCTTTCCCCAACACGCTTTTGCTCTAGCCGCTTTTGCCGTCGCTCTTTCCACCCGCCGCCAGCCATAAAAAAGGCGACCGATGGCCGCCTGTCTTTCACTACCACCCCAGGGATGGCGTAGGACCTGCTCATAGCTCTGCCATGATTTCCTTGTGATCCAACGCCTCGGAAACCTCGGCCAGGGTGGCATACCCGCAAAGACTGTCTTGGTATTTCCCGTCCGAAAGCTCCCACCGCGGCATGGCTTCGCAGTTGTTGGCGGCTTCCATTTTGACGTGGAGCCCAGCCTCGGAGAGTCGCAGCCGCAAACGGGCGGCGCGGTTTTCGAGGGTTTGGCGGCGAGGGGTTTTCATGATGAATCCTTGTTTGGTTTTCAGGTCAGCGGTATTGCCTCCCTACAAATCCAGGTTACGACAGGCCCGTAAAATGTAAACTCAAAAACAACACATTTATTTGACTAAAGTGTAGAACTGACGGGCAACCGCAGAAAACACAAAAACCCTGCAACACCTCACACTTACAGCCAAGCACGGGCCCGGCGGAAGCCGAGGCCCCACCCGCCTTTTCTCCACTACGCTTTTGCTTTCAGCCGCTTTTGACGTTGCTTTTCCACTCACCGCCAGCCATAAAAAAGGCGGCCCATGGCCGCCTGTCGTTCACTACCAACCCAGGGCTACCGTTGTTTCCTCGCCCGCCCCACGATGGCTTTCCGAACCTGTTTCCGCACCAGATCCAGGTCGTCGGTCGCCGTGGTCACGACTAGGCGGCGCTTGGTTCTTTTGAGCTCCTGGCAGGCCCAAGACGCCAGCGCGATGATGGCTGTCGTGACGATGGGCTGCTCTTCCCCGGTGACGTCCTGAATCTGCTCCCGGAGCTTGGGCGGCACGGTGACCATCGTTCGCTCCACCCGCGCCCCGTTCTCGTCGCGGTAGTCGAACATGGTGGAGTCGCGTCCCACCTCCAGATGAACCCTCTGGCCGTCCCGGATGTAGGGCCGTTCCTCAGAGTAATCGAAATACGTTCTCCGCCCAGGCGCGTCCCCTGCAGCCACCATCAGCTCTGCCAGCTGCTCTTCGGAAAACTGGTCCAGATCAATGAGCGGCGCATACTCCCGCTGCGGCTTGGCATGAACCACTTTCGCAGCCTTGGACAGGTCTTTGCGAGCTTTGGCAACGGCGTTCTTGGCGGGGGTCTTCTTGGCAGCCATGAGGTCCGGCAGGGGCAGCATTGGGAGCTCCATCATGCATGCCCCCGGCCCGGGTTTGCCAACCTTTTTTGGATAGCCTGACCTACCCGCAAAATATCCTGTCTCGCCTTGTCCACCCCTGAGCCGCGCATGGAAAACACGGTCTCCCCCAGCTCGTAGTAGCTCGCCAACGCCGCCCGCTCGGGAATGACGATGGCACCGGCCAGGCTCGGGTCTTCCAGGCGGCGGCGGTGCTCCGCCCGCTTGAGGTTGACTCGGTTGGCGACCGGCAGGAAGGGCTTGCCCTGACGTCGCAGGGTTTCAATCGTCCGCAAATAGACCACAAACGATCCACCATCGAGCAACGTGGGAACTAGATAGAGGTCCGCGTCCGGCAGCTGGTCTTTCACTGGGGCGCTGGGCGGCAGGTCTTGAATCTCCAGGTCGAAGCCTGGGGATGAGGCACGGCTCACGGTAAACGGGGTCTCCCCGTCGCTCATCGCAGACCAAGCGACCGAACCACATTGAGGGTCACGGTCGTTGACGAGCACACGGGATTGGCCGGCAAACGCGGCGGCGAGGTTGAGCGAAAGCGTGGTGCGCCCCACGCCCCCCTTGAAGCAGCAGACAACGAGACGCATGAGACGGGCTCCTTTTATGGGTAGGTCGTGCAACACACTACGATGCAAACCTAATCCCGCAAGAGCCATGCAGCTAGAGGGGGTTTAGCCGTGCAGACGTCGGAGGTTCAGCGACCCCGGGGCCCGGCGGGAGCCGTGGCCCACCCTGCCGTTGTCTCCACCCCGCTTTTCGGCGGCGAGCAGCCGCCGGCTTTGGCTTCAGGCCACGGCGTTGTGGCACCGCCGGAGGTGGGCATAGGCGGGATGAGGGCGATGAAGCGCGGTGTTGGACCATTCGCCTGCCCGTTGGCGTCGAAACCATGCCTGCATGGCCGGGCAAAGAACGCCCCCACAAACCTCCGCCAGCGTTCGGCCTTCGTCCACCCAGCGCTGCTCCAGCTTCCCCGTGTGCCCCCGTCGCACCACGAACCGCTGCCCGATCCGAACCAACGGATTTGCCCCGGCGTCCATGAGCGCCTCCACCATCGCCGCATAGCGCGCCGCCAAGATCCGGTCCGACTGGATGGCCTTGGAATACATGACGCTCGCGACGGCCAACGCAGTGATGCCGGGATCGCCGGCCACGCCAGCGTCGAGGTCGGGCGTTCCCTTGAGTGTGTGCAGCCACCCATAAAAAGCCAGAGAGTCGTTGGTTTGGATGGCTCGGATGAGGCTTTCGGTCCCGGCGCTCATTGCCCACCTCCCAGAACCCCGATGAGCGCCAAGGCCACCAGTGCGTAGAACGGCACCAGCACGATGCTCCACCACTGCCGGGATGCCTTCTGAGCTTTGCTGCCCTGTCGAACAGGGGCTGACACGCGATAGAAGCGCACCAGGGCGCGCCCGGCGGAGATGGGGTTGGCGACCAGGTCCCGGTAGAACACCGCGGTGCCCAGGAGACCGACAAACAGCAGGGCCATGTTCAAGAGGCTCATGCGAAGCGCTCCTCTTCCTTCTTCCAACGCCGCTCATGGCGGGCGCGGGTGGCCAAGCGCTGGATCCTGCGGTGCTTGTCGGCCAGCTGATTGAGGCCATTGGTGCGGTCCAGGAACCGCGCGGCGGTGTGGAGTTGGAAATGCGCCAAGTCAGTGCTGGCAGGCTCGACGGGATGAATCTTCATGTCGTCACTCTCTTTTTGTGGATAGGTCGGTTTACCCATTAAAC
The DNA here is from genome assembly GCF_001431625.1 of Stenotrophomonas geniculata ATCC 19374 = JCM 13324. Taxonomy (GTDB): domain Bacteria; phylum Pseudomonadota; class Gammaproteobacteria; order Xanthomonadales; family Xanthomonadaceae; genus Stenotrophomonas; species Stenotrophomonas geniculata. Next base: position 7,804 of record NZ_LLXT01000046.1, read on the forward strand.
CGCTCCTACACACTGATCCAACCACAAGTTCAACCCGTGTCAACCCATTGATTTGAAGCATTTTTGACTAAAAACAGAAACTACTCTCAGGGCTTGCCAGAACGCGGTTCTGTCGCATGTCGACGTGCATGACACGTCACTACTGGCCTCGCCTTCCTGTTAACGCCCCAGGCGTTGGCCTGGTCGAGTGCTGCTCGCACTGGGTTGCCACCGCAATTAGCGCCGCCGCGTTATGGGTCTACCCCCGTGTCGCCATCCGGCTCTACGTGGCGTCGGATGTGGAGAACGTTCGGGATCTGGCCAGCCGTATTGAAGGTTCCCACGGCGTCGCCGGCTCGCTACGCAGCGCCAGCACGATGAACGTTCTCGGGGAGGGGCTCGCTCCCGCCGACTTCCGTCAAACCAGTCTCGTAGTCAGTAGCCTTCCAGGCGATATGTTACGACGCTACAACGTTCAAAAATGCAGTAAGCTCTTGCTCAACCGCCGGATCAGCGCACAGGAAAAACACGGCCTCGTGGTGGTAGGCCTCCGTGAGCGTGGAGTGGATGCTGATTCCTGCGGCTTAGGGGGTTCTCACAAACACGTCGTGCTGGCGCTGCATGCCCGCTTGGTCAGCCTGATCCTGAAGCGCGCGCTTAGCCACCGCCGTCCGCTCAGAGACATGCTCCATTGCAGGGGTTCCGACCCCGCATGCGGTGTAGAAGACCTTGCCCTTGAACGTGGTGCGCCAGACACAAACACTCCCACCATCGCTCAGGGACTGCATGTTAAGAACAAGGCTGCTGATCATCGGAATTCATGGGAAAGGTGGGCCGCAGCTCTCCAAACGACGCCATCCGCTTGGGCGGCTGAGACACGCGGGGAGGGGGCCAGCCCTAGCAGCACCCCCATGGACCGTGGGCGACCTGCCGGCCCAATCGTGGCGGTCATCGTCCAATGGGTGTACCTGTTCCATCACACGTCTCGCGGGATGGGAGCTCCAGCAAGGGAGCGCTCGATCTGTCTGGGGGCCGCCACCGGTATTAAGGCCAGCCCGGGCCTCGTCCACGCTGAACGCAAAGAGGCTTGCGCCTTCGATCGGTGGGCATCACAGTGACACGCATGGCCTTGCATGAGCGAACACAACCACCGCTATGACCGCTCCTCTGGATCACTTCGCAGACCTGTGCATGGCGGCCCAGGGGTTTCGTCCCTCGCAAACGAGGCTGACGGCCTTGTGTGATCAAGACCTGGTTTGCTTCCAGCCGGGCAAGCCAGCCCGGTTTGGACTCACCGAGGTGGGTAAGTCGCAGCTGATGGAGATGTTGAAGGCGTGTTGTAGCGGGGCCGTCGATGAGCCGCTTGCCAAGGTCAAGTCGATGCGACCCAACAGCGTGGAGTTCTCGGCTGGAATGGCTTACTTCGACGAATTCGAATGCAATCTGCGCCTGGGCGTTCGACCTGAAATTCTCCCGAATCGTTTGGCCTTCCTCGCTTGGCTGATCAAAGAGCAGCCTAGCGCGCCCATCGCCCCAAAGTAGGCGCCATCGCCCACAAGCTGCCGACACCTCTCCCGTCCGCTCCTTGCACCACAGCACCATTGCATCGGGTGTCTGACGGAGAGCGCAGGCGTGCCCTCGCAAGCTTGGGCTCGACCAAGCGCCTGCCCACGCCAACCGTGTAACAGTATTGATCTACGATAATTGGCCGCCGCAGTTGTCAACGCTGGCGGTCGCCTCGCTCACGGCCTGCGGCTGTACAGTTCAGACGCAGATGCGTGGTTGTTCGATCAAGGCTTGCAAGCCAGTGGAGGTGGGGCTGAAGTTCATGGGCAGCTTGCCGATAAACCTGTAACAAGGTAAATGAGGCGGGAAGCCCAGCGAAGCGATGGCGCGTTTCAGATCGGGGGTTGCTTTGAGCGTTCGAAAGGATCGGGTTCGCTATGCCTTGACGGTCGTAGGGGCCACGACGGTGTGCCTTCTGGCGATGCTCGCCGTCGCCCAAGCCATTCTCTACGTCCGTGACAAGGAAGGATCGGAGGCAGTGGCAGAAGCCGCGGTGGCACGCTCGGAGGCTATCTCTCTCGCAAGGCGCGTCGCGGCCGAACAAGCGTCTCGCATAGGGCTGCCTCGCTGCTCGGCCGCCGACATTGACTCGCTGAAAGAGATTGCGTTTCGCTCCAGCTATATGAGCGACATCGGTCGCATCCAAGACGGACGCCTTGTCTGCAGCGCCCTTTGGGGGCGCTCGCGCCCCTACAGCCTCCCCGCTCCACGCTTCTCCAGCGGAGGTGTCCGGATTTGGCATGCATCGGATCTCGTTGGCTCCCCCTACACCGGGTCCAATCTGATCGCCCAAGGCGACACGTTCACCGTGTCTTCTCCGTCTGCCTTCGAGAGCTTGGACCCTGCGCGCAGCAGCTCCATCAGCATCGAAACGAAGGACCGATCATTTGCATTCCGGACCTTGTCCCCGACCAGCCGCGTCGGCAACCCCTCTGTCGTCCAAGCTCAGCATTGCAGCCATGTGGCTGACGTCTGCGCCTTCGTCACCAGCCCTAGGCACGTGGTGTCCGAGCTGCCCTCGGCGTTGCTCACCACCATCTTGGCAGCCGGGGCGTCGATGGGGCTGTTGCTGGCGTTCCTGCTGATCAAACACTGAATCACGGCACGGCAAACCATCCAGCAACGGCTGGTGCTTGCGCTGAAGCGCAGCGAGATCGAACTGGCCTACCAGCCCCTGCGTCGGATTGGCACGCGGGAGCTCGTGGGATTTGAAGCGCTCAGCCGCTGGCGCCCGCCGGGAGACGATGAAATCCCGCCGGCCATCTTCGTGCCCATCGCCCACCGCCTCGGCCTGAGTCCTGATCTTTTTCGATACGTCCTGGCCCGTGCCATGAATGACCTCGCCCCCGCTTTGCGGGAGCACAGGAACCTCTACGTGAGCATCAATGCCGAGCCTGTGGACATGGCCCAAGAGTGCATCGTTCGCTACATCAGCAGCGTTACCACCGATTTTGGCGTGCTCCCCGAACAAATTCGCATCGAGATCACCGAACGGGAAGAACTCGTGTCTGCCACCGCCAAGAGCAACATGCAGGCCCTCTCGGTTCTGGGATACCGGTTCTTGATCGACGACTTCGGGACGGGCAGCGCGAATTTCTCCCACCTCGCCCAATCGCCGTTTCGAGGAATCAAGATCGATCGCATGTTCGTGGCCGCTATCAACGAGGACTCCCCCCTGCGGCCCGTGTTGCCAGGGATATATCGCATCGCACGTGAGCTTGGGCTGGATGTCATCGCAGAAGGCGTCGAAACAGAAGAGCAAGATTTGCTGCTCTACCGGATCGCGCCGGACGCCATCGGCCAGGGATGGCATTACGGCCGGCCTCTCTCAACAAAAGACGCTCTGGCCGCCATCCAGGTTGGGTAGCCCTCCCGCGCGGCTGGACCCAAGCCTGTTCACTGGCGCTTGACCTCCGTCCTAGCAAGATGTCCGTGCGTCCGATGGACGCGACAATCGTGAAACTCTCCGCTATGGCGCTGACCCCAGTTGGCGCCGCCGAACCAACGGGGTGACTCCCCCTCGCCCTAGGTGACGCCCCGGCAATTCAGGGCATCGTCGTGATCGGCACCCCTAGCCACTGGCCTTTCTAGGCCAACGTGCGCCGCGCACCAAACCAGTGGTCGAAACCGCCTAGCCGCTGGTCTGGCTTTTTGCTGGTGAACGTACTGGCTGAGCGCTTTCCAACAGCGCCGCTCGGTCCCTTCGCTGTGCCGTGGGCTGTCAGCGTACAGCGCGCCTCTTGGTCATATTTCTGCTGCGGCAATAGAGGGATCGGGCAGCGGTATCTGGCGTGCGGCCTGCGCGGACGACCCCGTAGATGAATTCTTCAGAGTGGCTTCGAGAGGGGCCCCACGTAGACGGAGGCAGACGGCCCTCCCGTGAAGCGCACAAGGAGATCCATCGCCGTTGCATTCATTGCGTCCGCATCGCCCCGCTGAGAGAAGCTGGCCCAGTCTGCCATCGCGATGCTCTGCAGCTGGCCCTCCTTGGCCTCAAACAGCCGCATAGGCCACCGCGGCAGCCGACGTTGCGAGACACGCCCGCGTGCCAACTCGATGAAGTTCAGGTGGCTGCGCGCTTCGGATGCCCTGGCGTAGGCAACGCGAAGGCCATCCGGTGGACCCTCCATGTAGGACAGGAACCGGGCCCCGTCGTACAAGGTCACCCCGGTCACGCCGGCCTGTCTGTTGAACCGCTCCGCGTCGGCCATCAACTCAACCAGCCGCCCAAGGCTAAGGTAGGGGCTGGCCTCACTCACAAAAACCACCGCACGGTTTGGCATGACACGCTCCTAAGATTGCTTCAGACCCAACAACCTGACGGGTCGGGAAGAGCAACAAGTGCTACACAGCAACCTTTGATTTTGCCTTCCAGGCGCCTGTTTCCAGATCCTTCCGCAGCACCCAGTCCTTTGCCGGAATCTTTGCCCCACGGGCGGTCAGGTAGTCCGGCATGAATAGCATGATCTCCCCCCCTTGAATCAGACAGCTGGTCGAGAGGACCACGCCGTCACTGAGCTCGACCAAGCAGGTGGTTCTCTCGCCCAGTTCAGCCTGCTCGCCTGTCAGGGACGCGGTGGCCCCTGGGTAGATGTGGCTGTGAGTAAATTCCAACCGCATGGCATGCCCCTGTCGAATGCCTCAAATTCATGACTCCCCTGCTTCCACTGTGCAACGTGAATCGGGCGGCCTACAGAGGAAATCCGTTACCCATCACTGCGGAACGTCATCGAGACGATTGCCGACCAATGCGGCAAGCCGCTCCATCCCCGTTTCTGGGATGAATTTCCCTCCGAAGCGTTGGGAGAAATTCACCCAGTTAGACCTCATCAGTGCTTTGAGCTCGGCTTCTGAAATCCGCAGGAAGAGCAATGCATGCGCAGGGAACCGCAACTGCTGGATGGATCCCCGCGCCAGCTCAACGATTTCGGTATGCAGGGTGACGGACTCGGTGTAAACGGAGCTCGCAGCCACCGCACTCGCTGTGCCTTCCATATACGTTAAAAACCTGCTGCCGTCGAAGCATACAACTGCACGCGAGCCGCACTTGGCATTGAACTCTCGGCCTGCACGCATGACTTCGGGCAAGCGCTCATCAGCGATGCCATCCACCGCCGCGCTCACGAACACCAGCGCACACTTGGGCATTGAGGGCCACCTCCAACTCCGCACCAGTGAGTCTAAACAGGCCAAGAGTAGATCAGCTGTGTAGAAAACGCAGTCGGGCTCGGACCGAAGGTGCGGTCCTTCTGAACCGTTAAGGATGCGCCATGGTTGGGACCATTCTAAATCAAGCTGGCTGCAAGAGAGTTGACCTAGTTGGCAGCGTCGCCCCGAGGTGCGCGAGGACTGCGGCCTCAACGACCGAAGTGCTGCAGAGAAAAAAGATTCCATCTCGCGGTCCAGCCGACGTCAAAGACCGATGGAGGGTGATCATCGACGCTGATTCATCGCCCACGGACACCTCGTGGAACTTCGACCCGAAAAGCGAACCTGGAGGGCTCTCCGACTTGCTTTCGTGTCCTGCCGTAGCTCCACACCGTACTGCCCAGGCGTCCCGATGCCACTAGCGGTGAAGAGGTACTTTTTCTTGAACGAAGTCAACCAGACCAGAACTGATCCGCCTTGGGCGAGAACGCGCTTGTGAGCCAGCTTGCTGCGTATCATCGGGCTGCTCGTTGTTGACCGGGTTGATCGATTCGTCCCGCCTGTCGCCCGTGGACGACCGACTTGGGAGCTTCCAGCGATGGACGGGTTCAGTATCAGACAGCGGCAGCGGTGAGAGCAACGCCCACGCGCTGCCCACCATTTCGGCCGTCCAGGTAGGCGCGCTCACAGCACCACAACATGCCGTTCTCCGGGCGAAACAACCCGAGCAGGCTGCGCAGGGCCTAATCCTTTAACTGCCTCGCCAGGCTCAGCTTGAGCACCGAGGCGCTCATGGCTCCGCCGATTCAGTTCCGCGGTGCACGCGAGACAGACGCCATCCACCGTGCGACTTGAAGTAGCCCGTGTCGCCAGTCAACGAATAGCGAAATCCGGCCCAAATCGATGTCGGCACGGAGCTGTGCCAAGTGCGAGCCTTTTGGTAGGCGTAGCGAAACGAACGCATCATTTCGCTTCTCCGCGGCGCAGCCATTGCCGACACGACGGCGCTTTGAAAAGCGCGATTGCGAGTTGGAGCAACCCCAACGCAGCTGCGGCAGCCAAGATCACAAGAGCAAGAGACAAAAGGAGGTCCATGGCGGGGGTCCTGCAGGCCCGTGGGGTGGCAGCACCTCTGAGCGCCCGGGCCATTGGCGCTCAGCAGTCCCCTGTCCGCTACAAGTGAAGATCGCCACAACCGCGTGATATGGGCGTGAAAGCCAGCCGCGTCATTTGTTGCCGTTGCAATCGCCCACTTCTGACCTCCTACTAGTGCTTGGAACCGGGAAATCGAGTTGATTGAACAGTCTAGGCAATGCACCCGTCTTCATCAGTGATCCTGTTCATATTCGGTCAGAAACATCTCACACTGCTCGCTCCGCTTCCGACAGCGCTCTCTCTTCGCGTTGACTGTTCAATGCAATCTTCGACCGACTTTGTAATCCACCAAGTCGATCCCACACTGCTGAGCAAGGGGGCGAGGGCTGGATCTGCAGCTATCCTGATGACCTGCCAAGCGTGCCGAGCTAGGTCCACCGTCACCATCGGTGGCGGACTGCAGACGGATAACGCGGGTGTCTGGGTCACTTGTCCGGGATGCAACGCGAATGCCATGCTGGGTCTGGAGGAGATTTGGCGCCTTTGGAGCAGTGACGCCGGGATCGCCTTTGCAGCGGCATTTGACGCGTCGATCAAAGCGCCAGTCAGCGTGATGCCGGAGGGAGATCGTCGAAGAGGCCCTGACCTATCGCCTAGCGGTTGCTGCAATGGCTGCAGCTGAGCACGGCGCCACCGGAGATCGATGTCAGCCCAATGGGCTCGCTTGAAACGAAATCACTGTCGCACATGTGGCAACGGGCGTGGACTTTCAGCGCTTTGGACACCGCCTGCGGACCCGCGCTCACGCGCTCGACCCAGACCAAGCGAAACCGTCCAGTCTCACCAGCCGCACCACAGCTTTCATTCGCGTCCCGCTCGCACATTCAAGTTACCAACCGTGGCGTATGGCTTAGCATCAGACGGCGAGGGAGAAGGCAGCGTGCTGCGCTGCTGAGCCTCACGTGAAGCCGATTTAGTCAGGTGCGCGATGAACTGGATCGGCCAAGCGCGGCGAACCACCAGGGAGTATCGTGTTCAATCCACTTCAAACGAGCCCATCCATGCTGCGAGCCGTTGCCTACCGAAGCGTTGCCGACCCGGGAATTGATTCCACCCGCCTCGATCAGATCGTGCGCGGTGCACAACGCTTCAACCGGCTAGGCGGCGTGACAGGAGCGATGCTCTTCGATGGAGCCCGCTTTCTCCAATACGTGGAGGGACCAAACGATGGCATAGAAGGCGCCATTGGACGCATCAGGGCCAGCGATGACCACACCAACCTCCATGTGCTTGGGAATCGCTGATCGAAACCCGGCGCTTCCCGGCTTGGGACATGTGCTGCTTTATGCAGCCCAACACTGTGCTGGATCGGCTGTTCGTCGCCCCGTGGGGAAGTTTGGACCGCTCGCTGGATCACGCCGGCAACCCGGTCGGTGGCTTGTTGCTTCTGCGCCAGATCTTGGCGTAAGGCCGCAGCCCAAGGGGAGGCAGCCCCTGCTTCCCACGCGCGCCAGAGATCCACTCACGGCGGTTAGCCACACGCGGTTGCGAGAACCGCAGTTTCAGAACAACGCTGGTGCGCTATCAACTTGCCGTAGTCGAATCGTGGGCGATCTTGTGAGACAGGTCTGCGATGTGCCGTTCGACGGCGGCCAAGGCTAGCTGCATCGCGTCGCCCTTATTGCGGATCACACCCCTCTCCCGCACCTTGACGTCCACACCGTCTACCGTCGCCAAGTAGTGGAAGACTTCATCGGTCGGACTGGTGATGGTGACAACGTAGGTATGCCCACCCATCGTGTCTCGCATGGTGTGGCGGAAACCCTCTGTCTTCATGACCGGTTTGCAATGGTAGGCTGGGATCAATCTTACGCGGATGAGCGAGGCTAGAGGGCGATAAATGACCTCTCGGCCGGATCTGCTTTGGCTGCTGAGGTCTCGGGTAAGCAGGAGTTCGCTTCCCCTCCGTCCCTTCGCAGTTCCCGTAGCAGTCGTTGCCTATGATGACAATCCGGCCGCCGTCACCGCCGCCGCCTTGAGAAGGCGGGGGTCATCGAACACCGCGACTCCCAAGAGACCAACAAAGAGCAGGGCGAGGTTCAAAAGGCTTATGCGAACCGCTCCTCTTCCTTCTTCCACGCCGCTCATAACGGGCGCGCGTGGCCAAGCGCTGGATCCGGCGATGCTTGTTGGCCAGCTGATTCAAGCCGTTGGTGCAATCCAGAAACTGCGTGGCGGTGTGGATCTGGAAATGCGCCAGGTCGGTGCTGGCAGGCTCGACGGGATGAATCTTCATGTCTTCACTCTCTTTTTGTGGATAGGTCGGCTTACCCATTAAACCGCTCCTACACCACGATCGAACCACTCCCCAGATCCCTGTCAACCCATTGATTTGAAAGATTTTTGACTAAAAATGAAAACTGTCGCCAGGGCTTGTCAAAACGCGGTGGTGTCGCATGCTGAAGTGCATGACATCGCATGCGCGCCCTCGCCGCCGTTCTTCCGCCCCAGGCTTTGGCTTGGTCGAGTTGCTGCTCGCATTGGGGGTTGCCACCGCAATGGGGGCCGCCGCGTTCTGGGTCTACCCCCGCGTCACCACTCGGGTCAACCTGGCGTCGGACGTCGAGAACGTTCGGGACCTGGCCAGCCGCGTTGATCGGTCCCATGGCATCGTCGGCTCGTTCCGCGGCGTCAGCACGTTGAACGTGCTTGAAGATGGGCTGGCCCCCACAGACTTCCGCCAAGGCAGCGCAGCGACCATGAGCAACGCATGGGGCGGCGCGGTGACCGTGGCCCCGGCCACGGTGCGCCTGGCAGGAGATGCCTTCACCGTGGGGCTGTCTGGGCTTCCTGCGCGGGCCTGCGTGCCGTTCGTCTCCGCCATCGCAGGCGACGCGAACGTGCGGGACGTGATCGTGGGCAACACCAGTGTTTTGTTGGGCAACGGCGGAACCCTAGACATCCCCGGCTTGGGATTGGCGTGCGGGGCCGATGGGGCCGTGGTCGATGTCGTTTATTACTCAGGCCTTGTGGCCGGCTCGTCGGTGGCCGTGGTGCCCACGCTTCCCCTGCCCTCCACGCCCGCCGTCCCTGGCCCTTCAACGCCGACACCGGCTGGCCCCGTATCCACCGCTCCCAGCGTGCCCGATGCAGTGCCGGGCGTTCCTGGGAGCGTGTCGCCAAGCCCTGGGGTTGCTCCTTCCCCGGCGGTTCCGCCGCTTCCTGTTGCGCCCAGCGTTCCGGTGCCTCAGCCGCTCCCAACGCCGGTCCCCACCCCGGCTCCGCCGGCCTTGGTGCCGTGCCGGCAATCGGAAAGCTCGGCGGCCCGGGCGAGCTGTCCGGCGGGCACGTGGGGCACAGAGACGGTGCGCACGCGCCAGGTCTGCGCTCCCGGCGACGTGGATCCAAACTCAGACGCCGCGTGGAAGCATCCCGAGGCGTGGGTTCAAGCCCAGACGGTGGCGGCCGTGACGACGAGGGATTGCCAGGCCTGCCCTGGAAGCTCCCAGGAGGAACGCGATCAATGGCTGCCCACTTCTCAACCCTGCCCGTCGGGCCAAGCTGGGACGCACACCTGGGAGCGCCAGCAGGTGCGGTCTCGAGACGTGTTCACCCATTGCCCGTTTGGCACCACCGCCCTGCCCAGCCCGACTTACGGGGGCTGGTCCAACTGGGTGGATACAGGTGCGCGTCGCAACGAGGTCAACACATGCAAGCCCACGGCTGCTCGCTGCAGCGATGGCAGCTTGCAGGTTGTGGCGTGGCACTCCGCCGATGGGCAGGACGTTCCGCCCACCTCGGGTTCGAGTGGCATTTCTTACTGGTATCCGGATGCGGTGGTGCGCCTGACGCCAGCGGAGAAAGCAAAGCTGGACTGGGCCATCGCCAACGTGCCCATCCACCGGGTGGAGACGCCCGCACCGATGCCCGGCAACTGGCCCGCCAACGTGAGCGAGTCGGCGTTCTACGAAGAGCAATGCAACGCGCTTTCGGACGCCGGGAACATCCGCTACGCCTATTCCTACGACTTCGAATGCGTCTCCAACATGGGCATGCATTACTGCGACTACAACTGGACCAGCGGCGGCACCTCTTTGGCCGTGTGCCGGCAAGCGTGCGCGTCCGACCTAGTGGGCAAGAGCAACAATCCCTATCGCTGGGAGTGGCCCGAGTCGTCCGTGGTGGCTTCGACGCCCTACACGACCTGCACGGGCCAGCCCGGATGCACGCCCAACGGTGGGTTTGGCACCCAGCAAGGCCTGCCGGCGTGCAACGAGCACAACGTGGGCCAGACCTTGGCGTTCAACTGGTATCGCCAGTTCTACAACCCGGTGCGGGTGGACTATCAAGAGATTACGTTGACGTGCCGGGGGCCAACCTGACATCGAGCTAGAGCCCGAGAACAGGTGATTTGCCCTTAGAAGGGATTCACCACTGGTTTCTCGGGCTTGGCAATACCAATCGTCAAACTCTTAACCTTGATCGCACCAATCGCATAGCGCAGGTTGGAAGGACACATGTCCATCACCACATCCGACAGCGAAGCTGTGACCGCTTCTGCATTTGGGCGATCCTGCTTCCACTCGTAGCGAATCGCTCCCGAAGAAACCTTGAAGTTCTGCCCGCCCTTGTAGACGCACTGCTCTTCTTTCATGGAGTTGTCCACCTTGGGCTCACCATACTTGCTGGTGATCAACGACTTGACGCTATCCACGATCCGATTGGAATCACCCAGATCAATATTTATCGATTGCAACTGCCCTGCGACGAACGTAAGAACCGCCTCTTGAGGCTGGTCACTCAAAGGACTGACGATCTTCGTATTAAACTTATCCTCGCCCGACACTGGACTTGAATGTTTGTATTCGTAAGGCTCCAGAGGAGCGGCAAGGTAAACCCCGTCAGTGGGCGAAAGGCCCTCAACGGCGCTGCGCGACACTCCAACCTCAAGCTTTCCAATACCTATAGGCCCCTTGGCAAAACATGCAATAGGCACTAGAGCCAATGCTGAGACTACGATTCGGATAACCTTCATGACTCCCCCTGATTGAGTTTCCGCACGCTTACCTAAGCGCGTTGCAAATGACATTAGGCGGCACCAGCTGGTCTTCCTGACCCAATGAACGGCGCGGTCGTAAGTCCGGCGTGGTGCTGCTTAGGTAGGCGAATATATCATTCAGACTAGGCGGCCAGTTGCAGAGAGCATCATCTGGGGAGGGCCGTTCTATCCCACGCCCGCTTGACCCACCCGAACACTACGGCCAGCACGCCGATCAACAGCACGCCCCAGAGCCAAACCAAGTAAAACGCTGCGGTAGCGATCTCCCCAAACTGGGGATGCTCCGCATACTTGAACCCCAGAACGGCGGCCGCCACCACCGTCACCACGCCCAATCCGCCCCCGAGCAGCGCCCCTTTCAGGAAGCCGTGCTTCCGAAAATACGGCATCCGCCCCGTGCGGACGTGCCAGTCCCAGAGCTGCTGAGCCCGGATGTGGAGCGCCAGGCAAAACGCCAAGAACGCGAAGACGAGCGCACCGGGCACACAACAGACCAGGCCAATGAAGAAGTCGCGCTTCATCACCTCCAGGCCGGCCGCCAGCCCAACCAGGCCCAACGGGCCCAAGATGACGCTAGGGAGGATCAGCGCGGATGGGCCCGGCGGCGCATACACAACTTGCTGCGGCGGATAGCGGTTCATATGGTCCTCCCCTGTTGGATGGCTGCACGCTTGATCGGGACCGGCGTGCAGTCAAGCGGCGGACTGCGGCCCGTTTAGCCCGCAGACGTCCCTTCGTCGGTCACTTCGACCACTTGCCAGCCCTCGCCCTGCGGGCGGAACAGTGCACGCAGCTTCGGCTTGAGGGTGCTTGGCTCGGGCTTGGTGGGCTGGCCACCGATGGACCCCTGCGCTTTTACCGACCCGCCCACCATGCATTCTTGATCCCCATTGGGCTTCTTCTCGCAGTCGAGATCCAAGCCGCCCGCGTCGGTGACTTCAAACCGCCAAGAGCGCTGGAGGGTTGCCTGCCTCCCCTGCTCGGTGAAAAAGCCTTCCACGACCTTCACCCCGTCCTCCTTTGAGGGGCCCTTGTCACCAGAGCAGGCGGTCAGGGTCAAAAGTGCCGCTGCTGCGGCCACGATCAGTGCGTGCTTCATGTCATGCGTCCTTGTCTTTGGAGGGGGTGATGCCGATGTTCTGGGTCTTGTAGCCGATCTCCAGCCGGTCGATTTGGAGAACGATGTCGGGCAGGCCGTTGGGCTTCAACCTGCCCTCCACGACCTTGAAAAAGATTCGGTCTCCCGCGGCGTCGCGCCCCACCCGTCGCAGCTCGGCCGCGTCTTCCGGCTTCAATCGCAGCGCGGCGTGGTAGCGCCCGCCATGCTCGACCCCGACCACCGCACTGCCCTTGCCCAACGGCGAAGGGCCGATAACGGCCGTCGGAAGAAAGTCAGGCGAGCGGGGATACCAGTCGTGGTTCATGACCAGCACGTAGGCGTGGAGAATGTTGGTCTTGGGGTCGATCTCCACGTCGATGTAGGGCCGCAGGTAGAACGCATCGGTAGAGGCGATCTGCCGCGCCTTGGCCTCAAACGCAGAGGCCGGATCGCCTTGCAGGCCTACGCGTTTGAACTGGTGCCCCCATGAGCCAATGCAGTGGGTTCGCATCGCCGGTGCCAGGGCAGCGCCGGCCTTGGCCTGGGCAAAGAGGTTGTCTTCGCACATGCCGAAACCGGCCGACGCGGTGGCCGCCAAGCCCCACCGGATCCGGGTGTAGCCGTCGAGCACTGGAGGGTCGCCGTCGTCCCAGTAAGTGCCTGCCGGCTCCAGGTAACGCTTGGTCGCCGGGGCCGAGGCGGCGTCCTTGCCCGCCTGCATCAACCCCTTGCCAATCCTTCCCAAAATGCCGTCCTGGGCGGTGGCCGTCCCGCTGGCCAACGCCAGGCACACGGCCACGGCTGCAATCGCTTGCTTCATGCATCCCCCTGATCCCGGCCACCATGGCCTTATTTGCCATTTTGGCAAATGCGGTGCAGCATGGGAAGCGGCAGACTTGGGGATTGTTCCCGGTTCGTGATCGCCCATGCCTGCCCCTCTCGCCCCAGCTCACACGTTTGGCCGCCGCTTGCGCGAGGCCCGGCTGGCCAAGGGCCTGACGCAAGCACAGTTGGGGGCCGTGCTTGGGTTGGACGAGGAAAACTCCGCCGCTCCCAGGGTTTCTCGTTACGAGAGAGGAGATCGCGTGCCGGATCCTGCAACGATGGAAAAGCTGGCCCAAGCACTTGGCATGCCGGTCGCCTATTTCCATGCCACAAATGATCTAGTGGCAGAGACGTTGCTGGTGATGTCGCGGCTTGAACCCGAACAGCAGCGAGAGCTGCTGACGAAGGTGAGGGATTACGCCCAGAGCCGTGGCGTGGCCATCCTCCCGAGTAGCGACAACGATCTCAGGGAAGAGAAGACATGCTGAAACGACTTCGACGCTGGTGGCTGCAGCGGGATGCGCCAAGCCCGATGGCACCGGAGCAGTTGCAGGCGCTGATGGACATCAACCTTCTGGAAATCCAGTTGGCCGCGTTGGACGCCCTCAAGTCCTCGACGCCAGCCGCGGAAGCGGCCAGGCTGCGATCCCATGCTTGGCTCGCGTCGATGCGTGGGCAAGGCCCGGTCGGGACGCCGAACTGGAGCGAACTGCGGGCTGAAGCGCGAGCACTGAACCGTGATCTGGCAGCCGCCCTGGCTGCCGCCCAGATCGATGCCCCCTCAGAGGCCTGATCCCTACCGTTCGGGAAAACCATTTCCCCATCCCCTACGACCATCACCGACTTGCCTCCAAATGTGACCCGCGTCACTATTGCGGAAGGGGAACGGAGCCTTCCTGGCTCTGGCCATTCACAGGGGAAGTGACCGATGGCGAACAAGAATGGGGCCGCTGCGCCTACGACTCTGGAAGAGTGGTTGAATGGCCGCCCAAGCTGGCTGCGCATGGCCGCTTCCACGGTGATCCAGCACCGCCGCATGCCGAACGAAGAGGAGATGGAGGCGCTGGCGGATCACTGCCTGGCCGAGGCAGCCAAGAAGCTGGATGCTCCCCACCCGGCGTTGGCACCGGGAACCATCTTGGGGACACCCACCGCCGCTGAGCTTCGCATCGACTCGGTCTCCTCCATCTGCGGCGTCAATGCCCTTGGCGAGGACGCGGCATTGGACCTCAGCCAAGGCCAGATGACCGTGGTCTACGGACCCAACGGGGCCGGGAAATCGGGCTACGCCCGTTTGATGAAGCACGTTTGTGGCGCGCGGGCCAAGGGATCTATCCACGGCAACGTGTTCAAGCAGAATCCCGATGCTGCCTCTGCCTTGATCAAAGTCACGGCGACCCGATCCGACGGCACGACATCGTCTGCTGATCTCACTTGGCAAGCATCCGACGGTGCCCATTCGACGTTGAAAGCGGTCCCGGTCTTCGACTCAGCCACAGCGCTGGAGTTCGGAGACAGCGCCACCACCGCCACCCATCTTCCCCGGGCGATGCGGTTCGTCGGGATGCTCATCCACATCTCAGACGATCTCGCCACCCGATTGAAGGCCCGCGCCGCCAAGCTCACCAGCAAACTGCCCATCATCCCGGAAGAGCACGCGCAGAGCAGCGCTGCAACGGTCCTCCGGAAGTTGACGGCGAAACTGACCGAAGAGGATATTAACCAGCGTTGCGCCTTCCCCGCTGCACTGAACGATGAGCGTTTGGCGCTGGAGACCGCACTGGCCCAGGCGAACCCTGAAGTGGCCCACGCCAAGGCCGTCGGAGAGCTAGAACGCTTGTCGCAGATGGCCACAAGCATCTCGGCATTGAAGGAGAGCTTGAACGGCGAGAAGGCCCAAGCCCTCTTGGATGCCCGCAGCAATGCAGAGGTCAAGCGCCAGGCCGCCACCGCCTATGCCACGGCCTTCCTCAATGGGCTGCCGCTCAAAGGCGTCGGAGACGCCGTGTGGCGAACCCTTTGGGACGCTGCAAAGGCGTATTCGACAGGTCTTGCCTACCGTGACCACCCTTTCCCCCACGTTGGGGACGAATCCCGTTGTGTCCTCTGCCAGCAACCGTTGGGAGACGACGGCAAGGCCCGCTTGGCCAGCTTTGAAAGCTACCTCAACGACACCCTGCAGACAGAAGCTAAGAGCGCGGAAGACGCGCTGACGGCGCTGAAGAAAGCGTTGCCCAGTCCTCTCACCGATGTCGCCTGGCAGGCCCAGTGCGCTGCTATTGGCTTGGAAGCCCCCCAAGCCACTGAGCTGTTTGAGGCCATCCATGCGAGATTGAAAGCCATGGCCGAGGCCACGGCGGCTCCGGCAGTGCAGTGGTCGGTGTGGACCAACGCCTACGATCAGAAGGTCAAGACCACTAGCGCTGATCGCGACGCGCTGGCGGGCTTGCTGGACCCGACGGGACGGAAGGAGAAGGAAAGCCGCCTAGCAGAGCTGAAAGCACAACAGTGGCTGTCGGAGCAGCGCGATGCGGTATGGGCCGACGTGATCCGCCTCAAACGCGTGGGAACGGTGGAAGCCGCTGTCCGGTCCACCTCAACCAGCCAGTTGACGACCAAAAGCAATGACATTGGCGAGTCGGAGTTGGCCAAGGGCTATTGCGACCGCTTCAATGCCGAGTTGCGGGCGCTGGGGGGCCATTCGCTTCCTGTCCGCATGTCGTATCGATCCCAAGGCAAAGGGGCGTTCACGTTTTACGTTGAGCTGAAGGACGCGCAAGGCGCCCAGAAGAATCGTGAAATCCTGAGCGAGGGTGAGCAACGCATCGTGGCGTTGGCAGCCTTCCTGGCCGACGCGACGGGCCTTGAACGGGGCATGCCCGTGATCTTCGACGACCCCATCTCCTCCCTGGATCAGCGCTTTGAGGAGGCGGTCGCCAAACGCCTCGTAGATCTGGCCGAGCATCGCCAGGTGATCGTGTTCACACATCGATTGTCACTGATGGTCCTACTGCAGAGTGCCGCCAAGCAGCGGGCCAACCTCGATCAGCCTACGGTCAAGGTCGCGGTTGAATCGATCGCCCGCGATGGAAGCAGGACCGGCATGCCGGCGCAGATCAATACGTTCTCTCTGAAGCCACAATCCGGCTTGAACCAAATGATCAGCAGCATCGGACAGCTTAAGAAGCTTGATCCGCCACTAAAAGAACTTGCCCTGAAGGCCGCCTGCAGCAACTTCCGAATCTTGGTTGAGCGCTCTGTAGAGGACGAGCTTTGTTCTGGCGTCATCAACCGCTACCGGCGCGAGATCAACACGCTCAACAAGCTACAGCGGCTCAGTGCAATCACCCCAGCAGACTGCGCACTGATCGACGGGATGATGACGAAGTATTCGGCATTCGAGCACTCCCAACCCACCGACACCCCCAGTTGGCTTCCGGGTCCGGACGAACTGCTAAAGGACGTTCAAGACATGCTCGAATGGTGCAAGGAGTTCGGTAAGCGAGCGGAAACCGCGGCGAAACCCAAGGCGTAGCCCTGACCACCCGTTACTGCGTGCTCACGTTCATCAGAAGCGCCGCTTGCCAGCGCTTCCCACAGCAGGTGGCAGCGCTTGATGCAACTCGTGCGCGCGAAGAAACGCGTGCAGCCACTCTTCGGCGTCCTTGACGCCCGTCATTTCCCGAATCACCACCCCGGCCAAGCAATCCCCAGGGACGGCAAACAGGTCGTCGTTCAGATCGCTGCTGGACAGAGGGGTATGGAAATCGGCCCCCTCTTGGAACGCCTGAAGCAGGTGCTGCCGGGCAAGAGGATCCCGGCGTGCCGCCCATGCGAGGCGAACGAGCTCCGACGATGGCCAGGGTGCGGGGGTCATCAGAACTCGTAACCGTCTGGCACGCCCGAGGGGATGCCCTGCATGGGGCCCGAGTAGCCCACCTGCTGAACCAGGTTCTGGGCGGTTTGCGACATGCGATCCAGGCGTTCCGGGACTTGGTCCAGGGCGAACAGAACCATGCCAAAAAGGGCGATGTTGAGCAGTTTGTTGAAAAGTTTTCGCACGAGCGAGGTCCTCCGTGGTTGTCAGGGGTTCGGGTTTCAAAAAAGCTGGTGGTGTTGGGCGATGCCGAACAGGCAAAGCGCCCAAGTGGCCGCAATCGCTGCAGGAGCCAGGCAGAGCGACACGCCGATGGCAATGTCCGACAGCTTGGCCTTGGGGTCGGTCACCATCTCCCATCCCAGCTTGGCCGCTCCCATGCCCGACATGGCGTCGAACAGGAATCGCAGGAGGGCTCCAGGGGTGGAGGACCGGGCGGGCGCTTGGGTTTGGCTGCGGGTATTCATCAGAGCGCATCCAGTCGATCAGCAATGGCCAATCCGGCGACCAATCCAGCCAAGAGGCAAAAAGCAAAGAACGTCAACATGGGGTTCCCTTTGGTTAAAGAGCATCGGCGCTCTTCTCTGATCTCAAAGTAAAAGAAAACCAACTTTTCGCAATAGATTGACCCTACATTTTTATGACTAAAACACAAAACTGACGGAAAAAAGCAGAAAACACAAAAACCCTAAAACACCTCACATTTCCAGCCCAGCGTCGGGCCCGGCGGAAGCCGAGGCCACCCGCCCTTCCCCCAATGCGCTTTTGCTTCATGCCACTTTTGACGTTGCCTTTTTCTCTTCAAGAGCTCAAAAGAACGCGGCCTGGGCCGCGCCTGAAAAGCCCCCTCCGGGGAGGTTAGGACGTGGGCCAGGGCTTCCCCCAGCCTCCGCGTGGCTGTCCTTGGCCCCATGCCCGCAAAAGGCGTCCGAGGGATCAGGCGTTGGCTTGGATGCATAGCCAGACCAGCTGGCGGACGGCCTCGGTCAGACGAATCCCAGCCCGGTTAGCGTCAATCTGCAGGGCCGTCACGGCATGGAGTCCCAGCTGCACACTGGGGAGCGCGGCCCTGTAGCGCTCTCGCCCCTTCGACCCCTCCCCGGTCCACGGCGTCGGGCGTCGAGGGGAAAACGGTTCTCGAATCTGGGCGTGTTGCTCGATGAGTTGAGCCAGTGCAGCGCGCATGCTCAGGCCTTGCGCGGCGGCCAAGGCTTGAAACGCGGCTTTGCTGGGCGCGTCAATCCACGTCTCGTGGATGGTTTCGACCAAGCGTTCTGGGGGGCGGAGAATGTAGCGTTTGGTCATGCAGGGCTCCCGTGCGGCTTGGCCATCCATCCTTGGGCGGCCGCTTCTTCAGCGGTCAGCAACGCGGAAGTGCCCAGGAAGCGTGTGAGCTGGTAATGGCCGATGGTGTGCGGATACCGCTGGAGGTGGGCGTGCATGGCTTTGTCGAAGTAGCACTGGCCACCCGAGCGGCGCTGGTATGCGTAGAAGCGTTTGCGGCGACTCGTTGCTGGCGTCTTCATGCCGAACCCGCGCAATCGTCGCAACGCTGCATTTCTGCCGGATACGTTGAGAAGGGGTAGGCCCCTTTCTGCCCCACTTCCCCGCAGCACCCACACTGCATGAGCCCCCGAGCCGTTTGGCAAATCGCGGCCTCCGGGCCTTGCCAAACCACGCCGACAACGACGGCTTCCCAGGAGCTGCCGCTCCCGGCAACCACAGTGAGCCTGTCGCCGTTCCGAACGTTCGGGGCGGGCACCCGGGCGCCCCACTCGCCCGTCTTGAGTTGGATAGGGCTGGCGTGGTGGTGGGCCATTAGAAGAACCCCCGATAACCAAGAGGAAGCAAGCCGGACCGGTCAATAACGTAAGCAATCATGCGAAAACCTTTGAAGAGGGGGCACTCCCTCGCTACCCACTCAAACTAAGCCACCCCCAAAAAATCGCAATACTTTCACTCGACGTTTTATCGACTAAATATCAAAACTGCCAAAGTGGCAGCAAAGCGTTGAACAACTTGAAGCGCAGCACATTTTCCAGCAGCGCCGGGCCCGGCGGAAGCCGAGGCCCCCACCCGCCCCTTCTCCACACAACGCTTTTGATTTGAGCCGCTTTTTATTTTTGCGTTGCTTTTTTCTTTTCAAGAGATCAAAAGAACGCGGCCTGGGCCGCGCCTGAAAAGCCCCCACCGGGGAGGGTTAGGACATGGGCCGGGGCTCCCGCCCCAGCCCCGCTTTGCCTTCCCTTGGTTTCAACGCCCACAAAAAAAGCCCCGGTTTCCCGGGGCGCTGTCTGCAACGCTCAATGGCAATCAGGCCTTGAACGGGTGCGCCGGCCATTCCTGGTCCGGGTGCTTCTTTTTCCACGCCTTGCCTTCAGCGGTTTCGGCCCACGCAAGGAAGGCCTTCGGCTGACGTCCAGTGCCAGCCCAGGTGGTGCCGTCCGGGATCTGGAACTTCGGGGCGCGACTGATGCCGGCGCTCGCGGAAACCGCCTTGCGTGGCTCAAGCAGCGCCTTCAGATCGTTCTTCTGCTTCGTTGTGTAATGCTGCCCAAACTGCTGCAAGGTCTCGTAGACTCCTGCAAAGCTGGCCCCGGCTTCAGCGGCGACCGCTTCGCTTTCCGCCTTTTCCATTTCGGCCAGCAAGGCCTCGGCCTCGGCCTTTTTCTTTCGGATTTGTTCAAGCGTCAGTGCCACGGCTTTCCCTTGGGGTTGGTCAAACCCCGATCCTGCCGTTTTGCGAGACCGCTGTAAATCCTCAACGGCTCAACCCCCGCTCTCCCTTGGAGACTGTTACGGGGCTTCACCCTCAAGAGTCAGTGAAGGCATGCCTTCCGCCGGCCACTGGAGCAGGCCTCGGCGGTTGCGGGGGACTGGCCGTGCCCACCCCCACGTTCCACCATGCAATGCCGCAATGTCTAGAGGCTACCGGGCGCCGGCAAAGCCTTGGGCAGCGGTCCCGCGATCCGGGCGTTCAGGCGGTCAACCAGGTGCAAGGCGTGCTTGTGGAAGATGACGTGGATGTTGCCGTTCTTAAACCGCCCGCCCAGGAACGGCTTCAGGAGTTCCCCACCTCGTGCGTCACCAAGAACCCTTCGGAGCCCCGTGTCTCATCGGATGCAGCCTGCTGGGTGGCGCGATTGGCCTTCATGGCCATCGACTCGGCCCAGACACGCAATCCGATGTCCTGCAGAAGGATATCTTCCCTCTTGCTCGCGGTCGATTCGATGATCCAGTGGCGGCCATACGCGCCATGCATCAATGGCGCCCCTGGCCATCCTTTCCGGGCGACGGTCATGGGCAGTCCGGCGATCAACCGAACGTCAAAGCATCGCCTCGTTTCTTCCTCGGATAGCTCCAGGCGTGGAGCAAGCAAAGCTTCCCGGGCCTTCGCATCGGTCTGTATGACCCGCTCAAGCTCTGCTGGGGTTGGAGCCTCCATGCGCGTCCACACTTGCGCTGGCAAGCATGCCTTGACCCAGTTCCAAGCGCTTGCGGTGTCGTCAGACGGATCAGCCGGGTGCAGGATGAGCCGACTTTCAAACAAGGCTCGGAGGGTTTCCGGGTGCTTCCACTGGCGACCGTGGATGTAGTGTCCCCAAGCCAGGATCTTGTCGCACACGGGCACCACCACGGGTGCTGGCACGGTCAGAAATCGTTCAACGCCCGCCGCACTATTTCGGCCACGCTGACCTGCACCGATCCGCTTTTCCGGCGGTTGCGCCATTGGTCGGCCCTGGGAATCGGTGGCCGATACCATCAATCGCGCGGACATGAAACTCTACGACCGCCGAAAGCGGGAACGGCAGTGAGCCTGCCCTCAGATCCGGGCATGGGGCCAGTTGTGGGCTGCCCTCCTTACGCCGATGATCGCCTTTAGCGTAGCAAGCGGCCCTTCAGTGCCGCCCAATCTCACCGATGGAGAGGGCAACATGGATAAGCGGGTGTGCTTTGATTTCGAGATTGATTTCAGCAACGGGGGCGGGATTCAGGGCCAAGGCTTCCGGCTGGACATCGCCGGTGACGACATCACCAATGAGGCGTTGGCCGACTACATCGTGCGCGACATGCGCCTGCTGATGGTGGGTGAGGTTCGCATCCTCAACAAGGAAATCATTGAGGAGCCTCATAAGCGCCCGGCGCACGACCAAGACGGTTCAACTGTCCACGACTCAAAGGACGGTTGAGCGGCCATGCATCCTGATGTTCTCGGCTGGGCTGCAACCGTAGTGCTGATTGCCACGCTGGTCCGGCAAATGATCAAACAGTGGCAGTCTCCCCACCCCGAAACGGTCTCCAAGTGGCTGTTCGTCGGTCAGATGACCGCGTCCACCCTGTTCACCGTTTACAGTGCACTTTTGGGGTCAACGGTATTCGTGGTGACCAATGCCCTGCTGCTGCTCACGGCCGTGGTGGGACAGGTCCTGGCTTGGCGTCGACGTCGGCGAACCGACGCGCCGCCTCCCTGCTGACCCAGTATTGGCTGCACCAAGGAAAGCCGTGGTAGGCGTTTAGCAGCCACTCTTCGTCAGATCCGAAACGGACGTCGTCTGACATGCTCGACCCGGCCTCCGACCGTGACCAGCGTCGAGATGGCCCAGTCGCTGGAAGCGGACACGGGCGGAAGCAACAAGATCTCAACGCCGGCCCCCATCGCCGCGCCTTTCCATACCTCCACTGTGCCATCCTCGCTAGGACTGCGGTGGAGGCCCCAATCCGAAGCGAACTCCGTCAGCTCTTGCCGTCCATGAATCCTATCGAGCGCGCTGCAGAGCGAGTCATACCGGTCACTTCTCGTCCCCCCCCGCATCGTGTTCTTACCTGCGCATCAACATCGCTTCCAGACTACTTCATGGCAGACATAAGGAGCGAAAGCCTGTCTGAATCCCTCAGGAGAACGCCAACTTTCTGACGGGGCAGCCTCCGATCCATTACCTGAAGCCGGGACCGGGGACGACCGCCTAAGCCGATTCAGGCAGGGTTGCGCGGCTGCCCGTCGTCTATCAACAACACCGTGCGGCAAGCGCGCGCCAACTGCAAGGCAGCCGACATGTCCGCATAGCTTCGATAGGGAGAAAATGCGCCGGGCGGGCCCGACACGCGATCGCCCTACTGGTTGGTTCAGAACAGCTCCGTCTGAGCCGGTGGGTAGACAAGCGCTGGCCCGACGGCCTGCGCCATCGGGTTCAGCGGATGCGGTTTGGGTTCGGCGTGGGACACGATGTGCAGCACCTCATGGCCCCGGTGCGTCAGCAGGTCGGAGATGAGACGTCGGTGGCAACGCCACCACGGTGCCTCCGCGCACATCAGCGCGGTCCGATGTTCGCCCCCCAGTGCAAGCACCTTCGATAGCCCGCCGGCGAACTCGGCGGTCGCCATGTGGTCTGCGTAGCCCTGAAACGCGGCGTTGTCCCACGCACCATTGGGCGAATCCGGCTGCACCTTGCGCCGCCCGCCCAGTTCAGGAATCCAAAGATACTCCACGCCGTGCGCTGGCAGCGTTTTAGCCATCTGCTCGGATGCGAACCAAGGGTGACGACGCGATCCTGGGAAACGACGCACGTCCGCGATCGCCGAGATGCCTTGTGCGAACAGCAGGTGTAAGAACTCGTCCCAAGGTCGAGTGGAATGCCCGATGGTCCAGACGGTCACCGGGGTCGGAGCGGGAGCATCGCACTGCATGAGCCTCATTGGACAGGAGCCGGCATCAAGCCCGCGTGCTCATCACGTGCTCGGCAGCTGCCAACGACGCTCGCGTCTGCCCGTCTGCGCTCGGACACGACCGCGGAGATAAGGGCTAGTCGTTTCGGGCCCATTTCGACAAGTTCTGCTTCAACGCATCGATGCCCTCCCAAGGGTCCTTGCGGCGACGTTTCAGCTTGCCCGGCACGTCCTTGATCGTGAACGCGTCAGCCCGCTTGAGCTTGGCCAGCTCACTCCACGCCAAGGGCATGGCCACCGGAGCGCCAGGCCTCCCTCGCAGTGAATAGGATGCCACGGCGGTGGCTCCTCGTCCGTTGCGGAGGTAATCGACGAATATCCGCTTGTTTCGCAGGGCCTTGGCGGCGGTGGCCAAGAACCGCTGAGGTTCCGACTGGGCCAGCGCGTCGGCGAATCCTTTGGCGAAGCGCTTGGTCAGGTCCCAGTCGCACCCCGGGTTGAGGGGCACCACGACATGAAGGCCCTTGCCTCCGGATACCCGCAGGAAGGACTCCAGCTCTAGTTGGGCCAGAAGCTTCCGGATATCAGTGGCAGCCTTTTTTACCTCCGCGAAAGGCACGTCTGGGCCGGGGTCTAGATCGAATACCACCCGGTCGGCACGGTCGGGCTCCTCCGCGTGGCTTCCCCACGGATGGAACTCCAGGGCATTGAACTGGACCAGCTCCAGCAAGCTAGCCGCGTCCCGGACCACCAAGTAGTGGGCGTTGATGCCGCTGTCCTCCTTCAACTTGACCGAGTCCACCAGCTCCAGCCCGGCGGTGTGGTGCTTCTGGAAGAAGCAAGGCTTGCCGGTGCCGGCGGGGCAGCGAATGATCGAGAGGGGCCGATTGATCACCTCTGGGAGCAGGTGATCCATGACCGCCGAGTAGTAATCCCAAACGTCTTGCTTCGTATAGCCGTCGCCAGGGAAAAGGACCTTGCTCGGGGAGGACAGCTTGGGCGGCATGCGATCGGCTTGAGGCGTTGGGGCGGTCTTGCGGGCAGAAGGCACCGCCGATGCCCGCTTCCCGCGGCCGCCCTTTACCGGGGCTCGGTCTGAGTCGGTCAGATCGGCCACGTCCTTGTCGGCCCGCACGGCTTTCAAGGAGGCTTGGCGCAGCAGTTGCTGCCCCCCGATGCCGCGATAGAACACCTCCACCACGAAGCGCGGCTCGAACCACGTGGCAGAGCGAAGATCGGTGTCCTCGGTGGGCACGTAGGCCGTCGGCTTCTTGCCTCCCCCTTGGATCCTCTTGCTCACGTCCTTGATCAAGGCGTCGGAGAACCCGGTGCCCACCCGGCCCACGTAGAGCCAACCGTGTTTGGCGTCGGGCTTGGCCAGTAAAAGCGAGCCAAAGCCGCTGCGGCTGCCCTTGGGGGCCGTGTAACCGACCACGGCGAACTCGTCGCTGGCCAGCTGCTTGGTCTTGCGCCAGTCGTCGCTGCGGCCGGGGTGGTAGCCGCGATCGGCGCGCTTGGAAATGATGCCTTCAAAGTGCTGTTCGCCAGCCAGGCGGTAGGCTTCGTTGCCGTCGCCTTGGACGTGAGAGCTGAAGGCCAAGTGGCCGGCCTGGCCCGCCAGCAGCTCCTGCAGGAGCGCCTTGCGCTCCAACAGAGGTGCTGCGGCCACGTCCACGCCATCGATGTGGAGCAGGTCGAAGAGCGCGTAGGCCAGCGCGCCTTGCCGCTCCCCGGACAATGTCGCCTGGAGCAGGTTGAAGTCCTCCTTGGTGCCCGATCCGGCGATGAGTTCGCCATCCAAGGCAGCAGAGGTAAGGCCCAACTCCGCCACGGCGTCGCGTATCTCGGGGATCTTGTCGGTCCACTCCAACGCGTTGCGGGACCAGAGCCGGACGGCCCCATCGGCGACCGTTGCGAGGATCCGATACCCGTCCCACTTGATCTCATGGACCCATTGGTCGCCCTGCGGTGGGGCGTCCCCCAGCTTGGCCAACTGGGGCTCGAAGGGACCGGAAGGCGGGGCCGCCTCTTTCGCTTTGGGCAGGGCCAAGGCCTTCTTGGCCCAGTTCTTCCGTCGCGCACGCTTTGCAGGGGGGGCTTTGAGCTTCTTCTTGTCGGCTTTACCGCCGCCGGCCCTCTTGATGTCTGCCGTTGGGGCCG
Source organism: Stenotrophomonas geniculata ATCC 19374 = JCM 13324 (assembly GCF_001431625.1). Taxonomy (GTDB): domain Bacteria; phylum Pseudomonadota; class Gammaproteobacteria; order Xanthomonadales; family Xanthomonadaceae; genus Stenotrophomonas; species Stenotrophomonas geniculata. The sequence goes on from NZ_LLXT01000046.1 coordinate 32,776, forward strand.
CCGACACATCGGCGAGCAGATCGTCCGCTTCCAGATCGCTCGCATACGCATCGTCGTCCTTGAACAACAGCCACTGCGGCTGACGGGCAGGCTTGCCGGAGCGGACCAGGTGCCACCCGCCTTTGAGCTTGGTGCCAAACAGCTCGAAGCGCAGGTGACCCTTGGCAAGTTGTGCCTCTGGGTCTCCTTGGGTGGCCCAGACGCCGTGATCAAACTGGGCCACGTGCCCACCGCCGTATTGCCCCTTGGGGATCTCGCCTTCGAAGCTGGCGTAGTCGACGGGATGGTCTTCTACTTCCACGGCCATCCGCTTGACCTTGGGGTCGTAGCTAGGGCCCTTGGGGACGGCCCAACTCTTCAGGGCGTCGCCGATTTGCAGCCGGAAGTCGTAGTGCCGGCGGCTGGCGTGGTGAAGTTGGACCACGAAAATGGCGCGCTGCCCTTGCGGCAGCGCTTTGCCAGGCTCGGGCTCGTTGGTCTGGTCAAAGCGGCGCTTGCGACGGTATTCGACCAAGGACATGACGGCGCCACGTTACTTGCCCAAGTGCTTGCGAACGGCCGCAGCGGTGGGGCCAACGGCTTTGACAGCGGCCCGGACCTGATCGACCGACACGCCCAGCGCCTTGGTCCAATACTGCAGCTCGTAGTCTTCGTTGACGTTGATGCGGTCGCGGTCCGGGCTGCCGGTGTTCTTCTTGTCGTCGCTCATGGGATTCTCCTTGGGTGATCAGGCGCTCTTTAGAGCCTTCTTGGCGGGGGCTTTCTTTGCGGCTTTCTTTGCTGGGGCCTTCTTTATGGCGGCCTTCTTGGCAGGCTTGCTGTCTTTGGTGGAGGACTTGGAGGCGGTCTTCACCGGCGTTGCTTTCGCCGGGGTGCGCTTGTTGGTTTCCAAGCTCTTCTGGAGCAGCGCCATGAAGTCCACCACGTTGGTCGCCGAGTCCTCGCGATGTTCCGGTTCCTCGAAGGTGGTCGTGGCTCCGGCCTGCTTCACCCGCTTCTTGATGATGTCGGACAGGCGCTCGCGGAACTCGTCCTGGTAGCTGTCCGGCTCCCACTCAGAGGTCATGCTCTCAATCAGCTGCTTGGCCATTTCGAGCTCTTTGGGCGCAACCCGGTAGTCCGACGCCCCCCCCTGCGGCAGTTTGTATTCGTCCGGAGCCACCAACTCCTGCGGGTAGCGAAGCAGGATCATGATCAACGCATCGCCTTCGGGCATCACCGCGCAAATGTATTCGCGCGTGCGGATGACCACCCTGGCGATGCCCACCTTGCCGGTTTCCTTCAGGGTCTCTCGGAGCAGGACATAGCCCTTTTCTGCCTTCTTGCCAGGCACCAAGATGTAGGGTTTTTCGAAGAACCTCAGCCCGATGCTCTCGGCGTCGACAAAGGCCTCCACGTCGATGGACTCGTGCGTCTCGGGGGCGGCCGCGGCGATGTCTTCTTTCTCTATGACGACGTAGCTGCCCTTGTCGTATTCGAAGGCTTTGACGATGTCCTTCCAAGGCACTTCTTCGCCGGTTTCGGCGTTGACCCGCTCGTAGCGAATGGGCTTTTTGTTTCGTGCGTCCAACATGCGAAAGCTCAGATCCATGCGACGCTCGCCGGACATGAGGGACACCGGAACGTTGAGCAGCCCGAAGGACAACGAACCACTCCAGATGGGCCTGGGCATGCCAGCCGCCTCCAATCCTAGGGCCTTTCGTTGTAGGCCCGGCCGCGTCGGCCGGGCGTGAACCCGGCCGGCGCGGCGCAGCGGTTACTTTTTGGCTTCGACGCCCGGCGTGGCGTCGCGCACCATGAACTCTTCGGTCACCTCGGGCAGGTGGGCCGCCAGCCAGTCGGCCATCGCCTCTTCCTGCACGAGGATTTCTTCGCAGATCCGGGCCGTTTCTGCATCGCCCACCGTCTTCGCTGCGGCGATCAGGGCCGTGTAGGAGGCGATCTCGAAATGCTCGAAGACGTAACCGGCCATCGCGCCTTTGACGATCTCGTCGGAGGTCGTCATGCCGCCGACGGCCTGACCGAAGGCTGCCATCTTGCCCATCACGTCCTTGAGGGTCGACGGCGAGCCGCCCAAGCGCTTGATGCACCCTTCCAGCCGTTCGCGCTGGCCAATGGTTTCCTGAATGTGCTCTTCAATGCGCGCCTTCAGCACGGGGTAGTGCTCGATCCGCGAAGCCTGCCCCTTCAGCATGGTTTCGGCTTGCTGTTCCATCGCGTGTGCGTCGCGCAGCCAGTCCAACAGGTTCTCTTTGAGCTCTGCCATGGATGTCCTCCTCTCGTGTCGGGCGAAGCCTTACCGTATCGAGGCTGGGATGCGGATCAAGCGATCCCCGAGTGAAGGCTTGGCGAACGGCGGACCGTCCGAGACCGGCGATGTGTGGGCCTGGCGATCGATGGCCTTCGTGGTGAACGGCGCGCATGCGACGCATTCGCAGCCCATTGACCGCTCCCGCCCCATGCTGAACGCTCCTCAGCGCCAGGCCATCCTCATGACCCGTTCCGCGCTTTTGCTCGTCTTCTTGGCCCCCTCCCTCGCCTTGGCTCAGCAGGGGGACGGAACCGACGTCCAAGCCAACGTCCATACGTTCAAACCCGCCAAGGTAGATGCGACGCCCGAGCGCGTTCAGGCCCTGAAGGTGCCCAGCGGCTTCCAAGTGCGTCCCCTTGCGCAAGGCCTTCAGAATCCCCGGATCATCGCCGTGGCACCAGACGGGCGGATTTATGTCTCACGTCGAGATCAAGGCGACGTGCTGTTGCTGGAGGATGCCAATGAAGACGGAGCCTTGGACGCCGAACCGAAGGTGGTCTTCTCGCGTCCAGGGGCGCACGGCCTGGCCATCGCCAACGGGCAGCTGTATGTCGCCACGGCCAACGACGTGTATCGCGCCCCCATACACCCCGACGGGACGTTGGGTCCAGAGGAACGGATCATCAACGACCTGCCCGATGGCGGTCAGCACCCCAACCGCACGCTGGCCTTTGGCCCCGATGGGATGCTCTACATCAGCGTGGGCTCGTCCTGTAACGCGTGCAACGAGACCAATCCCGAGCACGCGGCACTGCTGAGGTCCTCGCCGAATGGCAAGAGCCGTTCCATCTTCGCCAGTGGCCTGCGGAACACCATCGGCTTTGCTTGGGACCCCAAAACGGGGGAGCTGTGGGGGATGGATCACGGCATCGACTACTTGGGCAACGATGAGCAGCCCGAGGAGCTCAACCGCATTCAGAAAGGAAAGAAGTATGGTTGGCCCCACATCTGGGGCAAGGACGGGGTGAATCCCCAGAGCACACCGCCAGGGCAGATCAGCAAACAGCAATGGGCGGCGACAAGCGAGCCCATGGTGCTGGGCTACACCGCCCACGCGGCCCCCATGCAGATGCTGTTCTACACCGGCCAGCAGTTTCCGGCAGCTTACCGGGGGGACGCCTTCGTGACGATGCGCGGTTCCTGGAACCGCAAGCCTGCGTCGGGCTACGAGGTGGTGCGGGTTCGTTTCGACGCCGGCAAGCCGGTCGGCTTTGAGCCCTTCTTGACCGGCTTCCTGGTCGACAACGGCCAAGCGCACATCGCACGGCCCGTCGGTCTGGCGATGACCAAGGGGGGGGCCCTGCTGGTTGGCGACGATGCCAACGGCGTCATCTACCGTGTGACTTACGGCCAGGGCCAAGCGTCCGCCTCCCCCGCGGCGGCAGTGCCTAGCAGGCCCTTGATGGCCCAAGTCAATCAAGGCTCGGGGGTCCCGTTGGCCAAGGATCGGATCGGCAACGCCGCTGCGTTCGAGATCCGCTCTCCGTCGTTCTCCTCGGGCCAAGCGTTGCCTTCCCGCTTCAGCGCGTATCACGACGATGCGTCGCCCGCTCTTTCGTGGAGCCCGGTGCCTGGTGCCAAGTCTTATGCGCTGATCATGGAGGACCCGGATGCAGCCAACGTCAAACCCTTCGTTCACTGGGTCGCCTACAACATCCCCGCCAGCACGCCATCGCTGCCGGAGGGCCTGCCGGTCGATCCGCGACTCCTGAAGCCGGAGGGAATGCTGCAGGGGGTGAACAGCCGGGGGTCTGTGGGGTATTTCGGCCCCAAACCGCCAGTGGGCGATCGACCCCACCATTACCACTTCCAGCTGTTGGCCTTGGACACCGTGCTTGATATGAAGGCCGGGGCAACGCGGGACGAGGTGCTGAAGGCCGCGAAGGGCCACATCCTGGGCGTGAGCGAGATCGTGGGCACCTACCAGCAGACCGCCGCCCCGCTGAAATAAAAAAAGGGACCCGAAGGTCCCGACCGGTGCTAGGTCCGGAAACTCAGTGAACCTCCAGTTCCTGGCGAAGGGACTGGAGGGCGGCGGCGATCTCTTTCAGGCGAAAAGGCTTTTCAAGGAAGGGCGTGCCTTTGAAGCGTTCGGGCAGCCGGTTGGCCCCAAGACCGGTCGTAAACAGGAACGGCACCCCCAACTCGACCAAGCGATCGGCCACGGGGTAAGACTCGACCCCGTTCAAGTTGACGTCCAGCACCGCCACATCGAAAGCGGCTTCCTCGGCGCATGCCAAGGCTGTGGGCAAGTCTTCCGCCGTCTTGGAGACGTCGTAGCCGACTTGGGCAATGGCCTGCTCCAAGACCATCATGAGGGTGGGTTCGTCCTCTACAAGAAGAACCCTTACTGCTTTGCCGTCCAATCCCATGACTTTCTCCCTACAAGCGCTCTGCGTGGTTGTGCCACGATTGAACAGTGTGGCCCGAGGGCTCGCCCGATTTGTGAAGAGGGCGTAAAAGGATGACGGCCGTCGCTCTTCTACACTGCGCACTCTGTCGCCCTTCGGTGGCCCTGCCGAGAGGATGACCCATGAACCGACCAGCGAAAGCGAAAACCGATTTGAGGGACGAGAGCCGGCAGTTTGCCCTGCTGGTGAACTCCGTCACCGACTACGCCCTATACATGCTCGACCCCAGCGGGGTGATCCAGACCTGGAACCCGGGTGGGCAACGAATCAAGGGCTACCAGGCTGCCGACGTGGTCGGCACCAACTTTTCCCGCTTCTACCTGCCCGAGGAGGCCCAAGCCGGCCTACCAGAGCGAAACCTGCGGACCGCGGCCTTGGAGGGGCGCTATGTCGCCGAAGGCTGGCGGTTGCGCCAAGACGGAACGCGCTTTCGCGCCAGTGTGGTGATAGACCCCATCTGGGAAGACGGGGAACTGGTGGGGTTTGCCAAAATCACCCGCGACATCACCGAGCGCCACGAAGCGCAGGAGCAGCTGCTCCAAGCCCAGCGCGATCTCCTGCAGGCGCAGAAGATGGAGGCCATCGGTAAGTTCACGCTGGGCTTGGCCCATGATTTCAACAACCTGTTGACGATCGTGGCCAACTGCCTGGACCTCATCAGCCTGCGGGTCAAAGACGGGGGCGTGGCCAAGCTCATTGACACGGCGCAGCGGGCCGCTGAGCGCGGGGCCCTTCTGACTCGGCAGTTGCTGACCTTTGGCAAGGGCCAAACCCTGGTGCCAGAGGCCGTCGATTTGGCCGCCTTGATGGCCGAATGCGAAGCGCTGCTGCGCCGCTCTGCCGGCGACGCGATCGCATTGACGGTCGAGGTTTCTCGAGGCCTTCCGACCTTGTCGCTGGACAAAGCACAGCTGGAGGCCGCAATCCTTAACCTGGTGTGCAACAGCCGCGATGCCATGCCGAAGGGCGGAACGATCCTCATCACGGCCTCTGCGCGGCAAACCCGCGATCCTACGTTGCCCAACGCCAGTGAAAGCCCTTACATCTGCTTGAGCGTCCGAGACGACGGTTCAGGGATTGAGGCGGACCAGCAGGCCAGGGTATTTGAACCGTTTTTCACTACCAAACCCATCGGAAGGGGCAGCGGGCTGGGCTTGAGCCAAGTGTTTGGCTTCACGGCCCAGTCCGGCGGGTTCACCGAGCTCCAGAGCGAGCTTGGGAAGGGAACCCGCGTCAGCCTTTGCTTCCCCGCACCAGAGCATTGAGATGCCGATCCACGTGTTGTTTGTTGAAGACGAAGACGATCTCCGCAGCGTCGTCGTCGAGGCCCTGACCTCTCAGGGCTTCCAAGTCACTCCCGCCAGCAACGGGGACGAGGCCCTCGTCCTCCTGCGCGGCAGCGCCAAGTTCGCGGTGGTAGTGACCGACTTCAACATGCCGGACAGCGCCGACGGGCTGGAGGTCGCGGCGGAAGCCGCGGTTGCTCAACCCCAGGCCCGCGTCATGCTCGCGTCTGGCCTTCAACGCTCGCAGCTGCCCCCGCTGCCCGAGAAGGTTCGATTTCTCCCGAAGCCTTACCGCTTCCGACAGCTTGTTACGGCGATCCACGAAGACTTGGGCTGCACGTAGGGGTCGGATTCCTTGCGCTGCCTGGCGGTCGCCACTGGTTCACCTTCCTACCAGTGCGCGCCTGCTCACTAGGAACATTAAACGGTCGATCGCGGTTGCGTTCAACGCTTCTCCATCCCCCCGCACCTTGAAGCCGGCCCAGTCGCCCTCTGCGACCTCGCTCAGCTCTTTGACTTCCACAGGCAACCAGCGCATAGGCCAGTAAGGCAAGCGACGATCCGTGATCGTCCCTCTTTGCAGTTCGATCAGATCGTGATGACTCGAGGCTCCGAGCACCCTTGAGAACGCCACGTCCAACCCGTCCGGGGGGCCCTCCAAGTATTGGAGGAAGCGCGTCCCGTCGAACAAGAGCACCCCACTGACACCTGCGTCCCGGTTAAAACGAGTTGCGTCGTCGACCAGCTCCTGGAGCTTGCCGCTCCGGAGGCCAAGCAGATCGCCGCGCAATGCGTCGGACGCCTCGCTGACATACACCACGGCCCTGATGGGCATTGGGCGCTCCTTCTCAACTGGTCTGGCCATCCCCCCTTCCACGAACTCTAGTCCCGCCCACGCATTTAGGCAATCGCGTTGGGAGATAGCGCCTACAGGCAGCTGTTAACTTGATCCCGAGTTCCAATCGAGTAACCTTTGATTATGGCCCTTTACAACATCGCGGAACGTTTAAGCACGGCTAAAGAACTAATCAGCAGGGGCGATGACGCGTCATTGATCTACGCCGCGCTGGAACTACGATTCTGCCTGGAATCTGTGGCTTATCAGAACTTGGCTGCATACGGTGAAGACGTTTCCACCGAGCTTGCTCGCGAATGGCGACCGGACCAGATCATCAAAATGCTGGCCACGTTCGACCCCAACTCTGATCAAACAGCCAGCTTTTCCATCTCGGTCACGCCGCTGCCCGAAGACCTCGATTTCGCCTCAACTGACTTGAAGGCCGCTTTCAAGGACAAGGATTTTTTGCCGATAGGCGAGGCCAAACGCATTCCTTGGGGCAAGTTTCGCAGTTACTACAACTCGTTGGGGAGCTTTCTCCATTTGCGCAAAGATCTGACGAACGCACGGCCGAAGATCGAAAGGCTCCGTGTTCTCATCGGTGAGCTGGAAGAGGTTGCGAGCTCGACGCTGATCGCTGCCGGCAAGGATCTCGCGACGGGCAAATGCGTCGACTGCGGCCATGTGCTGATTCTCGGCCCGGCAGAGCAAGCGGGGGACAAGCCCGTTTTCTGCCCGAATACCAAGTGCAACTCGAGCTATTTGGCCATCAAGGGGGACCCGGAGCGACGGGTGCAGAAGGTCGAAGCCCTGGGGCTGCGCTGCGAATGCGGGGCCATCGTTCCTATCTTGCCAGAGAGGCTCCTCAAGCCTGCGGTTTGCCCAGAATGTGGGTTGACCGTTTGCGCAGTCATTGCTGCAAAGGCAAGAGTGCTAGGGGTGCCGCCCACTCGCGAGGGAGATCTAAGCGGCTAGTTGCACCTCACCTCCACCACGGCTTCCACGCCTGGTAGGGCTGACGGCAACACGGCTTTGCACACGCCCGACACCTCGACGGCCATCCCCGGCTCGGGGTGCTCCAAGTAGAGCGCTCCGTCGTAGCCCACCATTGCTTGTTCGTTCGGCGTAGATGCCAGCGTGCCCGGCGCGATGCTGGCCCCTGTCAGGGTGAAGGCCCGGGCGTTCTGGGTCAGCACGGGGAAGGTCACCCGCACGCCGCCTTGGCGGGGGGCCACCGATTGCTTTTCGGTCTCCCCAATCTCCACACCCACGGGCAGGTCTTTATCTTTGAGACTGAAGGTGGTGTGCAGCAGGGAGGGCACGTTGGTGACCAGCACGCGCCCCTGCCGGTTGGTGATGCCCACCGGCGCCCCGTTGACCCGCACCGGCAAGCCCGCTTGCCCGGGCACATCCACCACGGCGAAGCTGGCGTAGGCGGGACGCCCGAAGGCCACGCCGCGGTGGTCCAGGAACACGGCACCGGAGAAGTTGGCCGCCACCTGGGTTTGCCCGTCGTAGTGGTCCACCATGATCCGGGCGTCGCCGTAACGCGTCATGGCATCCGCCGTGGCCCGGGTGCTGCCCTGATCGCCCTCGGTGTGCTCTGCCGCCAAGCGAAGGCCGCCGTCGGTGCGGTAGGTCGCTCGGGTGGTCAGGGCATCCTGGCCTGGGGCTTGGCGGGCCCGCACGCCCACGCTGGCCTTGCTGCCGAAGCGATACGTGTAGCTCGCCGATACCTGGAGATCGCCGCCGTTGAGGTCCTTCAGCACGTTGGCGGACACCTGGCCTGCAGTGCCCAGGTTCGCGCTCGCGCCCAAGGAGGCGAAGGCCAGGCTGGAGCGCCCCGTGTCGATGGCGCTGTAGATGCCACGCACGGTGAAGCGGCGATCCGGGCGGTAGGAAACGCTGGCTTGGGTGCGCGAAACGATGGGCAGCGCCGTCTCGCTCTGCAGTCGCCAGAAGCCGTCGTTTTCTTCGTGTTCCAGCCGCACGCCAAACGCGGGCCCTCGGTAGTCGTAGCCGGCAGCCCAGCGCGTCCCGCCGTCGCTTGAGCGGCCCACCTCGCCGTCAAGCACGCCCCAGGTGCCCGGGGCCCAGGTGGAACCCACGGTGACGTTGCCCTTGCCGTTCTCGTCCACCTGCCCACCGGCTCGGATGGTCCAGCGGTCGTTGACGCCCTTGGCCCAAGAAGCACTGACGCCGGCCGTGCCGTAGCGATTTTCGTCTTCGCGGACCTGGCCGGCGGCGATTTCCCAGGCGGAGAGCCCGGGACGCAGCAGGGTCGGGGCGACATAGAGCCGTGCAGTGGAAACGGCGGTTTCCCGGCCGTAGGCGTCACGCACCACCACCGCCGTCTGGCTGGCTCCAAATGCCACGTTTCGACCGTCCACGGTGAAGGGGCCGGCGTTGACGTCCTGGCGCGTGATTTCGGCTTGGTTGGACAGGACCTTGACCTGCCCCGGATCCAACGCGATGCCCCCCAAGGTCGGGACGGGCCACGTCGGCGTGAGCGGATCCAGCGCTGCCGGGTCCTTCGCGAGGCGAATGCCGCCCAGCGCCACCGGGCCGATGCGGGGCGTGGCGTAGACATCGCCGGCTTGCCAAGTCCGTTGGCGCGGCAGGTCGTCTTTCTGCCAAGCGGTCATGCCGCGGCGCATGCCAAACCCGTTGGGGGATTGGTTGAGCTGCCCGGTGGTGGAGACCACGCCCCAACGCCCTCCGGTGCGCGCCTCCAGTGCCAAGGACGTCGCTTGTTGGCCGCCTGCAATCTGGGTGGCGAGGTTGTAGTTGACCAAGACGCCCCCGATGGCGGGCGACACCTGAGAAACCGGAGTGCCGTGCTGGCTGAGCTGCTGCGCCGGCTTGCGGTCAGCCGGAATGGTGAGCTGGACGGTGGCGTTCTCGGGGGTGTAAGCCACGGTCACGCCCAAGGCTTGGTCGGTCAGGTCCTGGCCCTCCTCGCCCGGGCGAAGGGTCACGCCGAGCTGCTGCCAGGTCGTGGATTCGGCCACCCAGGCCCCACTTTGCTGCCAGAGCAACACCGGGTCCTTGGCGGGCAGCCCGTTAGCCTGGATCGGCGCGGCCAGCACCGGCTCCACCCCGTCTGGAATGGCCGCGTGAGCGCTGCCGATGGACAGGGCCAGCGCGAGGCCCAGGACGCTTCCACGCCGCACGTGTCGCCCTCAGTTCACGGGGACGGCGACGGGGGACCCGTTGACCGTGATTGAGAGCGTGGACGCCTTGAGGCCTGGCTTGAGCTCCACGTGCTTGCTCTGCCCCGGCAATACCCATCCCAGCGCCCCTTCGCGCCACGCCGGCATGCCTTGAGGACCGACGGCGGTCAGGCGCGCGGCGGTCGGACCGGTGTTGGTCAGCAGAAGGCCGTTGGCGGTCAGGCGGGCCGTGAGCACCGGAGGACCGGCCTTGGCGTCTTCAAACCCCACCGGCAGGTTCTGGTGGATCAACAACTGCACCTGGCCCGCCGTGGACGGCTGGGGCAACTGGCGCAGCAGCACGCGGTAGTAGCCGGGCGTGCCGACGCCTTGGGTGCGGACCAACCGCACGGCCCGGCGTGACCCAGGCGGGATTTCGACAATGGACGGTGCCGCGATCACCGCCTTGGCGGGGCCGGTCACGTCCTGCCCGCTGGGATCTTGGGACCAGTCCAGCACCGTCACCTGAAAGCGCTCGGGGGTTTCCCCATGGTTTTCCAAGGTCAACGCCCCTGCCTTTTCTCCAGCCGGGGCCACGATGCTTGTGGGAAACAACGACACGTTGCCCGCCCACGCAGGAGCGGCGCACAGCATAAACAATGGAACCACCAACAAACGCTTCAACATCATTCCTCCAAATCGATCACCTCCTTTGATCCAACCAAAACATTTAAAGTTGTCAACCCACCCTCAAAAGAAAACCCCCGGAGATATCCGGGGGTTTGGTAGAAACCCTTTGAGGGTCAGTAAGTCAGGGTCACGGCGATGGTATCGGAGAAGGTCCCGCCGGGCACCTTGTTCAAATCATAGAAGGCATAACCGATGCCAATCATCTGCTGCTCACCGGTTCCCACGCCCTCCCAAGCGTCGCCCCCACTGCCCCACACTTGACTGGCACCAGGATCTTTGAAGAGGCCGTAGGCGACGAAGTTTCCGGCCCCATCGGACACGGCGCGGTGATTGGGACGAGCAATCGCGGCGCCGTAGTTCAACCCATCGCCGGGCACGATGCTGAAGGCGGTGCCTTGGTTGCAGCGAACCATCAACGCACCATTGGAATAGCCCTGCGTGCCGGACGCCAAGCCGTTGTATTCACCGCCGCCCAGCTGGGTCACGAGTAGGCTGCACTCGTTGTTCACGGTCGCAGAAATCATCAGGTCTTCGGTGACGTCAGCGGCGGACGCCGAAGTGGCAGAAAACGCGGCCATCAAGGCCAGAGAAAAAGAAAGGGTCTTGCGCATGAAAAATCCTCCTCGGATATTGGGGAAAAGGGATATGGCCCGACCTGGGCTTACTTCACCAATACTCGATAAATCCATTTCCGCAAGAGGATCGGGCAACAAGAGTTGCAGGAGCCAACCCAAGCGCTTGCACCGAGGACACGAGTGAGCTAAAAAGCAATCGCCGGTCGCAGAAGCGTCGGTGTTGTGCTCGCATAGCCAATAGGCTCCGGGTGCCCGAGGTCCACCCAATGGGGGCGCGGGAATCTTTTTTTGATTCCGGAGCCATCCATGACGACCAAACGCCGCAAATCCCTCCGCACGTCTGCCTTCCATGCCCAGTTCGGCCGCTGCTACTACTGCGGCCTGCCGATGTGGCTCGCGGCTCCTTCAGAGCTCGGGCTGAAGCCCAGCAAGGCCCGAGCCTTTCAATGCACCGCCGAGCACCTGCTCGCCCAGCAAGACGGGGGCCGAGACGTATCCGGGAACGTGGTGGCCGCGCATGCCCGGTGCAACCAGTGCAGGCACAAGCGAAGCGGGCCAGCTCCTTCCGCCGATGCTTTCCGGGCGCTCGTGATGAGGCGCGTCAACGCGGGGAAGTGGTGGCCCCAAAACCAGAAGTTCTGGCAACATCAGTCGACCCAGTAGGGGCGATGCCTTGCCCCACTGCAAGGAGGCTTTGATGTTGATTCGGGGGGCAGAACCCGTCAGTTGCTTTGGGCTAGCCGGCTGCGATGAGAACGCGGGCACCTATGCCCTGGGATGGTGCTTGGAGCAGTCCGCAGCGCTTCGTGCGGAGCTCTTCGGTTCCATGGGGCTTGATCCGTTGGCACAGGTGGCGCTTTCCAGCCAAGACTTCGGCATGAAGGATCGCGGGTTCACTGATTTGGAGGTTCTTTCAGGCACGGCCTTTCATCTGGTGTTTGAAGCCAAGCGACACTGGCAGGTGGCCACGCATGCGCAACTTGCCCGGTATGTCCATCGCTTGGCCGACTCGAATGTGCAGCACAAGCGGCTCATCTCGGTCAGCGCGGCTCGGAAGGATTGGGCCGTTAGGCACCTTCCCGCGGACGTCAAGGGCATCCCCGTCGATCACCTCTCCTGGTCTGAAATCCGTGCCATGGCGAAGCGGGCTCATGCTGCGACCAGAAACCAAATCGAACGCTTGTGGCTGGACCAGCTCGCCTTGCACCTATCGGAATACGGAATGACCTCCAACGCGTTTGACTCGCTCGCCTATGTGGTTTCGCTAAGCCGAGACTTGATGCCCAGCTCTCAAGAGCTGACCTGGATCGATGTCGTCACCAAGCAGGGCAAGTATTTCCATCCCATCGGTGGCAATGGCTGGCCCACTGTCCCGCCGGCCTACATCGGCTTCCGCTACCTATCGCAGTTCCGAAGTGTCCACTTCATCGAGCGCGTAGACACGGTTGATCGGCTTCAGGACGTAGACCCGCATTGGCCGGAAACCCATTCTCCGCACTTCGTCTACACCCTTGGCCCCGCGATGCGTCCAGCGACGGTGTTGCCACTGGGGAACATTTACTACACCGCCCGGCACCGGGTCGCGTTGGATCTGCTTCTTAGCGGCAAAGCAGCCACGTATGAGGAGGCGGTTGCGCTCACCAAGGACCGCCAAGCCCAGCGAGGCGAGGCCTGACACCAGGCAAAAAAATAGGCCGGGGATGAGCCAGCAGAAGGATTCCGAGGAACAAGGGATGGGCAGAAGTATGCCCAGCCTCATTCGCAGTGGTAGAGACCCTTGGCCGAAATCCCGTCTGCCTCGATGTCAGGCGTGCGTGGGAAGCTTGACCAGTCCCATCCAGTCCGACTGCGCCGTGGAAGCGCTCGCCATCAGGGGCCCGTGCCCGGGGATGACCGTGAGCTGGTCCACGCCGGCCTGGTCCTGGGGGAAGAACGGGCCGTCTGGGCTGAATATGAAATGGTCTCCCTGCAGCGCACCGCAGATTTGACAGTGGTTGGCCACATAGGTTTGGTTGGCCGTCTGCGAGTAGTTGGGCTTGAGCCAGGGGGCCGCGGCCCTGACCCGGGCCATCGTGCCCACGTCCAGCTCGCTGACGTATTTCAGCAGCGATGGGCCGCCTTCCTCTGGATACTCCTCGTCCTCGTTGTCGAGGAACCTAGGCACCCAAATGGCGGTCACCACGATCGACTCCGAGCACTTCCAGCAGGTGGACTTGCCCTGCAGCAGTGCGTAGCTGGTGGCCGTGATATTGAGATCGGTCATGGCGACTCGTCCACGTATGCACCGCGATCCCAGGAGCGGTAGCGCCAGGGCAACACTTCCTCCAAGAAGGTGACACGGGGGCTGGGGAGGTTCTTCAGCCCGCCGATGGCGGATTGAATGCCCTTGGCATTGGACTCTGGGACAAAGAGCCAGGGCCTGGCACTCCAATCCAGCGGCACACCGCTGTCCCGAGCCAGGGCTGCCCTGACCCCAGGCCAATGCTCGTCCCACGCCCGCAGACGGGCCAGCAGCGACGGCGCGCGTGCGGCGTAGGTGATTTCGCAGAGGTAGGCCGCCTGCTCCTTGAAGCTGACCGCGACGGCGTCGCAATACCAGTGCGGGCCGCTAGTATCCGGGTTCGCGCCTTCGTTGAGTTGGATGCAGCACTGGCTGTTGACGAACAGCGCTCGGTCGGCGCGCAGATAGTCCAGCACCACACCTTCGAAGTGATCCATCGCTATTTGGGCTCCATTGCGGTTCGCAGCTCTTCCAGCCGCTCGGCTATCTTGGCGCCGGAGAGCTTGCAGCCCCCAGCGCCGCAGACGTCTTTGACCATGACCAAGGAAATGACCGAGGCACGCAGGGGGTCTTTCTTGTTGCGCTCCAGCGCCTGCCATTCGTCTGGCAACGCAGTGAGCGCGGCCGGGGCTTCTTTGCCGGACAGGTATTGGAGGCAGTTTAACGGTGCCCAGGCCAGGCCGATCTCGTTGACCAGCAGGCTGCGCAGCTCGCGTTCGCCGGCCTTGCCTTCTGCCAGGTTCAGCACCGCGTGCGCGGCGACGATGGCCTTCTGCTGGGGGGACAACTTCGCGCTGGGCCAGTTTGTGGTGCGGACCATTTCCTTGCTCTCGACATTCTGGGCATTGCCAACCTAGACGCTCGCCGTATCGCAGCTTGAGACCTTAGCGGAGAACAGCCAACGGGAGGCTACGTGATCCGCCATGCGCTTCAGCCTTCGATCCATATCTAGGATTTCAACCAAGGCATCGCGGGCTCGTATAGCGGGCGATCAACGATCCGAGAATCAGCCCGTGCGATAAGCATCCCGTTTACATCCTTCGCCCGGGTCCATCCTTACCGCCCCCAAGCTCTCTCTTCATCTTGTCGCCCACGGCTCTGTCAAAAACTTGCGCGGCCTTGCTGTAGCGCCCCTTAGCCTGATTCACCAGCTTCCGCTTGAAAGGTGTAGGACTCTCCTTCGCGACCCTTTCAGCTTCTTCAAGCTCTTTTCCAGCCTTATCCATGCTTCCTTTAGCCAAGCGCACTCTGGCTTCAATCTTTCGTTGTTCGATCTCGTCTTCGGTCACACACCCTCCTTGCACTGTATGGTCAAGCGGCCTTCCGGTGTTCGTAATACGGGGGTGAACCCCACTCACACCTGATCATTTAGAGATCGCTGCTTTAAGTTGCTCGGTGATGCTGTTGCCCTTCTCGTCCCGCAGCTGGGCCATGAGGTAGACACCTCGGCCGTTGCTCTTAGCGGCCCATAGCTCGCCGATCATGCGCTTCTCCTTCTCGGAGTCCGCGGAGTAACGGTCACCACCCTTGTATTCAACGACGAGCAGTCGACCATCTTTAAGCCGCGCCACGAAGTCCGGGTAGGTGCGCTGCTTGGACGTCGGCATCCAGAACTGGCTCTTGTCCACCAAGTTGCGAACCCAGAACTCCACCTCATCCAGCTGGTCGATGGCCTGGGCGCAGAGGAACTCCTCACCCACCTTGCCCCCAGCGGTCTTCCATTGAAGATCGCCCACGAGGGGGTAGTAGTGCTTGCGGAAGCGATACGTGCCGCCTTGGTAGTAGGCATGCGCCGGATACTGGGTCATGTCCGCCGGGTAGGTGAACATCGCACCGGGCTCGTCGCTGACCACGATGTCGGCGTCGGCACCGAACAGCGCTTGCTGGAAGCCTTCCTTGAGCGCCTCCGCCTTGGCGATCTGAAGCTGCTCGCCGAGCTTCCGTCGGAGCACGAACTGGCCATTGAGCAGTTGCGATAGCGAGAAGCCCCGATCTTCGGACAGCCCGCTGATGGACCGGCGCAACCACTCCCGCAGCACGGGCTGCTTGACCGCCGGATCACGGATCTTCTGGTCCAGCCAGCCGACCAAGTCCGCTTGAGTGCGGTCCTTGGCAAAGCCCGGCAGGTAGGTATTCACGTCGTCGTCGATCTTGGTGTAGCTCACTTTCGAATCGACCAGGTCCACCTCAAAGGTCTGGCTGTCGACGTTGAACTTGAGGCTGGACAGGTCCGGCGGATAGGCCAGCAAGTCCCAGGTGAAGCCCGGCGGCGTGGCGCCGCTCTCCACGAACTCCAGCTCGCCCTGCTCCATGACCCCCAGCCGCGGCACGCTGAACACCGCGCCGTTCTGGCTAGGGGCTTTGACGGCCTTGGCGGCGATCTGGTGCCGCTGGATTGTAGCCGCCGCTTCCTCGCGCTCCTTGGTTGGCACAGCCTTGGTGATCGCTTCCACGGTGGACTCGTCCACCTCGCCCGTGATCTCCACCGAGCCGCCCTTGCCTTCCTCGTTCGGAGTGAAAACAACGCTGGTCTGGTCCCGAGCAGGGATACCAGTAAGATCCGGTTGTTTGCTCACGGCAATGGTGGTCTTGGGCGTCACGGGAACCGGATTGACCTTGCCGCCTCGCAAGTCCAAGCCGGGCCCAGGTGTGGGATCCGCCAGCACCGCGCCCACGGCCTCCAGCGGGTTGAACCCGATGTCGATGAGCGACTTGGTGAGCTCTGCGGCAGCCAGATTGAACGCCGCAGTGGTGACGTGCGCGTAGGCCTTGTTCATGGCCTCCTGCTTGCGGCGGGTGGCATACGGCATGCGCAGCACGCGGCCCAGCAGCTGCTGGATGTCCTTGTCGCTCTTGACCTGGGCCACCGAGCAAAAGACGTAGGCAAAGGAGCAATCCCACCCTTCCTTGAGCGCTTGCTTGGTGATGATGACCTCGATGGGGCAGTCCTTGGCGAACAGGTCCACCCCGTCGATCTCCCGCTGATCGCCCGTGGCGATGGCAATCGCCTTCTCGGGCACCTTCTCGTTGTCGATGAGGTGCTTCTTGACCTCCTCGACCGTGGCGGTGCCTTTGGCGTTTTCGGCTTGGATGAGCAGGATCGGCCGGATGTAGTCCGGCTCGCCCAGCGCGGTCTTGCCCAACTCGTTGCGGCGGGCCACAGCGCTGCCCACGGCGACTTCCCATTGCCCCACGTGCTCCTTGAGCACGACTGGGAACTTGATCATGTCCGCGCCCTTGAGCTCAAAGGCACTGACGCTGACCAGCACGTTGCTCTTACTGGCTTCCGGCGTGGCCGTGAGCTCCACCACGACCTTGGCACCAAGCCGCTCGTAGACCTGGTAGGACAAGGGCGTGTTGGCATTGTGGGCTTCGTCGGTGATGACCAACGGACCGTGAAGTTTCAGCAGATTGGCAAAGGACGCGATGGCCTTTCCCGCCTTGTTCTGCTCCAAGTAGGGCAAATCGGACACGCTGCCGGCGAAATGGGGCTCTAGGTCCTCGTGGTGCTCATAGACCTTGCGCCCCTCCTGGTTCTCCACGCGCAGCGCGGCCATCGTCGAAATGACCACGCAGACCTTGGTTCCCAGATCAGCGGGGCGGATGTGGGTGAAGTCCTCCACATCGAACACGGCGACCTTGCCCCCGAACGCCTCGTCCAGTTCTTGCCGGTAGGGGTGTCGGGGGTTTTTGAAGGCTTCCAGCGTCTGGGTCTTGATCTGGGTGGTGGGGACCATCCACATGACCAGCGGAAACTCGCGCTCGAGGTAGGCGTCACCTGCCGCCTGGATGATGTGTGCGCCCATGACGGTTTTGCCGCCGCCCGTCGGAATGCGCAGGCACACGTAGGGCGAGGCCTCCAGATGAGGCATGGGTTTGTATTGCGTGACCAGACCGGCATCCACGTTCTTCTCAAACGCGGATGCGGCGCCAGTCAGCCGGGCGTCTTCGAGGAACTGGGCCAGGCTGGACAGGGCCCGCTGCTGATACACCTTGAGGGAGAGAGCCATGCTTAGCGTGCCTTGATGTCGTAGGGGGTCTGTTTGAAGGTGATCTGGAGTTCTTCCAGACGCTCCTTTGGCAAGTCGCAGGACTCCCCGTAGATCACCTTGGGCCCGTCAAAGGGCTGCAGGCCTTTCAACACCCGCTTGGTCAGCACGTTGCCGCCGGTCTTGCTCTCATCGCCCAAAATGCCGTTGAACAGCAGGTAGTAGCCGATCCCATGGTGCTCACCCAGGAACGACTGCTTCGGGGCTCGAGTGGAGCGTGCGGCACCAGTCTCGGCGAACCAGACGTGGGCGGCCAGGTGCTCGAACTTGATGCCGTCGCGGATGTGACCCTCGTCATCGAACACGGGCACGCCGAGCTTGTAGAAGCGAAAGCCACCGCCACCTTTCCAACCGACTTCTTTCGAAATACCTGATTGCTCTCCTTCCACAACGGATACAAGCCTCGCTTGGCAATGGCTTCGCGCCTGGTCACCTCGCTCAATACCAACAAACCTGCGATTGAGCTTCAAAGCAACTGCTGCTGTCGTCCCGCTTCCAAGAAAACTATCGAGAACAAGGTCCCCAGGTTTAGTCGTTAACTCAATGCAACGACGCAGGAGCCGCTCGGGCTTTTTACCTTTCTTAAATGTCACGCCGCCCTCGCCAGCAATACCCTCCCACGAGATATCACTCCAGATATTCGTAAGCATTGAGGAGGCGACAGGCTCTCCATCAATCTCAACAACGTTCTTGCTGTAGAAAAGGATTTGCTGACCGTCCAAGATGTAGACCGTATCGAGCGATTCGCCCCGCTCCAGCTTTAGAACCTCACCAGGTCGACTGAGAGACTCTTTCTTTAGATCAACGATTGCCTGACCCGCACCGGAGTCGCTAATGGATGCTAAGCGGCAGACTTGGCTTGAGTTCTTCAGAACCCACTTGTCGAAGTGCTGGAGAATAGACTTAGGGTGTTTGATCCTTGCGTTCCGTGGCACCTCAGCGTATTTATCGGCAAGAGACGAAAACCTCCATTCACTCTCAGGCAAATCCCGGTTCTCCAGCCAAAGGTTGTAGGCATAATCAACACCGCGTGGAATGCGGGCACTTACGTCTTCAAACTTCTCTTTGTTCTTGGCATACCAAAGAATGTATTCCGATGCTTTGAATACACCAGGATTGACAGTGCTAAATGCAGAAGGAGAGCGGGCAGCGATAGTTATCCTGTTGACGAAGTTGGACCGGCCAAAAATCTCATCCAGCATCACCTTCGCATAGTCAACCTCGTTATCGTCCAGATGAAGAAAAAGAGATCCCTTCTCTGAAACAAGCTCGTGGATGAGTTCGAGCCTGGCATACATCATTGACAACCAAATCGAATGCTCGAAGTTGTCGTCGTATTTCGGGAACATCGCTCCGGTATTGAACGGCGGGTCTATGTAGACGCAACCAACCTGGCCGGCGTAGTAAGGCAGCAACGCCTTCAACGCATCCAGGTTGTCGCCCTCGATCAGCATGTTGGGAGCGTCCACCTCCCCATAGGACAAGCTTGCCACCGGCTCCAAGAGTCGATAGGGCGTCAGGGCGGAGCGGGTCAGGTCCTCATCACGGTCGGACCAGTTGAGCAGTGGCATCGAATACATCCCCTCGAACAGGCTCCAAGTATCCTTCAACGGGTGCATTTGGGCCAATCCCTAAGGGACCATCCGGCTCTAAATCATTGATCGAAATGAGCTTTGCGAAATAGGAAACCGGCGGGGCTTTAGAGCCTGACGACGCATCGGCACTTGGGCCTGGAGATATGTCTCGGCTACTACGTGCTGAGGCCCGCATTCCTGCAGTAGCGATACACGGCCGAGCTGCTCACCCCGAGCTCCCGCGCCAACTGAGCCCGGCTGACCTCCTTTAAGCGAGCCCGAACCTGGTCCAGGGCCAGCCCCCGCAAGGTGCGGTGCTCCGGCCCTTTCAGGACGCGCCCCAACCAAAGGGCTTGGCGGTCCAGGCCGATGGTGGCCGGCGACACGCCCAAGCGCTGGGCCACCTCGACCGAGGTCAGCCCGGCTCGGACCAGCCGCTGCACCTGCTGGCGACGCTCAGCGAGCTCGCGGGCTTGGCGGTCCCGGAACGCCTGCCGTCCGGAGCCCGCCAGGCGGTGCCGCCGGACAAAGCGGTTCACGGCTTGGTGGGTGACGCCCAGGCGTTGGGCCAAGGCGCGCTGAGTCCCCCCTTCGTCCAGCAAGGATTGAACCTGGGCCGGGGAGCGGCCGCCGAGGAAGCCTTTGCGTGGAATCATGATGGAGCGGCCTGACGACGTCGCCCATCGCGCGGCGCTTTGAGACCTGCTCTTTTCATGTAAACAGATATAGACGACGCGCTGACCCCAAGATGCAGAGCCACAGCGTTGGCCGTCTGGAATCGGACGAGCAGGATCTCGACCTCTGCTCGACTCAAGCCCGAGAGGGTCATTTTCTCCGCCGGTTTACGCATGCCCGGAAGCTTCAGCGGTTTGCGGTCGGTCGATGGTGTGTTGGCCTGGCGGCATCGCCCGTCCCGTGGCGCTTTGAGGCCGGCTCTCTTCATGTAAGAGGACACATGCGCCCCACTGGTTCCGAGATGCAACGCCACTGCCTTGATGGTCTGGAATCGAGCAAGAAGGGCCTCGATCTCTGCTCGACTCAAGCCCAAAAGGGTCATTTTCTCTGCCGGCAGACGCACACGCGGCAGCTTCAGCGCTTTGCGGTCGGCCGTTATGCACGCGTATGGCACGGCCAACTGTTGCGCCATTTCAGACACCGATAGGCCGGCCTCGCTCAACCGGCGCACCTCTTTGCGCCGAGCCAGAACAACCGCCTTCTTTCCGTTTTGCGGTATGTCCAGTTCGTATTTCTTGCAAAACAGGCTAACCGCTTGCTGCGTGACGCCGATCCGAGCCGCCACACGGGTGCGGGTGCCCAGTTCGTGGAGCAGGCTCAGCACTTCCTCAACCGAGTGCCCTGCAATGCTCCTCGGTTGTCGTTGGCAGACCGGCAACCGCAGTCCAAGGGCTTGAGCATCTTTCTGCAAGGTGTAAACAGCCACCCCGAGGAACCTTGCGATGTCCTTTCGTGCCATGCCGGCCTGAATGCAGGCGCGGACCGCATAGCGGCGTTGGCTCACATACGCCCGGTAGCGCTCCGAGGGCATGGCATCCGCAGGATCCACACGCTGGGCGTGCTCGATTTGCTCCGCTTCGCCGTGTGCGTTGCGGTGCGCGGCCAGGGCGTCGTCCACGTCCTTGCTGAAAGGCGTGTTGCGTTGGGCTGCGTCGTAGATGGCCCGGATGTCTGCGGGCATCGGCAACAGCTCGATGCCATCCGGCCCGGGAAGAACGCCTGGGGCAAACAAGGTGGACGGCTCGCGTGTCATCGGCCCACCCAGTAGCCCAGCCCCGCGCTAAGCAAGGTGGCCGCGTATAGAGCGGCGTCCTCAGCGCTGGAAATGTTGAGGGCCATTACCACCGCCCCGAATGCGAGCGTGAGGACGCAACCCGCGAAGATCCCCCCAAAAATCGCGAAATCCACGTAGAGCGATGCGTCGCGCTTCCCGGCGCAGAAAAGGGCCAGCGATTGCTTTACGGTCGGGTAAGTCAACGCGATCATAAAAGAGAGAAACGCCGCCGAGCAGAGAAACACAGCAAGGACCAGCACGGAAATAACTAGCATCGTCAACGCACTCATCCGCGCGACCTCCCCTTGCCCCAGAAAAAGGCCAGCAGACAGAGCACCGCGACCGTGCCGAGGACAAACAGGCCTCCCCCGGTGGCGAGCTGGTGCCAGACGCTGAAGGTGGCTTGGGCCAAGAACGCGGCGATGACCACCATCCCAACTCCAAACAGCCCGCCATGGATCACGACGCGGCCGTGCGTGCGAGCGTCTCGCTCACCGCCTCTTACCCGTTGCCAGGCTGCCTTAGCGTCGCCAAAGCGCTTGAACGTCCAGAGCGGGACCAGGACCATGAGGCCAAGCAGGGTCAGCAGAAGGATCGCGCTCACCATGGGCGGCCTCCCGCGCGACTCCTCAGCGGGCGCGCCTGGAAGGTGAGAGGTTGGCCCCACTGGCTGGGCTTGAGATTCCACGCCATTGGCAGGTGGTGCAGCTCGTGAGGTTGCGCAGGGGAGCAGTCCATGCCATCCAGGATTTGGAGCGCAAAGGGAAGCGCACGGAGTTCCTCGGCCAAAGAGTCCATGCCGTCCCAGACAAAGGCCCCAGCCGAAATAGATATAGCCATCAGCGCTGCCCCTTCATAAAGCAGATCCAGTGCGTCGCTGCACGCTTGCCGCTGGGGTGACCGAACAGGGGCCTCTCATCCGTCAGTGCCAAGATTTCGCTGACCTTGATCTGGGTTTCGTTCCACTTGAAGACCAGCACCCCCGAAGGCTCCAGCACGCGAAAGCATTCGGCGAACCCGGCTCGCAGGTCTTCGCGCCAAGTGCTGGGGTTGAGGCAGCCATACTTGGCGCGCATCCAGCTTTGCTCCCCCGCTTTGCGCAAGTGAGGCGGATCGAACACGACCAGCTTGAAGCGCCCGTCCGGGAATGGCAGGGCTCGAAAGTCCATGCCCTGGTCCGGGCGAACTTCCAGGTGCCGGCCGTCGCACAGTGTGTGTTCCTCGGAACGGATGTCGCCGTAAATGGCGCGCTCGTCGGCTCGGTCGAACCAAAACATGCGGCTACCGCAACACGGGTCTAGCACTGCTTGAGTGGAGCCATCCATCAGCGCTGCCCCTCAATCGGCACAACGCGGGTCTTGCTGCCCCTACCCGTCAAGAACACCTTGTCACCGGCGCGGATCGGCAGGTCATCGGCCTGAACAATGGCAATGACTTTTCCGGTCTCCAGATGGCGGACATACACTTCCATCCCGCGGCGCTTGCTCACCCCGTTTTGGATGGCCGTGCCGGCGACGCCCCCAATCACCCCACCCGCCACCCTGGCGGCGCTGCGGTAGTCGCCTTTGACCTCGCGAGCGGCCCCATAACCCACGGCCGCGCCGATGGCGGAACCGGCGTTGAGGCGATTGTCAGATTTGATGTCCACGCTGCGGACCATCAGCACCTCGCCCAGGCGGGCGTTCTGAACGGACAAGGTTTCGCTGGCGCCGTATCGGCGGGCGGAAGTAGTGTCAGCAGCCGAGGCCGTCAAGGGGAGCAGGCCGACAAGGGCCAGAGAAAGAACCAAAACGCGCATGAGGCCTCCTTTTTTGAATGGGTTGCACCATCCATAACAAAAGGTTTGGTTTGCGCAAGGGGATCTGGAAAAGAAAGAGGCGGCTTTCGCCGCCTTTCTCGTTACTTACAGGGATGCGCTTCCGAAATATCCGACGCGACGGCATCCCTCCCAACACCGCGAACACAAACGGCCGGCGGTGAAAGCCGTGGCTGGTCGCCAGCCCGCACGATCAACCGGGTGGTTCGGCCGAGAACGTCAACGGCCACTGCCAACGAACGGCCGTCGCTCCAAGGACGGTCGAAGGAGCCTTCGAGCTGAACCCTTCCTTCTTGGACCTTCTCCCAAGCGATACCCCCGGCATTGAGAAGGCTGGGGAAATCGTCCAGGGTCGCGCCCTTGGGCAGGTCTACCTCCCCCAACAGGTCACGGAAGTGGCCGCAGTTTCGCTCTCAAGTGGAGCAGTGCCGGGCTGACTGGAACACCCCGCAGAGAGCAGCAACGCACCGGCGATGGCCGACAAACAAAGATTGCGCATAGATCCTCCTTTTTTGTGTGAGTAGAAATACCCATAACAAAGAAAAGGGGATGCGCAAGGGGCTGCAAAGAGAAAAGGGTGGCGTTCGCCACCCCTCTCAATCCAGCGTAAGAAGCTCAAGAAACAACATGGCGCTTAGTTAAACGGCCTAGGAAATCACTAACCAAGCATTCTTTCAACCCCGACGACGGCAAACGTCGGAAACCAAGGATTATAACAACAGCAAGGATAACCACCCAACCACCTTCTAACCGCTCACCCTGGAAAAGTTCTCAGTTAGAAGTAGAGGAATCGGACCACAGCCGGGACTTCCCCCAGCACATTCATTTCTAACTCGAAACCTCAAAAGGTCAACCCCCTACCTGCGCTAAGCAACCTGGCGTTCCTTGCGTCGCGATGGGGTCCTTCGACCGGCTTCCGTCTTTCGCCCCTGCTCCATGTCCTGCTCCTTCTTGACCTGCGGCAGCGGCTCGCGTTCAAACGCCGGGATGTCCAAAAAGGTCATGACCTTCTCCGCTTGGCTGGCTGCGCGGAACAGGGTCCTGGGGTCATCGGCCAGGGCTTTCATCCAGGACTGCAGGTAGGCGGCGTGTTGCTCTTCGTGCTCCTTGCCCAGGGCAATACCCAGGCGCTCGGAAATGAAAAGGCTGGACAACTCCGCCACCAGTTCCTCTTTTGCGTAGTCCTGGCTGCCGAACCGACCGGCCTGGTCGCGGTCGAGCCGGTGTTTGGCGCCGGTCCAGTGGGCCAACTCGTGGAGCAACGTGGCCTGATAGCTGACGTCATCTCTGAAAGTGTGGTGCTTCGGCAGGTGAATCGAATCCGCGGCGATGGAGTAGAACGCTCGGTTGCCACCGTCGTGATGAAGTTTTGGCTGGTGCTTGTCCAACAACTCCCGCACACGCAAGTTGCGGATCGACTCGGGCATGACGAAGGGCGGCGGGGGCTCGGGCATGCCGTCCATTTGGCTGGCATTGAACACCGTGGCGACGAACACCGATGGCCCTTGGTATCCGTTCTTCTCTTCGCCCTCGGTCAACGGCTCGGCCCCGTCTTTGGCCTTGCCCGTCTTGCTGAAATCCCAGTAGGCGATCCGCTGCCCCTTCTCGCCGCGCTTGACCTGGGTGCCAATGCTTTCGGCCTGGCGATAGGTCAGCCAGCGGTCGTCTTGGTAGCCATGGGTTAGTTGGGCACCGCGCAGGATGAGTGTGTTGCTGCCGCGATAAGCCTTGCCCGTGGTCGGGTTCCAAGGCCCGTTGATCGAGCCGTTCTGCGGGGCGTCGGGATCATTCCATGGGCGGCGCCAGGGGATGGTGCCCTGCTGCATGAGCGCAAGCATTCGCTCGGCGGTGGCTTGGATGAGATCGGAATACTTGGACATGCGGGGTTGCCTCAAATCTTTTTCAACCTCCTGCGCCTCCAAGCGGGTGGTTGTGGGTGGGGTCGGGTCAGAACTCGATATGAAGGGTCAGACTCTTGCGGTGATACAACGCTCGCCGCACCAGCTCGGCGATTTCGTCCTCGCTGCGCAATCCCTGGTCGCCGTCTTTTCCCAGACGGACATGGAGACCAAACCCGCTTTGCACGAGCAAGTATTGCGGGTCCGCTTCCGGTGTCTCTGGGCTCTCTAGATCGGCCAGGCTGATGGCCGATTCGGGGAACGCGTCGTCGGGGATGTGGTTGGGCGATGGCATGGGGGCTCCGTTTTGGTTTGGATACCCCTTTGCAATAGCGCAACGTCGCCGGTTGTAAAGGCCTGCCCCGGAAATGCCCGGCGTTGCTGGGTTAGCCGGCCTTCTTCTTTTCCGCTTCGGCCTTGCGTTGCTCGCGCGCCTGTCGCTCCCGGCGATCCTGCCTCTCCCATGCGGCGGCGTTCTTGGCTTGGCGCTCCCGTTCGGCGCGGCGTTCCGCCTGGACCTGCTCGTAGGGCGTATTGGTGAAGCCAAAGACGTCTCGGATGGCATCGGGCATGTCGGCGAAGTCCTGCTCGTCTTGCCGTTCGGCGGCGACGGCCAGTGCTTCGTTCTGGGCGTCGTTGGCCGCCTTGGCCTGCTCAGATTCGGATTGGCGGGCTTCTGGGGTCAGGGCCTCCAGCCGCTTGAGCTCCTGCTCTTGTGCGCGCTCGGCGTCGGTCTGCTCGCCCTTCCAGCAGCAGAGGTAGCAGTCCAACTGCTCGCCCTCCACGCGCCGATTCGACGGGCGCCCACGCAGGTGCCCGGCAGTCTTCAAGCCGCGGGTGAACTGGCGCTGCGAGAGGATTTCCTCCGGTTCAAAGCCCTTCTTCTCGCACCAGGCCGCATAGCGGGCATGGATGGCCTTGACGCTTTGCCACTGCTCACTGCCAGCGGCGGCACCGAACTGCACGCGGTCGGCATGGGCCCAGGCGGCGATGGAATCGGCGTTGTGGATGACGGCCTGCTTGTAAGCACGCGCAGCCTCCGGGAGCTCGTGGTCGGCCATGAAGCGACCGCGGGCCACGACTCGGCGGGCGCCTTCCAGCATCCAGTCGAGGAACAACTGGCCTTCTTCTGCAAGCAGCTTCTTGCTGAAGTCAGGAATGCGGTCACTCTCCGGGATCACGTTCGCCCACTCCACGATGGAGAGGCGGCGGGCCACGCCGCCGGACTTGTCGCGGAAGAACGGCGCGGAGTTGGAGCTGATGATCCACTTGGCCTTGGACTGGTAGTTCAGAACCGAGAGGTGCTTGCGATTGATCGCGATGCCGTTGCCGCTGACCAGGGTCTTGAACGTGCCCTCTTTCCACTTCTCGCACTCCACCTCATCCACCAAGATCAGCTGGCTGCCCAGGATGCCTTCGAGTGCAAACGTGTCGCTCAACGTGCCCAGGTCCAGGCGGGCCACTTTGTTGTGGACGCCTTCGACGCACTCGGCCAGCGTGCTCTTGCCGCTGCCGGCGGCGCCATGCCACCACGCCGCGATCTGATAGGAACCGGGCAGCAAGGTCATCCCGCACTGCTCCTGCACCAAGGCGCGCACGCCTTCGTCCGGCAACGCATGGGCCAGGAACTTGCCCAGCAGGCTATCGGCCGGCACGGAGCTGGGGATGTAGCGCTGGCCGGGCGTGGCGCCCGTGGCGATGTTCAGGGCGTGGGTCATGCCGTAGCGCGGCTGGGGTTCCAACGCCTGGATGCTGTCGGCGGTGATTTCCAGGTAAGCGTCAGCGCAGGGGACCACCGCCCGCTTGGGTTCCAACTGCGGCAACGCGCTTTGCTGGCCTAGGCGGGTGCGGGCGTAGGCCCAGCAACTCGAAGCGAGCTTGTCGCTGGCCTTTGCGGGGATGTTGGCATCGAGCCAGTCGGACGCCAGGCCGTCGCCGAGGCCGCGGTGAACCAACGCCCAGTGGTTTGCACTCCAGCGGTAGACCAGCGTCGATTGCGTCGCGGATTCGTCGCGGACGCTGGCCCAGAGGTGCCCGTCAAGCCCCAGCTGGAGGTGGCGAGCGAACAGGAAGTCCAGGCTTTCCGGGCGAAGCTCGCCTTTGTTGAGCTTGGCTTGCTTGTGGCGATCCAGGGCGCGTTGTTCAACCTTGAGATTGCTGGCGAAATCCCGACGGTTTTTCTCCCAGTGCTTTTCGATGAGAAAAGCAACCTCAGGGGGGTTGACGACCGACGGATCTTGGGCGAGATTGTTTGCAGACATTGTAGTTGGCTCCAACGACTCCCCGCCCTGCCAGGCGGGGTTTCGCGTTTGTGGGGTTAGGCGACGTGCGGCAACGCGTTGTCCAGGATTCGGCGCAGCTTCTCGCTGGGAGAAATCCCCGACCGCTTGGCTTCGGCTTTCAGCCGCTCAATCAACGCCCTTTCCATGCGGGCATTGAAAGGGTCTTTGCGTGGGGTTTGGTTCTGCTGCGTGCTCATGGGTTCTCCGTGTTGCATCCGTAATACATTCAAGAAAGCAGGTTTCTTGAAACCGTCAAGCCCCTTTCCCAGAAATATTTTTTAGCTGCTGGTTAACTTTCCTGCTGGTTTTCTGTTTTTTCTTAAACCAGCAGCCAAACCAGCAACTAAAAACCTCCCAAGTGATTGTTTAATCTCGTTTTTGTTCAAAAAATAAGCTAACTGCTGGTTTGCTGATTAAAAAAACAGTTTTACGCTACGCGCCAACGCCTCATTTAGTCGTGAGATTTTCACTCATTCTTAACAATTACAGTTGCAGAGAAAAAGTGAAAAAATTAACCAGCAAACCAGCAGGAGCCCTCAAAGCCTTACGCAGCAAGGGTTTTGCTGCTGGTTTAGCTGCTGGTTAACGGTTTTGGCGTTAACCAGCAGGAGCGTTAACCAGCAGTCTTTCCTAACAAACCGATACGGTTGGATTATTTTTCGTATGGAATGGCTTTCAGGAAAGCGGGGTAACAAGCACTTGTTACCCGGTTTCTGCGGGTCGAAGAGCCAGAGCAAAAGCGGCTTGGAGCAAAGAGCCGGCGGCTGCTCGCCGCCGAGTCTTGGAAGGGATAAGGCCAATGCTCATCCGCGGCGGTTGGCTTTCTCAAGGCGGATTTCTTCGTCCATGGCGATGAACCGAGCTCGCGTGAGAGACCAAAACACCACCCGCGTTTCCAGGTATTGAGTGATGATGTCTTTGCACTCGACCACCACGCTCCCGATGGGCATCCTCCAAATCACCTGGTTTGACAGCAGTTGCAGGGCTGTAATCGCCGAGCACAACGGATCGCGGTCATTCGCTTTCACGGTAAGCCCCAGAAGGGCCTTCGGATCGTTCCTGACCAGTTCGTGAAGCTTCGCAAGCAACAGCGTGCCGGCTCCGCAGGTGGGGTCACCCATGGACCACTTGTCTTTTTGAGGCGTTGGAGCAAAGGCAGTCAGCGCCCTCGCAAAGTCCCAAGGGGTGAAATATTGAGCGTCGTTTTTATTCCCCTTCCCCACGAACTCTCCAAAGATCTGCCCCAGGATGCATTCGAACGGCTCGAAGGTTTCCACTGCGCCCCCATAGGCCTGGCCCGCTTCGAGGCACCAATCCTCGGTCCCATCCACATCGGTCCCAAGCAGCGTCAAGTCGCACCAGGGAACCAAAGGCCCACCTCGCCCGACGGCCAACTCCGCCTGCTTGAGCACGAGAACCTTCAGCGCAAGCGCGGTGAACTTGCGCATCTTTTCCCTGGGCGATTCCCCGGGGATGGCTTGGATGGCCTTCAACAACCGCTGGTAAGCATTGTTGCGGCGGGAGGTCGGCTTGGCTTTCTTCGGAGTGCGCTTATTCATCGTTGGCCGCCCCCACTTCAGTGCGCGACACCCGGCTCACGTGGGCCATGTCGAGGTAGGTTCCGCGAATCAGGCCAGACTCCACTCCCCGCTTGAGCCTGCGCGCGGCTTCAGCACCGTAGCCGATGAACACCGATCCCGCCGGGCAACTCGTGACCGGGGTCCCATCCGGGCGGCAGAACGACAGACGCCCCTTCGTGAACACCACCGCTGAAACGTTGGGGTGGTTGAGCACCGAGTCCTGCATCCAGCTCGTTTCCATCCGCGCCAGCACAAGGGCAATCCCGTTGCCATGCTCTGCGGCCTTCTCCATCCAGCGGTGCTGGCTGGTCGGGCTGTTCTTGTGCCCGCCGTAGGGCGGATTCATCCACACGAACGCCGTCTTCGGCCAGAGAGTCTTGAGCCCGTCATCGGTGGGCTTCAGCATTTTTTTAGCGGTGCGCCAGGGCATGCCCTGCTGCGGGGTGCAGGGATCCAGGTCAAACGGACCCAGGCCGTGGACGGTCTCCGGCGGGGTGAGCCAGGTTTCGGTCGTGATGCCTTCCGGCGCCCGGTCGTAACCAACGTTATTGGCGACGGCGAGCGAAAGCCTGGTCCGCCTGGGCTTCTTCGCGGGCTTCTTCGGCTTGGTCGAAACAGGGAGGGGGCGAGCAACAGCGTTCATGGGAAATCTCCAGGGTTGAGTTTTTTGGGGCAAAGCTCCGCCAGCACGGCTGGTCGGCCGCGTTTCGCGAAAAGGGTTGAGGGGTTGGGCCAGACCTGGCCCCGGGCTACCGCTGCGCTGCTGGCTTAGCCGTTGGCGGCGTCTTGGACGTCGAGGAAGGCGTCCAGCGTTGCCAGCTGCAGGGTGAGCACCTGGCCGGAGGGCACGCCCCGCAGGTCGCGGTTGGGCACGATGACCGACGTGCTGGTGTCGGCGGCAAGCACGCCCAACGCGTGGGGCAGAACGTCGGCCAGGGCGTCCGCGAGGGCCTGCGGGGTCACGTTAGAGAACTGGTTCAAGAGCGAGGGGTCGAGCGAGAGGATGAGCGGTTGCATGACTGTCTCCGTGCTGGTGGCTCCATTTTCCAGTCACGATCCGCGCGCTTCGATGCCCTAAGAGGGCCTCCCCTCTTGGACCTGAATCCTCATTCATCCAGCCACGCTGGGGCGGCGGCGGAAGCCGCTGCCTCCCCGCTTTTATCTCTCCACGACCGAGCCGGCGGGCAGCCGGCGAGACAGGGGCGTTGCGCCCCTGAAGGACCGTCTAAAAGGGCGTTCCCTTTCTGCTCGGGGCAGGGGCCGGAAGCGAGACGGCCAGCAGTTCCGCTCTTGCTTCGTTACGAGCCGTGAACGCCATCTTCGCGTCCTTCATTCGCTCTGCTTCGCGCGCTTTCAGCGCCATGGCTGGCGCGGCCTGCGGGTCCTCTTCGGCATCGAATGCAGCCCGGGCTTCCGATGCGTCTTTGATCGCCAGGGACTCCTCCCACGCCATGAAGTCGGCAACGGCGCCCAGCCAGTCCTTGTGGCATTGGAGCAACGCGCCTTTCAGTGCGGGCTGTGCCCAAGGCATGCCGAACGCTTCGGCAAGCCCGCGTTTCTCGACCTCGAGTTTGAAGTAGTTGTGTTGATCAACCTCAGCGATGTTCTTGCTTCGGAAGAACATACGAACATGGTCC
This sequence comes from Stenotrophomonas geniculata ATCC 19374 = JCM 13324, assembly GCF_001431625.1. Lineage (GTDB taxonomy): Bacteria > Pseudomonadota > Gammaproteobacteria > Xanthomonadales > Xanthomonadaceae > Stenotrophomonas > Stenotrophomonas geniculata. Next base: position 62,945 of record NZ_LLXT01000046.1, read on the forward strand.
TTCGCGCCCCGTGTTTCGATTGGCCTTACCGACGCCACCACCCGCTCGCCTCGCTCATCGACCCCAATCGTGAGCAGGAGGTCGCCATTGAGCTGCTCTCGAAACGTCGCCAAGCCCTCGGGCAGCGTTCGCGTGACCCCCAAGGGATGGCCTGGCTCCCTCGCGTCCCGCCACGGGCGCTCTGTCGGCCGCCTTTTCTGGTCCTCGACGGCGTCGATAAGATCCACCAACGATATGGCTGCATGGGTGCGCGCCTGCCCTGGCTTATCCACCACCACGCCCACCTTGCGGGCCCACGCGTTGAAGGCTTCGTAAGTCATGTTCAGTAGGCCTGCGGCTTCGGCGGCGGTCCATGTGTCCGTCCGCACCGCCTTCCGCTTGCCGGCCGCCAGCTCCTGGCGCTGCTTTCTCTCAACGGCCAGTTCATTGTCGAGCACGCGCACCAGCTTCCCCCATGGCACGCCCCACCCGCCCGCGCACGTGTCGTCCGCGTGCCTGTAGCGGTCGGCCTAGCG
>NZ_LLXT01000047.1 GCF_001431625.1 Stenotrophomonas geniculata ATCC 19374 = JCM 13324
TCCCCACCCTCCAGGTCCAAGCCTCCCAGCCCTCGCGCATCGACACCCGGGTCACTGTCGACAACCCACAGGCGCAGAACCGCACCCTCGGCGGCCTGCTCGAACACGTCTCCGGCGTGCAGAGCAGCGCCTTCGGGCCAAACGCGGGCGCTCCGGTCATCCGCAGCCTCAGCGGCAACCGCGTGCATATCCTGCAGGACGGCCAGTCCATCCTCGGCATGAACGCGATCAGCGGCGACATCAACATTCCGTTCGATCCGCTGTTCGTACGCAGTGTGACCGTCAACAAGTCCTCCGACACCGTGCGCTACGGCGGCAATGCGATCGGAGGCAGCGTGGAGATCGATCCGGGCCTGATCTCGCGCAGCATGGAAGACAAGGACCAGTCGATGGAACTGGTCCTGCGCAAGGGCTTCAATGCCGCCGACGCGCAGGGCTTCCGCATGAACTTCAACAACCAGCGCAACCTCTCGACCAACCTGCAGGTCTCTCGGCAGCGCATCTCGCACTACGACATCCCCGGCAACAGCAGGGCCAGTGTCTGCAACACCCGACTGTTTCCGCCGACCGGCGGCGTCAACTCGGCGCTGGCCGACAGCTGCCAGAAGGAGGCGCGCGTCCAGCAGATCTACAACAAGGCCTCGCAACCTTACATCGACCAGTTCATGACCGAGAACCCGGACTGGGCCGATGGTGATTTCTCGTTCTACACCAACAACCCGACTTCGGTCTGGCAGCGCCGTACCTATATCAATCCGGTCAATCCGGCCTATGTCGCCGGCACGCCGTCATACGTACAGAAGCAGATCAACAATGATGTGACGCCCGATTACCATCACCGGTTGGGCAACAGTTACGCGCGCAATTCGCAGGTGGCGTTCGGGTCGACCCTGTTCTTCGACCGTGGTTACGTGGGTGTCAGCATCGATGCCAAGGACAGCGAATACGGCGTGCCCGGGTTCTCGATGCAGAACCTGTCGTTCGGTTCCAACTACGCCAACGCATTGCCGGTGGGCGTGGTGATCAAGCAGGAACGCTACGCACTGGAAGCCCTGTCGCGCGACCCGCTGCCGTGGTTCGAGCGCGCCGAGCTGCGTGTTTCGAAGCTGGACAACACCTCGGGCGAACGGCTGGGTGCCACCAGGGCCAACGACTACGATTTCGAGAGCACCCAGGCCGAACTGCTGTTGAGCCATCAGCGTGTCGGTCCGCTCAGCGGCCTGCTCGGTTACAGCCACCAGTCGCGTGATGTCACCGGCAGCGGCTCGCTGCGCTACCTGCCTGACGTCGACACCCGCAGCAATGCAGTGTTCCTGAAGGAGACGCTGGACTACGGCTGGGTCAGTTTCGACGCTGGCGTGCGCCACGAGCGTGTCGGTCACGAACTGCAGCCGAGCCGCTTCAAGACCGCGCGCAATGCCGCCAACACGAAACTGCAGGATCGTTCCTACCGGCTCAACAGCTACGGCCTGGGTTCGTATGTCGAGCTCGGTCCGTTGTTCGCCGCCAAGGTGCGCTACTCGTCCTCGCAGCGCGCACCGGAGATCAATGAGTTGTATGCGAGCAACGCGCACTACTCGGTGATGACCCAGGAAGAAGGCAACCAGAACCTCGAGCCAGAGCGCGCGAAAAACCTGGAGCTGACCGGCCTGTTCCATATCGGAGGGTTCGAACTGTCGGCCACCGCGTATCGGATGAAGTACGAGAACTATCTGTACCTGGGTTACTCGGGCGTGCAGACCGCCAACCGCCTGCCGCTGAAATACTGGAAGCAGACCGACACCACGGTGAAGGGCTTCGAGATCGACGCATCGCAGGCCCTGGACCTTGGCCGCTATGGGACGTTGAACATCTCCGCCTTCGCCGACCTGGTGAAGAACAAGGCCGATCACCCCGATTCGCTGCGTGCCCACAACGACGGCGAGTACCTGCCGAACATGCCGACCAACCGCTACGGCGCCAATCTGCAGTGGCAACGCGAGGGTTGGAAGGCGCAGCTGTCCAGCACCTACTACGACACGCAGAAGTACCTCGGCCGCAACGTCAGCGAGGAAGTGCCACTGGATGCCTTCAACCTGGTCGACCTGCAGGTCAGCCGTGAGCTGCCGGTACGCAACAGCTACATCGCCGGCATGGAGGTGTTCGTCAACGGCAGCAATCTGCTCAATGAAGAAGCACGCCCGCACAACTCGCCGTTGAAGTACATCGCGCCGTTGCCGGGGCGTGGTTTCCAGGTGGGGGTGACGGTGAGGCTCTGACGGTCAACCGATGGCGCCGCCCGCGGTTCGATGAACTGCGGGCTCGGCGTAGTGGCGGCAACGTTGCGCTTCAAACCCGGTCTGATCCACCATCAGCAGAAAATGGAGATGGGAATGAACTGGATGCGCCCCCTGTCACTTGGCCTGTTGCTGTGCCTGTCATCCGGCGCCAACGCGGCCTCCGCCATCGTCTACGACGACGATGGCCGCTACGGCTACGCCATGAACCACAGCACGCTGTCGGCTGCGATGCAGCGCGCACTGCAGCACTGCGCCGTTCGGTCCCGCAACTGCGCGCAGACTGCCACGACCACCGCGGTGGGATATTCGGCGATCGCTACCGGCACCGTCGCCATGGGCTTTGCACTCGGGGAAAAGACGGCGGACGCCGCACAACGCAAAGCGGAAAGAATGTGCAGGCAACGTGCCAATGACTGCACACTGGCAATTCTCTGGCGCGAAACGCCAAGCGGCATTGCGCCGCCCGCTCATCCGGGTCATGCGGTGCCGGAGCCCAGGCTCTATTCCTCGCCCGAAGTCGGGCAGGACGCGGCTGGCACCACCCACTAGGCCTGCACAACGCCCGTGCGGCGCGGCCGTGTGTTACCGCGTTGAACAAAGAAAAACGCCTGCAGATCGAGGATCTGCAGGCGCTTCTTTGTATCTGGCGGAGTGAGAGGGATTCGAACCCTCGATAGAGCTTTTGACCCTATACTCCCTTAGCAGGGGAGCCCCTTCGGCCACTCGGGCATCACTCCGGGGTTTTCTCCGCGTCTGGTGCGTCGCACCTCAGCGGGGCGTGAATCATAACGTTAATCGAGTGCGAAGGTAAAGCGTTATTCGGCAGAATTTTCGCTACCGGTGCCACCGGCTTCATCACCACGCTGGATGCGCTGATAGATCTCTTCGCGATGCACAGCGACGTCCTTCGGCGCGGTGATGCCGATACGCACCTGGTTACCCTTGACGCCAAGCACGGTGACGCTCACCGAGTCACCGATCATCAGGGTTTCGCCGACGCGGCGAGTCAGGATCAACATTTTTGTAAGTCTCCATGGAACCGTGTGGAAGGGTATCCCCCACCGGCTTGACGCTCCGTCAAGAAGCGCTACCACGACAAAGGGAAAAGATTCGCAATGGTACCGTCAGCCGTCCCGCTCCTACAAGGAGGGGGACGGCCAGGTTCATCACAGGCGGGGGCTGACCCATTCAACGACTGCAGCCAGCGCAGTGGCAAGGGCGGGCCCGTCCTCGCCACCACCCTGGGCGAGGTCCGGGCGTCCGCCGCCCTTGCCCCCGATCTGACTGGCGATATGGGACAACAGTTCCCCGGCCTTGACCTTGCCCATTGCACTGCCGTTCACACCCGCAACCAGGGCAGCCTTGCCGTCCTGGGCACCGGCCAGCACGATCACCGCATCGCCCAGCTGCTGCTTCAGGCGGTCCATGGCGTCACGCAGGGCCTTGGCATCGAAGCCCTCCAGGCGGGCAGCCAGCACCTTCACGCCGGCAACCTCGACAGCCTGGCCGGACAGGTCGGCCGTGGCACCGGCGGCGACCTTGGCCTTCACGGCCTCCAGCTCGCGCTCCAGCAGCTTCTGGCGCTGGCCAAGGGCACGGATCTTCTCGACCACGTCGGCAGCGCTGCCACCGAGCAGGTCGGCGGCCTCGGCCAGGCGGGCCTCTTCGGCGTCCACGTAGTCCAGGGCGCCCTGGCCGGTGACCGCTTCGATACGGCGTACGCCGGCGGAAACACCGCCCTCGGAGGTGATCTTGAACAGGCCGATGTCGCCGGTGCGGTTGACGTGGGTACCGCCGCACAGCTCGGTGGAGTAGTCACCCATCTTCAGCACGCGCACGTGCTCACCGTACTTTTCGCCGAACAGGGCCATGGCGCCGAAGTCCAGCGCTTCCTGCATGCCCATGTTGTGCACTTCGGCAGCGTTGTTCGCGCGCACCTGCTGGTTGACCTTGCGCTCGATCACAGCCAGCTCTTCCGCGCTGATCGGCTGGAAGTGCGAGAAGTCGAAACGCAGGCGGTCCGGAGCGACCAGCGAGCCCTTCTGCTGCACGTGGGTGCCCAGCACTTCGCGCAGGGCGGCATGCAGCAGATGGGTGGCCGAGTGGTTGAGGATGGTGGCGCCCCGGCGCTCGCCATCGACCTGGCCGGACAGCACGTCGCCGACCTTCAGGCCGCCGTCGGACAGGGTGCCGACGTGGCCATGGAACTGGCCGGCGAACTTCTGGGTATCGTCCACCGCCAGGCGCACTCCGTTGCCGGTCAGCACGCCGGTGTCGCCGACCTGGCCACCGGATTCGGCGTAGAACGGGGTCTGGTCGGTGATCACGATGACTGCGTCACCGGCATCGGCCGACTGCACCGGACGACCGTCCTTCAGCACGGCCAGCACGGTCAGGCCGTCGGCCTGCAGGCGGTCGTAGCCGAGGAACCGGGTCGGGCTCAGGGTCGCCACCAGCTCGGCCGGCAGGGTCACGCCGCCACCGAACTTGCCGGCCGCACGTGCGGTTTCGCGCTGCTGTTCCATCGCAGCATCGAAGCCGGCGATGTCGACGGTCAGGTCGCGCTCGCGGGCGATGTCCTGGGTCAGGTCGAGCGGGAAGCCATAGGTGTCGTACAGGCGGAAGGCGTCAACGCCCGGGATCACGCCATTGCTGGCCTTGCCCGCGACGTCTTCGAAGATCTTCATGCCGGCATCGAGGGTTTCAGCGAAACGCTCCTCCTCGGCCTGCAACGCACGGGTGACGGTGTCAACCGCTGCCGGCAGTTCCGGATAGGCCTCGCCCATCTGCTCGACCAGGGTCGGCACCAGCTTGCTGAAGAACGGCTGGCGCACACCCAGCATCCAGCCATGGCGCAGGGCGCGGCGGATGATACGGCGCAGCACATAGCCACGGCCTTCGTTGGAAGGCAGCACGCCATCGACGATCAGGAACGAACAGGCACGGATGTGATCGGCGATCACACGCAGCGACTTGTTTTCCAGGTCGGCGGTGCCGGTCAGCTCGGAGGCCTTGCGGATCAGGGCCTGGAACAGGTCGATCTCGTAATTGGTGTGCACGTGCTGCAGGATCGCCGCCAGGCGCTCCAGGCCCATGCCGGTATCCACGCACGGCGCCGGCAGCGGCACCAGGGTACCGTCGGGCTGGCGGTCGAACTGCATGAACACCAGGTTCCAGATCTCGATGAAGCGGTCACCGTCTTCATCCGGGGAACCCGGGGGGCCACCGGCGATATGGTCGCCGTGGTCGTAGAAGATCTCGGTGCACGGGCCACAGGGGCCGGTGTCAGCCATCTGCCAGAAGTTGTCCGAAGCGAACGGCGCGCCCTTGTTGTCACCGATGCGCACGATGCGCGCTTCCGGAATGCCGACCATGTCGCGCCAGAGTTCGTAGGCTTCGTCATCGGTCTGGTAGACGGTGACCAGCAGGCGCTCGGCCGGCAGCTTCCAGACCTGGGTCAGCAGTTCCCAGGCCCAGGCAATCGCGTCCTTCTTGAAGTAGTCGCCGAAGGACCAGTTACCCAGCATTTCGAAGAAGGTGTGGTGGCGTGCGGTGTAGCCGACCTGGTCGAGGTCGTTGTGCTTGCCGCCAGCGCGCAGGCAGCGCTGGACGTCGGCCGCGCGCACATAGCTGCGCTTCTCCGCACCAAGGAACACGTCCTTGAACTGCACCATGCCGGAGTTGGTGAACAGCAGGGTCGGATCATTGCCCGGCACCAGCGGCGCCGACGGCACGATGGTGTGGCCTTTGCCCTTGAAGAATTCAAGGAAGTCGCTGCGGATCTGGGAAGTCGTGAATTTGGCGGATGCGTTCATTGGGGGCTGGCAGTCTGCGGGCCGGCGGGCCCGGACCACCGGCCGCATTGGCCAGGGTCGCGAGGGACCGCCGAAAACCTAAAGGGTATCAGGCCCGGCGCCGCCAGTCTCAGTCATCCGGGTCGTAGCGGGTCGCACGGCGGATGCTGTCGCCGTCGAAGCCGCGTCGGGCCAGCAGATCGGCGGCCTTGCGCCGCTGCGTCAGGTCCTGCGGGCCGGCCTCGCCAAAGCGTCGGCGGACCAGGTCACGGGCGTTTTCCTGCCAGTCGCCTTCGTAGCTGTCCATCGCCGCGGCAATCGCGGCACTGTCCAGGCCGTGGGTCCCCAGCTCGGCGCGGACATGGATCGGCCCATAGCCGGTGTTGGCACGCATCCGCACCAGATTCTCGGCAAAACGGGTGTCGTCCTGCCAGCCGGCCTCGGTGAGCTTGGCGACAGCCGCCTGCGCCGCATCGTCTTCGATGCCGCGTGCGGTCAGCTTGCGGGTGAGTTCCTTGCGCGAGTGCTCGCGGCGAACCAGCAGGCCCAGCGCCCGTTGCACGGGGGTCTGCTCACGCGGCCGGCGTTTGCGACCGTTGGGAATGTCGTCGGCGTCGGACATGCGTACTCCAAGGGTGGCGCCATCCGTGGCGCCCAGCCCATCCCTGGGCGATTCGAACCTGCGGGACAGGGCGACGTCACTGACGGCGCCGCCCTGCCCCACAGCAAGCTTTACTCGTCGTCGCCTTCGTCGTCGCCTTCCTCACGGCTGGCTTCGGTCGGCTGGAACTTCTCGCGCAGCTCGGCTTCGAGCTTCGCAGCAACTGTCGGGTTGTCGCGCAGGTAACCGCGGGCGTTGTCCTTGCCTTGGCCGATGCGTTCTTCGCCGTAGCTGTACCAGGCACCGGCCTTCTCGACCAGCTTGGCATCCACACCCATGTCGATCAGCTCGCCCTCGCGGCTGATGCCCTCGCCGTACAGGATCTCGGTGATGACCTGCTTGAACGGAGGCGCCAGCTTGTTCTTGACGACCTTGATCTTGGTCTGGTTGCCGATGATCTCGTCGCCCTTCTTGATCGCGCCGATACGGCGGATGTCCAGGCGCACCGAGGCATAGAACTTCAGCGCGTTGCCGCCGGTGGTGGTTTCCGGGCTCTGGCCCGGCATCATCACACCGATCTTCATGCGCAGCTGGTTGATGAAGACCACCAGAGTGTTGGAGCGCTTGATGTTGCCGGTCAGCTTGCGCAACGCCTGGCTCATCAGGCGGGCCTGCAGGCCCGGCAGCTGATCGCCCATCTCGCCTTCGATTTCGGCCTTCGGGGTCAGTGCGGCGACCGAGTCGATCACCAGGATATCGACCGAACCCGAGCGGACCAGCATGTCGGCGATTTCCAGCGCCTGCTCACCGGTATCCGGCTGCGACAGCAGCAGGTCGTCCACGTTCACGCCCAGCTTGGCGGCGTAGATCGGGTCCAGCGCGTGCTCGGCATCGATGAAGGCCGCGGTGCCGCCCATCTTCTGGCATTCGGCGATGGCCTGCAGGGTCAGCGTGGTCTTGCCCGAGGATTCCGGCCCGTAGATCTCGACGACACGGCCCTTCGGCAGACCGCCGATGCCCAGTGCGATGTCGAGCATCAGCGAACCGGTCGGGATGGCTTCGACGGGCTCGACCACGCGGTCGCCCATGCGCATCACCGAGCCCTTGCCGAACTGCTTTTCGATCTGGCCCAGAGCTGCAGCGAGGGCGCGCTTCTTGTTCTCGTCCATCGGTTGGGTCCTTGCAGAGGTCGTGTCGTTGGAGGTGCTGTCTTTGGGGGTCTTCTTTGCCATGGGCTCACTTTAAGTCGGACGTATCGCACAGGCTGAGATTCTGCCCGGCGCTCTGAAAAGAATTATCGGACATCCGTACCAACCTCAGTGGAACCAGAGAATCGCCACAAAAGACCGCGGGGTAATGCGCTATGGAACGGGTCAACGGTTGGGTCGCAACAGGCCGCAATAGAGGCCTTCGATCGAGAAGTCCTGGTCCGGCTGCACCTCGATCGGCTTGTAGTCGGGGTTGCGCGGCAGCAGGCGGATACGATCCTTGGCGATCTTCAGCAGCTTGACGGTGATCTCGTCATCGATGCGGGCCACCACGATCTGCCCGGAATGGGCGTCGCGGGTGCGGTGCACGCCGATCAGGTCACCGTCGAAGATGCCCTCGTCGATCATCGAATCGCCCTGCACCTTCAGCAGGTAGTCCGGCGCTGGCGAGAAGAACACCCGGTCCAGCACCACGAAATCGTCCGAGCCGATATCGGCGCCGATCGGCAGGCCCGCCGCAACCCGGCCGAGCACCGGCAGGCGCAGCACGCTGTCGGGCAGGCCTGGCTCGGCCAGTTTCTCGACCGGCGGCGCCTGCACCAGCCGGATGCCGCGGGCCTGGCCCGGGATGCGACGGATCGCACCGGCCTGCTCCAGGGCCTCCAGGTGGTACTGGGCCGCGCGCACGCCCTTGAAGCCGAACGCACGTGCGATTTCAGTCTGCGACGGCGGTGCGCCTTCGCTCTCGATACGCTCGGCGATCAACTGCAGGATCGCCTGCTGGGTGTCGGTCAGGTCCATGATTAGTAGTATTACTACTAACTCACAGGACTGCAAGTGCCGGAGACGACACGGCGACATCTGTAGTACCGAGCCGTGCTCGGCAATGTGGTGAATGTCTGGGCTGACCTGGGCAAGAGCAGCCGAGCATGGCTCGGCTCTACAGGAATCGCTGCGGCAAGCACACTAGTTGTGCTTGCCGCTTCTCCAGATCGAGAACAGGATCCACACACCGCAGAAGCCGGCGCCGATGAAGCCGCAGACCCCCAACGCCAGCAGCCAGCGGCTGGAGACGCCACCGACGCTGTGCATCACGATCGACGAGCCGATGATCAGCGCAGCAGTGACGATGCCCATCACCAGCCGGTTCGCGGCCCGGTTCACCTGTTCGCCAAAGCCCTGCAGTGCGGTGGTTTCCACCTTCAGCTGCAGGCGCCCACGGCGCGCTGCCTGTACCAGCTTGCGCAGGTCGCGCGGTAGTTCGCCGGCGAAGTCGACCAGGCCCAGCAGGCTGCGTCGGCCACGCTTGAGCAGCGCCGTGGGGGCATAGCGCTGCAGCACCACCCGCTCCAGGAACGGGCGCGCGGCGCTGGCCATGTCGAAATCCGGGTCCAGCTGCCGCCCCATCCCTTCCAGGGTCAGGAACGCCTTGATCATCAACGCCAGGTCAGCCGGCAGGGTCAGGCTGTAGCTGCGCAGCAGCTGGGTGATGTCGCCCAGCATCAGGCCGATGCGCAGGTCCTTCAGCGGCACGCCACGGTATTGGTCGACGAACTGGCTGATGTCGTGCTGCAGCCGGTTCTCGTCCACCTCGACACCGCCGGCCCAGTCCAGCAGCACGTCGGCCACGCCCTGCGGGTCCTGCTCGACCAGCCCGTGCAGCAGCTGAGCCACCTGGAAACGCCGCACTTCCGACAAGGCGCCGACCATGCCGAAATCGATCACGCCGATGCGGCCGTCACGCAGGTAGATGATGTTGCCCGGGTGCGGGTCGGCATGGAAGCTGCCGTCCTCCAGCACCATCTTCAACACGATGTCGGCACCGCGTCGCGCCAGTTCGCGGCGGTCCAGCCCAGCCGCATCGACACCGGCCAGGTCACGCCCTGGAATGCCGTCGACGAAGTCCTGCACGTTGAGGCTTTCGCAGGTCCACTGCCAGTGCACGCGGGGAATCAGGATGTCATCACGACCATTGAAGTTGCGCGCGATGCGCTCGGCATTGCGGCATTCGGCGGCGAAATCCAACTCGCGGCGCAGCGACACGGTGAACTGCTGCACGACTTCGGCCGGGCGGTAACGTCGCAGATCCGGCAGTCGGGCCTCGACGATCTCGGCCAGGCGGGCCAGCAACCGCAGGTCGGCCTCGACCACATCGCGGATGCCGGGGCGCCGTACCTTCAGCACCACCTCGCGACCGTCATGCAGGCGCGCACGATGGGCCTGCGCCAGCGAGGCGGCCGCCATCGGGGTTTCGTCGAGGAACGCGAACACGTCCTGCGGAGACGCACCAAGATCGGCTTCGAGCTGCTCGCGGATGTCCGCATACGGCAGCGCAGGTACCGCGTTCTGCAGTTCGGACAGCTCGGCGATCCATTCCGGTGGCAGCAGGTCGACGCGCGTCGCCAGCACCTGGCCGAGCTTGACGAAGGTCGGGCCGAGATCCTGCATCGCGCTGCGCACGCGCACCGGTGCGGTCATCCGCAGCAGCTCCTGGCGGTCCTCGTTCCAGTGCAGCAGGCGCCCTGCCCGCTCCAGCGTGGTGGCCAGGCCGATGCGCCGCACCACGTCGCCGAAGCCATAGCGGATCAGGACAACGGCGATTTCCTGCAGTCGGCCCAGGTCACGGACCGTGCCCAGCGTTTCCCACATCATGCGTACTCCGGACGATTACCGGAGCAGCATGTCACAGCTGGGCGTCGATACCGCGCAATGCCGCCGCCACGGTTTGCCGGCGGATGGCTTCGCGGTCACCATCAAACTGGAACAGCTCAGCGCGGGCGTAGCCGCCACGGCGCTTCCAGCCGATCCAGACGCTACCGACCGGCTTGTCCGGGCTGCCGCCGCCGGGGCCGGCGATCCCGGTCACCGCGACGGCGATACCGGCGCCGGAGTTGACCAGGGCACCGGACACCATTTCCAGCACGGTTTCGCGGCTGACCGCGCCGAACTGCTCCAGGGTCTGCGCGCGTACGCCCAGCAGGCGCTGCTTGGCCTCGTAGCTGTAGACCACCATGCCGCAGTCGAAGAACGCCGAGGAACCGGCAATGTCGGTCATGCACTTGGCGATCCAGCCACCACTGCAGCTTTCAGCGGTCACCAGCTGTAGCGAGGCCTGCTGCAGGCGCTGCCCGAGCGCGGCGGACTGGGCGTTGAGTTCAGCGTCGGTGGGGATGGACATCGGCATGACGGTGGGATGAAGAGCCAGCACGTTGTACCGCAGATGACAGGCTGATGTCGCGCGCCGCCGCGATAGCAGTCGCCGAGCATGGCCCGGCGCTGCCTCACCACTCCGGCAGCTTCTCCGGCAGCAGCGCCCGGATCGGTGCGCCGTCGGCACTGGCGGCCAGCTTTTCGGCTTCGGCGATCGGCAGGTCGACCTGCAGCAGCCAGCCTTCCTCGTCGGCCTGCTCACTGCGGATCACTTCCAGCTGGTGCAGGCGCGCGCGCAGGCGGCCCGCATCCGGCGGCAGGCGCAGTTCGCCGGTGACGTGCTGCAGTCCCAGGCGCTTGCCCAGCACCGCCTGCAGCAGGTCCAGGCCCTGCCCGTCACGCGCGGAAATCCACACCCGCTCGCGGCGCGACTCGTCCGGGATACCGTCCTGGCCGTCGTGACGGACGTCGGCGCCTTCAATGCGGTCGATCTTGTTGAACACCAGCAACTGCGGCAGATCACCGGCACCGACTGCGGTCAGTACCTCGTCCACCTGGGCGATGCGCTCCTCGCGGTGCGGATCGGCGGCGTCGACCACGTGCAGCAGGAAATCGGCCTCGCGTGCCTCCGACAGCGTCGAGCGGAAGGCGGCAACCAGGTCATGCGGCAGGTCACGGACGAAACCGACAGTGTCGGCCAGCACCACGTTGCCACCGGGCACCGCGATGCGGCGCACGGTCGGGTCCAGCGTGGCGAACAGCTGGTCGGCGGCATAGGCCTCGGCGCCGGTCATGGCGTTGAACAGGGTCGACTTGCCAGCGTTGGTGTAGCCCACCAGGGCCACGCGCGGCAGCTCGCTGCGCACACGCGCACGGCGCATCTGGGTACGCTGCACCTCGACCTTTTCCAGGCGCTTCTGCAGCTGCTCGACCCGCTTCTGCAGCAGGCGCCGGTCGGTTTCCAACTGGGTTTCACCCGGACCGCGCAGGCCGATCGAACCGCCGCGCTGGCGCTCCAGGTGGGTCCAGCCGCGCACCAGCCGCGTGGCCAGGTGACGCAGCTGCGCCAGCTCGACCTGCAGCTTGCCCTCGTGGCTGTGCGCACGCTGGGCAAAGATGTCCAGGATCAGGCCGGTACGGTCGATCACCCGGCGCTCCAGGAACCGTTCCAGGTTGCGCTCCTGGCCCGGGCTCAACGCATGGTTGACCAGGACCAGGTCGGCACCACCGGCGTCGGCCGCCGCCTTGATCTCGTCCAGCTTGCCGCTGCCGATCAGGGTCGACGGATTCGGACGGTCCAGGCGCGCGGTGATCGTCGCGGCAATGCTGGCCCCAGCCGAGCGGGCCAGATCACCGAATTCTTCCAGCACATCGTCTTCCAGCTTGCCGAAATGGGGCTGGATCAACAGGGCGTGTTCGCCCTTTTTCGAGCGGTCAAACATTCACCGCTCCGGTATTACTCGTCTGCTTCATCACCTGCCTGACCACCTTCACCCGACTGCACGTAACCACCGCCCGGACCGACCTTCACGTTGCGTGCCGGAACGACCGTGGAAATGGCGTGCTTGTAGACCATCTGACTGACCGTGTTGCGCAGCAGGACCACGAACTGGTCGAACGACTCGATTGTGCCCTGCAGCTTGATGCCGTTGACCAGGTACACCGAAACCGGCACGCGTTCGCGCCGCAGTGCGTTCAAGAAAGGATCCTGCAGCGATTGCCCCTTGGACATTGCACACTCCTGATTATTGTTCTTATTGGGTTGCCGACGGTTGCCACGGCCCCCGAGCCACCCGCCGACCGATGATGTTACACGGCTGGCGGGGGTTCAGCGTGCGACGAAGGTCGACACCGCGCCGGCCAGGCGCTCCCTGTCCATATGGGGGTCGAACCAGCGCGCATCAAGCTCGCCACGCAGCCAGGTCAGCTGGCGCTTGGCCAGCTGGCGGGTGGCGAAGATCGCCTTGTCACGGAAACGGGCGGCATCGCCCTCGCCGTCGAGGTATTCCCAGGCTTGGCGGTAGCCGACCGCACGCACCGCCGGCAGGTCCAGCGGCGCCGTCACGGCGGCCATTTCCGGCATTGCACGCAGTGCCCGCACCTCGTCCAGGAAGCCCTGCGCCAGCATGGCGTCGAAGCGGGCCTCGATGCGCTGGTGCAGGACGGCGCGGTCACGCGGGGCCAGGATCAGTTTGAGGGTGCGTACCGGCAACGGCGCCACGCCCGGCCGACGCTGCCATTCGGTGATGGGGGTACCGGTCAGGCGGTAGACTTCCAGCGCCCGCTGGATGCGTTGCGGGTCGGTGGCATGGATGCGCGCGGCCGCTGCCGGATCGACCTCGGCCAGCTCCGCATGCAGTGCCGCCCAACCACGCTCGGCCGCCTCGGCGCTGAGCGCCTCGCGCATTACCGGGTCAGCCTCCGGCATCGGCGACAGGCCCTGCAGCAGGGCCCGGAAGTACAGCCCCGTACCACCTGCCAGGATCGGCGTTTTGCCACGCGCCACGATGTCGGCCACGACCCGGCTGGCATCGGCCGCGAACTCGGCCGCCGAATAGGTCTGCCACGGATCGCGCAGGTCCAGCAGATGATGCGGCGCCTGCGCACGCTCGGCGGCGTCGGGCTTGGCCGAACCAATATCCAGATACCGGTAGACCAGCGCCGAATCGACGCTGACGATCTCGCCGTCCAGTTGCCGCGCCAGGGCGATCGCCGTGGCGGTCTTGCCACTGGCAGTCGGCCCCATCACGGCGATCGCCAGCGGCCGCCGGTCGATGCCCATCAGTCTTCGTCCGGCCAGCGGATCGACGGCGTGGCATCGGCACGCGGCGTCGGCACGGCGTCGACGGCCTGCCAGATCCTCAGCGCATCAACGGTGGCCGCCACGTCATGCACGCGCACGATGCGCGCACCGCGCTGCACCGCGATCAGATGTGCGGCCACCGACGCCGCGACCCGCTCGGATGGCGTGTCGCGGCCGGTCAGTTCGCCCAGGCTGCGTTTGCGCGACAGGCCAGCCAACATCGGCACGCCCAGTTCCAGGAAGCGTTCCGAGCGCGCCAGCAGGGTCATGTTGTGGGCGGTGCTCTTGCCGAAGCCGAAACCGAGGTCGATCAGCAGGTTCTTCTTCGCGATACCTGCCATCTCGGCGGCGAACAGGCGCTGCACCAGGAAACCGTGCACCTCGGCGACCACGTCGCTGTAGTGTGGATCTGCCTGCATGTGGCCCGGTTCGCCCTGCATGTGCATCAGCACCACCGGCACGCCGGTTTCAGCGGCGGCGTCCAGCGCCCCGTCCTGACGCAGGCCGAAGATGTCGTTGATCATGCCGGCGCCAGCGGCCACCGCCGCGCGCATCACCTCCGGCTTGAAGGTGTCGATGCTGATCGGCACCTGGGTGCGGGCGGCCAGCTGCTCGATCACCGGAATCACCCGGCGCAGCTCATCCTCGATCGACACCGGCGCAGCGCCCGGGCGGGTCGATTCGCCGCCGATGTCGAGCAGGTCGGCGCCCTCCTCGACCAGCTTCAGACCGTGGGCGACGGCCGCCTCGGTGGTGTCGTGCGCGCCGCCATCGGAGAACGAGTCCGGGGTGACGTTGACGATGCCCATGACCCGGGCACGGTCCAGGCGCAGGATGCGGCCGGCGCAATCGAGCTGGGGCGAGGTATCGAACATGGGCAATCCTGCAGGGACAACGAAAGGTAGTTTAGTTCGGCAGGGCGGCGCCCTGCACCCGCAGAGGCCAGAGCGACAGCAACAGCCGGAGCAACAGCGGGTTCACTGAAGAATGGCGGGGTGGGTCCGGTTGCGGGGGCCGCTGCAAGTACGTCCATGTA
>NZ_LLXT01000048.1 GCF_001431625.1 Stenotrophomonas geniculata ATCC 19374 = JCM 13324
CTAACTGATACTAATGATCCGAGAGGCTTGACCATATAACCTCAAGTTGCCTTGGCTTTACGACAACGTCGTAAGAGCATCCAGGTGCACGCTACGTCACAAGAACTACGAGAGGCAGGCGCCTTATCCGGCTGTATCGGATGGCGACGCTCCAACCGCCTCCCTGGTGAAATTAGCGCTGTGGAACCACCCGATCCCATCCCGAACTCGGAAGTGAAACGCAGCTGCGCCGATGGTAGTGTGGCTCAAGCCATGCGAGAGTAGGTCATCGCCAGGGTTTACACCCGAGAACCCCGCTGCATGCGCAGCGGGGTTTTCCTTTTTTTGCAGGCACCCGGTTTCGACCTGGACTTGCAGCAACAACTTCACGAAGAACTTCAAGTTCCTCAAACAAATTGTTGACAAAGCTGAAAGGCCTGCCATAATAGGCGGCTCGCAACGACGAAAGACCCTCGGGTCCAACGACGAAGCAGCATCGGCAACAACGTCCACCCCGGTGAGACGGCCTTGAAAAAAGGTGTTGACGAAGCAGAAAAGCCGGCTATAATGGGCGGCTCGCTACGAAGGAAACTTCGCAGCACACGGGAATGGCGCTGAGGCCACTTCCCAAGATCTTTGAAAGTATGCGCAGGTATCTTGTGAAGGCGCCTGCAGGAAGGATGATTGTCCATCTTGCAGACGTTTGATCAAGCAACTATTAATTGTTTTAAAGCAAGCGATACGTTGCCAGAATCAATCATCTGCAGCTTTAAATTTT
>NZ_LLXT01000049.1 GCF_001431625.1 Stenotrophomonas geniculata ATCC 19374 = JCM 13324
GTGCCCCGCCTTCGACAGTTGACCGGTGGCCAGTAGATCCACGCCATGCGTGGATGAATCTCTGTCAGATATCGAAATTCAATCTGGGGTCAGATCCGTTTTCCGGAGGAAAACGGATCTGACCCCAATAGCATTTCCAACAGATCGCAGGAATCTGTCGAAGGCGGGGTGGGTCCGGTTGCGGGAGTGTCCGCGGCATGGATGCCGCGGCCAAGCCCCCATGGATGGGTTCACGGCGTCTCCCGCAACCGGACCCACCCCGCCATCCCAGAGGAAACACGCTTCTGCTGTTGCTGTTGCTGTTGAGGTTGCCGGCCAGCGGCCGGCGCTACAGCAGGTGCAGGGCTGCAAGCCCTGCCGATCAACACCCTGCTTACGAACGACTGACGTGACGCTCATGCCCCATGCGCGAGGCTGTCTGCTTGGCTGTTCGAGTGGAGGTGGCAACAGTGCACTGGCAAAGCGCACAGGCCTACGCATGGCCGTTGGGATTGGCAGCAGTAGTGGGTGGCATCGGCGCGTGGCTGATCCTGTGGATCTACCATCGGCTGAAGGGGCGTGATCGACGGCGCGCCCGCATCGGCCGTGTGCTCGGGCTTCCGATGGCCACTGCATGGCCGCTGCTGCTGTTGATTCCCGCGTTGCAGGCCACACCGCTGCAGGATCCGTTGCTGGGCAATCTGCAGCATGTGCTGCACATCGCGCTGACCGCGTGCTTCATCTGGTTGCTTGTACGCGCGGTGGCGGCCGGTGAGCGCGCGATCCTGCGCAGCCATCCCATCGATGTCTCCGACAACCTGGAAGCGCGCCGCATCCAGACCCAGACGCGGGTGCTCAGCCGTGTGCTGATGGGCGGCATCGTCGTGCTGGGCGCGTCGTTGGTGCTGCTGACCTTCCCGATGGTGCAGAAGATCGGTACCGCGCTGCTGGCCTCGGCGGGCCTGATCGGTCTGGTGGCCGGTATCGCGGCCAAGCCGGTGTTCGGCAACCTGATCGCTGGCCTGCAGATTGCAGTGACGCAGCCGATCCGCCTGGATGACGTGGTGATCGTCGAAGGCGAATGGGGCCGCATCGAGGAGATCGGCAGCAGCTACGTGGTGGTGCGCATCTGGGATGAGCGGCGGATGGTGGTGCCGTTGACCTGGTTCATCGAGAACCCGTTCCAGAACTGGACGCGGCGCAGCGCCGATCTGCTCGGCACCGCGTTTCTGTGGCTGGACTACCGGGCGCCGATCGCGGCGATCCGCGCCGAACTGGAGCGCATCTGTCGTGGCGAAGCGCTGTGGGATGGCCGGGTCTGCGTGACCCAGGTGACCGAGACCAGCGAGCGTGCGATCCAGGTGCGACTGCTGGTCAGCGCGCGCAGCTCCGGTGATGCCTTCGACCTGCGTTGCCTGGTGCGCGAGCGCATGCTCGACTTCCTCGCGCGTGAGCATCCGCAGTCGCTGCCGCAGGTGCGTGCGCGGCTGCAACACGAAGACGAGCTGGATATGCCGCGCGGCCCACGTGCGCGCACCGCGGATGTGCGTTCGCCTGGCGCGGAGGATGGTGAAGCGGCGATCGTGCCGGCGGAGCCTGACCAGCCTCTGTAGAGCCGGGCCATGCTCGGCCGCTTTCGATTTTCCGGTGAAGCCGAGCGTGGGCTCGGCTCTACAGAAACACGATCAGGGCTCGCCTGCGTCGATCAATGCATCGGTATCGAAGTGCGGCGGGCGCCGTGCGCGGGTGCGCTGCTCGTAGGCGTAGGCCATTTCGATCAGCTTCGGCTCGCTCCAGGCGGTGCCCATGAACAGCAGGCCGACTGGCAGGCCATCGATCTGGCCCATCGGCACGGTCAGGCTGGGGTAACCAGCGACGGCAGCGGCGCTGTAGCTCTCGCCGGGGAAGTCGTCGCCTTCGCTGCGGATCGGCCACGCCACACCGGTGGTGGGTGCGACCAGCGCGTCGAGCTGGTGGGCGGCGAGGGCGGCGTCGATGCCTTCCGGGCCGGCCAGGCGGCGGGCTTCACTGCGTGCGCGGATGTAGGCCGGGTCTGCCAGGCCAGCAGTGGCATCGGCCTCTACCAGCAGCTCCTGGCCGAACAGGCCCAGTTCCTGCTTGCTGTGCGCCTGGTTGAAGGCAATCAGTTCGGCCAGGCTGCGCAACGGCGCGCGGTGGGTGCTGAAGTAGCGCTCCAGCCCGGCCTTGAATTCGTACAGCAGCAGCGTGCGCTCGGCTTCGGCCCAGGCGCCCTGGTTGGGCAACTCGACGGGGACCACGACGGCACCAGCGCGACGCAGCTCGGTCGCTGCCTGATCGATCAGCGGCGGCATGCCGCGGTACTTCAGCAGCGGCGTCTGCAGCAGGCCGATGCGTTTGCCGCGCAGGCCCTGCGGGTCCAGGCGTGCGGTGTAGTCGTAGACCGCGCGGCCGGGCATGGTCGCGGTGGCCGGGTCGGCATCATCGCGGCCGGCGATCGCGGTCAGCACGGCGGCAGCGTCGGCGACGCTGCGTGCCATCGGCCCGGCAGTGTCCTGGCTGAAGGAGATCGGGATGATGCCGTCGCGGCTGACCAGGCCGACGGTTGGCTTCAGGCCGACCACGCCGTTGATCGCCGCCGGGCAGACGATGCTGCCATCGGTCTCGGTACCGATCGCCACGCTGGCGAGGTTGGCGGCCACGGCCACCGCGCTGCCGCTGCTGGAGCCGCAGGGCGAATGACTCAGCCGATAGGGATTGCGGGTCTGGCCACCGCGCGCGCTCCAGCCGGAGATGGAGTCATTGCCGCGGAAATTGGCCCATTCGCTCAGATTGGTCTTGCCCAGCACCACCGCACCGGCTTCGCGCAGCCGGCGCACCAGGTAGGCATCGTCCGGACGGAAGCCCTGCAGGGCCAGTGAGCCGGCGCTGGTGGCCATCGGCGCGGCGTTGATGTTGTCCTTCAGCAGCAGCGGGATGCCATGCAGCGGGCCGCGCAGGCGTCCTTCGCGGCGCTCGCGGTCGCGCGCGGCGGCTTCCTTCAGGGCATCGGGGTTGAGCTCGATCACTGCGCGCAGGCGCGGCCCGGTGCGGTCCAGGGCGGCGATGCGCTGCAGGTAGGCCTGGGTCAGGGTGGTGCTGTCCAGTTCACCGGCGGACATTCGCGCCTGCAGGTCGGCAACATCGGTTTCGGCGTACGGGAACGGCACGTTGCGGCTCGCAGGTTCGGCCGCATGCGCGCTGGGCGTGGCCGGGCTGCAGCCAGCCGAAAGCAGCGCCGGCAGCGCGGCGAGCAGGCAGGTCAGCAGAGGCGGCAAGGACGGGCGCATGGGGCGGCTTGGTCGGCTCCAATCCCCAGTGTAGCGGGTGCTCAGCGGTGACGCTTGCGCAGGTCGCGGGCGAGGACGTAGACCACGATCAGGTTGATCGCCAGGATCGTCCACGACGGCCAGCCGGGATGGCGGATGATCGCGAAGATGTCGAACGGCAGGTACAGGGCGGCGGTCAGGCAGCCCAGCCAGGAAGCCCAGGCCTTGGCCCGCCACAGGCCCCAGGCCTCAACCAGGTGCAGCAGGCCGTAGCCGATCATCCCCGCCGCGGCCAGGTGGACCGCGTCGGGGCTGATCATGTGCAGCAGCGAGGGCAGGGTGCCATGGTCCGGATCCAGGCTGAAACGCCGGATCAGGGCCATGATGCCGTGCCGTAGCGGCTGCGGTCCGAGCACTTCCAGCCCGGTGGCGGCCAACAGCGCCAGCATCGCCTTGCTCGCTTCGAGCAGGGCGATGACATGGAGACCCGGATGCCGGTGTGGATCCGGGTTGTAGCCGCTCTGGTTCACGGGGTGCTGGCTCAGCCGCCGCGCGAAGCCTTCTTGCGGTCGCTTTCGGTCAGGAACTTCTTGCGCAGACGGATCTCCTTCGGGGTGATCTCGACCAGCTCGTCGTCTTCGATGAAGTCCAGGGCCTGTTCCAGCGAGTACTTGATCGCCGGGGTCAGCTGGATCGCATCGTCCTTGCCCGAAGCGCGCATGTTGGTCAGCGGCTTGGTCTTGATCGCGTTGACGGTCAGGTCGTTGTCCTTGGAGTGGATGCCGACCAGCTGACCTTCATACACGTTGTCGCCTTCAGCTGCGAACAGCTTGCCGCGTTCCTGCAGCGGGCCCAGCGAGTAGGCGGGCGTGGTGCCCGGCGCATTGGCGATCATCACGCCGTTGATGCGCTTGGCAATCGCGCCCTGTTCCTTCGGACCGTAGTGGTCGAACACGTGGAACAGCAGGCCCGAACCCTGGGTCAGGGTCTTGAACTCGTTCTGGAAGCCGATCAGGCCACGGGCCGGGATCGAGTATTCCAGGCGCACGCGGCCCTTGCCGTCCGATTCCATGTTCTTCAGCTGGCCCTTGCGGGTGCCCAGCTTTTCCATCACGCCGCCCTGGTGGATTTCTTCGATGTCCACCACCAGCTGCTCGATCGGCTCCATCATCTGGCCGTCGATTTCCTTGATGATCACTTCCGGGCGCGACACGGCCAGCTCGTAGCCTTCGCGACGCATGTTCTCGATCAGCACCGACAGGTGCAGTTCGCCACGGCCGGAGACCAGGAACTTGTCAGCGTCTTCCAGCTGCTCGACCTTCAGGGCCACGTTGTGGACCTTTTCACGGTCCAGGCGGTCCTTGATCTGGCGGCTGGTCAGGAACTTGCCACCGGACAGGTCCTTGTTGCCGGCGAACGGCGAGTTGTTGACCTGGAAGGTCATCGAGATGGTCGGCTCGTCGACGGTCAGCGCCGGCAGGGCTTCCGGGAAGTCCGGCGCGCAGATGGTGTCGGAGATGGTCAGCTCCTGGATGCCGGAGATGGCCACGATGTCGCCGGCCTCGGCCGAATCCTGCTCGATGCGCTCCAGGCCCATGAAGCCCAGCACCTGCAGCACCTTGCCGTTGCGCTTCTTGCCTTCACGGTCGATGACCGCGACCTGCATGTTCTTCTTCAGGGTGCCGCGCTGGATGCGGCCGATGCCGATCACGCCCACGAAGTTGTTGTAGTCCAGCTGGCTGATGCGCATCTGGAACGGGCCTTCCGGGTCCACTTCCGGACGCGGCGCGTGCTGCATGATCGCTTCGTACAGCGGGGTCATGTCGCCGTCGCGCACGGTGTCTTCCAGGCCGGCGTAGCCGTTCAGGCCCGAGGCGTAGACGATCGGGAAGTCCAGCTGCTCGTTGGTCGCGCCGAGCTTGTCGAACAGGTCGAAGACCTGGTCGATCACCCATTCCGGACGGGCGCCCGGACGGTCGACCTTGTTGACCACGACGATCGGCTTGAAGCCCATCGCGAAGGCCTTCTGGGTCACGAAGCGGGTCTGCGGCATCGGGCCGTCCATCGCATCGACCAGGATCAGCACGGTGTCGACCATCGACAGCACGCGCTCGACCTCACCACCGAAGTCGGCGTGGCCGGGGGTGTCGACGATGTTGATCCGGTTCTTGATGCCGGTCTTCTTGTCTTCCCAGGTGATGGCGGTGTTCTTGGCCAGGATGGTGATGCCGCGTTCCTTTTCCTGGTCGTTGCTGTCCATCACGCGCTCGGCGAGGACGGTGCGCTCGGACAGGGTGCCGGACTGCTTCAGCAGCTGGTCGACCAGGGTGGTCTTGCCATGGTCGACGTGGGCGACGATGGCGATGTTGCGAAGATTTTCGATGGACATACGAAAGGGGGCCAGTCGGCGCCGGATTTGGAAAAAGAAGTCCAACATTATACGTCGAACTTGACGATTCGCGAAAAGGTGGATTTCACGCCGGTCATGGGGCCCATTCAGCTGACTGTCCGCAGCGGCGGCGGAGGCCGCCAGGACCGTTGTGTGGCGCTCCCCCGCCGGCGGCTGAAGCCCGGATCTGCGCCCATGGTCGAAGCCGCCGCCGCCACGAGGCAGGTGTAAACTAGGTGGCTAGACGCGTTCCCCTCTGCATCAAGGATCTTCATGTCCCTCATCGCCACTTTCGACACCACCCAGGGCCCGATCAAGGTCGAGCTGTTCGCCGACAAGGCGCCGCTGACCGTGGCCAACTTCGTGAACCTGGTCAAGCACGGTTTCTATGACGGCCTGATCTTCCACCGCGTGATCGCCGACTTCATGATCCAGGGCGGCTGCCCGCAGGGTCGTGGCACCGGCGGCCCGGGCTACAAGTTCGAAGACGAGAAGAATGGCGTGAAGCACGAGGTCGGCTCGCTGTCGATGGCCAACGCCGGCCCGAACACCAACGGCAGCCAGTTCTTCATCACCCACATCAAGACCGACTGGCTGGACGGCCGCCACACCGTCTTCGGCAAGGTCCTGGAAGGCCAGGCCATCGTCGATTCGGTCAAGCAGGGCGACGTGATCCATTCGATCACCCTGGAAGGCGACGTCGACGCCGTGCTGGCCGCCCAGGCCGAGCGCGTCGCGGAGTGGAACAAGCACCTCGCCGCCTGATCCCCCTTCGAAACGGCCACCCACGGGTGGCCGTTTCCCTGTTCCCCGCCGCCCGCCAGGCCAGCGTGGCCACGCCCGCGGCGTCCCATCAAACGCTTGCAAGCAAGAGGAAACCCCCATGAAAGCACCCGTTCGTGTTGCCGTGACCGGCGCCGCCGGCCAGATCGGTTATGCCCTGCTGTTCCGCATCGCCTCCGGCGAAATGCTGGGCAAGGACCAGCCGGTCATCCTGCAGCTGCTGGAACTGCCGGTCGACAAGGCCCAGGCCGCCCTGAAGGGCGTGATGATGGAGCTGGAAGACTGCGCCTTCCCGCTGCTGGCCGGCATGGTCGGCACCGATGACGCCGAAGTCGCGTTCAAGGACGCCGACATCGCCCTGCTGGTCGGCGCACGTCCGCGTGGCCCGGGCATGGAGCGCAAGGACCTGCTGCTGGAAAACGCCAAGATCTTCACCGCCCAGGGCGCAGCGCTGAACAAGGTCGCCAGCCGTGACGTGAAGGTGCTGGTGGTCGGCAACCCGGCCAACACCAACGCCTACATCGCCATGAAGTCGGCGCCGGACCTGAAGCCGGAAAACTTCACCGCCATGCTGCGCCTGGACCACAACCGCGCGCTGAGCCAGCTGTCGACCAAGCTGGGCAAGCCGGTCGGTGGCATGGAGAAGCTGGTCGTGTGGGGCAACCACAGCCCGACCATGTACCCGGATTACCGTTTCGCCACCGCCGATGGCGCATCGATCGCCGATGCGATCAACGACCAGGAGTGGAACGCCAACACCTTCATCCCGACCGTGGGCAAGCGCGGCGCGGCGATCATCGAAGCCCGTGGCTCGTCCTCGGCTGCTTCGGCCGCCAACGCTGCCATCGACCATGTGCGTGACTGGGTGCTGGGCAGCAACGGCAAGTGGGTCACCATGGGCGTGCCGTCCGACGGTTCCTACGGCATTCCGGAAGGCGTGATCTTCGGCTTCGCAGTGACCACCGAGAACGGCAAGTACACCCTGGTCAAGGATCTGCCGATCGACGACTTCAGCCAGAAGTACATCGACAAGACCCTGGCCGAGCTGGAAGAAGAGCGCGCCGGCGTCGCCCACCTGCTGGGTTGATGCAGGCGGTACCGGCTCCGGCCGGTACCTCTTCCATCAAGGCGGGTATCGACCGTTGGTCGGTACGCAGAAAGCGGGGAGGCTTCGGCTTCCCCGTTTTCGTTTGGAATTCCTGGAACCGCATGATCCACCTGCATTACATCGATGACGCGCTGTTGGTGGCCGAGAAGCCGGCCGGCCTGCTGTCCGTGCCTGGCCGCAGCGCCGAGAACCAGGACTGCGTGGTCGGGCGCCTGCAGGCGCTGTACCCGGATTCGTTGACCGTGCACCGCTTGGATCAGGTGACCTCCGGGCTGCTGCTGCATGCGCGTGGCAAGGACATGCAGGCGGCGCTGTCGATGCAGTTCGAGCGGCGCCAGGTCGGCAAGCGGTATGAAGCGGTGGTGCAGGGGCTGCTCGAGGGTGATGCCGGCGAAGTGGACCTGCCATTGATCGTGGACTGGCCGAACCGGCCGAAGCAGATGGTCGACCATGAGCGCGGCAAGCCGGCGCTGACGCGTTGGCGCGTGTTGGCTCGTGATGTTGAAGCGCAGCGCACGCGCGTGGAACTGGAACCGATCACCGGCCGCAGCCATCAGCTGCGCCTGCACATGGCCAGCCTTGGCCATCCGATCGTCGGCGATGTGCTGTATGACGCGGCACCGGCGCAACGCGTGCATCTGCATGCGCGCAGCCTGCGGTTTACGCATCCGCTGACGGGCGAGGCGCTCGCGTTCGAGTCCGCGGCTCCGTTCTAGGGGCCGGCAGGGCTTGCAGCCCTGCACCTGCCGAAGCTTTCAGGCAACAGCAACAGCAACGTCAAAAACTAAAGCGGCATTCCGCGGGATGGCGGGGCACTGTGGGTGTGCGGGGACTCCGTGAACCCATCCATGGGGGCTTGGTCGCGGCATCCATGCCGCTCACACCCCGCACACCCACAGTGCCCCCCCACCACCGCGGAATGCCGCTTTTGTTTTTGACGTTGCTGTTGCTGTTTCCTGAAAGCTTCGGCAGGTGCAGGGCTGCAAGCCCTCCCCGCCCCCAGAACGGAGCCGGGGGATCGAAAGCGGG
>NZ_LLXT01000050.1 GCF_001431625.1 Stenotrophomonas geniculata ATCC 19374 = JCM 13324
GGGCATTGGGGAGGGGCTATGTGTCTGCAAATGAGAAAGATTAGCATTTGCAACACTTCGAAACCTATCCCCCGAATGCGCTATGGACGCGCGCCGGGGTCCGTATATGGGGTGCCCGCCAAGGCCACCAGTACCCCGTTGGCGCCGCGCACGATCAGCTGCAGCATGGCCTCGCGCGGGTCCTCGCCCTGCAGTTGGCTTGCCAGTCCTTTCTCATAGGCCGCCACCATCGACGCCAGCAGCATGGCCGCGCCCAATCGCCCTTCGGCGTCATGTCCGGGCCGGCCGACAGCGTCGGCCATCAATTGCGCCAGATCGTCAGTCAACTGCGCCTGCAGCCGTCGCGCGTGCGCGACCAGTACCGGGCTCTCCGCCACGGTGCCCCAGAAGGCGGCAGCACCGGCATTGATGCGCAGCAGTGGATGGCCCGCCTCCAGCAACTCGCGCACGAGTGACTGGAAGGCCATCAGCGGGGTCATTCCGCTGCGCGCCATCATGCCCTCGCGCAGCAGCGTGCGCGCCTCCTCATCGCGATCGAACACCAGGTCTTCCTTGCTGGCGAAGTAGTTGAAGACCGTCTTGCGTGAGACGCCCGCGGCTTCGGCGATCTCGGACATGGAGACGGCCTCGAAGCCCCGCCGGATGATCAGCTCGGTGGCGACGTCGGAAATCGCTTGTCGGGTCTCGGCTTTGCGCTGCTCGCGACGGCCAGGAAGCGGGGTCATGGGTGGTTCACGTGTGAAAATGTACACCGAGTGTAACATTTGTCCCGCCAGAGCGCCGACCCGGCGCTCACAAGGAATCTCCATGCTGTACGACGTCGTCATTGCCGGTGCTGGCCCGGTTGGCTTGTTCCTGTCCTGCGAACTGGCCCATGCCGGGTGTTCGGTGCTGGTGCTGGAACAGGCCGGGTCCGCTGATTCGCCGTTGAAGCGCCTGCCATTCGGGCTGCGCGGCCTGAACGTCCCCACGCTGGAGGCACTGGATCGGCGTGGCCTGTTGGACGCGGTCGTCGCGACTCAGGTGCTCAAGCCCGACAAGGGCGCGCCGCCGCTAGGCACCGCCCATTGGCTGGCGCAACCGCGGGCGCTGGGTGGCCACTTCGCCGGCATTCCGTTTGCGTTGGACGACGTCGACCGCACGCGCTGGAGCTGGCGCCTGCCGACGCCAGTGGGCACTCAGATGGCGGTGGAGCTGCAGGCCCTGGAAACGGTATTGGCCGAACGTGCGATTGCGCTGGGCGTGCGCATCGAACGCGGGCGTGCGGTACAGGCGGTGGATGCGCACGAGGCGCAGGTTGCCGTGCACATCGGCTCCGGCAGGGTCCACGGCCGCTGGCTGGTCGGTTGTGATGGGGCCCGCAGCACGGTACGCAAGCAATCGGGCTTCATCTTTGCCGGAACCGGGCCGGAGTTCACCGGTTACACGCTGCTGGTCGAACTGGCAGATGGGTGTGTACTCACACCGGGCCGACAGTTCACCGATCACGGGATGTGCAATTTCAACCCGCCAGGCCTGCTGGCGCTGGCCGATTTCGACGGTGGCGCGGGCCATCGCACGCCACTGGACCGGCACTCCGCGCAAGCGTTGCTGCGGCGGGTGTCTGGCCGCGAGGCAACGATCACTGCATTGCACCTGGCCACGACATGGACCGATGCTGCGCGCCAAGCGACGGCCTATCGCAGCGGCCGTGTGCTGTTGGCAGGTGATGCCGCGCACATGCATTCACCGTTGGGCGGCCAGGGGCTGAACCTTGGCATCGGCGATGCGATGAACCTCGGTTGGAAGCTGGCCGCCGTAGTGCGGGGCAAGGCTGATGAGGCGCTGCTGGACAGCTATCAGTCTGAGCGCCATCCGGTGGGCACCAAGGTGCTGGACTGGTCGCGCGCGCAGGTTGCGCTGATGCGTCCCGGGGCCGGCTCGCGCGCGCTGGCAGCGATCATGGCCGACCTGGCCGGCACCCGCGATGGGGCCACGTATCTGGCAGAGCGGATCTGGGGTGTTTCGCAGCAGCTGGAACTTGGCGGAGAGCACCCGCTGGTCGGCAGGAGCGCGCCGGACTTCCGGTTGGCCGATGGCCGCCGCCTGGGCGAACTGCTGAGAGCGGGGCAGGGGGCGCTGCTTGTTTTCGACCCGGCGTCTTCGCCGCCGCAGCATGGCCAACGCTGGCAGCCTTCCATCGCCTGCGCCGCAGATACTGGAGATGCGGCATCGGGTCTGGGGGCGGTGCTGGTGCGCCCGGATGGCATCGTTGCCTGGACCTGCGGCATAGGAGGAGATATGCCCGGCCTTGATTCGGCGCTTGCTTCCTGGACCGGTCCGACGCAGTGATCTGCCGGCTAAAGCGCAGTCACCATCGTCTGCGAGCGACGGCTGGCCTCGGTCATCACGGAGGCCAGCTGCTTCAGTGAGTAGGGCTTGCGCAGCAGCGTGAAACCGTGGCCTGGATCGCGGGCCAGCAGTTCGCTGTAGCCACTGGTGAGAATGATCGGAAGATCGGGCAGGCGGCTGCGGATGGTGCGGGCGAGATCCAGCCCATTGGTCCCGGGCATGACCACGTCGCTGAACACCACGTGGAAACGCGCAGCGTCGCGCTCGAGCTCCGCCAGTGCCTCGTCGGCATTGCGCGCGAGTACGACGTTGTACTCAAGCTCGCGCAGCGCCCCGACTGCAAACTCGGCCACATCCACGTTGTCTTCCACCACCAGTACGCACAATCCGTGGCCATGCAGCAGCCCCTGTTGCGTGGTCGGCAGCTCGATGGTGGCGTTTTCCTGCGCCAGCGGCAGATACAACGTGAAGCGCGTACCGACACCGGCCTGGCTCTGTACGTCCACTTCGCCCTCGGACTGCTTGACGAAGCCGAACACCTGGCTGAGGCCAAGCCCGGTGCCCGCGCCCACTCCCTTGGTGGTGAAGAATGGCTCGAAGATCCGGTCCACCACGGACGGATCGATACCGGCACCGGTGTCGCTGACGCTGATCGCAGCGAAGTTGCCTTTCATCGGCGCCGCGAACCGCACGGAAGGCACCGATGTCAGCTGTTCCACATCGATCGTCACCTTGCCGTGGCCGTCAATGGCGTCGCGCGCGTTCACCGCGATGTTGATCAGTGCGGTGTCGAGCTGGGTCCGGTCCAGCAGTACCGGCAACGGGGCGTCGGGCAGGTTTACTGATACGGAGATGCGCGCACCCAGTACTGTGGTGATGATGTCTGAAAGCGCGCGCACGCTCTCGCAAAGGTCGAACACCTGCGGCGACAGGCTCTGTCTACGCGAGAACGCCAGAAGCTGGGCGGTCAGGCGAGTGGCGCGGTCAGCGGCGGTTTCGATGGCCTGTACATAGCGCAGGCGCGCATCTCCGGCTGGCCAGGTATGCAGCAGCATGTCCACGGAGCCGGTGATGACCTGCAGCAGATTGTTGAAGTCGTGTGCAACGCCGCCGGTCAGCTGGCCGATGGCCTCCAGCTTCTGCGACTGCCGCAGCTGTTCGCGGGCGCGTACCAGTTCAAGGTGGGCCTCGCGTGCCTGCTCGGTGATGGCCGCTACCTGGCGCGTGTGCCGGTCGCGCTCGATCACCCGTTCGGTCTGCTCGCTGACGACGCAGATGATGCCGGCCACGCCTCCGCAACCGGCACGCAGCGGCGAGTAGGAGAACGTCCAGAATGTCTCGCGCAACGTGCCATCACGGTCCATCATCAACGGCATGTTCTTGAAACTGCGGCTCGTGCCGCCGAAGGCGTCGTTGACAGCATCGACGACGTCGGCCCAGACGTCCGCCCAGACGTCTTCCAATCGGCTGCCCATGGCGCCGTGCAGCTTGCCGCCCAGCATCGGCAGGTAGGCATCGTTGAAGAAGAACGCCTTGTTGTCGCGGCCCCATGCGATCCACAGCGGCTCCGGAGAATCCAGGATCATCGCCAGCAGAGCGCGAAGTTCGGGAGTAGCGTTGGCGGCGTCGGCGGAGCGGGCCCAGTCGCTGTCCTGCAGCAGCCGGTAGGCGAGTTGATCGGGTGCCGAGACAGGAAGGGGGAAGGGATGCATGGCCGTGCGCGAAGAAAGGTGCCGCAGCTTAGCCGAGGTGATGTCATTGCGCTCTGCACAGGTCCTGCGCCTTGGCCGTCATCGGCCCTTCGGGCCGACGAGGTGGCTCACGGGGCGGCCTCTGACTTCACCATCATCCCTGCGCCAACAGCCTGCGTCATGGCACCGTCGTATTCCAGCCTCAGACACCCAGAAGCGAATTCACCTGCCAATCGGCAACCCGCGCATGGCTCACCGCCTGATGACTGCCGCATCCATCGCAGCGGAACAAGGCACCGCCCGGCAGCTGGACCAAGTTGTCTTCGCTGGCCGAGCGGGTTTCAGAGCAATGCCGGCAGATGACAGTGAGCGCCGTAATGCGCTCCACCCCGCCAGACAGGTCGAACACAGCTTCAAAGGCATGGATGACAGGGTGACCAGTGGCCGGCATCGGGAAAGTCGTCGCGGTGGGGGAGGCCTTATCCTGCCCTCCTGATCGTGACGGGCTGGTCATCCGCATGCATCGGAACGATCAAGATGCCGGGCGGCTCAGAGATCCTTCTTCCTGCCGCTCAGGTCGATCGGCCTGTCACTGCCCTTGCGCTCGCTCGACCACACTTCCACGCCCTTGTTGCAGCGGCTCTCGCGGGCAGCCACTTCGGGCGGCAGGTCCTTCAGATGCGGTGATTCCTGGCAGGCCTGATGCATGTTGCTGTCGTCATAGGTGGCACAGGCGCTGAGCGAAGCCAGGGCAACGGCGGTGAGGGAGGCGCGAAGCAGGGGCTGCAGGGTCATGGGGAGGTCTCGGGTGGTGCCGGGCTGGCCATGGAATTCAAATCCGTGACCCCGGGCACGCACAATCCGACCAACCGCACTTGTTATTCTATAACAGATGCGCGATAGTCCGGCGCCTGCTGCTGTCAGGCGACGCAGATCATCAGCATCATGCACAGCGCCAGCATCAGCACGAATACGCGCCGGCTCAGCGCAAGGCAGGCCAGGCAGGCGGCCAGTGCCCAGGCAGCCAGCAGCGCGCAGGCCAGCAGCCACAGCCCGATCACCATCAAGGATCCACTTGCCAGTGCGGACAGTGCGATTGCCTTGAACAGCGTCACGCCCAACACACTGCCGAGTACACCGGCCTGAAGGGCGATGGCATCGTGTCGGGCAGGGGCGGGTGGGTGGTGCATGTCGGCGGCGTTCGTTCGCTGCAAGGGAGGCGCAGCCACTGTGCCCGACGGCATATCCACGCCATGTGTTTTTCGCGCACGCGATGCGAAGCCGGCGCAGGCTTCAGTCGAACTCGCCCTCGGCCGACTCCAGCCGTTGCCGGTAGGCCGCCCGATGCTGATACAGGCGCTGGCACTCGGCGGACCTGTGGATCCGGCTGGCCGGTTCGTTGGCCACGGCGTCGCACATTCTTGCGATGTGGTTGTTGGACGCCAGTTCGGTCACGAAGAACACGGCGGTGATACCGGTACCGAGCAGCACCACGTAGAGCAGGCGGCTGAGCCAGCGCGTGCGCTTGCGCTCGAAGTGCTGCTGGAGGGTCAGGTCGAAGCGGATGATGCTGAGCACGATCCAGATGATCGCGACCAGGAAGCAGAGGGTGGGCAGCAGGCCACGCCAGAGCCCGGCCTCGTAGACCGATTCGTTGTAGTGGATGGCCGCGCCGGCACCGGCGATGGCGATGGCAAGTGCGCAGTTGCGGCCCAGCGAGAGCAGGTCGTCGAGCAGCTTCTCGCGGTTCCTGGTCGATCCTGCTGCCACGTGGCTTCCATCTCCAAGTTGCGACCGGCGGCGGAGTGCCGCCGATCCTGCAGATGGTGGAGCATCGCTGCGGTGATGAGAAGTCCGCGCGGCTCAATGTGCGATGACGCGGGCGCCGATCCAGCGCCGGTAGCGGCGGGTCCGACACTTTACGTCCGCCTGTGCCAGCAGCAGTGCCCAGGCCGGTGAGATACCGGGCGCGGTGGGGCGGTGCCGGCTCAACCGGCCCAGCTGATACTTCACTGCGGCCATGTGCGCGCTGGCCGCCAGCGGCTTGCTGCGCCAGTTGATGTTGCGCAGTGTCGGCACCGGGTCGCGGCCCTGCTGCCAGTGCTGCGGCAGATCCGGCTCGATCGCCAGCGCGGTGGCGATGCCGACCATGGCCACGCCGCTGGCCAACACCTGTTCTGCCACTTCGCGGCGGCGGATGCCGCCGGTGACCATCAGCGGCATCGTTGCCACCGTGGCGATCTCGCGTGCGAATTCGAGGAAGTACGCTTCGCGGGCCACGCTGCGTTCGTCGCGTGCGGCGCCGGTCATGGCCGGTGCTTCATAGCTGCCGCCGGACAGTTCGACCAGATCCACGCCGAGGGGCGCCAGCATCTCCACCACGGCGCGCGCGTCCTCGGGCGAGAAGCCGCCCCGCTGGAAGTCGGCGGAGTTGAGCTTCACCGCCACCACGAAGGTGGGCGCCACGGCCGCGCGCACCCCCTGCACGATCTCCAGCAGCAGGCGCGCGCGGTTGTGCAGGCTGCCGCCCCAGCGGTCATTGCGTTGGTTCGACAGCGGCGACAGGAACTGGCTGAGCAGGTAGCCGTGCGCAGCATGGATCTCCACCCCGCTGAAACCGGCGCGCTCGGCCAGCTCGGCACTGCGGATGAAGCGCGCGATCACCGCGTCGATGTCGTCCTCGGTCATCGCCTTCGGCGGTGCGAACTGCTTGGACAGCGCGCCCATCTGCAAAGCAACGGCTGACGGCGCGAGCGCGGGTTGGCCGAGTGCGGCCGGCATCTGCCGCCCCGGGTGATTGATCTGCATCCACATCTGCGCACCCCGCGAGCGGGCAGTGTCCGCCCAGGCGGTGAAGCGGTCGAGGTGACAATCGTCTTCCAGTACCACGCCGCCCGGCCCGGTCATGGCGCGCCCATCGACCATCACGTTGCCGGTGATGATCAGTCCGGCGCCGCCGTCGGCCCAGCGCTGGTACAACTGCAGCAGCGCTTCGGAGGGGGCGTGGTCGGCATCGGCCATGTTTTCCTCCATCGCCGCCTTGGCGATGCGGTTGCGGATGACGGCACCGGAGGGCAGTGCCAGGGGCGAGAACAGCGACATCGGACAGCTCCAGGACAGGGGAATGGCGCTACGCTAACCTTCAAGTTTGATTGAAGGTCAACAGGTTCCGATGTCGAGGATTCAGGCAGATGAAGATCGGTGAGCTGGCCCGGCGCACGGGTCTGGCAGCGTCGCGCATCCGATTCTACGAAGAGGCCGGGTTGCTGGTGGTCCAGCGGCAGGCCAACGGCTACCGCGACTACCCGGAGCAGGCGGTGCTGTTGCTGGAGCTGATTACCGGTGCGCAGCGCGCCGGCTTCAGCCTGGAGGAGATACGCGCCCTGCTGCCACCGGACATGGGCCAGTGGCAGCACGACGCATTGATCACGATGCTGCAGCAGAAGGTGACCGACATCGAGGCGCTGCAGTTGCGGCTGGCACAGAGCCGGGCCCATCTGCTGGCCCTGATCGAGGACATCCAGGCACGGCCAGAGGGCATCGACTGCGCGGCCAACTCGCGGCGGGTACTGGACCGCGTACGGCGCGGTAAGTTGGCGCGACCGACGTTGGCGGCCGGCGATACGGCGTTGCTGCGTCCGGATCGCCGCCGCCGCGCGGGCAGCAGCTGACGATCCGGCGCGAAGGTCAGTGGCTGCCCACGCCGGCTGCCTTGCGCTTCTTGTCCAGCATCACCGCCACGCACCACAGCAGCAGGCCGCCGATCGCAGTGGCCGCACCGACATAGCCGGTGCTGGCCGGGCTGAAGCCGGCGCTGATCGCCATGCCGCCCAGCCACGGGCCGAGTGCATTGGCGGTATTGAAGGCGGCATGGTTGGAGGCAGCGGCCAGCGTCTGCGCCTCACCGGCCACGTCCATCAGGCGGGTCTGCAGCACCGCGGCCAGTGCACCCATGGTGCCGACGGTGATGATCATCGGGCCGATGGTCCACACCGATTGCGCGGCCAGCGGATACAGCAGCAGCATCACGATCGACCACAGCAGCACCACCGCGGCGGCCTTGAAGTGGAACTTGTCCACCAGCCAGCCACCGGCGATGTTGCCGATGATCGCACCGATGCCGAACACGCCCACCGCCAGCGGCATCCACGATTCGGCTACGCCGGTGACCTGCACCAGGGTCGGCGCCAGGTAGGTGAACACGCAGAACATGCCAGCGAAGCCAACGGCGCCGATTGCCAGCGCCAGCCACACCTGGGTGGTGTTGAAGGCGCGCAGTTCGCGCATCGGCGAAGTGCGCACTTCGTCCGGGTCCGGCAGCAGGAAGCGCGCGATCATCGCCACGGTGGCGATGGCCAGCAGGCTGACCAGGGCAAAGGCGGTGCGCCAGCTCAGCTGCTGGCCCAGCCAGGTGGTCAGCGGATTGCCGGCCAGGATCGCAATCGACAGGCCCAGCAGCACCCGCGACATCGCCTGGCCGCGCTGGCCGGCCGGGCTGATCGCCGCCGCCACCAGCATCGC
>NZ_LLXT01000051.1 GCF_001431625.1 Stenotrophomonas geniculata ATCC 19374 = JCM 13324
TCGACTGCAGCGGCCTGGTCGCCTATGTCTATCGCGAGATGCTGGACCTGAAACTGCCGCGCACCTCGCGCGACCTGGCGGCGGTACAGGGCCCGAAGATCGATCCGCAGCGCCTGGCCACCGGAGACCTAGTGTTCTTCGGCAGCCGCGGCAGCGTCACCCATGTCGGTATTTATGTGGGTGAAGGGCGCTTCGTGCACGCGCCGAGCACCGGCGGCACGGTACGCCTCGACTCGCTCAGCGGTCCCTACTGGAAGGACCACTACACAGGGGCGAAACGCGTCCTTCGCTAAAATGAACAGGCGATATGTTCAAAACTGTGACGCCCATCACCACGAAACTAACGGTTTACTAACGGAATTTTTAACTTATTGCCGCTTTTACAGGGCATGATGCCCCATCGTTTTTTTCCTGTGACCGACGCGTGACGACTGACGACCTGAAAAGCGAAGGCCAGACTTCCGTATCTTCACGTAGTGCCCGCCCGCTGTTGCTTGGCCTGGCACTGTGTCTGACCAGCCTTCCGGCCTGGTCGCAGACTGCTCCGAATCGTTCCGATGTGACCCCGGCCCCGGTGGCTGAGAGCACCGCCCGACCGGCCACCAAGGCCGAGGCCGCTGCTCCGCAGCGCAGCCGCGTCGATGCCGCCGCCAGTGCCACGCTGGCCGCGCTGCTGCCGCACCTGGCCGCCAATGACACCATTCCGCTGATGGACCGCTCGGCCGTGGTGGCCGGCGATCTCAGCCGCCTGCTCGCCAACTACGACACCAGCAGCGCCGCCAATGGCAGCGTTGTCGGCACCGCCGCCGATAACGGCAAGGTGCAGTCGCTGCTGCGCCGAGCAATGACCCTGCTGGGCACCCCGTACCGTTGGGGTGGCAGCAACCCGGACAGCGGCTTCGACTGCAGCGGCCTGGTCGGCTACGTGTTCCGCTCGGCGCTGGGTATCGAGCTGCCGCGCGTCTCGCGCGAGATGGCCCACGATGACAACGCCGAGCTGATCAACGATCGCACTGCGCTCGCCGCCGGTGACCTGGTGTTCTTCGGCCGCAAGGGCCGCGTCGACCACGTCGGCATCTATGTCGGTGATGGCCGCTTCCTGCACGCCCCGAGCTCGGGCAAGGACGTCCGCGTGGACACCCTGCTCAGTGGTTACTGGGGCAACAAGTTCATGCAGGCCCGCCGGGTCGACCTCTGACCCGCTGGCGCTACGGCGCCGCCTGAAAGACAAAAAGCCGCTGCCCCGCAGCGGCTTTTTTGTTTGCGCCCCCGGTAGGTGCCGACCTTGGTCGGCATCGCGCCGCCTGCCCTGGTGGGTGCCGACCGTTGGTCGGCACTGCCTCCATCCACGCATGGCGTGGATCTACCAGGACCCACCTTGGCCGCCACCGCGCCAACCAGCTCCCAAACAAAAGGCCCGCCGGGTCAGGGCGGGCCTTTTACATCTCCACGCAACCTCAGGCGCGTGGCGGTGTCGGGTCCGGATCGTCCACCCCGACATTGCTGGACGGATTGTCATACACCGCCTGATCGAGCAGCCCGGTCTCCTTGGCCACGATCACCGGCACCAGCATCTGGCCCGTCACGTTCGTCATCGTGCGCATCATGTCCAGGATGCGGTCGATGGCATACAGGTAGCCGATGGTCTCCAGCGGCAGGTTGGCCGCGCTCAGCACCACCGTGGCCATGATCACCGCAGTACCCGGCACGCCGGCGGTACCGAAGCTGCCCAGCACCGAGGCGATCAGCACCACCACATACTGTTCCGGGGTCAGCGGCACACCGCTGTACTGCGAGATGAACACCGCGCACAGCGCCGGGTAGATCGCGCCGCAGCCATCCATCTTGATGCTGGCGCCCAGCGGCACCGCGAACGAACCGTAGTCCTTGTTCACACCCAGGTTGTGGGTGATCGAACGCAGCGCCACCGGCATCGCGGCGAAGCTGGACGAGCTGACAAACGCCACCTGCATGCCCGGCGCGGCGCCACGGAAGAACTTCAGTGGGTTCAGGCCGTGCGCCAGCAGCAGCGCGCTGTAGACCACCACGATGTGCAGGGCGCAGGCCACGTACAGGGCCAGCACGAAATGCCCCAGCGGCAGCAGCTTCTCGAAGCCGTAGCTGCCGACCAGGCCAGCGATCAGACCGAAGGTGCCGATCGGGGTGACTTCCAGCACGAAGCGGGTCACCTGGATCATGATGTCGCTCATCTGGCCGACCAGCTTGCGCGCCTCGGTCACCTTCTCGCCCAGCTTGACGATGGCGAAACCGACCAGACCAGCAAAGAAGATCACCGGCAGGATCGAGCCACGGCCCGCGGCCAGCACGGTTTCACCGGCGGCATTGACCTTGGTGCCGATGCCGGACAGCGCGTAGAAGACATTGGCCGGCACCACATCCAGCAGCACCTGCACCACGCTGGGCACTTCACGCGGCACGTAGTTGCTGGCCATCGTCAGCTGCAGGCCACCGGCGCCGGGCTGCAGCACGGTGCCCACGCCCAGGCCGACGCACACCGCCAGCGCAGCGGTGATCACGAACCACAGGAAGGTGCGGCCACTGAGCGCGGCGACCGATTTCTGGCCGTGCAGCGACGAGATCGCGTTGATGACCGCGAAGAACACCAGCGGCACCGCGATCATCTTGATCAGGGTGACGTACAGCTCGCCGAGCGGGCCGAACCACGTTTCCGCGGCCGGGCCGAGCGCCCAGCCGGCCAGCGCGCCGAGCACGAAGCCACCGACCACGCGCTGCCAGAATGGAATCCGCAGCCAGGCAGAGACCAGCTTCATAGGCAATCCAGAGGGGAAGGAAGGGATGTTGGCACGATAGCCCAAGGCGGCCCGCAGAACGACCGCCCGGCCGGCAAATCAGTGTGTCATCGGCGTGCCTTGCGAGGGCGGGCATAATGAACGTCCCGTTACAGTTTGTGAGATCCCAGCGTCCATGCGCCGTTCCGTCTCCCTGTTGGCCGCCTGCGCCACCACCCTGCTGCTGGGCGCCTGCGCCAGCACCGCCCCCGCGTCCGCTCCGGCCGGCCTGAAGGTCGCCGTCGATCCCGTTACCCACCCGGCCGGCGAGACGCCGCAGTGGTGGTACCGCAGCGGCGCGGCCCAGGCCGCAGCGAACGGTGCGATGTCCGGCAAGGCCAGGAACGTCATCCTGTTCCTCGGTGACGGCATGAGCCTGACCACGGTGGCCGCCTCGCGCATCTACGAAGGCCAGCAGAAGGGTGGCTCGGGCGAAGAGAACCTGCTGTCCTGGGAACGCTTCCCGGCCACGGCGTTCAGCAAGACCTACAACACCGATTCGCAGACCCCTGATTCGGCCGGCACCATGACCGCCATCACCACCGGCGTGAAGACCCACATGGGCGCGATCGGCGTCAGCGCCGGCAGCCGCACCGACTGCGCCGACAGCCTGTCCAAGGGCCTGCTGACCTGGCTGCAGCTGGCCGACAGCGCCGGCCTGGCCACGGGCGTGGTGTCCACCGCACGCCTGACCCATGCCACCCCGGCCGCCACCTATGCACATTCACCCGAGCGCAACTGGGAAAACGACACCGACCTGACTGAAGCGGCCAAGGCGGCAGGCTGCAAGGACATCGCCCAGCAGCTGCTGTCGACCTCGCGCTATGGCCGCGGCCCGCTGGTCGCCCTCGGCGGTGGCCGCGGAGAATTCACCACCGTGGAAGAGCGCGATCCGGAGTACGACGACAAGGTCGGCCAGCGCCTGGACGGCCGCAGCCTGGTGCAGGAATGGCAGCAGGCCCATCCGCAGGGCGCCTACGTCTGGAACAGCAAGCAGCTGGCCGCCGCCGCCAATGCGCCGGCCATCCTTGGCCTGTTCGAGCCGGACCACATGCGCTACGAGTACGAGCGCCCGCAGGATCCGGGCGGTGAGCCGAGCCTGGCCGAACTGACGGCTGCGGCGATCAGGAATCTGTCGAAGCACCAGGAAGGCTACGTACTGATGATCGAAGGCGCGCGCATCGACCACGCCAACCACAGCGGCAACGCCTACCGTGCACTGACCGAGACCGTGGCCCTGTCCGATGCAGTGCGCGTGGCCAACGAACTGACCTCGGCCGACGACACCCTGATCATCGTCACCGCCGACCACTCGCACACGCTGAACTTCGTCGGCTACCCGGCACGCGGCAACCCGATCCTGGGCAAGGTGAAGGACAAGGGTGGCGAAGATGGCGCCGGCAAGCTGGATTACGCGCTGGACGGCACCGGCCAGCCGTACACCACGTTGAGCTACGCCAATGGCCCGGGCCATACCGGCAGCAGCAACCAGCAGCCGGCCGGCCCGAAGCGCTACCCGCACAACCCGAGCAGCTTCGAACCGGCCAACGGCCGCCCGAACCTGCGCGAGGTCGACACCGAGCATCCGGACTACATGCAGGAAGCACTGGTGCCGATGAAGTCCGAGTCGCACGGCGGCGAAGACGTCGGCATCTGGGCACGCGGCCCGGGCAGCAAGGCGATCCGCGGCACGCTGGAACAGAACGCGATCTACCACATGATCGTGCAGGCCACCCCGGCCCTGCGCGAGCGCCTGTGCCAGGCCGGCACCTGCGATGACAAGGGCGTGCCGGTGCAGCTGCCGGCGCCGACGGCCTTCGAACGCAAGGCCGAGGCCAAGTGATCGCACTGCAGGCCCGCCCTGCGCCTGCCAGCGGCCGCTTCGCGCGGTCGCTGGCCCTGCTCGGCGTGCTGGCCAGTGCCAACGCGCTGGCGCAGGCACCGGCGTGCAAGCTGCTGACCGACGAACACGGGTTGTGGCCGCTGCCCAACTGCGAAGTGGTCGACCACCGGCCGAAGATCCAGCCGGACACCCTGAAAGACCTGAACTTTGATGACCACGGCCTGGCCGTGGTGTATGCCGACCAGAGTTTCCACTACGTCGACCGCAAGGGCCGCAGCCTGCCGGTGCTGACCTGGGACAACGGCCCGGAGATGCCGGAAGAAGGCCTGCTGCGCGGCCGCGTCGGTAATCGCGTGGGCTACTTCGATCTGACATTCCGCCAGGTGGTGCCCGGCACCTTCGATTTCGCCTGGCCGTTCCGCGACGGCGTGGCCGAGGTCTGCAACGGCTGCCGTCGCGGCACGCCGGATGCCGATGGCCACACGCCGATGGAAGGCGGAGAGTGGTTCCGGATCGACCGCTCGGGTCGTCGGGTGAAGTAGGTTTTCGGCAGGGCTGCGCCCTGCACCTGCAGACCCAACGGCAACGGCGGAAGCAACAGCAACAGCGTGCATTCCGTGGGATGGCGGGGCACTGTGGGTTTGCGGGGACGCCGTAAACCCGTCCATGGGGGCTTGGTCGCCGCATCCATGCGGCTCACACCCCGCAAACCCACAGTGCCCCGCCTTCGACA
>NZ_LLXT01000052.1 GCF_001431625.1 Stenotrophomonas geniculata ATCC 19374 = JCM 13324
TCCGTTCGCTGACGTTCGACGTGCTTGACGTCTGTCAGTGGCCCAGCCTGGTCGACCTGCCGCTCTACCTGGGCACGCCCGTCCTGAACCGTTGGGCAGACTGGACTGATCAACCGAAGGCCAGCTATGCCCGCCTGCGAGAGGTATTGGACAACGACAGCGCTGCACCGCTTACCGTGCCCCTTGCAGACTTCGCCTTCCGATCGCAAAGCACACAATGGAAGCTGTTCGGGCGTGAAGAGCACAGCTGGCTGCGCTCTCTGGCGTACACCCTGTGCGGCCGGTCCACGCCTATATGGCTGCCGTCCTACACCAGTGATCTGCGCATCACCGCCGATCTGGCCGTGGGCGCCATCGAGATCCCCATCGAATGGGCGGGCTATGCGCTGTTCGGCGCGCAGGCGCCTGGGCGTCGAGACCTGCGCATCGAGCTGTTGGACGGCACCGCCATTCATCGGCGCATTACTGGCTCGGTGGCCTCCAACGACGTCGAGGTGATCACCCTGGATGCGCCCTTGGACATCAGCGTTTCGGCGTCGCGGGTTCGGGCCGTCCAGATCATGAGCCTGGCCACGCTCGCCAGCGACCAGGTCGAGATTCGACACGCCACCGACGCCGATGGTGTCGCTACCTGCACCCTCGGCTTTGCTTCGGTGGTTCCCCATGTTTGAGGCCTTCGAGACCAGCCGCTTCCTGGCCCGCCCTGTCCATCTGTTCCTGTTCACCCTGCAGGGCAACGCGTACCGGTTCGCATCCGGCGCGCGCGACATGACGATCGGTAGTGGGGATGGTGCAAGGCTCTATCGCTCGGCGCCCGGCATCGAGCGCAGTGCTGTGAATGAAACCAGCGAGCGATCGCAGAACAAGCTGACCATCAAGATGCCGTTCCTGTTGAATCCGGCCGCTGCCGAGCTGCCGGTGACGCAGGAGTTCGGCCGTAA
>NZ_LLXT01000053.1 GCF_001431625.1 Stenotrophomonas geniculata ATCC 19374 = JCM 13324
TGCCGTGGCTGCCGGCCACGGTGAACACCAGGCCGCCGACGATCATGCCGGACAGGATCGACATCGAGGTGCCCATTTCAACCAGACCGTTGCCACCGGTCAACTCTTCGGGCTTGAGTACCGAGGGCAGTACCGAGTACTTCACCGGTCCGAACAGGGTTGACTGCATGCCGGTACAGAACAGCGCGACCAGCAGTACCGGCAGGCTCTGGGTGAGGAAGCCCGTGGCCGCCAGCGACATGATCACGATCTCCATGGTGGTGGTGATCACGATCAGTCGCGATTTTTCCAGTTTGTCGGCGATCTGCCCGGCCAGTGCCGAGAACAGGAAGTACGGCAGGATGAAGATGGCAGGTGCCAGCGTGGCATACAGCCCCAGTTCTTCCTCCGGTACGGCCATGAACAGCAACATGCTGATGATCGCCTGCCGGTACACGTTGTCGTTGAACGCTCCGAGCGCCTGGACGACGAAGAACGGCAGGAAACGGCGCTGGCGCAGCAGGGCGAACTGGTTGTGACCGGACATGGAGCCTCCTTGACCGGCGCAGCCTAGCATTCCTGCCCATCCGCTGTGGGTGCGGCACTGCGCGTGGATGGCGGCGTGGTCGACGATATCGTCTGAGATCTTTCAAAGTGTGTGGACCAACGGTCCGCACCCACAGCGGATGGGCAGGAATGCTAGGCTGCGCCGGTCAAGGAGGCTCCATGTCCGGTCACAACCAGTTCGCCCTGCTGCGCCAGCGCCGTTTCCTGCCGTTCTTCGTCGTCCAGGCGCTCGGAGCGTTCAACGACA
>NZ_LLXT01000054.1 GCF_001431625.1 Stenotrophomonas geniculata ATCC 19374 = JCM 13324
CTCCCGGCCCATCCCCGAGCTGGCTGGACCACACCGCGGAGGGGGCGGCGCCCGATGGCCGGTCTTTCACCCGAACCATGGCATGCTCGGCGCCAAGCCCACCCGGAACCTCCGCCATGCGCCTGTTCACCCGCGTCCTGCCCCTGATGCTGTTGGCCTCCCTGCTGTCCGGCTGTGGCTACAACGCCATCCAGCAGAAGGATGAAGCGGTCAAGGCCAGCTGGTCGGAGGTCATCAACCAGTACAAGCGCCGCGCCGACCTGGTGCCCAACCTGGTGCAGACCGTGAAGGGCTTCGCCAGCCAGGAAGAGCGCGTGCTGACCGAAGTCACCAATGCCCGTTCGCGTGTCGGCCAGATCAACGTCAATGCCGACGACGAAGCCTCGCTCAAGCAGTTCCAGCAGGCCCAGGGCGAACTCGGCAGCGCCCTGTCGCGGCTGCTGGTGGTGACCGAGAACTATCCGGAGCTGAAGTCCAACCAGAACTTCCGCGACCTGCAGGCGCAGCTGGAAGGTACCGAGAACCGGGTCACCGTCGCCCGCGGCCGTTACATCCAGCAGGTGCAGGACTACAACACCTACATCCGCTCGTTCCCGCAGGTGATCACCGCCAAGCTCTTCGGCTACAAGACCAAGCCGAACTTCACCGTGGACAACGAAGCACAGATCTCCACCGCGCCGGCGGTCGATTTCG
>NZ_LLXT01000055.1 GCF_001431625.1 Stenotrophomonas geniculata ATCC 19374 = JCM 13324
GGGTGGGTCCGGCTGCAGGGGCGTGAGCCGCATGGATGCGGCGACCGAGCTTACATGGACGTACTTGCAGCGCCCCCTGCCACCGGCTCCCCCCCGCCTACCCGCAGGAACCCGGCTTCTGACGTTGCTCTGGCCTTGGCTCGGGCGTCTGCGGGTGCAGGGCGCAGCCCTGCAGAGAGCCCCTTACCTGAACAGGCCTTTTTGCGTGAAGTCTCAAACATCGTTTAGACTTGCGGGGTCTGCAGCGGCCGTCCGTTTCCCTCCGGGATCGCCGGCGACCAGGGTCCGCCCTCTTCGCCCGCCCCCACTCCGACGCCGTTCGTCACGCATTCCAGCCTGCGCTTCGTGCCGGCTGCACCCAATTCTCGCAGCGCGGTTCACGGGAACGCTCCGAGTCAGCCGATCAGTTTGATCTGCCCCCGTCTGTCCGTTTGGACAGGCGTTTCTTGTACTTGGAGCAATCTCAATGTCTTTTGAATCGCTGGGCCTGGCGCCCTTCCTGCTGCGTGCGCTTGCCGAGCAGGGCTACGAAAACCCGACCCCGATCCAGCAGCAGGCGATCCCGCTGGCGCTGGCCGGTCGCGACCTGCTGGCCGGCGCACAGACCGGCACCGGCAAGACCGCCGCCTTCGGCCTGCCGCTGCTGCAGCACCTGGGCACCGCCTCGCAGGAAGTGCGCAGTGGCCCGCGCAAACCGCGCGCGCTGATCCTGGCCCCGACCCGCGAGCTGGCCACCCAGGTGCACGACAGCCTGCGCGGCTACAGCAAGTACCTGCGCATCCCCAGCGCCTGCATCTACGGCGGCGTCGGCATGGGCAACCAGCTGGACATCCTGCGCCGTGGCGTGGACCTGCTGGTGGCCTGCCCGGGCCGCCTGATCGACCACCTGGAGCGTCGCAGCATCGACCTGTCCGGCATTGAACTGCTGGTGCTGGACGAAGCCGACCGCATGCTCGACATGGGCTTCCTGCCGTCGATCAAGCGCATCCTGGCCAAGCTG
Organism: Stenotrophomonas geniculata ATCC 19374 = JCM 13324; assembly: GCF_001431625.1. Classification (GTDB taxonomy): domain Bacteria; phylum Pseudomonadota; class Gammaproteobacteria; order Xanthomonadales; family Xanthomonadaceae; genus Stenotrophomonas; species Stenotrophomonas geniculata. The sequence continues at coordinate 1,001 of NZ_LLXT01000055.1, forward strand.
CCGAAGCAGAACCGCCAGACCCTGCTGTTCTCGGCCACCTTCGAGGACAACATCCGCCAGCTGGCGCTGGAGTTCATGCGCAACCCGGAACAGATCCAGGTGACGCCGAAGAACACCGTGGCCGAGACCATCACCCACCGCGTGCACCCGGTCGATGGCAGCCGCAAGCGCGACCTGCTGCTGCACCTGCTGGCGCAGGACAGCCGCGAGCAGACCCTGGTCTTCGCCCGTACCAAGCACGGCAGCGACAAGCTGGCCACGTTCCTGGAAAAGTCCGGCATCAAGACCGCGGCGATCCACGGCAACAAGAGCCAGGGCCAGCGCCTGCGTGCACTGGGTGACTTCAAGGCCGGTCGCGTGACCGTGCTGGTGGCCACCGACATCGCCGCGCGCGGCATCGACATCAACGAGCTGCCGAAGGTGATCAACTTCGATCTGCCGATGGTGGCCGAGGACTACGTGCACCGCATCGGCCGTACCGGCCGTAACGGTGCCACCGGCCAGGCGATCTCGCTGGTGGCGCAGGACGAAGTGAAGCTGCTGCGTGCGATCACTCGCCTGCTGGGCCGCGACATGGACATCCGCGACGTGCCGGGCTTCGAGCTGCAGACGCCGATCCGCTGGGGCAACAGCGCACCGGGCAAGGCCGAGCACGATACCGGCGAGCGCGCACCGCGCAAGAGCCACGCACGCCGTCCGCACGGCGATGCGCCGCGTCATGCGCATGCCGGCCCGAAGAAGGCCGGAGGCGGCCGTCGCGAGGGCGGTGGCCATGGCCAGCAGCGTGCGGGCGCGGGTCAGGGCCAGCGCCGTGGCGGTGGTGGCAATGGTGGTGGCCGTGGTCGTGGCCAGGGTGGCAACGGCGGCGGTCGCGCCGGCTGATCCCAGCTGAAGTGGATGACGTCTCCCGCTGCGCGGGGGCTTATCGAGGGACGGCGCTGACGCGCCGTCCTTTTTTGTTGCTGGCTACCGTGAGTAGAAGCCGGCGGTGTTCTGCGCTGAGGGCGGATGGGCGTGGGGCCAGCGCAAAACACGCCGTAAACCCATCCATGGGGGCTCGGTCGGCGCATCCATGCGCCTCACGGTTTTGCGCTGGCCCCACGCCCATCCGCTTCAAGCATTGCCCGCGCCTTCTTCTCCCGCCGGGTAGCCGGGAGAAGAAAGATCAAATTCAAATTCAAATTCAAATTCAAAGTCAAAAGCCGAAGCCGCAATTCCTGGCTTTGCCTTTGCTTTTGCCCTTGCTCCCGCCTTGGGGTCTGATGCGTCCGCGCCCGCAGGAAGCCGTCGAGGGGCGGCCGGGCGGGCTGCGCAGGACCATTGGCGCCATGGGCCCGAGGCACGCCTCGGGCGGGTTGGGCAGG
>NZ_LLXT01000056.1 GCF_001431625.1 Stenotrophomonas geniculata ATCC 19374 = JCM 13324
GATACCCACGCCGCGTCTCAGCAGTAGCTTGCAGTTCCACACTGTTACACCTATTCTCTGCACATGCCTACCCAGCTCACCCGCGTAAACCTGTCCCTTCCGCCCGAAGTCATCGACGTTCTGGACCGGTTGGGCAAGGTCACGGGCGCCGGTCGCGCCACGATCATTCGGGAATGGCTGATCGAGGGACAGCCGCTTTTCGCCGAGATGGCACGCGCCGCCGAGATGGCTTCCAGCCGCAACATCGACGCGCTGAAGGTCATCGGTGACGTTCTCCGGTCCGCTGGCCAGCAGGCCGAGCAGCTCGAACTGGACGTGCGTGCTACCCGCCGCGCCGCCATGCGGAAAAAGGTCAAATGATCGATTGGCTCTCCATCGTGGTGCCGTGCGCTCATCCCGCGCCCATCGATGCGGGAAAAGTGCTCTCCGTCGGCGCTTCGGGCGACGTCGAGTGGATGAGCTCAAAGCGGCAAACGGTGACGGGTTCGTTCTCCAGCGGTCTCACCGTCCGCACCGTGCAGCGCAGTGTTGACCCCTGCACGCACCTGGAGATCAGCGGCAACCCGGTGAAGTTCTTCCAGGGCCACAACCTGTGGGGAGCGGACGATGTTCCGGGCTTGGTGATGGCCACCATGGAGCACTTGGTCGGGGTTCTCTCTCTCGCCCCCACTGACCTCGATCGGCTGGCGTGGTCTGTAGGGGATGTGCAGATCACTCGCGTTGACGTCACCCAGTCGTTTCACCTGCAAAGCCGTGGAGAAGTTCTGGCGTGGCTTCGCGCCGCCGAGCAGACCGCCCACTTGTCGCACCGTGGCCGCGGCCAGCTGGTCAAGGGTTCGACCCTGTATTTCGGTCAGCACAGCCGCCGCTGGTCGCTCAAGCTCTACAGCAAGGGTCAGGAGATTCACGCCCGTGGCCATGGCCAAGATGCCATCCTCAACCTGCCCCACGCGGTCGCGTGGGCTGACCGCACACTGCGCGCCGAGCTGACCATCCGCAGCATGGAGTTGAAGCGCATGGCCCTCGATCAGGTGGCCGCTTGGAAAGACGTGGACGGTGTACCATTTGACGCCTCGGTGTTACTCCGAGACCGACTGGGAAGCATGACCATGACCACCGCACGCACATTGCCGGAAGACGTCATCGCGTCGCTCACCACGGGCCAGCACAACGCGTATCTGGCTTGGGCAGCAGGCAACGATTTGCGCGAGACGATGAGCCGTCCGAGCTTCTACCGGTTGCGCTCGAAATTGCTTCCGCACGGCGTTGATATCGCCACGCTGATGCCGAAGGAAGTCTCCAACGTGGTGCCCCTCTATCGCGTCTTGGAGGCCGTCCCTGTGTCGGTCCCTGATTGGGCTGTCGGCACACCTCTCTATTTCGAGCCACGACGCGTCGCTTAGCCGCTGCGCCCCTGCGAAGCGGGGGGTGCTGCGGTTGACGCGTCATCCCCGGAGTTACACCGAATCGCGTAATCTGCGGCCATGACGAAGCCGCGCACGTTCGATGGAAAGAGCATGACTGGAACCGGCCCGTGGGCTGGTTTTTCGTTTGTGAATGGCAACTTGGTGACGCCGGAGAATCACGTCATCGAGCCCCACCAGCTGACATGGCTCTCGCTCACTTGCGAGATAGCTCGGGAGTTCCGTCGCATGATGGATGACGAGCGTCTGGCCGTTGCCGAGGCACGGCCCATCGAACCCGTCACCGACATCCGCAGCCGCCTTCGGCATCGTCGCCGTCTTCGTGCAGCAGCCGCCATCAAGAGGCCGTAGCTGCGGGGGCGGACAGCAAGGCGGACTGTCCGCCGTGGCCGACGCCGTGGCTATGGCCACCATCGCGACTGGAACATAAAGGGCGCATCGCACAGCGCGCTGTTTTCGGGCTGAAAGCCCTGCCCTGCCTCGTTTCGTAACGCATCACGCAATCGACCTGGTGCATCGCATTTGGGATGCGCTCGCGGGTGTGGGCGCAGCCCACGGATAACAGGGTTAGATCTGCCCGTGTCGTCGCCCCGTCCCGCGTTCGACCGAGCTCACGCACACGCCATCCCCACCGCGCGCCGCTGACCGCCGCTTCAAGCGCGCAGGGCGCGTAACGGAGCGGAAGCGACGGTATGAGCCATGCGCGCCACCGCCGGTCGTCGCCGCCCGCTGGGATGCCGTGGAGACGGCGCAGGGAGCCAGCCGGGCCGGGCTGATGTGCGGTGCTAGTGATACCGCACATTTGTCTCAGCGTGATACCCGAGCCGCGTCTCGGGAGTGGCTTGCAGTTCCACACTGTTACACCTATTATCTGCACATGCCTACCCAGCTCACCCGCGTAAACCTGTCCCTTCCGCCCGAAGGCATCGACGTTCTGGACCGGTTGGGCAAGGTCAAGGGCGCCGGTCGCGCCACGATCATTCGGGAATGGCTGATCGAGGGACAGCCGCTTTTCGACGAGATGGCACGCGCCG
>NZ_LLXT01000057.1 GCF_001431625.1 Stenotrophomonas geniculata ATCC 19374 = JCM 13324
TGCCTCCTCTGCTCTCGTGCCGCTTCCGCCTGAGCCGCTGCCGATCCGGCCCCCTCGTCCTCCCAGCCCGGCGCTCCTGCGCAGGCTGCCAATGCGCCCCGACAGGATGTTGCCCCGATGCAGACCCCCACCCCCGATGCCGCCGTCACCCCGCCCGACGCGCCGACCGTCATGTATTTCACCTACCAGGTGGACGGCGATGGCGCGACCTCCTATGAGGTCCAGAACGGCAGCGTGGCGACCTTCTGGTTCGGCCACACCTTCACCCTCGATGGCACCACGTACTACACGGGTTTCTCCTGGGATACCCGCGAGCACTACGGCAAGCCGGGCGAGCAGACGCCGGCCGGTCCGGATGACCGCGCCAACCTCGCCGAGGCCACCTTCGTGCTGGCCGGCACCGACGCCAGGAAGCCATGGAAGTTCCGTGGCCAGGAATGGACCATCGGCGCACTGGGCGCGTACGACAAGGCCGACGATGTCGATACCCGGCGCAAGCCACTTGAACATCGCACCGCCGACGGCCGCCTGCTGCTGGCGGTGCCGACCCGCAGCTTCGACCGCGGCATCAGCAGCACCGGCTATGCGCTGCTGCTGTTCAACCCCAAGCGCAGCGAAGACGACGTGGACAGCAAGGTCTGGCGCTATGTCGGCTCGGTGCGCACCGGTGAGGACAACAGCGCGGCCTGCGACGAAGGCAACGTGATGCCCTGCACCGGCAGCGACGGCGAACTGGCCTTCGCTGCCGAGGGCAACGGCCTGCCGCGCCTGACCGTGACCTTCAAGGGCACCACCATCGAAGGCCCCGGCAAGACCCGCGCACTGGGTTCCAGCGACGCCGTGCACTACACCTTCGACAGCGCGACCCAGCAGTACGTCGCGCCCTGATAGCACCCGCCACGCGCGGGTTCCCTGTTGACCGACATGTTCTTGACTCACGGATGAGTCCGGTTGGCGATTCGCGGCATGCGCCGCTCCATCAACCCCGAGGAAAACGTCATGGCACAGCATGACTACAGCAGAAAGGAAGTCCTGGACATCGTCGAGCAGGTCGCCCGGCAGAAAGGCATTCCGGTCGATGACTTCATGCGCTTCGCGCACATCGAGACGGGCGGCACCTTCAACGAGCGCGCCCACAACACCTCGTCCGGCGCCAAGGGCCTGTTCCAGTTCGTGCCCGGCTCCGCGCGCCAGTACCACCTGACCGGCCACGAGTTCGACCCCACCCGCAACACCGAGGCGGCCGCGCAGATGTACCAGGACAACCTGGACTCGATGGCGCGCCGCAACGAGCGCACCGGCAACCCGTACCTGTCCGGTGGCAACACGCCCACCGGCCTGGACCTGTACCTGGCCCACCAGCAGGGCAGCGCCGGCTATGGCTCGGTGCAGACCGCCATTGCCACCGGCACCTTCGGCGTGGTGCGCAACAGCCACGGCGAAGAGATCAACATGCGCCGCAACGTGCTGAACCAGATCGGTTCCGACGCGAAGGCGCTGACCGGCCACACCCTGGCCGAGATGCGCGGCATGAACGATGGCGACCTGGCGCGGACGTTCTCCAGCTACTACATCCACAAGTACGCGGCGATCAGCATTCCGGAAAAGAACATCGAACCGCAGGCGGTGGCGCAGGGCCAGGGCCAGACCGCGGCAGCGCCCGCACAGGTCAGCGCAGCCGTAGCGGCCGGTGCTGCCACGTTGGCGGCAACCGCAACAGCCGCTGCCGCGCCGAAGCCGGGCATCGAACTGCAGGCCGCCTACGAGGCCGGCGTGAAGTACGACCACGTCAAGTACGCCATCAACATCCCGGGTCACGCGCTGTACGTGCCGGGCAAGACCGGCAAGAACGTGGAGCAGGGTTACATCGACTGTTCCGGTTGGGTCGGCACGCTGCAGAACCGGACCATGGACGAGATCAACCAGAAGGCCGGGCATGCGGTGTTCAGCAAGGCTGATCGCATCGACCTGGGCAACCTGGGTTCCGGCGGCATCGTGCGCAAGGCGTTCGACCAGTCCGGCGTGCTGCTGGACCGCGACGCGATCCTGAAGCCCGATGCGCTGAAGGAAGGCATGATCATCGGCCTGGATACGGCCAAGACCCGCCATGAGCACTGGAACGGCATCGACCACATTGTGATGGTGGTGCGCGACCCCAACACCGACAAGCTGCTGATCAGCCAGTCCACCGGCAGCAAGGGCGTGCACACCATGCCGGTGGAGGACTACCTCAAGCAGGTGAAGGAGCACCCGAACTGGAAGCTGTACGCCTCCGATCCGCTGTCCAAGGCGCGCGACCTGCTGGAAAACCGCACCCAGTCGCACGAGCAGACACAGGGCAAGCCTGCGGCCGAGCACAAGGCCGCTGCCACCCCGCACGCCGAACTGTACAAGCAGGGTGCGCACAGCGAGGGCGTGCGCAGGGTGCAGGAGCAGCTGGGCCACCTCGGCTACGTCGGTGCCGACGGCAAGCCGCTGGTCGAGGATGGCCGCTTCGGCCGCAACACCGACGCGGCGGTGCGCCAGCTGCAGAAAGACAACGGCCTGGTGGCCGACGGCATTGTCGGGGCGAAGACCCTGGAGGCGATCAAGGACGCCCGCGAACGGCCGTTGCTGAACGACGAGCGGCACCCGCGCAATCCATTGTTCATCCAGGCCAGCAAGGGGCTGGAACTGATGCCGGCAGGCACCTTCAAGGATCGCCACGCGCTGGAAAGCGCCGCTGCGGCCCTGACCAAGGAGGCGCATGCCGCCGGCCTGCAGCGCATCGACACGGTGGTGCCGAGCCCGAACGGTGAGCGCCTGTTTGCCGTGCAGGGCGCGATCGGTGACCCCGCCGCCAGCCGCGTGGCGGTGGATACCCGTGCCGCCAGCGAGCAGAGCCTGGCCCTTAGCAGTGGCGCGGTGCAGGGTGCCCCGAACGTGCTGCACCCGCAGCAGGACGCCCAGCAGGAGCAGGCCCGGCAGGCACAGAAGGCCATGGGGGTCTGACCTCCCCAGTGCCTTGGGAGACAAGGGAGGGCCCCGTCCGCGTGGCCTTTTCCCTATCTGCCAGCTGAGCGGCCGGGCCCGCTTTCAGCCTTGCTTCATGCCGCCTGCCGCTAGATGAATGCGCAAGCCGCCCGGTGGACCAGGCAATGTTCCGGCAATGTTGGAACGTCAGCGTGGTCTCCACGGCAGCCGGGGCGCCCGCGCCCTCCCTGCCCAGCGTGGCATGCACCTCACAGGAGAACGAACATGCTCAGTACTTCCACACTCAGCTTCCGTGGTCTGGCGATGGCCCTGGCACTGGTGGCCGGTGTTGCCGTGGTCAGCGATGCCAGCGCGATGTCGAGGAAGGACAAGCGCACCCTGGTCGGCGCCGTGGTCGGTGGCGTGGCCGGCAACCTGCTCTCCAACGGCGACCCTGCAGCCACCGTCGGTGGTGCCGTGGCCGGTGGTGCGATCGGCAACCTGACCACCTCCGACCGTCGCGACCGTCGTTATTACGACAACCGCTACTACGACAACCGTTACGATCGCCGCTACGATCGCGGCTACTACCGCAGCGGCTATTACGACCGTGGTGACAACCGTCGCTGGCAGCGCGAGCGCTACTACGACAACCGCTACTACAACGACCGCGGCCGCCATCGCGGCTGGTAAGCGGCGCGGCGCATTCGCCGATGCGGATGCACGGACGGGCGGGTCGATGACCCGCCCGTTTGCGTTGGCCGCGGCCATGGCGTTGAATGCGCAGCCTTGGATGTGACTTTTCCCACTCGGGCTGCGGCATGACGTCTTCCTCCCACCGCGTGCAGGGCCTCAACAATGACGAGGTCGCTGCCGACTGGCCACCCATCAGCGCCGCGGACATCGCGTGGCTGAGCGCGCGATACCCGCAGCTGGGCGAGCACAGCCAGCCCCGCTGGCACAGCCCGCGCCCGCTGTCGGCCGCCGCCATCGTCGACGGCGTGGACGGCGCGGTGTTCGTCAAGCGCCATCACCACAGTGTGCGCAGCGCGGCCTGCCTGGAAGAAGAGCATCGCTTCATCGCTCATCTCGCCGCAGAGGGCGTACCGGTGGTGCAGGTGCTGGCGGCGACCGATGGCCGCACTGCCGTCGAACACGGCGAATGGACCTTTGAACTGCATGCCGTCGGCGTGGGCGAAGACGTCTACCGCGACGCCGTGTCGTGGTCGCTGCTGACCGATGTCGCACAGGCACGCGAAGCCGGCCGCATGCTAGCGCGGCTGCACCGTGCCTCCGCCAGCTACCACGCGCCACAGCGCAGTACCCACCTGCTGGTCGCGCGCGACGATCTGATCCGCGCCGACGATCCGATCGCGGCGATCAAGGCCGAACTGCCCGCACGGCCGGGGCTGGCCCGTTACCTCGCACGCATCCCCTGGGAAGCACAGCTGCAGCGCGACGTGCTGCCGTGGCACGCCGGCCTGGCCGCGCGCCTGCACGACGAGCCGCGGCTGTGGGCGCACAACGACTGGCATGTGTCCAACCTGCTGTGGCGCGACGGCCAGGTCAGTACCGTGCTGGATTTCGGCCTGGCCTCGCCCACCAGCGCACTGTTCGATCTTGCCACGGCAATCGAGCGCAACGCGGTGGCGTGGCTGGAACTGGAGTGCGGCAGGGATGCGGTGCGCATCGACATCGCGCTGGCGTTGCTTGATGGCTACCGCGAAGTGCTGCCGCTGTCGGGTACGCGCGTGCATCTGCTGGCCGACCTGCTGCCGATGGTCCATTTCGACTTCGCACTGTCCGAAGTGGAGTACTTCGAAGGCATCACTGGCTCCACCGCGAATGCGGACGTGGCCTGGCAGCCGTTCATGCTGGGGCATCCCTCATGGTTCCACAGCGCGCCGGGGCAGGCCCTGCTGCAGGCCCTGCACGCTGCAGCGTGACCCGGTTGACGCACCGTCGGGGTCAGAGCCCTTTCCTGCGGAAAGGGCTCTGACCCCGCAGCCTGAAGGGCACCGGCTCGCAAATCCGTACCATTTGTAGTGAAATGGTCACCTGAAGCGGGGGTGCCTGGATCTGCCAGGCTGAGAGAGTCCCTTGGAACCTGATCCGGTTTGCACCGGCGTAGGGAGCTTTGAGCCGCAGCCACACCCCCGTCATGGGCCGGTGCACCTGCGCGCCGTCGCTTCGTCTCCCTTGTTGTCCGAAGACGAACCGAATGAACCGCTGCCTGCGCCCCACCCTGCTCTCCCTCGCCCTCTGCGCCGCGCTGCCGCTGCACGCCAGCGAGGCCGAGGCGTCCCCCGATGCGGCTGCCACCGGCGCCGAACGCTCGCCGACCGAGCTGGCAGCAGTGCGCGTGCAGGCCGGCAAACCGAAGGCCGATACCTCGCGTGTGAATGCCTTCGGTGGTGGCAGCTGGAAGGACACGCCGGCCTCGGTGAACGTGCTCGAGCGCGACTACCTCGATCGCCGCCAGGTGCGTTCGCTGTCCGAGCTGACCAGCAACGATGCCTCGCTGGGTGATGCGTATGCGCCGGTGGGCTACTACCAGAACATCGCCATCCGTGGCTTCGCGCTGGACGCCGCCACCGGCTACCGCTTCAACGGCCTGTCCATCGCCGGCGAACAGCGCCTGGCGCTGGAGAACGTGCAGTCGGTGGAGATCCTCAAGGGTGAAGCCGGCCTGGCCGCAGGCGTGATGGCACCGGGTGGCATCATCAACTACATCGGCAAGCGCCCGGCCGAAGTGCGCACCGCCACGCTCGGTACCGATTCGGAAGGCTCGCGCTACGTCGCCGTCGATGTCGGCCACTGGATCACCCCGCGCTTCGGCCTGCGCCTGAATGCCGCGTGGGATTCCAGCAATTCCTATGTCGAGCACGCCGATGGCGGCCGCAATTTCTACTCGCTGGCGGCCGACTGGCTGATCGGCGAACGCGGCAAGCTGGAAGTGGATGCCAACTACCAGACCAGCTCGCAGCGTTCGGTGTCCGGCTACCAGCTGCTGGGCGCGCGTGACCTGCCGCGCGGCGTCGACCGCGAGCACCTGCTCGGCTACCAGCCGTGGCAGCGCCCGGTGGATATCGCCAGCACCAACATCACCGCCCTGCACACCTACGACTTCAATGACGCCTGGCAGTCGCGCGTGTCGGTCGGCCACAGCCGGTCGGTGATCGACGACAACGTCGCCTTCGCCTACGGCTGCTACTACGCCACGCAATGCGCCGATGGCACCGTGCCGGGCAACTACTTCGCGCCCAATGGCGACTACGACGTCTACGACTACCGCAGCCCGGGCGACACCCGCCGCAACCAGCAGGCCCGTGCCGAGCTGCGCGGCCGTTTCGAGACCGGCAGCGTCGGCCATGAGCTGACCCTCGGTGCCGACTACTTCCGCCGCACCGTGGACAAGCGCCCCAGCGTCAACGAGTACGTCGGCACCAGCAACATCCACGAAGCACCGGTGCCGGTGTTCGAACCGTCGCCGAAGATGCCCGGCCCGTCCGCACGGCGTCTGGACAGCCGCCAGACCGCGTTCTTCGCGCTGGACCGGATGAGCTTCGGAGACGACTGGCAGTGGCTGGCCGGCGGTCGCTTCGTGCGCCTCGATGAGCGCGCCTACGACAAGCGCGGCACCCCGCAGCGCCACAGCCGCCTGTCGCGCTTCCTGCCGCAGACCGCACTGGTGTGGAAGGCTACCGACCAGCTCAACGCCTACGCCGGCTACGTGCGTGGCATTTCGCTGGGCCAGGAAGCGCCGTTCTGGACCAGCAATGCCGACACCTTCCTGCCGTCGGTGCAGTCGCGCCAGCTGGAAGTGGGCGTGAAGTACGTGCCGGTCGAGGCGCTGACCCTGGGTGCGGCGGTGTTCCGCATTTCGCAGCCGTACCAGTACGCCAGGCCGGACAACAGCGACGTGGGCTACACCTTCGTCGAAGAAGGCACGCAGACCCACACTGGCCTGGAGCTGACTGCCAACGGCCAGCTGACCGATACGCTGCAGATCGTGGCCAGCGCCAGCGTGCTGCAGGCGCGCGCGCGCGATACCGGCACGCCCGCCTATGAGGGCCATCAGCTGGTGAACGTGCCGAAGGTGCGCGCCAGCGTGCACGTAGCCTACGCGCTGCCGTTCGTGCAGGGCCTGGATGTCACCGGCGGCTGGCGCTATGCCGGCGCCAACGTGGCCCGTGCCGACGGCGGCGTGCGTGCACCGGACTACTCGGTGTTCGACGCCGGCCTGCGCTTCCAGCATCGCCTGCACGAGCGTGCGGTGACCTGGAACCTGTCGGTGGACAACGTGTTCAACCGCTTCTACTGGCGCGATACCGGCAGCAGCGGCGGTGACTACTACCTGTTCCCCGGCGCACCGCGACAGGCCCGCCTGTCGGTGACGTTCGCGCTGTGAGCGGCGTGATGCTCGAGTGGACCGCCGCACTGTGCAGCATCCTTGGCGTCTGGCTGATGGCCCGGCGCCGGCTGGTGGCGTGGCCGGTGGGCCTGCTGTCGGTGACGCTGTACGGGCTGGTATTCGCCGAGGCCAAGCTGTACTCGGACACCCTGCTGCAGGTCGCCTTCGGTGGCTTCCTGGTCTACGGCTGGCTCAACTGGCGGCAGCATGCCGCCGATGAGGGCAGCATCCGCATCGTGCCGCTGGCGCGCGGCAAGCTGCTGCGCGACCTGGCCATCGGCCTGTGTGGTGGCGTGGCGCTGGGTGCGGCCATGCATACCTTCACCGATGCCGCACTGCCCTGGCTGGACGCGATGCTGACCGCGCTGAGCCTGGTCGGCCAGTGGTGGCAGGCACGCCGCCACGTGGCCTGCTGGTGGGTGTGGATCGCGGTGGACGTGGTCTATGTGGGTGCGTACCTGTTCAAGTCGCTGCACGTGACCGCCGCGCTGTACGTGTTCTTCCTCGGCCTGGCCGTGTTCGGCCTGCGCGCATGGAGCGCGGCCGCGCGTGAACCGCAGGTGGCAACGCAGTAGAGCAACGCCATGCGTGGCTGGGGGCCACCGGTAGTCGCCAACCTTGGTTGGCGTGCCTGCCGACCAAGGTCGGCATCTACCAGGCATATCCACGCATGGTGTGGATCTACTGGGTAAGCACCAGGCCCAGCCGCAGCGGCTGGCGCATGTCGGCCGGTGGCGCCGCCTGCAACGGCGCTGCCTGCAGGGTCGCGCGCAGGTCTGCGTCAACCTGGGCATCGCCCAGGCTGTCGAATTCCAGCTTCGAGATGCGGCCATCCGCCGCGATCCACACGCTCACCGGCAGCGGCGTCGGTGCGTCCGGATGTGCCTGCAGCCATTCCAGCACGCGCTGCGCCTGCGGGTCCTGCTCCTGCTGCAGGCGCTGCTGCAGCTGGCCCCCCACGGCGGCGGCATAGGCCATCCAGTGTGCAGGAGCTTCCTGCGCGGACACCGCGGCGCTCCCCAGTGCCAGCGCACCGAACAACGCGGCCAGCGGCCGCCACCAGCGGCGCATGCCGGTTCTGTTCCCTGTCATGACCATCACCTGCTCCTGCACTCGCATCCAACAGCAGATGGTCGGGGCGGTAGATGACAGGCAGATGGCGGTCGCCGCTGCCCGGCGCGATCAATCGCCCAGATCGGCCAGCACTTTGCGCGAGGGCGCGAAGAAGGTCACGCCGGTGGTGGCGGTGGAGAAATCGAGGATGCGGTCGTGCAGCGGCGCGGGATTGCCGATGAACATGCGCTCGAGCATCTTCTCGATCACCCACAGGCGGCGGGTGTAACCAATGAAATAGGTGCCGTACTCGCCACGGCCCGGGTTGGCGAACGGCATGTTGTCGCGCAGGATCTCGTGCTCGCCGTCGGCGTCTTCAATGGTGCACAGGGTCTTGTGCGACTTCTGTGCATCGGCCGGCGCATCATCCAGCTCGATGTTGTCGTGCTTGGTGCGGCCGATGATCGCTTCCTGCGCCTCGGTCTTCTGTGCGCGCCAGGCATCAAGGTTGTGCAGGTACTTCTGCACCACCACATAGCTGCCACCGGCATGTTCGGGATCTTCTTCGCCCACGATGGTGGCTTCCGGCAGCGACAGCCCTTCCGGATTGGCGGTGCCATCGACGAAATCGAGCAGATCGCGGCCATCGAAATAACGGAAGCCGGCCACGTCATCGACCGTCTCCACCGCATCGCCGAAGGCCATCAGCAGGTTGCGCTCGAACGCCACGATCAGGTCCATGGTGCGTGCGCGGATGTGATACAGCAGGTCGCCGGGCGTGGACACGGCGGTGTGGGTCGCGCCCTTGATCTCGCGGAACGGCTGCAGCTCACGCGGCGGCGTGGTGCCCACCAGCGGCTTCCACACGCGGTGACCAATGGCCACGTTGCAGGTGAAGGTGCGCTCGATCTCGCGGATGGCGGTGTTCTTGATCAGGTCATCGGTGCTGGCCAGGACCTCGCGTGCCTTGGCGATCGACGCTTCGTCATCCTTCACCTTCAGCACCAGGAACGCCGCCGAATGGGTCAGTGGCGCAGTGATCTGCTGCGGCTCGTTGTCGAGCGTGTGGTTGAGGGCGGTGATCGGTGCGGGCTGGGAGTTCACGGCGGTTCCTGCTGGCTTGAGGCGGGCGCATCGCGTGGCGATGTGCGGGCGATCATAGCGGAACCACCTGGCCGGGGACGGAGCGGTTCTCGTTCCGTCCACCAGCGGAGGTACGAAGACCTCAATCCACATCACTCCAGACCGCCAACTCGTAGCCATCCAGATCGCGGAACTGGAAGCGGCGGCCACCAGGGAACGCGAACACCGCCTGCACCACCTCGCCCCCAGCGGCAGTCACACGCTGCTTCGCATCGGCCAGGTCCGCGCAGTAGAGGATCACCAGCGGCCCGCCGAGGGCACGCACCGGCGCGTCGGCCACGAAGCCGCCTTTCAGGCGGCCATCGTCGAACTCGGTGTAGGCCGGCCCGTAGTCGGTGAAGTGCCAACCGAACACCTCGCCGTAGAAGCGTTTGCTGCGGGCGATGTCGGCGACGTTGAATTCGATGTTGTCGATGCGGCGTTCGGCATTGTGGGGTGCGACGTGGCTCATGGCGTGGCTCCGTGGTGGGAGCCCCAGCTTCAATCAGCGCGGTATCGAGGTCTTGAACGAAACGGCCATCATTGGCACCACTCCAGACGCAGTTCGCGTGCGGTCATGCCACTCAGCTCACGCGCCTCGCGACTGAGATGGGCCTGGTCGGCATAGCCGGCCTCGGCGGCCAGCATCGCCAGCGAGTGCTGCGGCAGCGCGCGGCTGTGGCGAAGAAAACGTTGCAGGCGCAGGATCCGCTCCAGCGTCTTGGTGCCGTAGCCGAACTGCGACTGGCTGAAGCGCCGCAGGCTGCGCGGACTCAGGCTCAGGCGTGCCGCCAGCGTATCCAGCGTGGCGTCACCAATGGCGAGCGCCTGGAACAGGGCATGTGCACGCTGCGCCGGGGTATCGAGCGCGGACGCACCCATATGCTGTTGCAGGCAGTGCGCCATCCGCTGCAGGCGCTGTGCAGGCGCGGTGTCACCAATGGAGGCCGCCGCCTTGCTCGCCCACGCGCCCTTCAGATCGGCCAGTGGCACGGCCTGGCCGATGATCTCGGCCAGGGGCAGGCCCAGCGCGGCCAATGCCTGGCCGGGACGGAAGCGTGCCCCCAGCACCTGCGCACCGGGTGCCAGCGCCGGGTGCGCGGCCACGCGGTCCGGGCCGACCACGAACAACGCACCGTCGCGCCAGAGGATATCCACGCAACCATCGGGCAGTACGGTGATGTGCCCATCGGCATCGTCAGGAAGCTGGCTCTGCCACAGCTGACCAAAGTGGCCGCGCAGCGGCGCAGGCGCCGGATGCTCCTGGTAGGCCGTGCCAGTACCTGCGAGGGGGGAAGAGTCGCCCATGCCGCATTGTCGCGCTACAGGGCCCATAAAAGTGAAGCCCGGCGCGAGGCCGGGCTTCGGTTGGCGTGTGGGAGAGAGAGAGAGAGTCACACGCCAGCACAACACGCACTAACGACAGGCGTTTGTTACCAGGTGAAGCGCGGGCCCACGAACCACTCGCGGTCGCCAGCCTTGGCCAGCTTCACTTCGCCGCTCAGGCCCCAGTTCTGGTTGAACTTGGCGGTGGCGCCGACACGGCCGTAGAACTCGCCGTCCGGGTTGTAACCGTGCTTCTTGCTGAAATCTTCGTAGCCGGCCATCACGTAGCCTTCCACGTACGGGTTGAACGCGGTGCGCACGCCCACTTCAGTGGAGTAGCCGTTGAAGTCCAAGCCGCGCTTCTCGTCGTACTTCTGGTACGCAACACGGGCCACCAGATCGGTGTTCGGTGCGATGCCGTAGTTGTAGCCGACACCCAGGCGCCACTGGTCGACGTCATTCTTGAACTTGTCGGTTTCCTGGGCGCTGTAGTCGCCAAAGACGTGGAAGTTCGGGTGCACCGCAACGGAACCCTTCACCTTCCAGCCATCGGCGTCGCCGCCCTTGGCATCGGTGTTCACGTAGCCGCCTTCAACGTAGTTGTACGACAGGCCATCGGTTGCCGATGCAGCGAACGGCAGGGCAGCCAGAAGACCCAGGGCAAGCAGCGAATTCTTGTTCATCGGGACACACCTTTAATTATTTTGGTTTCGTCGACCGCCTCCCGGGAGGGGGAGAGAAAGGAGGCGGTCGACAGGTGTGAATTATCCGTTAGGGGGTCTAATCAACCCTGAATATTGAACTGACTGGTGTATAAATAAGGCTGGCGTTCAGGGAACTCTGCATGGCACTGCTGCCGGCTTCTTATACGCACCACGCTCGATGCTTGATGTGCGCACTGATCCTGATCGCCTCGCCGGTCGCGCTGCTGCAGGCACAGGCGGCTGAGCGCATCGTTTCTGCCGGGCACATCGTCGTGCAGACAGACGATGTCACGCGCTTCTTCAAGGTGATGGACGCCAACCAAGGGCGCCCAAGCGCCGATCAACTGCAACACGGCTATCTGGATGCGGGTACGGATGCCCTGCGCAGCTTCACCGACAGCCGTATCGGCTCGATGGAGCGGCTGGCCAGTGCCATCCAGGACAAGCCGGCATTGTTTGCGAAAGCGAGAACCTGCGCGACAGCATTGCCATCGATCCGCACGCGCGTCGCCGCTGCCGTCGATCAGTTGGGCGCCTTGTTGCCGTCTGCGCGCTTTCCCCCGGTCACCGTACTGGTGGGCCGCGGCAACAGTGGTGGCGTGACCACCGAAGCAGGCGTGGTCATCGGCCTGGAAGCGCTGTGCAACGCCGACTGGATGCAGGCCGATGTGAGTGACCGCTTCGTGCATCTGATCGCCCATGAGTATGTGCACGTGCAACAGCCTGGTGCACGCGTGGAGGTCGAGCAGCCCACCCTGCTCTATCAGACGCTGCTGGAAGGCGGCGCCGAGTACGTGGCCGAACGGATCTCCGGGCAACCGGCCAACGCGCATCTGCAGCGTTGGACGCAGGGTCGTGAGTGTGCGCTGGAGCGCGCGTTCCTGCAGGACAGCATGGGCACCGATCTTTCGAGGTGGCTGTACAACGGCCCCGGCGACGATGCGCGCCGTGGAGATCTCGGCTACTGGATCGGCTACCGCATTGCCCATGCCTACGTTGCGCGCGCGCCCGACACGCGCAACGCCATCGCCGAACTGCTGAATGTCCAGCCTGGAAACGCTGCAGCGCTGCTGGAAGCAAGTGGATGGCAGCCTGCGTGCGGAGCAGGCGAAAGCGCGCAGGCGCAGATACCGTGATGCCGGCTTCATGCTGGTGAATGGGTGATATTGAACAGGCACAAGGCGCTTGACCGGCGCAGATCAGCTCGCCTGATCCCGCTTGTTAAGGTTTGTTGATTTACAGGCCTTCACAGCCCATCCACGTACTCAAATTCCAGCTGAAAGCGCTTGGTAGCGACGGGAACAAACGCCGCTATATTCCAGCTTCCCCAGACGAAGGAGGGAGTGCAATGAACCTGAACCCGCAACACATGAAGACGGCCCGCGCACTTGCTGTAGCGCTCATCGCCACCGTCAGCCTTGGCGCCTGCGCCTCTTACAAGAACGAGTTTGCAACCATCAACTCGCGTCTCGATCAGCTCGACGTCAAGGTGCAGGGTGCTGCGCAGAGTGCGGAATCCGCCAACCAGTCCGCACAGCAGGCCAACCAGCGTCTGGACCAGATCGAAGGCCGCGTGCAGCAGCTTGAAAGGGCACCGGCCGGCCGCAAGCCGCGCGGGTAATCGCTCCCTCACTGCTTGAATTGATCCATCTCTGTATCGGGAACCAGTGGCCTTCGCCGGCCACTGGCGTCCTTCCACCCAAGACTGCATTGCAAGGAGCCGTCTCATTCGTACCTACTCCTCCCCTGCACGCCGCGCCCTCCATGCCGCACTGGCCATGGCACTGGTCGTTGCGTGCAGCGGCGTAGCCAACGCCAGGGACAAGGACGCACCTGCATCACCGGTAGCCGCCGTTGATGAACTTCCGGCTGACCAGAGCGTGTCCGAAACGGTGATCGAACTGGCCGGCTGGGTCGTCGCCAGCAAGGACAACCAGGGCTATCCGTTTGCAGTCATGGACAAGGCGGCGGCGCAGGTTCTGATCTTCAGCGGTGACGGCAAGCTGCGTGGCGCGGCACCGGCGCTGTTCGGTTCGGCTATCGGCGATCATTCCGCACCCGGCGTCGCCAAGCTCGCACTGAGCGCGATTCCCGGCCACGACCGCACCACGCCGGCCGGCCGCTTCATCGGTGGCTACGGCCCCTCCGACGATGCCGGGCGCGTGCTGTGGGTGGATTACGATTCCGCGGTTTCAATGCACCCGCTGCCGCCGGGCAGCCCGAAGGAAAAGCGTGCCGAACGACTGGCATCGCCCACGCCGGACGACAACCGCGTCACCCACGGTTGCATCAATGTCTCGCCCGCGTTCTACGGGCAGATCGTGCAGCCCATGTTCGAGAAGGGCGGCGTGTTCTACATCCTGCCGGACAAGGATTCGATCGCGAAGACCTTCCCGGAGTTCGCGCAGAGCCGCGGGGATGCGAAGGACGAAGACGAGAAGGGCGCGCGGCGCGCAAGCAAGTAATACGCTCGTCGGCAGATTGGAATTCAGGAAGCCGCAGCCCCTGCGGCCCGCGCCAATACCGCGGCATGCGCGTCGCCCTTCCGCTCGCTGTAGCGGTCCACCAGGTAGTCCGACCGCCCTCGCGTCAGCAGCGTGAACTTCACAAGCTCCTCCATCACATCCACCACGCGGTCGTAGTACGGCGAGGGCTTCATGCGCCCATCGTCATCGAATTCCTGCCAGGCCTTGGCCACCGATGACTGGTTGGGGATGGTCAGCATGCGCATCCACCGGCCGAGCACGCGTAGCGTATTGACGGTGTTGAACGACTGCGAGCCGCCGCTCACCTGCATCACCGCCAGCGTCCTGCCCTGCGTGGGCCGCACGCTGCCATCTTCCAGCGGCAACCAGTCGATCTGGTTCTTGAACACGCCGGTGACCGTGCCATGCCGCTCGGGGCTGACCCAGACCTGGCCTTCCGACCACTGCGACCACGCACGCAACCGCTGCACTTCAGGATGGCTCGTGTCCACGCTGTCGAGCATGGGCAGCGCATGCGGATCGAACATGCGGGTTTCGCACCCCAGATGGCGCAGCAATCGCTCGGCTTCCAGCGCCAGCTTGCGGCTGAACGACTGCGGCCGCAGCGAGCCGTAGAGCAGGAGGATGCGTGGCGGCCCCAGATCTGCCGCGGCGAGCTGGTGATGATTGGGCTGGGGCAATGACGATTCCACCAGATTGGGCAGATCAGGGCTTGTGATTGGCTTATTCATTCGATTATTCTAGAAATATGGAAACGTTAAATGCAATCACCGCCCTCACCGCGCTCGGTCATGCCACCCGCCTGGCTGCCTTCCGCCTGCTGGTGGAGGCTGGCCCGGCAGGGCGCATGGCGGGCGACATCGCCACGGCCCTGCAGGTGCCCCCAGCCACGCTCAGCTTCCACCTGAAGGAGCTGGTGCAGGCCGGGCTGGTGGAGAGTGAAAGCCAGGGCCGCCATGTCTGCTATCGGGCCAACTTCGATGCCATGAACGGCTTGATCGAGTACCTGACGCACAACTGCTGCGCGGGCTCGCCGGACGAGCGGTGCGCGGTGAGCGAACCGGCATGCAGGTGCTGAGATGAAGCCAGACCCCGTGATTCGTGCCGGCACACGCGACGACCTGTCCTGCATCCGGGACCTTCTGCAGCAGGCGCAGTTACCCGTGGCCGATCTGGAAAGCAGCAAGGTCGTGTTTTTCGTCGCAGACCTCGACGGCGTCCCCGTGGGCGCCGTTGGATTGCAGGTTTTCGGCGCCTCGGCGCTGCTCCGCTCCCTGGTGGTGTCTGATGACCGACGCGGCACCGGCCTTGGGCGCGCATTGCTGGCAGCGGCCGAAGAGGTGGCCTGCCGTATGCAGGTCAGGGAACTGGTGCTGCTGACAACATCGGCAGGCACGTGGTTCGCGCGGCACGGCTATGCCGGATGTGATCGCGCGCAGATAGCGGAGGCGATCCGCAGCTCTGCCGAGTTCACTCGTCTTTGCCCGGCCAGCGCGCTTTGCATGTCCAAGCCACTCACTGACCATGGAAGCCACATGACCCGCAAGGTCCTCTTCCTCTGTACCGGCAACAGCGCCCGCAGCGTGCTTGCTGAAGCCACCCTGCGCGCCTGGGGCGGCGATCGCTTCAGCGCATTCAGTGCGGGCAGCCAGCCCACTGGCCAGATCAACCCCTTCGCGCTGGCCCAGTTGCAGGCCGAAGGAATGCCCATTGAAGGGCTGCACAGCAAATCGTGGGATGAGTTCGTGGACGCGGCCCCGATGGACCTGGTCATCACCGTATGCGATTCGGCGGCCGCCGAAGCTTGCCCAGTGGTGTTCGGTGACTTCATCCGCAGCCACTGGGGTCTGCCCGATCCGGCGGCCGTCGCGGGTAGCGATGCCGACAAGGCCGCAGCATTCGCGCAGGCCCATGCCATCGTGAAAGCGCGCCTGAGCGCATTGCTCGGCTTGCCCGAATCGTTGTGGTCCGACCGCGAGGCGTTGCAACACGCGCTGGACCGGATCGGCGAGCTGCTGCCGGCCGACGGCACGCAGTGACGGTGCCACTGCCATGAGCCTGTTCGAGCGACACCTGACGCTGTGGGTTGTGCTGTGCATCGCGGCTGGCACCCTGCTGGGCCACTTCCTGCCCGGCGCTTTTGCCGCGCTGGCATCCGCAGAGGTCGCCAAGGTCAACCTGCCGGTTGCGGTGCTGATCTGGCTGATGATCATCCCGATGCTGCTGAAGGTCGACTTCACTGCGATGCGCCAGTTGCAGCAGCACTGGAAGGGCATCGGCGTAACGCTGTTCATCAACTGGGCGGTGAAGCCATTCTCGATGGCACTGCTGGGCTGGCTGTTCCTTCGCCATGCCTTCGCCGACTGGTTGCCCGCAGCACAGATCGACAGCTACATCGCCGGGCTGATCCTGCTGGCGGCCGCGCCCTGCACCGCCATGGTGTTCGTGTGGAGCAACCTGTGCCGTGGCGATGCCAACTTCACCCTGAGCCAGGTGGCGTTGAACGACGCGATCATGGTGGTGGCCTACGCGCCGGTGGTTGCACTGCTGCTGGGCCTGTCGGCGATCACCGTGCCGTGGGATACCCTGCTGCTGTCGGTGGGCCTCTACATCGCGGTGCCGGTGCTGGTGGCGGCGTTGCTGCGGCGCTGGATACTGATGCGTCGTGGCGAGGCGGCGTTGCAGCGGGTGCTTCGCCAGCTGGCGCCCGTCTCGCTGTGCGCGCTGCTGCTCACACTGGTCCTGCTGTTCGGCTTCCAGGGCCGACAGATCGTGGAGCAGCCGCTGGTGATCGCACTGATTGCAGTGCCGATCCTGATCCAGGTCTATTTCACTTCCGGCCTGGCCTACCTGCTCAATCGTCGCCTGGGCGTGGCGCATTGCGTGGCCGGCCCTTCGGCGTTGATTGGTGCCAGCAATTTCTTCGAACTCGCGGTAGCCACCGCGGTGGGACTGTTCGGCGTGCATTCGGGGGCTGCGCTGGCGACGGTGGTGGGTGTACTGATCGAGGTGCCGGTCATGTTGTCTGTGGTGCGGATCGTGAACCGTACTCAAACCTGGTACGAGAGCCGCGAAGAGCACTGACGCACCGGAGTGCGCCGAAGTCGATTTACGTTCTTCGCCCCGCACTGTCGTCATCGGCCTGGTGGAGTGCCCGTACGCCACGTCATCAACTTCGACCCATGTCGCATATTCCCCATGCCGCTACGGACGTTGCGGCGCCTGCGTCTGCGACGGCTTAACAGCATGCAAAAATGCCAAAAGCGTCTTTGATCCAGCGTTGAATGCAACTCTTCTGATTGGCGTTGCGCAGCGACGGCGGTACAGATGGTGGGCCGCCGGAAAATGGGTGGCCGGGCCTCGAAAACCCGTTAGATCACGAACGTTGTTTGCGCTTGCCAGCCGGCGTCACCCCGCGTGGCGCCGGCTGGCATTCCGTCTGCCGGCTATGGCGGGCGGAGCGTGGAGGCCTTGCGCCTGCCGGTCTTGTTCGTGATCTCCCGGTTTTCGAGCCACGTCTCCGCCCGCCACCTCTATGTGGCGGTTACCGTCTGTCCTGCACGGAGCCCTTGCCATGAGCACACCCGAATCCTCCCGCCTGCGCGCGCAGTACGTGCCCGCCAACGCGGACGCGCCCTCGGAAGCACTGCACCCGCACGATCCGCACGGTTTCATCGCCACGCTCGACCGCATCGGCAAGGGCGCGGCCGCCGACGGCCAGCCCTGGCCCGAACGTCATCAGATGCCAGGGCGCCGCATGGCGCTGGCCGACGCGGACTGTGCGTTGGCCGGGCTGCGCGTGGCGCTGGAAATGCTGCTGGCTGCCGAGCGCGTACGCCAGAACGGGCCCGAGGAGGAATACGTGGGCGACCGCGTGATGGAGGGCCTGATGATGGCCAGTCTGTCGCTGGCCGCACAGGTCAGCGCACGCATGCGGCCGGAAGGGTGATACGGGGAACAACGCTCACTGCAGCGCCGGGCACGGCCCGGCGCTGCAGAGCGCGCCACATCACTCGCAGAGCACGCTGTCTTCCTTCAACGCGGCATCCTGCAGTGGCTGGCGCTGTTCGATCTGCGCACGCTGTTCCGCCGTCGGCTCGCCCAGCCACCACACACGGCAGCGCGCGGTAAGACGGCCGACCAGCTTCGACTGATCGGGCGAGTACAACATCGCCAACGCGGTGCCGGGGCAATCGTGGGCCTGGCAGGCGGTGTAGAACCACCACGGCTCGCCCTGCAGCACCAGCAGCTCGCCAGGGCCACTGGGTCCGCTCAACAGGCGCTTGCGCAGCGACGGAATGTCCTTGTCGCTGGATTCGGCGTCCTGCGTGCCCTTCATCAGCGCATCGAACGCGGCCAGCACCTTCGGGTCCTTGCGGCCGCAGTCATCCACGGTGTTGCCGCCCACCAGAGTAAAGAAGTGGGTCGCCAGCGGATTGTCCGCGCAGGTCAGTTCGCCGCCAGCGCTCGGCTCTTCCGGCTCGCCTTCGTTGTCCCACACCGCAGGGTCCACGCCTTCTTCGATGGACGGTTCCTTCTCGACCACGGTGGCCGTGGGGGCCGGTGCTTCGGTGGTCGGCGCTGGCGCCGCAGCAGGTGCAGTCCCGCCAGTCTTCTCCGGTGCCTGTCCGCAGGCTGCCAGCAGCGCGGCCATCATCGCCATCCCTGTGATTCGCATCTTCATTCCGTGTCCTTGTCTGATCTGCGCTGCATCCGCCGAATCGGCGGCCGCGTGATTCTAACCAGCACCGCGCTAGGATGCGTTCGCAGCTTCCCGTCATCGCCTGGAGCCGGACGCATGCGCCGTAGACCACTCGCCATGATCTTCTGCAGTGCCCTGCTGCTGGCAACGCCGGCAATTGCCCACGATGCAGAAGGCACGACGTCTGCGCGCCTGCCCGATACCCCCCTGCCCGCACTGCTGGATCGCGTATTGCGCGACTACGAGCAGGCGTGGCGCACCGGTGATGCCAAGGCACTGGCTGCACTGTTCGCCGAAGATGGCTTTGTGCTGCAGAGCAACCAGCCGCCGGTGCGCGGCCGCAGCGCGATCGAGGCCGCGTATTCCGGCCAGGGCAGCAGTCCGTTGCGGCTGCGTGCGTTGGCGTATGCGGTGGAGGGGAACACGGGCTACATCATCGGTGCGTACAGCTACGGCAACAACGTGGGAGATACCGGCAAGTTCACGCTGACGCTGAAGCGTGAGGGGGATGGGCCGTGGGTGATCTTCTCGGACATGGACAACAGCAACGCGCGGCCGCGCGCGCGGTGATGAATGCCGCCGGGCATGGCCCGGCGCTACCGGGCACCAACCAAGGTTGGCAGCTACCAGAAGCGGGTTCCGTCCTAGATCCACGCTATGCGTGGATGGGGCGCGCACAGAAAACCCCGGCGCGTGGCCGGGGTTTTCGATTCACTTGAACAGCGTGTCCGGGTATTCCGGTTTCTGTTCCCGCGCCAGCAGTGCGCGCAGGCCTTCTTCCGGCGTCTGCTCGCCGTGCAGCACGGCGCGCACGCGGTCGGAAATCGGCAGGTCGATGCCATGGCGGCGTGCCTGTCGCATCACTTCGTCGGCGGTCTGCACCGACTCGACCACCTGGCCGATTTCCCGCACGGCATCCTGCAGCGTCTGGCCACGGCCCAGGGCCAGGCCCAGGCGGCGGTTGCGCGACAGGTCGCCGGTGCAGGTCAGTACCAGATCGCCCAGGCCCGCCAGGCCCATCAGCGTTTCCGGCTTGGCGCCGATGGCAGCGGCCAGGCGCAGCATCTCGTTGAGGCCACGCGTGATCAGGCCGGCACGGGCGTTCAGGCCCAGCTGCATGCCATCGGCCACGCCGGTGGCAACGGCCAGCACGTTCTTCATCGCACCGCCTAGCTCGGCACCGACCATGTCGTCGCCGGTGTAGGCGCGGAACGCTGGGCCATGCATCGCTTCGGCCACCGTCTGCGCGAACTCGGGCACGTCGCCGTGCACGGTGATCGCGGTCGGCAGGCCCTGGGTCACTTCCTTGGCGAACGACGGGCCGGTGACCACGGCCAGCGGCACGTCCTCACCCAGCACTTCGCGCGCTACTTCATGCAGGAAGCGGCCCGAACCGGGCTCGAAGCCCTTGGTGGCCCAGGCCACGCCGGCACCGGCCGGGCGCAGCGGCGCCAGCGCACGCACGGTTTCACCGAAGGCGTGCGACGGGGTCACCACCAGGATCCAGGCCGCGCCCTCCACCGCCGACGCCAGGTCGGTGGTGGCACGCAGGCTGTCCGGCAACGGGATGCCCGGCAGGTAACGCGGGTTCTCGTGGCGCTGGTCGATGGCTTCGACCACGGCAGCGTCGCGCCCCCACAGCACGGTCGGGTGACCGTGCCGTGCGAGCAGGCTGGCCAGCGCGGTTCCCCAGGAACCGGCGCCAAGCACGGCGATCTTGTCAGCGGGAGTGCTCATCCGTGACGTCGCGGCAGGAATCAGGCGTTGCCAGCCGGCTCGGAGTCAGCCAGCGACGGTGCGTCGCCCTGCTCCTGGCGCTGGCGCAGGGTTTCTGCGTACAGGCCTTCGAAGTTGATCGGCTGCAGGAAGAACGGCGGGAAGCCGCCGGCCTGGATCAGGTCGCTGACCAGCTGGCGCACGTACGGGAACAGGATGTTCGGGCACTGGGTGCCGAGCAGCACGTCGATCGACTGCGGGTCCAGGCCGACCAGGCCGAACACGCCGGCCTGCTTCACTTCGGCCACGTAGGCGGTGCGCTCACCGGCCTGGCAGGTCAGGGTCACGGCCAGCACGACTTCGAAGGCGTTCTCACCCAGGCGCTGCACCTGCTGGTTCAGGTTCAGCTGCAGCTCCGGCTGCACCTGGTCATTGAAGATGGTCGGAGCGTTCGGCGACTCGAAGGAGACGTCCTTGACGTAGATCTTCTCGACGGTGAAAGCGGGGCCGGTGGCGGCATCGACCGGCGCAGCGGCGCCGTTGGTGATCTCTTCGGACATTTCCAGTAACTCCAATGAATGCAATGAAAACGATGGTCGAATTACTGCGATGGGGGCGGCATCAGGCCCATACAAGGCCGGATCCGCCACCTGCGGCAATCAGTTGCGGCCCTTGACCAGCGGCAGCTCGGCCTGCTGCCAGGCGGGAATGCCGCCGTCGAGCACGTAGACCTTCTCGAAACCGGCCTTCTTCAGCGCCTTGGCGGCGGTTTCCGAAGCGTTGCCGCTGCGGCACACCAGCACCACCGGCGACTGCTTGGCGTTGGCCACCAGCTTGTTGTCCGGGCCGAAGGCACTGGCCTGGGCGTTGCGGCTGCCGGCAATGTGGCCCTTCTCGAAGTCACCGCTGGCCGACAGGTCGACCACCACCGTGCCGCCCGCGTTCATCAGCTGGGTCAGTTCGGCGGGCTTGATGCCCTTGAAGCCCCGGAACAGGCGGCGGATCTCGGTGACGATGATGGCCACGGTCAGGCCGACCAGGGCCGCGGACAGCATCGGGTTTCGGCCTGCAAAGGCCAGCAACTCTTCGTAATTCACTCAGGTCACGGGTCGATTAAGCGGGCGCCGATTGTCGCACAAGCCGGACGCGGCCCGTCACTGCCCCTTCCACAGGTCCGGCAGGCCGGCCGTCTGCCACCAGCGCTTGGCCTCGGCATCCCAGCGCCAGCGCTCGACCACCACCACGGTGCGTTCGGCCTGGGTGTTCTGGTTGATCACCCCGATTTCGACCCGGCGCTCGACCAGGCCACCGTCCAGCGAGGCGCTGCTGCGCTCGCGGTAGGACGACACGCGCAGCTGCGCGTAGCGGTTGAGCTCGAACTCGGTGGGCGGCTTTTCCTTGCGCAGCTTGGGGTCCAGATAGCCGATCGCATCGTCCATGCTGCCCCAGCGGATGGTGGCGCCGTAGGCGATCTGGGTCTCTTCCAGCAGCTTGCGCTGCTTGCGGCTGAGGTCGTCGGCCGAAGCCACGGCGCTGACCAGCAGCAGGGAACACATCAGGAACTGGATGAGGCGGCGCATCGGTAGTTTCCCCAGAACGTCAGCCTGCCATCCTACCCTTTGGCGAAGGCAACGAAGCGACCGCTGAACTCGGCGGCAGGCTTGCCATCGGCACCGGGCTGGGTGGCGATGATGCTGATGCGGGCCTTGCGGCGCTGCCGGAAGGTGTTCAGGAAAGCATCCCAGCCGGTAACCTCGGCCGCTTCGGCATGGGCGTGCAGGTCTTCGTAGACCGGCGCCAGGTAGCGCAGGTTGCTGTCGGCCACGTAGACCTCGGCATCGTGGCCGGCCAGGCGCAGGCGCAGGCTGACCAGCGCCCAGCCAGACAGGGTCAGCACCGAGGCCAGGCTGCCACCGAAGGCGTTGCCCTTGTCGTTGACGTTGGCGGCCAGCGGCGCGGTGATGCGCAGCACGCCATCGGCATAGCCGTCGAGCTGGATCTGCATGGCGCGGACCGCCGGCATGCAGTCCAGCACGTCCTGCAGGGCGGCCAGCGAGGAAGTCAGAGCATCAACGGACATCGGAGCAGAGACCACGACAACGAAGGGCCCGCATAATGCAGGCAATGGCCGACCATACGATACCCACTGGCGCCGCCGGTTCCGAGCCGGGCTGGACCTTCATTTCGCTGCGGCCGCAGGGCCAGAATTCCGCGCTGCGCCGCGCCGTTGCTGGGCTGGGCGGGCATGTGGTGGCCCTGCCGCCCTGGCGTCTGCAGCGCCTGAACGGCACGCCAGTGGTGCGTCAGCTGCAACGCACGCTGAACTGCGATCGGGTGGTGTTCACCAGCCCGGCCGCCGTTACTGCGGCCGCCACCCTGCTGCCACTGGCCGAAGCACAACGCAGCCCGTGGCTGACCGTGGGCGAAGGCACCGCGCGCGCGCTGCGGGCGCAGGGCGTCGCCGAGATGCATGCACCGCAGCGGATGGACAGCGAGGGGCTGCTCGCGATGCCGGTGCTGGCCAATGTACAGGGCCTGTGCATCGGCCTGGTCACCGCCCCTGGCGGGCGCGGCCTGATTGCCGCGCAACTGCAGGCGGCGGGCGCCACGATCGAACGCGCCGACGTCTACCAGCGCCGATTGCTGCGCCTGCCGCCCCGCACATTGGCTCGATTGGCGCGTTCAGCGCAGCCGTGGGTGCTGGCGGTGAGCAGTGGCGAAGCGCTGCAGCATTTCTGGCAGCAGCTTCCGCCGGCATTGCAGCAACGCTTTCAGGCGCACGCCACCGTCGTCGTGGCCAGCGAACGGCTCGGCGAACAGGCGCACGCATTGGGGCTGCAACGCGTGGTGCGCGCGGCCGGGCCCACCACGGCACAACTGGTGGCCGCTGCACACGCCACGCTCACCGTCCCGGCAGCGACCTGAACAGGGACGTGGGTCACGCTTGCCGCTGTGGTCGGCAACAGTGATGCTGTGCACAACGCGGCCTGCCGGAACCTGACCGGCGACGTTGCCGACAAGGAAGCCCCATGAACGAGACTCCGCCCGTTTCCCCGCCCCGTCGACCTGTGCGCTGGCTGTTGCCGCTGGCCGGGGTGGTCGTGCTTGGCGTGGGCGGCTATGCCGGCTGGTACGTCTGGCAACAGCAACAGCACGAACAGGAAGCGCAGGCACAGACCACGGCCGTGCAGCTGCAGGGCCTGCAGGCGACGCTGGATGCATTGCGCCGCGACCAGCGCGCGACCAGCCAGCGCCTGCAGGATGCGGCGACCACCAACCGCGTGCTGCGCGACGAGATGCTGGGCCTTTCGCAGCGCAGTGCATTGCTGGAAGAGAACCTGGCCAAGCTGGCCGACAGCGCCAACCAGGGCCGCCAGGCGGTACAGCGCGATGAGGCCGAGCTGCTGTTGACCCAGGCGGCACAGCGACTGAACTACGCCGACGACGTGGAAGGCGCACGCCGCCTGTATGCGCAGGCCGCCACCGCGTTGGCCGATCTGCCCGACAGCGACGGCCTGAATCTGCGCCAGGCCCTGGTGCAGGAGCGCGATGCACTGGATTCCCTTGGTGCCGGCCCGCGCGCGCAATCGCTGCAGCGCCTGGATAGCCTGGCCAAAGCCCTGCAGGGCCTGCCCTCGCAGGTAACAGGCGACAGCGCTCCCGGCGCCGGCAAGACCTGGTGGCAGGCCACGCTGGCCCTGTTCGTGGACATCAGCCCCAGCCGCCAGAACGGTCCGCTGACCGCCGCCGAGCGCCGCAATGCAGACGATGCACTGCAACTGGAACTGACCCTGGCGCGCGCCGCGATCGAACGTGGCGACCACACCGGCCGCGATACTGCGCTGGCACGCGTGGAGCATTGGGCGCAGCGGCGTTGGCCGGATTCACCGGCCCTGCGCGCGCAACGTGCTGAACTGAAGGCCTTGCGCGAGCTTCCGCTGCAGGCCAGCAACGCTGTTCTTGGCAGCACCCTGCAGCAGCTGCGTACCCAGACCGACCGGAGGTAATCCCACATGAAACCCCTGCAATCCCTGGTCGTGCTGTTGCTGGCCGTGGCCATCGGCGTGGTTGCCGCGCAATGGCTCGGCGCCGATGACCTCAACCGCTTCGGCGAAGTGACCCTGCGCTACGGCGGCTACGACTACCACAGCAACCTGCCCAAGGTGGCGCTGCTGTCGGTGATCGCGGTGCTGGTACTGTGGCTGCTGTGGAGCCTGATCGCTGCACCGTTCCGCGCCTGGGGCCGCTACCGCCGCAAGCAGGGCCGGGTGCGCCTGATCGACGGCCTGCAGGCCTATGAGCACGGCCAGTGGCAGCGTGCCGAGAAGCTGCTGGACGGCGCCGCCAAGGATCCGGAAGTGAGCGCGGTGGCGCTGGCCAACGCCGTGCGCAGTGCGCAGGCGCGTGCCGACGGCCCCGCCGGTGAAGCGCTGCTGCAGCGCCTGGGCGAAAGCGATGCCACCCTGCAGGCGCTGCTGCGCGCCGAACAGCTGCTGGCGCGCGATCTGCCGGTGGATGCAATCAACGCATTGGACGTGGCGGCGATCCAGCCGCTGCCGCCGCGCGGCCTGTGGCTGCGCACCGAAGCACTGGCACAGGCGGGCCGCGCCCACGAGGCGTATGGCCAGCTGGGTGCACTGCGCCAGAGCAAGGTGCTGCCGGCCGACGCCAACAGCGAACTGGAAGCACGCCTGGCCGCACAGGCGCTGCTGGAAGCGGCCGACGTCAACGCGCTGGCCGCGCAGTGGGAAGCCACGCCGAAGGCGCTGCGCCCCACCCCGGACGTGGTCGGCGCGTATGCCAGCCGCGCGGTGGCCCTGAACTGGGATGAGCCGGCGCTGCTGGCGCTGGAACAGGCCCTGGACCATCGCTGGGACGACGAACTGGTGGCGCTGTATGGCCGCCTGCCGGCCGAGCGCCTGGCCACCCGCCAGAGCAACCTGGCGCGCTGGCGCAACGTGCATGACGAGTCGGCCGCGCTGCGCCTGGCACAGGGCCGCGTGGCCCTGGCCCAGCAGCAGTGGGATGCCGCCGATGCGTTCCTGCATGAGGCCATCGCCGCCGGCGCTGGTGCTCCTGCGTGGGAAGCACTGGGTGAGCTGTTCGCGCAGCGTGGCGAGCACGCGCTGGCCGCGCAATGCCTGGCCAATGCGCTGCGACTGCAGCGCGGCGAGGACAGCGTGGAGCTGGTGCGCGGCATTGAAGCACCTGCACGGGCCACGGTGGAAGAGCAGCCCATCACGGTGCAGCCGCCGGTGTATGACGCCAACGATGAGCGCGACGAATTCGGTAATCCGCGGTTGCCGTAAGCATGGCTGAGGTGTGCCGACCAACGGTCGGCACCCACCGGAGCCACCAACGAAAACGCCGCCCATCGGGCGGCGTTTTCATGTGTAGTCGCCAACCTTGGTTGGCGTGCGGTCGCAACAATCAGCGTTCGACGATCGCCACCACGCCCATGCCGCCGGCGGTGCAGATCGACACCAGCGCGCGGCCGCCGCCGCGTTCGGCCAGCTGCTTGGCGGCCGTCGCAATCACGCGGGCACCGGTGGCAGCGAACGGGTGGCCGGTGGCCAGCGACGAACCCAGCAGGTTGATCTTGTCCGGGTCGATGCGGCCCATCGGTGCATCCAGGCCCAGGCGGTTGCGGCAGTAATCCTCGCTCTCCCACGCACGCAGGGTGCACAGCACCTGCGCGGCGAAGGCTTCGTGGATCTCGTAGATGTCGAAGTCCTGCAGGGTCAGGCCATTGCGCTTGAGCATCTCCGGCACAGCCACGGTCGGTGCCATCAGCAGGCCTTCACCATGCACGAAATCAACGGCCGAGACGTGGGCATCACGCAGGTACGCCTGCGGTTCGTGGCCGTGTGCGCGGGCCCATTCCTCGCTGGCCAGCAGCACCGCGGCAGCGCCATCGGTGAGCGGGGTGGAATTGGCTGCGGTCAGGGTGCCGCGGCCGGAGACCTTGTCGAAGGCCGGCTTCAGCGTGGCGAGCTTTTCCAGCGAGGTATCCGGGCGCAGGATGTTGTCGCGCTCGACGCCACGGAACGGTGCGATCAGGTCGTTGAAGAAGCCACGCTCATAGGCGGCAGCCAGCTTCTTGTGCGACGACACCGCCCACTCGTCCTGCGAGTCGCGCGAGATGTTCCATTCCTTGGCCATGTCCTCGCAATGGTCACCCATGCTCTTGCCGGTGCGCGGCTCGGCCACGCCCGGGAACTCGGGCTTCAGTTCGGAGAACTTGAAGCCGGCGGTGAGCGCACGGATCTTGTCGCCGGTGCTCTTGGCACGGTTGGCGGCCAGCAGGCGCGCGCGCAGCTTCTTGCCGTAGACGATCGGCACGTCGGAGGTGGTGTCCGAACCACCGCCGATGCCGGATTCGATCTGGCCCAGCGCGATCTTGTTGGCGACGGTGATGATGCTGTCCAGCGAAGTACCGCAGGCGCGCTGCAGGGTGATGCCCGGGGTCAGCGGCGACAGGCCGGAGGACAGCGTGGCTTCGCGGCCCAGGTTCCAGTCGCTGGAGTGCTTGATCACCGCACCCATCGCCACTTCACCCAGCTGCTGGCCGTGCAGGCCGAAACGTTCGACCAGCGCGCCCAGCGTACGGACCGACATGCCGAGGTTGCCGACATCCGAATACGCGGTGTTCTGGCGGCAGAACGGAATGCGGACGCCACCGAGGATGGCGACGGGACGAGCGTTGGGCATGGAGATACCTGGCATGGATGAGGGTGTCTGCAACATGGCCTGCACGGCGGAGCAGGCATAATGGAGCCAAGTGTAGCTGCCGCCCTGTGATGGGCCAACCGTGGAACCATGAGCAAACCCGACCCCGCGATGAATGCCCTTGGCGTGCTGGCCCTGGAACTGGCCGGCGGCGAAATCCCCCGCCAGGCGGTACTCAGCGCCGAACAGGCCGGTGAACTGGCCGATCGCGTCGGCCGCGACCTGTCCAAGCTGGTGCCGCAGGTGGCCGAGCTGGACCTGGTGTTCGCCGCCGCCCATTTCGACCCGGCCGAAGTGCTGCGCCCGGGCTGGCCGATCCATCGCCGGCTGGAAGAACTGCAGATGCGTGCGCCAGGTCGCAACCAGGGCCCGCGCCTGCTGGCGTTCGGTACCGACGCCCAGGGTGACGTGCCGCTGCCGTTCCAGGCCGATGCCAGCCTGGTGGGTGGTGGCCTGCGTGTGGTGCCGTTCCTGCTGGCCGGCAGTGACGTGGCCACCACCCATGCGGTGGCCGAGGCGCTGGAAGATACGCTGCTGGCCAACGGCATGGCCCATGCCGACACCGCGTTGATGGCGCAGAACACCTTTGGTGCCCGCATCGAGCACGCACGCTATTTCACCGTGAATGATCTGGCCGCGATGATGTCGATGCAGTACGACAACCAGGGCCTGGCCGCGCTGTGGCCGCTGATCGAGACGGCGATCATGGCCCCGGGCGAGGACGAGTGGCTCAATGCCGCGCCCGAGCCGCTGCTGCGCTATACCCATGGCGAGGCACGCATGGCGCTGTTCGACCCGGCCGGCTGGTGCGCGCACTACAACCACGGCAACAACGACTGCGACCGCCTGAAGGGCATCTACGAGCAGTTCCTGATGCGCCAGCGGCAGATGGCCGCGGTGCTGGAAGCGCACGGCGTGCCGGTGCTGTTCGTGCACTGCGAGGCAGGGCAGGACGCGCGCGAGCTGCTGGCGCGCTGATCTGCGGATGCGCGCCGCCGGGCATGGCCCGGCGCTACCGTGCAATTGCGTTTCGCCGGGGCGCGACCGCCGTGCGTATTGCTGTAGAGCCGAGCCCATGCTCGGCTCAGGCCGCCGGAAGCACAGCCGAGCATGGGCTCGGCTCTACAGAAAGCGATGCAAAGAAAAACGCCGGCTTGCACCGGCGTTTTCCGTTCCCAGCAGGATCGCCCTTACGGGGCCTTCTGGATCACCGCACATGCCAGGCGCGCGCCGGCGTTGCCGGTCGGCTGGGTCTTGTAGTCGTCCGCGTCGGCGTGGACGATCAGGCCACGGCCGATGATGTCGAAGTCATCACCCTTGCCGATGTTGACGTTGCTCGACACCGGGCCGTCGATGGTGGCCACGCCCTTGTCGTCGGCCTTGATGTTGGGCATGTCGCCACCGTGGTGCGGATCAGCGGACACGCTGCCGTGATCCTGCTTGCCCGGGTTGAAGTGGCCACCGGCGCTCATGCCGTCCGGGGCGCTGCAGTCGCCCTTCTCGTGGATGTGGAAGCCGTGCTCGCTGCCCGGCTTCAGGCCGCTGATCTGGCCGGTCACGTGGACCTTGCCGTCAACCACCTTGAAGGTGACGCTGCCCTTGGTCTCGTTACCCTGGGTCGGTGCCAGTTCGGCGGTGGCGGTGGCATCGGTGGCCGCTGCAGCGGCCGGCGCCGGCGTTGCGGCCGGTTCGGTGGTGGCGCCGTCGGCCGGTGCGGCCGGCGGGGTTTCAGCCTGCGGCGCGGCCGGCTGCTGGTTGCAGGCCGCCAGGCCCAGTGCAGCAATGGCTGCGAACAGCGACGTGTGGATCAAACGCATGGAATCTCTCCCTGGATGATGCCTGCAGTGATCAGCGGACAACCCGGATCACGCCACAGGCGATGCGGACGCCGGCATTGCCGGCGGGCTGGCTGCGATAGTCGTCGGCGTTGGCATGCACGACCAGTGCACGTCCGGCGATATCGGTGGCGGCGCCTCCGCCAAGGGTAACGCCCTTGAGGTGGATATCGACGTTGGCGCGGCCCTGGGCGTCGGCACGCAGATTGTCCATGTCGCCCAGGTGGTGCTTGCCGGTGCCGGCGCGGCCATGCGCAGCGCCACCGGGATTGAAGTGATTGCCGGCACTGCTGGCATCCACCGCGCTGCAGTCGCCACGCTCATGGATGTGGAAGCCGGCCTGCTGCATCGGCTGCAGGCCACCGATCAGGCCGGTGATGTGGAGGCCACCGGGCTCCACCATCAGCGCGATGCGACCACTGACGATACTGGCCGAGGCCGGCGAGAGATTGGCCTCGGCCTGTTTCGCGGCGCTGACCACGGTCGGTGGTGGCGGGGTGGGCTCGGCCTTCTTCGGCGCGCTGCCACAGGCAGACAGCAGCACGGCGGCGGACAACGGCAGGATGGCAAAGGACAGACGCATCGAAGACTCCTTGCAGGTGACACTACGGACGGCATCGTCCATGAACGATCAACGGTTCGGCAAGCGGGCGCGAGGATCGCGTGCAGGGACCGTTCAATGGCCCCCGCGGCGGCGGCCAGCGCCCAGCTTGCGGGTAAGGGTATTGCGGCCCAGGCCCAGGCGGGCAGCGGCTTCGGCACGACGGCCATGGGTGATCTGGAGCGCGGCCTCCAGCAGGGCATGGTCGACCCGCTCACGCACCTGCGCGTGCAACCCTTCCACGCCTTCGGCCAGCTGACGGCGTGCCCATTCGGCCAGCAGCGCTTCCCACTGGCCGGGATCGGCACCGCTGGTGCTGCCGCGACGGCCGCGCGTGCGGTTCAGCGCGGTATCGACGTCGGCCACGCCGATGGTGTCGGCGGCGGCCAACGCCGCCATCCGCCAGCACACGTTTTCCAATTCGCGCACGTTGCCCGGCCAGTCGTGTTCGCGCAGCGCCTGCAGTGCGGCAGCGGTCAGGCGCTTCGGCGGCGTATCCAGCTTGCGCGCGGCGGCGGCCAGGAAGGTGCTGGCCAGTTGCGCGATGTCCTCGCGGCGCTCACGCAGCGGCGGCAGTTGCAGGCGCACCACGTCCAGGCGGTGCAGCAGGTCGGCGCGGAACTTTCCCTGTGCAACCAGGCCTTCCAGATCCTGGTGGGTGGCGGCGACCACGCGCACATCGACGCGGATCAGCTCGCGGCCACCCACGCGGAAGAACTCGCCCTGCGCCAGCACGCGCAGCAGGCGCGTCTGCAGCGGCAGCGGCATGTCGCCGATCTCATCCAGGAACAGCGTGCCGCCGTCGGCCTGTTCGAAGCGGCCGATATGGCGGCGCTGCGCGCCGGTGAAGGCACCAGCCTCGTGGCCGAACAACTCGCTTTCCAGCAGCTCGGACGGGATTGCAGCGGTATTGAGCGCGACGAACGGCCCCTGCGCGCGCGGCGATTCGCGATGCAGCGCATTGGCCACCAGCTCCTTGCCGGTGCCGGTCTCGCCGGTAATCAGCACCGCCAGCGGCGCCTGCGCCAGGCGGCCGATGGCACGGAACAGCGCGCGCATCGGCCGGGTATCGCCCACCAGTTGCGGCGGTTGGTCGCTATGCGCTTCCGCCGCAGGTGTGGGCGCCGCCAGTGCCGGCGCAATTGCCGGCAGCACACGCTGTGCCAGCGCCACCGCGTCGTCCAGGTCGAACGGTTTGGACAGGAATTCATGCGCGCCACCACGGAACGCACCGGCCGTGCTTGCCACATCGGTATAGGCCGACATCACCACCACCGGCAGCTGCGGCAATGCGGCTTTCAGCTTGTCCAGCAGCACCAGGCCGTCGTCGCCGGGCATGCGCACGTCGGTGAACAGCAGCGCCGGCGGTGGGCCCTCGTTCAACGCCTGCAACGCGGGCGCAGCGCTGTCGAAATCGACGACCTGGTAGCCCGCCTCGCGCAGCGCGGTGCACAGCACGAAGCGCACGGCACGATCGTCATCGACCACCCAGATGCGCTGCGGGGACGAAGAAGACTCAGACATCGCGCGGGGCCTCCTCGGCCGGGGCGGTGCCACTGACGATCGGCAGCAGCAGGGTGAACACGGTATGGCCCGGGCGCGAGCGGTAGGTCAGCGTGCCGCGATGCTCGCGCGCCACCTGCTGGGCCAGCGCCAGGCCCAGGCCAGTGCCTTCGGCGCGGCCACTGACCAGCGGCAGGAACAGGTGCTCGGCCAGTTCCTCGGGTACACCACGGCCGTCGTCGGCAATTTCCAGGCGCAACGCCAGCGTGTGCAGCTGCTCGGCGATGCGCACGCCATGCTCCACGCGGGTACGCAGGGTGATGTTGCCGGCACCGGCCTGGATCGCGTTGCGCACCAGGTTCCACACCGCCTGGGTGAGGCGGTCGGCGTCGCCATGGAATTCGGGAATGCTGGGGTCGTAGTCGCGCTGCAGGCGTACCGCCCAGCCGGCCTCGTTCTCGGCCAGTCGCAGCACGCGCTCAAGCGCGGCATGGATGTTCAGTTCGGCATGCGGCGCGGCCGGGGCCGGCGACAGCAGCTGGTCGAGCAGGCCGTTGAGGCGCTCGATCTCCGAGCCGATCAGTTCGATCAGCTCGCGTTCGCTGGCATCGCGCTGGGCCGCGCGGCGGGCCAGCAGCTGGGCCGCGCCCTTCAGCCCGGCCAGCGGGTTGCGCAGCTCGTGGGCCAGCCCCTTCAGCGCTGCACTGAGCGCGCTGGGCAGGGCCTGGGTCGGGTCCAGCCCGGGGAATTCATCGACCGGATGCGCCTCCAGCAGCCAGCCGCCATCGTCGCGGCGGCTCATCCAGCCCTCGGCGAAGCGCGGGGCCTCGCCGGGCACCGCGAGCGCCAGCCGGTTCAGGCGCAGGCTGTCGCGTTCATCGCGGGCCAGGAAATGGGCCAGTGCCTCGCCCTGCACTTCCAGTGCGGCCAGCGGCCGACCCAACAGGCGCCGGACGCTGACGCCCAGCCAGCGGGCGAAAGCCGGATTGCAGCCGGCAATGCAGCCATCGGCCCCGGCCCAGGCCAGCGGCGTGCCGAGGGCATCAAGGGACGGCGGGGGTGCGGGGTCGGACATTGCACCAATGTAGTGCAAAACGTGGGTTCGGGGTCAGAGCCCTTTCCTCGCGGAAAGGGCTCTGACCCCTGCCGCAGGTCGAGCAGGCTCGACCACTACCGGGTGCGTGGCCGATTACAGCTTCATGTTCAGGCCGACGAACACGCTGCGGCCCGGGGCAGGCGAGAACATCGGGCGGGCGCTGTCCCAGAAGAAGCTGTCGTACCAGGCGTAGGCGTACTCGCGGCCGGTGACGTTCTTCAGCTGCAGGTCCACGCTCCAGCGCGGGTTGATCTGGTACGCGGCGCTGAGGTCGAGCACGGCGAAGCCTCCGAACTTGCCGGCCGCGTTGCGCTCTTCCAGGTAGTAATCGCCCTGTGCACGCGCCTGCAGGCCCAGCCGCAGCGCATCAGTGGCGCGGTAGTCCACGCCCAGATTGCTGATGTGGCGCGGGGTGGCGGCCACTTCGCGGCCCTGCAGGGAAACGCTGGCATCGCGGTCGTCGCGGGTGATCTTCGCTTCCTGGTAGGCGTGCGAGGCCCAGACCGTCCAGTCGTCGCCCATCTGCAGGCTCAGCTGCGCATCCACGCCGCGTCGGCGGGTCTTGCCCAAGGTGACCGTCGTACCGGTAGCCGGCATGTTGGATACCTCGTTCTCCGCATCCTGCTGCCACACCGCCAGGCGTGCCTGGCTGCCGGCAAACGGCTGGAATTTCAGGCCCAGCTCCGTGCCGGTGTTGGTGGACGGCTGCATCGGCGCCTGCCCCGGGGTGAGGTAGGCCGGTGCGGTGGAACCGGTCAGTACCTGGAAGGTGCGGCCCCAGTTCGCGTAGACGTGGGTGGTCTGGCCCAGGCTGTGGATGACGCTCAGCTTGGGCTGGCCGATCGTGCCGTAGTCCTGCAGGCGGCCGCTGATCCCGCTCATCAGGTGCGTGCTACCACTGAAGCGGTCGATACGGTAGGCCGGCACGATCTTCCACGCCTCGCCGGGCTGGTAGATGGCCTGCACGTAGGCACCCCAGTTGTCGAAGCTGTGGCGGTCGTTGTTCTGCACGCGCGCCGGTGCCTGGCTGAAATCGGTGGGTTCGGCGTAGGCGTAGCGCTCGCGGAGGTAGCCGTTGTCCTGCTGCTCGTAGTTCAGGCCGCCTTCGACGGTAAGCGCGGGGCTGGCCTGCCAGGTGAGCGTGCTGAGCAGGCCGGTCTGGCGCTCATCCCACACGCGGCGCTGGCGCGGCAGGTTGCCGGTGGGCAGGTCGCTGAAGGTCACGCGGCGGTCGTCTTCGTAGCGGTTGTAGTACAGCCGCGTGCCGAAGGCGAGCGCGTCGGACAGCTTCAGGTCCACGTGCGCGGCGATCTGCCGCATGTCGCGGTCATCGCCATCGTTGCCGTTGCGCAGGTCGCTGCCACGACGATGCGTACGCAGTTCGTCGGCCGTCATGAAGCCGGGTTCGTCCGCTTCGTGGTGGTAGGCGCGCGCGCTCAGGCCCACGCGCAGGCCGTCGTCCAGCGACCCGTAGAACCATTTGCCACCCAGCGAATACTTCTTCGAGGTGTCGTGGTCGCGGTACCCATCGCTGGCCTGGGTGCCGACGAAGTAGTTCTGCGCGAAGCCATTGCTTTCGCGGCCGATCGCCAGCTGCGCATCGCGGGTGTTGTAGCTGCCGTAGGCCAGCCGCGCATCGGTGTAGTCGCCGCCCTGGCGCGTACCGAAGTTCACGTTGCCGCCGATGTTGTGCAGGCCGTAGCGCGGGTCGTTGGTTCCGCGCACCACTTCGATGTAGCTGATCTCCAGCGGGAACAGCATGTCGATGAAGCGCTGGTTGCCGCTGTTGACGTTGCTGGGGATGCCGTCGATGAGGGTCTTGATGGCGTTGAGGTAGCCCTCGCCGTTGAAGGCGCGGAAGCTGACCTTGCCCGATTCGGCCCCCTGCCGGGTTTCGGTGAGCTGGATGCCGGGCATCTGCCCCAGCAGTTCCCAGCTGTGCGAGACGTTGCGGTCTTCGATCTGGTCCGCGCCCAGCACGTCCACCGAGGTCAGCACCTGGTGTGCGCTGAGCTGGCCTTCGCCATGCTGGTGCACCTGCACCTTGCCGAGGGTGAGCGCGGCATCGGCGGACTGTGCGAAAGCTTCAGGGGCGAACGGAGCGGCCGCGAGGGCGGCCACCAGCGTGGAGGTCTTCATGGGGGTGGAAGGGTGCGGATGAAATGTAATCATATAACATTTCACACGCCTGCCATGTAGAGTCGAGCCATGCTCGACGGCTCCTGGCAAACAGCAGTCGAGCATGGCTTGTAT
>NZ_LLXT01000058.1 GCF_001431625.1 Stenotrophomonas geniculata ATCC 19374 = JCM 13324
GGTGAGGGCCCCCGGCCCGCCCGGGAGGCCCTCACCGGTAGAACGGACCCCGATGAAGATTCCCTTTGCCGCCGTACTCGCGCTCGGTCTTCTTGTCCCCAGCGCCGCCTTCGCCAAGTCCACCGACCGCAACGAAGACATGCACATCGATTCCGGCGCCCAGTCGGGCATGCTCACCGGCGACGGCAAGACCGTGCTGTCGCAGGGCGTGATCATCACCCAGGGCACGCTGGACCTGCGCTCGTCCGAGGCCGAGATCTACCTCAAGGACGGCGAGGCCGTGCGTGTGGTGTTCACCGGCAAGCAGGCCAAGATGAAGCAGCAGCTCGATGACGGCACCTGGATGGACGCGCTGGCTGATCGCATCGACTACGACATCAAGACCGAGATCATCACCCTGACCGGCAACTACAAGGTCACCAGCGCGCGCGGCACCAATGCCGGCCAGCGCATGGTCTACAACACCCGCACCGGCGAGATGAACTCCGGTGGCGACGGCAGCCGCGTGCGCACCGTCATCCCGCCGAAGAACAAGACCCCGGCCGCGCCTGCGGCACAGCCCAGGGCCACCACGCCGGCGCAGCCGGCCGGGAGCAGGAAGTAATGCTCGTCGCCAAGGGCCTGCGCAAGAAGTACAAGCAGCGCGAAGTGGTCAAGGACTTCGGGCTGACCCTCGACGCCGGTGAAGTGGTCGGCCTGCTCGGCCCCAACGGCGC
>NZ_LLXT01000059.1 GCF_001431625.1 Stenotrophomonas geniculata ATCC 19374 = JCM 13324
GCCCCCAGGGGTGAGGGCGCTTTGCTTGCGAAGCACTGCTTCGCAAGCGCCCGAACGCACAGCCGCCAGCGGCTGGGCCGGACCCCGGAG
Source organism: Stenotrophomonas geniculata ATCC 19374 = JCM 13324 (assembly GCF_001431625.1). Lineage (GTDB taxonomy): Bacteria > Pseudomonadota > Gammaproteobacteria > Xanthomonadales > Xanthomonadaceae > Stenotrophomonas > Stenotrophomonas geniculata. Next base: position 91 of record NZ_LLXT01000059.1, read on the forward strand.
GGGGGTTTACGGCGTGTCCTGCCTGCCCACACCGCCCCGCCCCCCAACGGAAGCCAGCTGTTGCTGCTGCTTCGGCTGTTGCTGTTGCTTCGGCTTTTGCCGTTGATTCGGCAGGTGCAGGGCTGCAAGCCCTGCTCGACCACCCCCTCACACCGTGATGGTCTGGGTCAGTGACTCCCACGTCGGTGGCACCGGCCACGCCGCCGCCTGGTTGCCATCCAGCACCCGCCGCAGATCGCGCGGATCAATCTGCGGTGCCAGCACATGCACCAGCTCCAGCGCGTAATCACGCAGCACGCGGTCACGCGGCAGCACCGCCCAGGCAATGCACTCGCTGATCGGGTCCGGCGCCGGCCACGAGCGCAGGTCTTCATCGTTGGAACTGACCGCCATCTCGGCCAGCAGGCCTACGCCAAGACCCGTACGCACGTAGGTCTTGATCAGGTCCGCATCGAGCGCGGTCAGTGCCAGGTCGGGCACCAGCCCATTGGCGGCGAAGGCGCGTTGCAGCGACGAGTTCGGACGGGTCGACGATTCGTAGCTGATCAATGGCTGGCGGGCCAGCGCGGCCAGGTCCGGGGCGCGGCCGGCGCGGTCCAGCGGGTGGCCCTTCGGCACCACCACCAGACGCCGCCAGCGGAACAGCGGCACCGCGATGCCATCGGTGGGCTCACCGCCGGCGGTGCTGATGATGGCGATATCCGCGTCACCCTGGTTCAAGCGGTCCAGCGCGTCGGCTTCGCCGGCCTGCTGCAGGTGCACGCTGACCTGCGGGTAGGCCTGCTTGATCGCTGCCACCGCCGGCGGCAGCACGAAGCGCGCCTGGGTGTGGGTGGTGGTCAGGATCAGCTGGCCCTGGCTCTCGCGGCGCTGGTTGGCCGCGTAGGTGCGGATGTTGTTGGCCTCGGCCAGCACCGCGCGGGCGCGGGCGATCACTTCGGTGCCGGCCGGAGTGACCGACTCCAGGCTGCGGCCCTTGCGCACGAACAACAGGAAGCCGAGCTCGTCTTCCAGCTGCTTGAGCTGCTTGGACAGGCCAGGCTGGGTGGCATGCACGCGCGAGGCGGCGAGCGTGATGTTCAGCTCGGCGTCGGCGATGGCAACCAAGTAGCGCAGCTGGGTCAGCGTCATGGGAGGCAGGCGGCGTGGGGCGGAAGTCCACTCTAGGGTCATTTGCCGTCACCAGCTTATAACCAAAGGTTGTTTAAGAAAGGTATCTGGTCATTTCCGGGCGTCATATGCCGGCGCTACGGTCAGCCGGCAGCCGCTGGCCTGAACAGCCAGCCCTCCCCCTTCGCCCGCCGAAGCCCGGCGCGGCCCCGTTTCCGGAGCGCTTCCATGGCCCTGTACGACTCCATCCTCGATACCGTCGGCAACACCCCCATCGTCAGGCTGCAGCGCCTGGCGCCCCCGCAGGTCAGCGTCTACGCCAAGGTCGAGTCGTTCAACCCGGGCGGCTCGGTGAAGGACCGCCTGGCGCTGGCGATCATCCTCGACGCCGAAGCGCGTGGCGTGCTCAAGCCGGGCGACACCATCGTCGAAGCCACGTCAGGCAACACCGGCGTGGCACTGGCGATGGTCGCCGCCGCGCGCGGCTACAAGTTCGTGGCGACCATGGTCGAAACCTTCTCGGTGGAGCGCCGCAAGCTGATGCGCGCCTATGGCGCCAAGGTGATCCTGACCCCGGCCGCCGAACGCGGCAGCGGCATGGTGCGCAAGGCCGCCGAGCTGGCCGAACAGCACGGTTGGTTCCTGGCCAGCCAGTTCGCCAACCCGGCCAACCCGGCGTACCACCGCAACACCACCGCCGCCGAGATCCTGCGCGACTTCGCCGGCAAGCGGCTGGACTACTTCGTCAGCGGCTGGGGCACCGGCGGCACGCTCACCGGTGTTGGCGAAGTGCTGAAGGTCGCGCGCCCGCAGACCCGCATCATCGCCACCGAGCCGGCCGGCGCCGCACTGTTGAAGGGCGATGACTGGAAGCCACACAAGATCCAGGGCTGGACGCCGGATTTCGTGCCGGACGTGCTCAACCGCGATGTGGTGGATGAACTGGTAACGGTGGACGATGACCGCGCGATCGCCACCGCACGCCGACTGGCTGCAGAAGAAGGCATCTTCGTCGGCATCTCCGCCGGCGCTACCGTGGCCAGCGCGCTGGACGTGGCGGCCCGTGCTGAACCGGGCGCGGTGATCCTGGCGATGCTGCCGGACACCGGTGAACGCTATTTCTCCACGCCGCTGTTCGCCGATGTGAACGAGGGTTCCGACGACGACTGGCTGGCCGGCCTGCCGTAATGCGATCCGCCGGGCATGGCCCGGCGCTACCGACGTCCGACTGCAGGTAGCGCCGGGCCGTGCCCGGCGTGCGCCCTGCTTCAGCCTGCGTGAAGGCGTCGCCCGCCATCGTGCGTGAAGGCCGTCGGATCGCAGCGCGTGAGACGGTCATGACGCAGTATCGATGCCCTGTCCCCTACCGTGGGAACAGCCGGCGCAGATGCTGCGCGGAACACCTCACAGGCAGGAGACGGACGCATGAAGATCGAAGTTTGGCAGGGCGACATCACGACCCTGGCGGTGGATGCGATCGTCAACGCGGCCAATGAAACACTGCTCGGTGGCGGCGGTGTCGACGGTGCGATCCATCGTGCCGCGGGCCCTGCGCTGCTGGCCGAGTGCGAGCAACTGCCGGAGCTGCGCCCGGGCGTGCGTTGCCCGACCGGCGAAGTGCGCGCCACCGACGCTTATGCATTGCCGGCGCAGCATGTACTGCACACGGTGGGCCCGGTCTGGCACGACGGCCAGCGCGACGAACCGGCATTGCTGGCCAACTGCTACTGGAAATCGCTGCAGCTGGCTGAGTCGCTGGGCGTGAAGTCGATCGCGTTCCCGGCGATCAGCTGCGGTGTGTATGGCTATCCGCTGTACCAGGCCGCGCAGATCGCAGTGACGGAAACACTGGCGTGGCAGCGCAGCCATGCACAGCCGATGCGCATCGTGCTGGTGGCGTTCAACACTGCCACGGCAAAGGCCTACCAGCAGGCATTGAGCGCTGCGGGACAAAGCACGGACAACGAACCGCGTGGGTCGGTGCTGCCGCCGCTGGGCGATGCAGGCTTCGCCGCTGCGCACTGAACCGCAGCGCTGCTGGTAAAAGAAAAGGCCGGGCATTGCCCGGCCTTTTCCGTTGCATCGTTGTCGTCATCCACGCGCGGCGTGGATCACGCTCAACGGCTGGCAGCTTCCACCGCAGCAGCGGCGTCATCGGCCACAGCAGCGGCAGCATCGGCCGCGGCACGTGCCGCCGAGGCCGCAGCTCCGTCGGCGCTGGCACCCTCGACCTGCACGCGCACTTCCACCATGCCCGCACCATTGTTCAGGCTGGACACATCCACGGTGTAGTGACCGGCCGGCAGGGTCTCTTCCAGGCGCGAATTGGTACCGCTGCCACCGTCATCATCGGTCAGCTCGACGTCGCCGCCGACCACGCGCAGCACGGTATCGACCTGGCTGGAAATCGCATCCAGGCGCACGTCGGCCGGGCGATCCAGGGTCAGCAGGAAGCGGCGGCGGCCGTCGTTGTCGAGCATCGTGTACACGCTGCCCGACTTCGGCAGCGCTGTGCCATCGCGTTCCACCAGATTGCCGGGCAGTTCGATGCGGTTGGCCGACAGGGTGAACATGCCGCTGACGCCGTCGCCCAGACCGCGTGCAGTCAGGGTGTACTTGCCCGGCTTCAGTGACAGGGTCAGGCGCGAGTTGGTGCTGTCCCCGCCATCGTCATTTTCGGCGTCCACGCCCTGGCCCGACAGCTTCAGCACCGGATCGAAGACATCCGACACCAGGCGGATCTCGTACAGGCCGGCCTTGTCCACCTGCAGGGTGTAGTCCTGGGAACCACCGGCCAGCATGTCGACGATCTCGCCGCTGCCCGCCAGCGGCTTGCCGTCGTACGGCACCAGCTTCTCGGCGCGCAGGCGGTACGGACCGTAATCGGTCGAGCCGTTGGCGTTGACCGCTACCTGGTAGGTGCCGCCACCGTTGGCACGGAAGGCCAGCGAGACGTCGCCCTCGCGCTCGTAGCCGGTGTTGCTGCTGGCCACCAGGCTGCCGTTGTTGAAGACGGCGATCGAGCCGCTCAGCGAGCCGGTCAGCTTCAGCCCAACCAGCTGCTTGTCTTCCAGCTTGATCTGGTAGAGCTGGTGATGGCTGCCGTCGTTGTAGTTGATGCCGCTGCGCGAGGTGATCTCGCCGGACACCGGCTTGTCGAAATCGAGCGACGCGGCCTTGCCTGCGTCACCACCGCCGCCGAGACGGTTGCAACCGCCGGCGACCAGGACCGTGGCGACGGCCAGTGTGATTGCTGCCAAACGCATGTTGTTTCTCCTTGGCCTTCCATGTGGTTCCCACGCACCGGCCGGGCGCGTGGGGGCGGAAACGATACCCGCAAAAGCAAACGCCGGCGTGATGCCGGCGTTGCCTTGTTCATCCAGCGATGGGACGGATCAACCGTTCCACTTGCCCAGCGCGGCCAGGCCGTTGTCCTTGGCGCGCTCGTACACGGTCTTCTGGGCAGCAGCGTAGTTGCCCTTCATGTCCTTGGCCCACAGCTTCAGCGCGGCCTGCTGCATGGCGCGGCCGTAGGAGAAGCTCAGCGGCCACGGCAGGTTGCCCAGCTGGTTCATCGCGTTCAGGTGCTCGGTGGACTGCTCGTCGCTCTGGCCACCGGACAGGAACACCACGCCCGGCAGGATGGCCGGCACGGTGCTCTTCAGGCACATCACGGTCGACTCGGCCACTTCCTCGACGTCGGCCTGCTCATCGCAGCCCTTGCCGGAGATGACCATCGAGGCCTTCAGGATGGTGCCTTCCAGCAGCACGTTCTGCTGGTACAGGGCGTCGAACAGCGAACGCAGGGTGGCTTCGGTGACTTCGTAGCAGGTCTCGATGTCGTGGTCGCCGTCCATGATCACTTCCGGCTCGACCATCGGCACCAGGCCACATTCCTGGCACAGCGCGGCATAGCGGGCCAGCGCGTGGGCGTTGGACTCGATGCAGGTGCCCGACGGAATGCTTTCGCCGATGTTGATCACCGCACGCCACTTGGCGAAGCGCGCACCCAGCTTGTAGTACTCCTGCAGGCGCTCGCGCAGGCCGTCCAGGCCTTCGGTCACCAGCTCGCCCGGGCAGCCGGCCAGCGGGTGCGCACCCTTGTCCACCTTGATGCCCGGAATCATGCCGTGGTCGGCCATGTACTTGGCGAACGGCACGCCGTCCTTGGTCGACTGACGGATGGTTTCGTCAAACAGGATGGCGCCGGAAATGTGCTCGTTGAGCTTCGGCGTGGTCAGCAGCAGTTCGCGGTAGGCACGACGGTTCTCCTCGGTGTTCTCGATACCGACGCCAGCGAAACGCTTGGCGATGGTAGCGGTGGATTCGTCGATCGCGATGATGCCCTTGCCCGGGGCAACCATGGCCTGGGCGGTTTCAGCCAGCTGTTCGATGCTCATGTACTTCCTGTGGCGGGTGCGGGAAAAACGTAAGTATAGCCCCGCCGCCCGTTGCGCCGACGTGCAGGCCAGTCTGGAAACGATTCCAATGTCCGCACCGGACAGGCGATGTCCTGTTGCGCCGGGTCAGAGCCCCTTTGCGGATCTGACCCTGGGTCGGATCCGCACGGCGGCTCCGACCCGGGGCCGACGGGGTTTACAGATCGCCCAGGCCGCTGGCGCGGCCGTCTTCACCCACTTCCAGCAGGCGCAGGGTGTTGGTCGCGCCCAGGGTTTCCATGTGCTCACCGCTGGTGAACACGACGCGGTCACCGGCCTGCAGCAGTTCGGCTTCCACCAGCAGGCGGATGCTGCCGCGCGCGGCTTCGCGCGGGGTCAGGCCACGGCTGTCGAAGTTGATCGGGAACACATCGCGCATCAGGGCCATCTGGCGGCGCGCGCCGTCGTGGCGGGTGACTGCGAACACCGGCGCCTTGGCGCGGAAGCGCGACAGGTAGCGGGCGGTGCCACCGGATTCGGTCATCGCCACGATCGCACGCACGCCCACGTGCTGCGACAGGAACATGGTGGCCATGGCAATCGCCTGATCGGCACGTTCCAGATTACGCGGCGAGGCGTTGAAGTCGGTCTCGGTCTGGAACTGGCGCTCGGCACCCAGGCAGATACGCGCCATCGCTTCCACCGCCTTGACCGGGTACGCACCGGCAGCGGTTTCAGCCGACAGCATCACCGCATCGGTACCGTCGATGACCGAGTTGGCTACGTCCAGCACTTCGGCGCGGGTCGGGATCGGGCTTTCGACCATCGACTGCAGCATCTGCGTGGCCGTGATCACCACCTTGTTCTGTGCCAGCGAGGCCTTGATGATCTTCTTCTGCAGGCCCGGCAGTTCGGCGTCGCCGATTTCCACGCCGAGGTCGCCACGGGCCACCATCACCACGTCGCTGGCCTCGACGATCTCTTCCAGGTTCTCGATCGCTTCGGTGCGCTCGATCTTCGACACCAGCGCAGCATCGCAGCCATGCGAGCGGGCGATGTCACGGGCGTCGTTCATGTCCTGCGCGTTGCGGCAGAACGACACGGCGATGAAGTCGACACCGATCCTGGCGACGATGCCGATCAGCTCCTTGTCGCGCTCGGTCAGTGCGCCCAGCGAGAGGCCACCGCCCTGCTTGTTCAGGCCCTTGCGATCAGACAGCGCGCCGTCGTTGAGCACGGTGTTGATGATGCGCTCGCCCTGCACCTCGACCACCTGCAGCTGCATCAGGCCATCATCGAGCAGCAGGACATCGCCCGGGCCGACGTCCTGCGGCAGGCCGAGGTAGCTGACGCCCACCTGGGTCGCATCGCCGGGGCCGGCATTGGCGCTGGCGATCAGGTCGAAGCGGTCACCCGCCTTGAGCTGCACCTTGCCTTCGGCGAAGCGCTCGATGCGGATCTTCGGGCCCGGCAGGTCAGCCAGGATGCCCACTTCCACGCCCACGCGGGCCGCAGCGGCACGCACTTCGGCGGCACGCTTGGCCTGGCCGGAGGGATCGCCGTGGCTGAAGTTGAGGCGCACCACGTTGACGCCGGCGCGGAACAGATCCTCCAGCACGCCCGGCGGATCAGTGGCCGGACCGAGGGTGGCAAGGATCTTGGTGCGACGCTGACGCTCGAACATGGTGAATGGGCCTCTCCCGATAAAGAACGGAAATTAGCACATCCTTCACGCCGCATGTATACGGTTACAGCCTTGTGCTGCCTGACTTCGCGGGTCATGGAGCGGACATCGGCCGGACATACGCTGGCGCAGGCAGTTCTGTAGAGCCGAGCCCATGCTCGGCTGGGCATAGGCCGAAGCAGCCGAGCATGGGCTCGGCTCTACAGGAGCCTAGGCCAACAGCGTCGTCAGCTGCGCCGGCTCACGGGCCAGCTGGCCGGCACCGGCTTCGGTGAGTTCGACCTCACCGCCGAAACCCCACAGCACACCGACACTGCGCAGACCGTGGTGGCGTGCGCCTTCGATGTCCATGCGGCGGTCGCCGATCATCCAGCACTGCGCGGGCTGCACCTGCAGCCGACGCAGCGCCTCGCCCACCAGCTCCGGCTTGTGGCTGCGCGAGCCGTCCAGGGTCGAGCCGACGATCTCCTCGAACAGCCCGCCGAACGGCAGGTGGGCGAGGATGCGGCGCGCATGCGGCTCGTTCTTGGCCGTGACCACCGCCAGGCGGTGGCCACGACCGTGCAGCGTGCGCAGGGTGTCTTCCACCTGCGGGTACACCGTATGCTCGCGCCAGCCCTCGGCGTCGAAGCGCTCACGGTAGTAGCCCACCGCCTGTTCCACCCGCGCCGGTTCAACGAACAGCGGCGCGAAGGTGGTCCGCAGCGACGGACCGATCCAGCCCAGCAGCGTCTCCTGCGGCGGCACCGGATAGTCCATCTTCTGCAGCGCGTAAGCGATGCAGGCGGTGATGCCCACCTGCGAATCGATCAGCGTGCCATCGAGGTCGAAGAACAGCACATCCTTGCCGCGCTCGGCACTCATGCGCCGCGCGCGTCGAGTGCGGCCACCGCCGGCAGGGTCTTGCCTTCCAGGAACTCCAGGAACGCACCGCCGCCGGTGGAGATGTAGCTGACCTGCTGGGCGATATCGAACTTGTCGACCGCGGCCAGGGTGTCGCCGCCACCGGCGATGGAGAATGCCGGCGAGCTGGCGATGGCGCGGGCCAGCGCTTCGGTGCCCTTGCTGAAGGCTTCGAACTCGAACACGCCGACCGGGCCGTTCCAGACCACGGTGCCGGCCTTTTCGATCAGCTGCGCGTACTGCGCAGCGGTCTGCGGGCCGATGTCCAGGATCAGATCGTCTTCGGCAACCGCGTCGACCGCCTTCACTTCGGCAACCGCGTCCGGCATGAACTGCTTGGCGGTGACCACGTCCACCGGCAGCGGAATGTCGGCGCCACGCGCCTTGGCATCGGCCACGATCTTCTTGGCGGTATCCAGCAGGTCCGGCTCGTACAGCGACTTGCCGACGTTGTAGCCGGCGGCAGCAATGAAGGTATTGGCGATGCCACCACCGACGATCAGCTGATCGACCTTGCCGACCAGGTTGGCCAGCAGTTCCAGCTTGGTGCTGACCTTGCTGCCGGCGACGATGGCCAGCAGCGGCTTGGCCGGTGCATCCAGCGCCTGCGCCAGCGCGTCCAGTTCGGCCATCAGCAGCGGGCCACCGGCAGCCACCGGGGCGAAGCGGATGACACCGTGGGTGGAGGCCTGCGCACGGTGCGCGGTGCCGAAGGCATCCATCACGAACACATCGCACAGCGCCGCGTACTTCTTCGACAGGGCTTCATCGTCCTTGCCCTCGCCGACGTTCATGCGGCAGTTTTCCAGCAGCACCAGCTGGCCCGGCTGTACGTCGACGCCGTCAACCCAGTCGCGCACCAGCGGAACCTCGCGGCCGAGCAGCTCGGACAGGCGCTGGGCGACCGGCGCCAGCGACTCGGCTTCGCTCCACACGCCTTCCTTCGGGCGCCCCAGGTGCGAGGTGACCATCACCGCCGCGCCCTGCTCCAGCGCGCGCTTGAGCGTCGGCAGCGAAGCGGTGATGCGCTGTTCGGAGGTGATGCGGCCATTCTCGATCGGCACGTTCAGATCCTGGCGGATCAGCACGCGCTTGCCGGAGAGGTCGAGGTCGGTCATGCGGACGATGGACATGGGCAACTCTTTGGCTCAGGGACGGGATGCCGGGGTACGGCAGACGGCCATTGTATCGGGTGCGGGTGGTGGGAGGGTCGATGCCTGCGGCAGGCAGAGGCGCACAGCAAATGCAACAGCAACAGCCAAAGCGCTGGCGCTTCGTGGTGTTGTGGGTGGGCCGGGGCGGTGTGGGCTCGCGGGGGACGCCGTGAATCCATCCCTGGAGGCTCGGGCGCGCCATCCATGGCGCTTACGCCCCCGCGAGCCCACACCACCCCGGCCTCGACAGGTTCATGAGGCGGAGCGGACGGCAAAGGCAAGATCGGTTTCTGATGTCGGAGAAAAATGTAGAGCCGAGCCCGTGCTCGGCTGGGTCTATCGCGAACAGCAGCCGAGCGTGGGCTCGGCTCTACAAAGAGCGCCCTGCCAAGCAGCTTTTGCTCTTCTTTTTTTCTTTCCGTGGGTGGACGCACACGGAAATTGTCAGAGGCCGGGCGGGGTGGGTTCGCTGGAGTGTCCGCGGCATGGATGCCG
>NZ_LLXT01000060.1 GCF_001431625.1 Stenotrophomonas geniculata ATCC 19374 = JCM 13324
ACGCCGGTCTGCACGCTCCTGTTTGTGTCGTGGGGGGTGGAGGGTGGCATAAGAGGCGGGGGGGGGGGGGGCGCTTATTCGCGCTGCCAGGTCTGCGCGCGGCAGATGAAGGCGATGCAGCCGGACACGTCAAGCCTGGTTCCGCCGGGCTGCAGTTCCATCTTCGACTTGTAGGTCTTGCCATTGGCCGGATCGAGGATGGTGCCGCCGGACCACTTGTTGGCGCCGTCGGCCTTCAGGTTCCAGAGGATGGTCATGCCCTTCACCGGCTTGTTCCTGTTGGCGCCTTCACAGCCGTCACAGACCGGGTTCGGGCCCTTGTCCGAGTGCAGGATGTCGACCACCTTGCCGGTCAGGGTGCCGTTGGCGGCCTGGGTGATCTCGACGATCGACTTCACCTTGCCGGTCTTGTCGTCGATGGTCTTCCAGCGGCCGGCGGCGCCATCGGCGGCCTGCGCCGAGAGCGCGGCCAGGCACAGCGGCAGTGCCAGCAGCAGGGTCTTGAAGGTCTTGCGCATGGTCCCCTCCCAGGGTTCATTCCGGCACGGTGCCGGTACGGGTCGACTGTATACCCATTCGGCGGGGTATGGGGAAGGGGGGTGTCTT
>NZ_LLXT01000061.1 GCF_001431625.1 Stenotrophomonas geniculata ATCC 19374 = JCM 13324
TGCGCACCGGTGCGCATGAATGGGTGATCGGGTTCGGCGAGCGCAGGATGATCGATGGCATCGACATCGCGCCGCGCAACGACAAGAACTGGAAGCACGGCCAGGTACGCGATTACGAGGTCTACCTGGGCGACAGCAACGGCGAGTGGGGCGAGCCGATCGCGCGTGGCCGCCTGCTGTTGAAGGAAGGCGTGCAGCGCATCGCGTTCCCGGCCCATGCCGGCCGCCTGCTGCGCTTCCGCGTGTTGAGCGTGCAGAACCCGGAAGGCGACGGTGCCAGCAGCACCGATCCGATGGTCACCGCCGCTCAGGGCAGTGCCCGCGCCTTCGATGCACTGCAGCCGCGCGACGTCGGCCCGATCGCCTTGTCCACCTTCCACATTCTTGAACACCAGGAACCGGAGCGACCGGCCCGGCAGCGCTATCTCTCCGAGCTGCCGGTGCCGGCCGCGCTGGCCAGCCAGGTGCGCGCCGACCAGTCGTTCCGTGGCGATGCCGGCATGCGCATGAACGGCCTGCAGTTCCGCCGTGGCCTGGGCGTCGGCGCCAACAGCCGCATCGACCTGCGCCTGCAGGGCGGCTGGCACCTGCTGCGTGCCGACCTCGGCATCGACGACGCCTGCCGTAGTGCCGGTGGCCTGCAGTTCCAGGTCTGGGGTGACAACCGCCTGCTGTGCGACAGCGGCCTGGTGAAGGCACCCGGCGTGGTCAAGCCGGAGCTGGACATCCGTGGCCTTTCCACCCTGAGCCTGCGCACGCTGGGTGCGCAGGCTCAGGGTGGAA
>NZ_LLXT01000062.1 GCF_001431625.1 Stenotrophomonas geniculata ATCC 19374 = JCM 13324
CAGGCCGAGGCGGGTGAAGATGCGGCTGTAGGCCGACTTCATGTTCTCGTACTCGCGCACCAGGCACTCATCGTGCAGGTGGAACGAATAGGCGTCCTTCATCAGAAACTCGCGCGAACGCATCACGCCGAAGCGCGGACGGATCTCGTCGCGGAACTTGGTCTGCACCTGGTAGAAATTGACCGGCAGCTGCTTGTAGCTGGACAGCTCGCTGCGCGCGAAGTCGCAGGCGGCTTCTTCGGCGGTCGGGCTGTAGCAGAACACCTGGTCCTTGCGGTCCTTGATCTTCAACAGCTGCGGGCCGAACTTCTGCCAGCGGCCGGTCTGCTCCCATAGTTCCTTCGGCTGGATGGTCGGGATCTGGAATTCCACGGCACCGGCGCGGTCCATTTCCTCGCGCACGATGCGCTCGACCTTGCGCAGCACGCGCAGGCCCAGCGGCGACCAGGTGTACAGGCCCGATGCCAGCTTGCGGATCATGCCCGCGCGCAGCATCAGCCGGTGGCTGGTGAGCTCGGCGTCGCTGGGGGTTTCCTTGGTGGTGTGCAGGTGGAACTGGGAGAGGCGCATCGTCGGCTTCGGATAACGGCAGAGACGCCTATTCTGCCAGCCCGGCCGGGGGGAGGGGTATCGGCAGGGCTGCGCCCTG
>NZ_LLXT01000063.1 GCF_001431625.1 Stenotrophomonas geniculata ATCC 19374 = JCM 13324
GTCGCGCGCGACACGAGCGCGCCGCCCTAGGCCGAACCCATGGCCTATGTGGACAAGGTGATGGCGCTGTACGCGCGCTACCGCGAGGCGATGGGCATCCGTACCGAGGTGCCGGCGCGCTAGGCCAGTGGCGCTGTACGCACGGTGTAGCGCCGAGCCCATGCTCGGCTGCAATTGGCGCAGCCGAGCATGGGCTCGGCGCTACACAAAAGCTCCTCAGCGCGAGGTGGAGGTGCTGACCAGTTCGTAGCGTTCGATGCGGCCCAGGCGGGCAACCTCGGCCTGCACGTCGGCGCGTTGCTTCAGCGCACGCCAGGCCGCATCGATCTTCACGTCACCGGGCAGCGACGGATAGGTGCGCATGTCCTGCAGGGAGGCCAGTGTCTCGCCGCGCTCGACGGGTGAGCGCAGCTGTTCGATCAGCACGGCAGCGGCGCCGTCGAGATTGCCCTCGTCCAGCAGCATCTCGCGCTGGAACAGGCGCGCGTCATCGCCCTGGGCCAGGATCGCTGCACGTGCGGCCTGTTCGGCCTTCGCATCGCCACGTTCACGGGCGGCAACGAACTGCAGCAGTGCCTGGGCCGCCTTGCCGTAACCGGCCAGGCCCGGCATGTCATTCACCGCAATGGCGGCATCCTGCATGCGGCCCAGCGAACTGAACACGAAGCCGACGTTGAACTGGTGCTCGGCACCATCCGGGCCCAGTGCGCCGATGCGTGCGGCCAGTTTGGCTGCCGCCAGCGCATCATCGGTACGGCCCAGCCGGCGCAGCGCCGTAAGCCGGCTGTTGAGCAGCCACGCCACCCATTCGGCTTCCGCCGCCGAGGGCGACTCGCCCTCGGCCGCCGCACTGGCCATGCCATCGGTCAGTGCCAGCACTTCCTCGTTGCGGTCCAGCATCAGCAGCGTGCTGCTGAACTCGGCCATGCGTGCATCCAGCGCCCGGTCGAGCAGGCCGGAAACCCGCAGTTCGTCGAGGTGCTTCTGTGCAGCCTGCACCGGATCGAAGCGGGCATCGGCGCGGTCGACATAGCGGTCAAACCGTTTGTCACTGCGCAGGCGGATGATTTCGGCGGGACCGGTGATGCGCGCCAGCGTGGCGGGAATATCGTCGCCACGGCCGTTGTCGGCCTGCAGCGTGGCCAGTGCCAGCCACAGTCCGGTGGGTTCCAGGCCGCCGCTCTTCCAGCCGTTGTCGAACAGCGCCTGCAGCAGTTCCATGCGCTGCTGCGGCTGGTCCCGCAGGCGGAACTGCAGGTAGTTGATCGCGTGGCGGTCCACCGGCAACGGCGCGTCGGCATGCTTCAGTGCCTGCACCAGGTGCTTCGTGGCGGGCGCTGGTTGGTTCTCGGACAGTTCCACCGAGACCAGGGTCAGCAGGATCTGCGCATCGTCCGGCAGTGCTTCCTGAGCGCGCTGCAGGTAGCGGCGGGCCTGGTCGGGCTTCTTCTGCACCATCGCGGTCCAGCCGGCCACCTGCGCGGCGCGGCCGCGATGTTCGGCATCGAAGTCATCCAGCATCGGATCTTCCATCAGCCGTTCCATCGCGATCAGCGCGCCCAGCGTGTTGCCACTGCGCGACTGCTGGATGGCCTCATCCCATCGCGTGGCATAGGCCTGATGCATTGCATCGGCGGTGACGGACGGCTTCTGTGGCACCAACGTGATCGAGGCGGTGGCGGATGAACTGGCCAATGCGGCAATCAGCAGGGCGGCGAGGGGGAGGATGCGGGGCATGGAGGATCTCCATCCGTGGGAACCGCATTGAACCCGCTGCAGCCAGCGAGAACAAGCGCGATGGATGGGACTCTGGCGTTTGGCCGTACGATTGGCCATGGCGGATCGTGCGTTCAGCGTCTATTGTCGGTGCCTCTTCAGGCAGCAGGCAGGCAGCGCAGCACGATGGCACGGTGGCAATGGATGGCGGCAGGCGTAGCGTTGGCGACGGTAGTGGCATTGGCTGCGACCTGGTGGGAGACACCGCTGCATACGCTGGCTGAACCGGTGGGTCCGGTTCCAACGCCGCTGGCGTGGACCGCGCAGATCGAACCGCTGGCCGGCGATGGCCACCCGGGTAACCGCGACGGCGCCGCCGCGCAGGCACGTTTCGCCGATCCGTACGCGTTGCTGCGCAGTGCCGATGGCAGCGTCTATTTCACCGATGCCGGCGACAACAACCGGATCCGTCGCCGCCTTCCCGATGGCCGTGTTGAAACGGTGGCCGGGCAGGGCGAGGGGCGCGTTGACGGCCCGGCACTGCAGGCCAGTTTCAATACGCCCTCGGGCATTGCCGCCGACGCGCAGGGCAACCTGTATGTGGCCGACACCGGCAACCATGCGATCCGCCGGATCGGCACCGATGGGCAGGTGACCACGCTGGCGGGTGGTGAACAGGGCTATGCCGATGGGCCGGCCGCGCAGGCGCGCTTTGATGCGCCGATGGGCATCGCGGTGGACGCGCAGGGCCAGGTCTACGTGGCCGATACCTACAACGACCGCATCCGGGTGATCGGTACTGATGGCAACGTGCGCACCCTTGCCGGCGGTGAGCGCCCGGGAATGGCCGATGGCGTGGGCGCTGCGGCGCGCTTCGATACGCCGGTGGCACTGGCCTTCGATGCGCAGGGCGCGCTGCTGGTGGCCGATCTGTTCAACAACGCGGTACGCCGCATGGGCGCTGATGGCACGGTCAGCACCGTGGTCGCCGCCGGTGGCGTGATCAATGGGCCGCTGTCGCTGGCCACCACTCACGACGGCGTGCTGTACGTGGGTGATCTTGATGGCCGCATCGTGCAGGTGACGCCCCAGGGCCACCAGATCGCGCTGGTCGGCAACGGTCGACTGCCACGCCTGGCCCGCCCCAGCGGATTGGCGATGGATGCCGATGGCAGCGTGCTGGTGGCCGACGCCGCCAGCTACCGTCTGCATCGCCTGCGCCCACTGCCGGTAGGCGACCTGCCCGCGCCGGCACTGGTCGGCCCGGCCGCCGATGCCGCCCTGCCCGATACCGGCGGGCGCTGGCCGTTGGCGCCGCAGGATGGCTGGCACGAAGTAGTCGGCACACTGGGTGAAGTGCGCGGCAACTTCAAGGGCGAGAGTCGCCATCACCTGCACGGTGGCTTCGACGTGCGCGGTGATGTGGGCCAGACCGTGCTGGCGATCGCCGATGGCAAGATCAGCAGCCCGATGGCCGCCTGGAGCCTGGGCGAGCAGGCCGAGGGCCTGGCCGTGGATCGCCTCAAGTACATCCACATGCGGGTGGGCCGCACCCCACGCAATGAACCGTTCGATGCGCGCTGGCAGGCGCTGTACGACGAGCAGGGCAAGCTGGAGCGGATGCGCGTGCGGCGCGGCATGCGCATCCACGTCGGCGATCGCCTGGGCAGCATCAACAACCAGGCGCATGTGCACCTGGCCGTGGGTACTGGTGGCTTCGAGACCAATGCCGTGGCGCTGGGCTTCCAGAACTACGCCGATCACTTCGCACCGCGCGTCACCGATGTGGCGCTGCTGGACGACACCGACCAGCCCATGGCCGCCGGCAGCGACGGCGTGGTGATGGTGGCGCGGCAGGGGCGTGGCGTGCAGATCGTGATCGAGGCCTGGGACCAAGTCGACAACAACCTGCCACGCCGTCGCCTGGGCATGTACCAGGTGGGCTACCAGATCCTCGATGCGGCTGGGCAGCCGCTGCAGGGTTACGAGCAGCCGCGCTGGAACATCGTGTTCAACCGCATGCCGCCGCAGAAGGAAGCGGTGCGCGTGGCCTACGCCCCCGACAGTGGGATCACCGTGCATGGCAGCGCGGTGACCCGTTTCCGTTATCTGGCCACCAACACCGTGCGTGACGGCCTGATGGAAACCGGGCGTTGGCAGCCGTCGGCGCTGCCGCCGGGTGAGTACATCGTGCGCGCCAGTGTGCGCGACTACAGCGGCAACGACGGCATCGGCCCGCGCGAGATCAGGGTACGGCTGCTGCCATAGCGGCAGCCGGGGCGCCGCAGCGTTCGCGCTCGGCGTCCATGTCTTCCAGCGGCCGCACTTCGATGCTGCCGAAGCGTGCCCAAGGGAAGTCGCGGGCGATGCGCATGGCTTCGTCGCGGTCGCGGGCGACGATCAGGTTGAAGCCGGCCAGCAGTTCGCGGGTTTCGGCGAACGGGCCATCCAGTACGCGGCTGTGGCCGTCACGCACGCGCAGCGTCTGCGCGGTGTCGACCGGCTGCAGCTTCTGCGCGGCCAGCAGCGTGCCCTCGGCCTGCAGCTTGTCGGCATGGGCCAGGCAGTCGCGCATCAGCGCGTTGAATTCTTCGATGGGCAGGGCCTGCAGCAGGGCAGGCTCGATGTAGATCAGAAGCAGGTACTGCTGCATGGCACGGTCCTGGCGGGGGCGGGTGCCCATGATGGCGCAGGTCTGCGCGTGGGCATGTTGCAGCGCGGGAGGCGCGCCTTCGGCGAGGGTCGGCGAACGGCGGAGCCCCTCCGTGGTGGGGTTGGGTTGGTCGCTGAAAGCTGGGTTCATGGGCTTTGCCGGGTGGATAGGCGGGTCGGGGGACGCCGTAAACCCGTCCTTGGGGGCTTGGCCGCGGCATCCATGCCGCGGACACTCCCGCAACCGGACCCACCCCGCCTTCGACAGATTCTTGCGAGCTGTTGGACATGCCGACGGGGTCAGATCCGTTTTCCGAAGGAAAACGGATCTGACCCCAGTTTGAATTTCGATATCTGACAGAGATTCATCCACGCATGGCGTGGATCTACTGGCCACCGGTCAACTGTCGAAGGCGGGGCAC
>NZ_LLXT01000064.1 GCF_001431625.1 Stenotrophomonas geniculata ATCC 19374 = JCM 13324
ACCAGCAGGGCCAGCAGCGGCAGACCGAAGCCCACGTAGCCAGCCCATTTGATCTTGCCCACGAAGGGCGCGACCTGTGGCTGGTCCAGCGCATTGAAGTACTGGTAATAGGTGTTCCAGGTGAACAGCTTGGTATCCAGGCCCAGGAACAACAACGTCAGGTAGCCGGAAAACACGAAACCAAGCAACAGGGTCGCCAGCGTGGTGATGGCGATGAGCAGATACTTCTTACTGGGCAACACCCGAATCCTCCATGATGCGCACAAGGGCGCGACGGCCTAACGGCGGCGCCAGCGCGACGCCTTCTTCCGCAGGTGGTTTTCGTTCTCCAGCCCGGGCTCTTCGCCCTCTTCACGCACCCGTTGCAACAGCAGTTGGCGCGCTTCGGCCAGTGATACCAGGTCGGTCAGACGATCCCCATCGTCGGCGACGACCGCATGGCCGACCACATCGCCCGGAGCGTACACCGGCGCGTAGGACACCGCTACCAGCTGATAGCGGCCGCGCGTCTCCAGCACATGCCTGAACTCCTGCATCGACATCCTCCTTGTTCCAGCATTCCACAGCCCCTGCACGCCCATCATGCCGACCGCCGTGTCGTCATCACATGCAGGAGTCCGGCAACAGGGGGCCGCACGCGCTGCAGCACCGAGCCCGTGCCCGGCGTGCCGCAATCCCATCGATCAAACACTGATTTGCCCCCGGCGTGGCTGCTGCTGTTGCGGTGCAGCAGTACAATGGCTGGCTCCCCGCCCCCATCGCGCCCCCAT
>NZ_LLXT01000065.1 GCF_001431625.1 Stenotrophomonas geniculata ATCC 19374 = JCM 13324
GCCACGGCACCGTAGTGGCAGCGTGCGCGATCATCGCGCTGGCCATCTGCGGCAACATCGCCGCGCGCCTGATTCCCAAGGTCGATGCCGGCGACCCGAACCTGAAGATCAACTGGAACCCGCTGCCGGAGTCGCTTGCGGTGCTGCGCATGGCGCGCCAGCAGAAGGCGGTGCGCAATTCGATCCTGGGTGTGTCCTGGTTCTGGTTCGTCGGCACCGTGCTGACCTCGCAGCTGCCGGCCTATGCCGTGACCAACCTCGGCGGTGAGCCGACCCTGTACATCTTCGCGCTGGCCCTGTTCTCGGTCGGCACCGGCATCGGCTCGCTGCTGTGCGAGAAGCTGTCGGCACGCACGGTGGAAATCGGCCTGGTGCCGCTGGGTGCGTTCGGCATGACCGCGTTCCTGCTCGACCTGTACTTCGCCCGCAGTGGCGAAGCAACGGTGCACGGGCTGACCATCGGCACGTTCCTGCAGCAGCCGGGCAGCATCCGCATCGTCATCAACCTGATCGGCATCGGCCTGTTCACCGGCATCTTCGTGGTGCCACTGTTCGCGCTGATCCAGAGC
>NZ_LLXT01000066.1 GCF_001431625.1 Stenotrophomonas geniculata ATCC 19374 = JCM 13324
GCGTTGTAGGCCGGCGACCAGATCTCGCGGATGTTGTGGGTGCCGAAATCTTCCACCGACGAGCGCACGTAGACCATCTGGGTGCGGTCACCTTCGACGTCGAACACCATGCGGTAGTCGCCGTCCTCGTCGACCTCGTAGGTGTAGCCCAGCTTGTCCAGGTGGCGGGCCACGGCCTTGTCGGCCTGGGTCTCGGCGGCGGCGGAGCCGGCGGCGGCCAGGGCGATCAGCAGGGCGGAGAGAAGGGTCCTTTTCATGAAGATCCTGTGAAACAGTGTTGAGAGAGGATGCAATTGTGACGGCGGCCGTGCGTGCCGTCCAATCTGCGGCGGGCCGACGCAGGCCCGCTCGAGCCTCTATAATGAGCAGATGCCCCGCGAGTCTTCCCCCGATTCCCATCACGAGCACGGCGTTGCCGTGGAACCCGCGCGCCCGGAAGTGGCGCCGCCGCCGTTCTACCAGGTGATGCTGCTCAACGACGACTACACCCCGATGGATTTCGTGGTGGACGTACTGCAGCAGTTCTTCAGCATGGACCTGGACAAGGCCACGCAGGTGATGCTGCACGTCCATACCCGCGGCCGCGGCGTGTGCGGGGTGTTCACCCGCGAAGTGGCCGAGACCAAGGTTGCCCAGGTCAACGAGTATTCGCGGATGAACCAGCACCCGCTGCTGTGCACGATGGAAAAGGCCTGACCGCCCCCGACCTGTAGAGCTGAGCCGATGCTCGGCTGCTGTTCACCCAGGCATCCAGATCTCTGCCAGCAGCAGCCGAGCGCAGGCTCGGCTCTACAGGTGGATGA
>NZ_LLXT01000067.1 GCF_001431625.1 Stenotrophomonas geniculata ATCC 19374 = JCM 13324
CCGTTGGTTGGGATTGGCCCCGTGGGGTGGTTTGTCGGGGGGTGCCGGCAAAGGGCGGAGCCCCTCGTGTCGGGTCTGGTTTGGTCGCTGAAAGCAAAAGCCGGGTTTGGCGGGGGGGGTGGCCTGCGCGGGGGACGCTGCAAGTACGTCCCTGGTAAGCTGGCCCGCCGCCTCCATGCGGCGAACACCCCCGCGCAGCCCACCCCGACCGGCCCCTGACAATTTCCTGCGCGGCCCGCCACGGAATGGAAGAGGAAAATCAAAGGCAAAAGCGGGTCGCACGCTGCGCTTGCTCGTGTAGAGCCGAGCCCACGCTCGGCTGCTTTTGCCATTGCGAAAAGCAGCCCGGCGTAGGCTTAGGGCTACAGGATCAGACACAGGTCGCAGAAACTACCTGGAAGTATCAAGACCCGGAGGAGATCTGTAGTTGTCGATCTGAAGATCGCCGTGTGATTTCAACTGAATGATCTGACAAGCGCCCGGGTTCCATACGATGAATACTCGTATAAGGAGAAGTCCTGTGTCTGGCACAGGATCCCTAAATGCTCAATGGCCTCGACCTTCTTCAGATTCTCGATGGTGTTCTCCCCACCCAGTGAAAGCAGTGGCTGGAATCCATAGCATTCACCGATCTCTAAGGGCCCAAGCTTCTTCCGTGCTCTGGAGAATAGCCGTCTGTCATCTTTGTCGTAAGCATCGATATCCTCTGCGTCGAGCATAAATGGGATCTCGATGGCATGTTCAAGATGCATTCCGGCATCTGTATCTCGTGCAGATGTCTCACACATCACTGAGCCATGCATAAGTTCTATCTCTCCGATGCCGAAGACTTCGTGATAGAAGAAAATATTGCCGAACGCACTATGGCAAAACGCATGGCAATTCGTACTGTTGAATTGCTCGTCGCGGTCGAACACTGCATCCAGAATGCCTTCGAAACTCCTGGGGTGGCATATCTGGAGCTGGCCTTGCAGTGTGAAGAAAAAGCCTAGCTTAGCGAAGAGTTCGCGGAGTTGATCAGGAAGGGATGTTGGAAGTGAATTCCACTCGTCGCGGGTGAGCGAGCGACACAGCTTTGGGTGTCCATGCTCGTTGACGATGTAGTCAATTAGTTTACTCATTTCTGATCTGCAGTTTGGCCTTCGAATCTGCGGCGCGAATACGTCATCTGCCGGACTTGTTGATGGTCGAACGTATCAGGCAATACCGACGTTGGCCCGTTTTCAGAAACGGTCCCTCCGGCCTGCCTTGTCCCGGTGTGCGGCATGAAATGAGGATGGGAGCCAGAAACGACAAAAGGGACGCGGCGAAGCCGCGTCCCTCTTTCAAATTCCGTCCCGACAACCCAACGCTCTTCGATCCGTCACCGGACAACTGTCAGAGGTGGGGCGGGATGGGGTCGCGGGGGTGTCAGCCGCATG
>NZ_LLXT01000068.1 GCF_001431625.1 Stenotrophomonas geniculata ATCC 19374 = JCM 13324
ATGGTCATCCGCCCGCACCGGTCCCCACCCGGTGCGGGCGGATGACCATGTTCCCTGACGCCGTACCCGCCCCCGACCTGCTGCACGCGCAGGCCTGCCTGATCGATGCCCTCTCGATGTCGCTGCAGATGCGCGACGCCTACACCCGCCACCACTGCGACCGCGTTGGCCTGCTCGCGCAGCGCCTGGCCACGCACTGCGATCTCGACGACGATGCCTGTGCGCAGATCGGCCTGGCCGCGCGCTTCCATGACATCGGCAAGATCGGCATTCCCGATGATGTACTGTTGGCGCCGCGCCGGCATACCGACGAGGAACGCGCGATCATGCGCGAGCATCCGGTACGCGGCGAACACATCTTCCTGGCCACCGGCCGCAGCGACGCCATGCCTGTGGCGCGGCTGATCCGCGCCCATCACGAGGCCTTCGATGGCAGCGGCTACCCCGACGGCCTGCGTGGCGAGAGCATTCCGCTGGGCTCACGTATCGTCACCGTTGTCGATGCCTACGATGCAATGACCAGCGTGCGCCCGTATCGCGATGCGATGGAGCATGAAACCGCATTGCGGATCATCGAAGCGCAGTCCGGCGGGCTGGTGGATCCCTACGTGCTGCAGCGCTTCCATCGCATGCTGGCGCGGGAGCCCGAGCTGGCCTGAGATGCCCACCAGGCATGGCCCGGCACTACCGGCCGCGCAAAACAAAAGGCCCGGCATTCGCCGGGCCTTTCGCATCATGCATCACAGGTGATCGATTACCAGATCACCACGCGCTTGTCGTCGGCACGCACCATCGCATCACCGGCCTTGCACTGGAATGCAGCGGCATAGGACGGCATGTTCGACGGCGCACCGTTGGCACGGAAGTTGGCCGGCGCATGCGGGTCGGTGTTCAGGCGGACGCGCAGCTCACCATCGGTGAAGTTGCGGCGCCACACGGTGGCCCAGTTCATGAAGAAGCGCTGGTCCTGGCTGTGGCCATCAACCTCGACATTCGCCTTCGGATCTTCCTTCAGCGCCATCTGCAGCGCGTCGTAGGCCACGGTCAGGCCGCCCAGGTCGCCGATGTTTTCGCCCAGGGTCAGCTTGCCCTTCACGAACACGCCCGGCACCGATTCATAGCCGTCGAACTGCGCGACCAGCTGGTCGGTACGCTCGGTGAAGGCCTTGCGGTCGGCGTCGGTCCACCAGTTGTCGAAATTGCCGTTGGCGGCGAACTGGCTGCCCGAGTCATCGTAGCCGTGCATCATTTCGTGGCCGATGACCGCACCGATGCCGCCGTAGTTCAGCGCCGGATCGGCCTTGGCGTCGAAGAACGGCGCCTGCAGGATCGCCGCCGGGAACACGATCTCGTTCTTGGTGGCGTTGTAGTACGCGTTGACGGTCTGCGGGGTCATGCCCCACTCGGTCTTGTCCACCGGCTTGCCGATCTTGTCCAGCATGTAGCGGTAGTTGAACGCACGCGCCGCCTGCATGTTGCCCAGGTAGCTGTCGCCGTTGGTCTGCAGGCCCGCCCAGTCACGCCACTTGTCCGGGTAGCCGATCTTCGGGGTGAAGCTGGCCCACTTCTCCAGTGCCTTCTTCCTGGTTTCTTCGCCCATCCACGGCAGCTGTTCCAGGCGCGCCTTCAGTGCCTGCGACAGGTTTTCCACCAGATGCTGCATGGCGACCTTCGACTCGGCCGGGAACACGGCGTCGACGTACAGCTGGCCCAGCGCTTCACCCATGCCGCCGTTGACCGACTCCAGCACGCGCTTCCAGCGCGGCTGCATTTCCTTCTGGCCACGCAGGGTGGTGCCGTAGAAATCGAAGTTGGCCTTCTCGAACTGGCTGCTCAGGTACGGCGAGGCATCGTCGATGGTGTGGAAGCGCAGGTAGGCCTGCCAGGTGCTGGCCGGCACATCGGCGAGCATCTTGTCCATTTCACCGAAGAAGGCCGGCTGCGCCAGCGAGAACTTCTGTGCGGCCGGCACCTTCAGGGTCTCGAACAGCGCGGTCCAGCTGAAGTTCGGGGTCAGCTTGTCGGCATCTGCGGCGCTGAGCGGGTTGTAGCGCTTGGCCGGGTCACGCATTTCGATGCGCGACATCGAGGCCTTGGCCAGGCGGGTTTCGAAGGCCATCACGGCCTTGGCCTGCTCGGCGGCCTGCGCCGCGTCCACACCGGACAGGGTCAGCACCTGTGCGATGTAGGCCACGTAGGCGTCGCGGATCTTGGCCTGCGCGTCATCGAAGTAGTAGCCCTTCTCCGGCAGGCCCAGGCCGCCCTGGCCGACGTAGGCGATGACGTTGGCCGAATCCTTGTAGTCGGCATTGGCGAACAGCGAGAACAGCACGCCCTTGCCCTCGGCCTGGCTGTCGCGCAGGTACTGGGTGATGGCGGCCGTGTCGTTCAGCGCGGTGATCTTGTCGAGCTGCGGCTGCAGCGGCGCCAGGCCGGCGGCTTCGATCTTGGCTTCGTCGTTGCCGGTCTTCCAGATATCACCGATCTTGGCTTCCACCGAACCGGCCTTGGCCTGGCTGGCGGCAGCCTGCTGGACCAGCGCGTGCTGCACTTCCAGCGAGCGCTCGCGCAGGATCTCGAAGCTGCCCCAGGTGGTCTGATCGCCCGGCACCGGGTTGGCCTTCAGCCACTTGCTGTTGACAAAGCCATTGAGGTCGGTACAGGCCGAGATCGACGGGTCCAGGTCGGCGCTGTTGAGCGAGATCAGCGGCGTCTTGATCTGCGACTGGTCGAAGGCCGGCTTGGCGTCGGCACTGGCCGCCGGTGCGGCTTCATTCTTGCCACAGGCCGCCAGCGAGGCAGCAATGGCGATGGTCAGGCCCAGCGGGACCAGGTTGCGGACGTTCATGTGGCTCTCCTGCGGGTAATTTCACAGGGTAGCCGGGTACGCCCACGACAGGGACCGGCCAAAGGTCACAGGGGCGAGCTTCCTGTAGAGTCGAGCCATGCTCGACTGCGGTTGGCCTCCCGCAGGGGTCATGAACCCGCAACGGAGAGCAGTCGAGCATGGCTCGACTCTACAAAAAGCGAAGGCCGGCGCAAGCCGGCCTTCTGCTTCTTTATTTCGCCTTGCCCTGGTTGGCCACGGCCTCAGCAGCCTTGCGTGCCGCTTCCGGGTCGCCCAGATAGCGGAACGACTGCACGGTCAGATCATCATTCAGTTCGAACAGCAGCGGAATGCCGGTCGGGATGTTCAGCTCGAGGATTTCCTCGCGCGAGACATTGTTGAGGTACTTGTACAGCGCGCGCAGCGAGTTGCCGTGGGCGGTGACCAGCACGGTCTTGCCGTCCTTCAGCTGCGGCGCGATGGCGTCATGCCAGTACGGCAGCACGCGGTCCAGGGTCGTGGCCAGCGATTCGGTGCCCGGCAGCGCGTTGCGGTCCAGGCCGGCGTAGCGGCGGTCGTGGATCGGGTGGCCCGGATCTTCCAGGTCCATGGCCGGCGGCGGGATGTCGTACGAACGACGCCACACCTTGACCTGGTCTTCGCCGTGCTTGGCAGCGGTCTCTGCCTTGTCCAGGCCCTGCAGGCCGCCGTAGTGGCGCTCGTTGAGCCGCCAGGACTTGTTCACCGGCAGCCAGTCCTGCTCCAGCTCGGCCAGCGCACCCTGCAGGGTGTGGATGGCGCGCTTGAGCACGGAAGTGTGGGCGACGTCGAACTGCAGGCCTTCCTCGCGCATCAGGCGACCGGCGGCAGCCGCTTCCCGGCGCCCCTGCTCGGTCAGGTCGACATCGACCCAGCCGGTGAAGCGGTTGTCCAGGTTCCACTGGCTCTGGCCATGGCGCAACAGTACGAGTTTACGGGTCACTGCAGGGTCTCCAACGCGAGGAAAGGCAGGCCGCCATTGTAGCCCCGGGCGCCACTCACCGGGCCGTGGCGCCGCGCATGCGATGCTGCGGTCAATGAATACGGTGATCGACCCCGGACGCTGGGAAGGCAGCGTCGCCACTGCCCGCGCGCAGCAGATCCAGCTGGCCGGCCGCGTGGAGCGCCAGGACCGCTTGCCCCGCGACATGCGCTGGCTGGCCGGGCTGGATGTCGGCTTTGAAGACAACGGCGCGATCACCCGCGCCGCGGCGGTGCTGCTGGATGCGAAGACGCTGCAGCCCGTGGCGCAGGAGATCGCGCGGATTCCTACGGTGATGCCCTACATCCCCGGCCTGCTCAGCTTCCGCGAACTGCCGGCACTGCTGGCCGCGCTGGCGCTGCTGCCGCGGGCGCCGGATCTGGTGTTCGTCGATGGCCACGGCATCAGCCATCCGCGCCGGCTGGGCGTGGCCGCGCATCTGGGCGTGGTCACCGACCTGCCGAGCATCGGCGTGGCCAAGTCGAAGCTGGTGGGCCGGTTCGTCGAGCCGGGCGCCGAGGCCGGTGCACATACGCCGCTGCTGGAGGGCGATGAACAACTGGGCTGGGTGCTGCGCAGCAAGGTGCGCTGCAAGCCGCTGTTCGTGGCCGGCGGCCATCGGGTCAGTGCCGATACCGCGCTGGCCTGGGTGCAGCGCACCCTGCGCGGTTACCGGCTGCCGGAGCCGACCCGGCTGGCGGATCGGCTCGCCTCGCGACGGGATGAATAGCTGCGCCGGGGATCTCCCGGCACGCGCGTCATCTTCGATCAGCGATGCACGTGACCGCGATGGCCCTGCGCGTCCTCGCCGTGGTCATGGCCTTCATGGCCCTCGTGCTCGCCGCCCTTGGCCGGCACCGGCTCACCACAGGCTTCGCCGCAGTGGTCCGCTTCGATCTGCAGTGTCACGTGCTCGATGCCGAAGTCATCGTGCAGGCGCCCGCCCAGTTCACGGCGCAGCGCATCGGCATCGGTGCCGTCGCGCATCACGATGTGCGCGGTCAGCGCCGGCGTGCTGGAAGCAAGCGCCCACACATGCAGGTCATGCACATCCAGTACCGCAGCGTGGCCGGACAGGCTGTCACGCACCCTGGCCACGTCCATGCCCTTGGGCACGCCTTCCAGCAGCACGTTGATCGCCTCACGCATCAACACATAGGTGCGCGGCAGCACCCACAGGCCGATCAGCACCGCCAGGATGGGATCGATCGGCTTCCAGCCGGTCCACTTGATCAACAGCGCGCCGGCGATCACCGCCACCGAGCCAAGCATGTCCGCCCACACTTCCAGGTAGGCGCCCTTCACGTTGAGGCTCTCGCCGCTGCCGGCCTGCAGCAGGCGCATCGAGATCAGATTGATGACCAGGCCCGCTGCGGCAATCACCAGCATGCCCGACGAGGCAATCTCCTGCGGCTCGCGGAAACGCCCAATGGCCTCCCACAGGATGTAGCCAGCGACCACGAACAGCATCGCACCGTTGATCATCGCGCCCAGCGCTTCCAGGCGCGCATAGCCGTAGGTCCGGCGCGCGTCGGGCGGGCGACGGCTCAGCCGTACCGCGACCAGCGCGATCATCAGCGCCAGCGCATCGGTGGCCATGTGCGCCGCGTCGGACAGCAGCGCCAGGCTGTTGGTCCAGAACGCGCCCACCACCTCGACGACGAGGAAGGTGGAGGTCAGGCCGAGCGCCCACCACAAGGGTTTCTCGTGGCGGATCTCGGATGGCAGGTGATCGTGGTCGTGGCCCATGGCAACAGCTCCTTTGCGATGCGGTGCAGGCTACGCCGTGCTGGCGGGGGAGACTATTACGGTGTTTATAACATTGCAGGCGTACCGGTCCGGAGCCGCCAGGCATGCCTGGCGAGCCCCGTGGAACGACGCCGGCCTGGGTCAGAACCCGAAGCGCAGGCTGGCCCAGTACGCGCGGCCCGGCTCGTTATACGTCGCCGCACCAGCATCACTGCTGTTGGCCTCGCGGAACAGGCGCTTGTCAGCCAGGTTGTTCACACCGAAACCGAAGCTGACCGTGTCGGTGACCTTGTAGCGCGCGCTCACGCCCCAGATGTTGTAGGCGCCGCGATCCTGCAGCGCCACCGACGGATCGCACGTGCCGGTGCAGCGCGGGTCGTTGTTGATGTTGGTGGTGGCCGGCTTCTGCTTGCCGTAGAACGTGCCGGTCAGCAGCAGAGACAGCTTGTCGGTGGCCTGCCAGTCCAGCATCGTGTTGACGGTGTACTTCGGAATCACCGACAGCGGCTGGCCGGTGCTCTTGTTCTCGTTCTCCACCATGTAGGTGAAGTTGTTGCTCCACTTCAGGCGGTTGCCCTGCTCACCCAGCAGCGGGATCACCAGGTTGCCTTCAAGCCCCTGCACGATCGCCTTGGGCGCGTTCTCCCAGCGGAAGATGCGGCCCCTGGTGTCGGCAGTCAGGCCGATCTGGGTGTAGCCGGCCTGGATCTTGTCCTTGTAGTCGTTGTGGAAGTAGGTCAACGACGCCTGCCAGCCGCTCTGCGGTGCCCACTCGATGCCCAGTTCCTTGTTCAGGCTGGTTTCCGCCTTCAGGTCCGCGTTGCCGCGCATGTAGCAGCCGGCGCCCAGGCTCGGCAGTGCATTCGGGCAGCCATTGCCACGGGTGTAATACAGATAGTCCGGATTCGACTGGTACAGGTTCGGTGCCTTGAATGCACGGGCGATACCCCCCTTCACCACCCAGTCGCCGTTGATGCGGAACTGCGCATTGAGGCTGGGGCTGGTGTTGTTGCCGAACTGGCTGTGATGATCGAAGCGCAGGCCCGGGGTGACGATCCAGCGCTCACCCAGGTAGATATTGTCTTCCACGAACACGGCGGTGGTCTGCGCGTCGGACTTGCCGCGCGCGCGATCGGCCGACAACCCCGGGAGTCCGCCGCCACTGCTGCTGGACTGGCTCATCGAATACGGGTCGGTCAGGCGGCTGTCCAGGTACTCGAAGCCCAGCGTCCAGATGTTCTCGGCACCGCCCAGCGTGGTCGGGAAACTCACTTCGCCATCCAGCTGGTAGTTGCGCAGGCGCGAGGTCGACCAGTCGGTGCCGTTGAAGCTGCCCTCCGGGCCACCGGCCAGGCCTTCGTTGATGCGCGAGTTGTTCACCGCTTCCACCGCGGCCGTCACCCGCGAGGTGACATCGCCCCAGCGGCCACGATGGGTGATCGCGCCGGTGTTGCGGTACATGCGGTTGGTTTCCGCCTTGTCCTCGGCCAGGGCGGCCAGATCGATGCCGGTCGAAGTGCCGGTGGTGCTGACCGCGCGGTCACCCGCATAGATGTTGCCCTGGCGGCTGGTGCCGGCCTCGAACTCGACCACCTGGTTGGCGGTCACGTCCCAGCGCAGCAGCGCGTTGACATCGCGGTTCTTGACGCCCTCGCGGCCAGCCGGCGGCACTGCGTTCGGGTTGGTGGCGTACTGACGGTTGAGGTCCAGCGAGTCGGCGTCGGTCTTGTTGAGATTGCCGTACAGGCGGAACGACAGGGTATCGGTCATCGGCCCACTCAGCTGCAGGCCGACACGCTCGCTGCCACCTTCGGCGCTGTGCTCGGGCACCAGCCCGTACAGGTCGACCGCACCGGTCAGGTCGCCGGTCGGGCGCTTGGTGATGATGTTGACCACGCCGCCAGAAGCACCGGAGCCGTAGCGTGCTGCCGCCGGACCGCGCAGCACTTCGATGCGCTCGATCATCTCCGCCGGCACCCAGTTGGTATCGCCACGGGTATTGCGCTCGCCGCTGCGGCCCATGCGCACGGCATCGCGGGCACCGATGCGCTTGCCATCGACCAGGATCAGGGTGTTTTCCGGGCCCATGCCGCGCAGATCGATCTGGCGGTTGTTGCCGTACTGGCCCGAGGCACTGTTGCCGGTCAGGTTGACGCCGGGCATGGTGCGCAGCAGTTCGGCGATGTCGTTGGCCG
Source organism: Stenotrophomonas geniculata ATCC 19374 = JCM 13324 (assembly GCF_001431625.1). Lineage (GTDB taxonomy): Bacteria > Pseudomonadota > Gammaproteobacteria > Xanthomonadales > Xanthomonadaceae > Stenotrophomonas > Stenotrophomonas geniculata. Next base: position 7,793 of record NZ_LLXT01000068.1, read on the forward strand.
GCGGGCGCCGGGCGATGTCCTCGGCGGTGATGGTCGAGGTACCCAGTGCCTGGCGCGCGATCTGCGAGGCGGTGACGTGCACCGTGTCGATATCGGTGGCGTCGGTTTCAGCCTTGGCGGTCAGGGCGCTGCCCGCCAGCAGGGCGGCAACGGCAAGCGCCAGCGGGCGCGGCGAAAGGACAACGGCAGGAGACATGATCAGGACCTTCTGGCAGGGCTACGGGGCCTCTGGCAAAGGGCTTGAGGCAACGACGAGGGGGAGGCGGAGCAGTCCTGCAGGCACCTGCAGCCCGTTCCGTGCGCGCATTCTCCCACTAATGAGATTGATTCTCAAATGCGTTCACTCATTGCCGCAGCGGTGCCAATGTGGTTTGCGCACCGTGCAACCCTGCACCGCGCGTAAACTGGTCGGCTAACCCGCCATCAACCGTACGCCGCCGCGGCCGATACCCGTGGTTTGCCGTACGCAGTCAGAGATCGACGTGGAACCACCCCAACTGGACGATGCCAGCCAGCCGCTGGCCGAGGCCTGGCAGCATTGCCTGCTGCAGGCCGGCCCTGCCGCCACCGCGCTGCTCAGGGCCGCTGCCACCGATGCCCCACCCGCGCTGGCCCAGCGCTTTTACGAAGTGCTGCTGCAGGACGGGCGTGCCCGCCGCTTCCTGTCCCACGACCAGGTCAAACAGCGCCTGCAGCCGGCCATGCAGCGCTGGCTGGTGCAGCTGCTGACCACCGATGCCGACGGTATTGCCAGCACCGTTGCCTCACAGCGCGTGATCGGCGATGTGCATGCCCGGGTCGGCATTCCGGTCGATCTGGTCACCCGCGGCGCGCGCGTGCTCAAGCACGAACTGTTCGTGCGCCTGCGCGACGACGCGCCCGACAGCGCCACCGCGTTCGCCGCCATCGACTGCCTCAGCGCGATCATGGATATCGCCATGGAAGGCATGACCCTGGCCTACACCCATGCACGCGAGCGCTCCACCCGTGCCGATGCTGCGTACCGGCTGTTCTCGCTGGTGCAGAACGTCGGCACCGAACGCGAGCGCCAGCGCGCACTGCTGCTGGACTGGGAGAACGCCCTGCTCTACGCACTCGCCGGTCATGTGCAGGCCAGCGACAACGCCAGCCTGGCCACCTCGGAGTTCGGCCTGTGGTTCACCCACAAGGGCATCCCCAGCTTCGGCGAAAGCAGCGAAACGCAGCAGGTGGGCCAGTTGATGGCCCGCATTGACGGCCACCTGCAGCGGGCCAGCGGCGATGCCCCGGCACAGCGGCTGGCGGTGCTGCCGGCCATACGCGAGGACCTGGCCGCCATCCGCACCCTGATGACACTGCTGTTCGAGCGCATCGGCGAACTGGATGCCGGCAGCGATGCCCTGACCAATCTGCTCAACCGCCGCTTCCTGCCCACCGTGCTGCGCCGGGAAATCGAGCTGGCCACGCGCAACCGCACACCGTTCTCGCTGCTGCTGCTCGACCTGGATCATTTCAAGGCAATCAACGACGGCCATGGCCACGATGCCGGCGACCGCGCGTTGCAGCACGTGGCTGGCCTGCTGGGGCAGCTGACACGCGGCAGCGACTATCTGTTCCGCTATGGCGGCGAAGAATTCGTGGTGGTGCTGGTCGCGGCCAGTGAATCCCAGGCGGAAGTGATTGCCGAAAGCCTGCGCCGGCAGATCGCGCAGTCGCCGGTGGCACTGGCCAACGGGCAGGTGCTGGCCTTGACCGCCAGCATCGGTGTGGCCGGGCACGATGGCCATCCGGATTACGAGCGGTTGATGGCGCGTGCCGATGCTGCGATGTACGAGGCCAAGCGCAGCGGCCGCAACCGCGTGGTGGTGGCCAGCGACGCGTTGCAGGATGCGCCGGGGCGGCGGGCATTGCAGCGGTGAACCGGCGGAAATGAAAAATCCCGATGGTGGTGGATTCGACTGTTGGTCGACTACCGCGCGCAACGCGGGTTTTTTGCCGTCGGAACGAAGAGCAGTCGACTAACAGTCGACTCTACCGACAGTCGACTCTACCGCTTCGCACCGCGGCCGATGCAGTGAGCGCCGCCACTCGCCACGCCCCCCACCACAGCACTGCCAACAGCGCGATGCCGGCCCCCAGCATGCAGACCGCCGACCAGCCATGGCGCGCCTGCATCCAGGGCCCGGCCGCCGCGCCTGCACCGCTGCCCACGGCATAGAACAGCATGTACAGCGCCACCAGGCGACCATGCTGTTCGCCCGGCGCGCGCAGCAGCAGGGCCTGGTTCGCTACATGCAGCGCCTGCCCACCAAGATCCAGCACCACCACGCCCAGCAGCAATAGCGGCAGCGACTGCGGCAGGCCCAGCAGCGGCCACCACGCGGCAAGCATCAGCAGCAGCGCGCCGAGACTGACGCGATGTGCAAATCCGCAGTCCATCCAATGCCCGACCCGCGCCGCAAGCAGCGCACCCACCACGCCCGCCAGGCCCAGTGCACCGATGGCCGCGGTCGACCAGTGCAATGGCGGTGACGACAAAGGCAGCGGTGCCGCCGCCCAGAACACATTGAGGCCGGCAAACAACAGCAGTGCCAGCGGTCCACGCTCGCGCAGCGTGCGATCAGTGCGCAACATGCCCCACATCGAGCCCAGCAGATCGCGCCAGCGCGGCGGCACCACCGGCACCGGCAGCGCGGGCAGGCGCCGCCACAGCAGCAGCGCCAGCATCGCTGTCACGCTGGCAGACAACAGATAGACGGCGCGCCAGCCCAGCGCGGAGGCCACCCCACCCGATACAACGCGTGCCAGCAGCAGGCCGATGAACACCCCGCCCTGCACGGCGCCGACCACGCGCCCACGCTGCTCGACCGGCGCCAACGTCGCGGTGTACGCAATCAGGCCCTGCGTGAGTGCAGTGCCAAGCAAGCCGGCCAGCAGCATGCCCGACAGCAGCCAACCGGCAGTGCGCGCGGCCGCCAGCCACAGCACCGCCGCCACCAGCGCCAGCAGCTGCAGAAGCAGCAGGCGGCGACGATCACCGCGGTCGGCCAATGGCAGCAATCCCAGCAAGGCCAGCACGCTGCCGGCCTGGGTCGCCGCCACCACCGCGCCCGCCGCAGCCCGATCCAGTGCGAAGGCCTGCGCCAGCTGATCCAGCAGCGGCTGTGCGTAATAGACGTTGGCAACACTGGCACCGGCGGCAACCGCGAGCAGCACCTGCAGGGAACGGGGAACGGGGATGGCGCCCATGATTGTAGTTTCATTTTGCAACTTGATGCAGGTTAGTAGCATTGGTTTTAAACTGCAACCACATTCAGCGGAACCTGCCATGCACGCCAACAGCCCCTGCCCTGTCGCCCGCAGCGCCGACCTGCTCGGTGATCGCTGGGCCTTGCTGGTGATCCGCGACGCGTTCGACGGCGTCACCCGTTTCGGGGACTTCCAGCGCAGCCTCGGCGCAGCGCGCAACATCCTCAGCGATCGCCTGCGCAGGCTGGTCGAGGCCGGCATCCTGCAGCTGCAGCCGGCCTCCGACGGCTCGGCCTACCAGGAGTACGTGCTCACTGCCGCCGGACTGGAACTGTTTCCGCTGCTGGTCGCGCTGCGCCAGTGGGGCGAGCGGCATCGCTTCGGCGCTGGCGAAGCCCACTCTTCCCTGATCCAGCGTGACAACGGCTCAGCCGTGCCCTACATGCAACCGCTGGACACCCACGGGCAGCCACTGCCCGCGCACGCTACCGTGGTGCGCAAGCTGTAGACGCCCCCCCCGAATGGGGGACTCGACAGGGTCACCGGTGTCAAATAGCATTCAATTGCAATTGCATACGGTTCTCATTGACATCGGCGATGGCCGCTCCCACCTCTCCTTCTGCTGCCGGCGCTGCGCCGGCCAAGCGCGTGGCGCGCGGTAACGGCCATGGCCTGCTGTGGGCCCGCGGGCTGCTGGCGCTGCTGGGCGGTTACGCCGTGGCCGCCTGCTGGGCCGGCGCGCTGGCGCGTCTGCTGCCGGTCGCCAAGGCCGATGCCACCCTGGTGGCCACCATGGCCGCGTTCGTGGTCTACGCACTGGCCGCCATCTGGGCCTACGCCGCGCGCAGCACCCTGCGTGCCGCTGTGGGCCTGCTGGCCGCGGGCGCCCTCGCTGCGCTGATCGCCTGGCTACTGCGCGGGACCTACGCATGAGCAGCGCCGACAACCTGGGCGGCATCCGCCAATCGCAATCGGTGCTGCACACCTGGTCGGGCCTGGTGGTCGGCTGGGTGCTGTTCCTGATTTTCATTGCCGGTACCGCGTCGTACTGGAAGGAAGAACTGACCCGCTGGATGCAGCCGGAAATCGGCCTGCCCGCCGACGCCACGACCGCCGTCACCCAGGCCCAGCAGTTCCTGGCCCACACTGCACCCGACGCGCAGCGCTGGAGCATCGAACTGCCGGATTCGCGCAGCAGTGCCACCACCGTCAGTTGGCAGGCGAAGGGCGAAAAGGAACGCCGGCGTGGCCAGCGCAATCCCAACCAGGCCACGCTGGATGCCAACGGCACACCGGCGCAGGTACGCGAGACACGCGGCGGCAACTTCTTCTACCGCCTGCATTTCGATCTGCACTACGTGCCGGTGCTGTGGGCGCGCTGGTTCATCAGTGCCTGTTCCATGCTGATGCTGGTAGCGATCATCAGCGGTGTCATCACCCACAAGAAGATCTTCACCGACTTCTTCACCTTCCGCCGCGGCAAGGGCCAACGCACCTGGCTGGACGGCCACAACGCGCTGGCGGTGCTGTCGCTGCCGTTCCATCTGATGATCACCTACACCGGTCTGATCACCCTGATGACGCTGTACATGCCGTGGGCAGTGGATTCGAACTACCCTGGTGGCCGCGATGCGTTCTTCGCCGAGCTGTTCCCGCGCACGGAAAAGGTCGAGCCCATTGGTATGGCCGCTGCGCCGCCCGCGCTGGCCCAGGTGCTGCGCCGCGCGGAACTGCAGTGGGGCGGTGGCCATGCGGCGTCGCTGCAGATCGACCAGCCAGGTGATGCGTCCATGCGCATTTCCGTGCGCCGCCAGCAGGCCGACCAGATTGCCGGGGCCAACGACACGCTCACCTTCGACGCGCGCGGCGAACTGCTGGATGCTGCCCCACCACGCTCGGCCGCCGTGGTCACCCGCGACGGCATGATCGGGCTGCACGCCGCACGTTTCGCACCCACCACGATGCGCTGGCTGTTCTTCCTGTCCGGCGTGGCCGGCACGCTGATGGTCGCCACCGGGCTGGTGCTGTGGACGGTGAAGCGGCGCACCCAGTTGCCCGATCCTGCGCGTCCGCACCTGGGTTTCCACATTGTGGAACGCCTGAACATCGGCTTCGTCAGTGGCCTGCCGGTGGCCATGCTGGCCTTCCTGTGGGGCAACCGCCTGCTGCCGGTGGAACTGGCCAACCGCAGCGATGCCGAAGTGAAGGTGTTCTTCTACGCATGGGCGGCCTGCCTTCTGCACGCGCTGCTGCGCCCGGCCCGACGCGGCTGGGTGGAAGAACTGGCGTTGGCCGGCGTGTTGGCGCTGGGCCTGCCGCTGTACAACCTGGTGGTCTGGCAGGGTGGCGCGGTCAGTGCGCTGGCCAGCGGTGATGGCGCCCGGGCCGGCATCGACATCGGCCTGCTGCTGATCGGCGCCAGCCTGCTGTGGGCCGCGCGCAAGGTGCATCGTTTCGTGCCGGCGCAACGCAAGCCCCGTACCGCACGCGCGGCCCCGGCTGCCGAGGCCAGCGCATGAGCGTGCTCGCCCTGCTGCTGGCTGCCGTCGGCTTCGTCTGTCTGGCGCTGGCGATGGAACGCCACCACCGCGACGTCACCGGTCAAGCACCCGCTCCGGCGCGCCGCCGCGTGCTACGCCTGCTGGGCGCTGCCGCGGCGGCGGCCAGCCTGGCACCCAGCATCGCGGCGTGGGGCGTAGCGCAAGGGTTTGTGGGCTGGTGCGGCGTACTCGCCGCCGGCGCCGGGGCCATGGTGCTCTGGCTCAGTTTCCGCAGCCCAGCCAAGCCGGCGCCACGCCCGTCTTCCCGTTCCTGAACTAGAAAGGTCATTCCATGAAGCACACGCACTCTGGCGCCCTGCGCCGGAACGCCCTCGCCTTGTCACTCGCCTGTGCCGCCGCTCCGGCGTTCGCCCAGGAAACCGTGCCGACCACCACCGAACTGGACCGGGTGATGGTGACCCAGCGCACAGAGGGCTACCAGGTCTATGGCACCAACACCGCCACCAAGCTGCCGCTGACCCTGCGCGAAACGCCGCAGTCGCTGACCGTGTTCACCCGCCAGCGCATCGAGGATTTCAACCTCATCACGATTTCTGAGGTGCTGCAGCAGACGCCGGGCGTCACCATTCAGTCGTATGACAGCAACCGCACGCTGTTCAACGCGCGGGGCTTTGCCATCAACAACTTCATGTTCGATGGCATTCCCACCAACTACACCACCGGCGCCGGCGGCAACTCGATCCTCAGCGACACGTCCATCTACGAGCGCATTGAAGTAGTGCGCGGCGCCAGCGGCCTGGTCACCGGCTCGGGCAACCCGTCGGCCACGGTGAACATGGTGCGCAAGCGCCCGACCGAAACCTTCCAGGCCAGCACCAGCCTCAGCGCCGGCTCGTGGGATTACAAGCGCGCCGAAGTGGATGTGTCCGGCCCGCTCAGCAAGAGTGGCCGCGTACGCGGGCGCTTCGTCGGCGCCTACACCGACAAGGAAAGCTGGGTGCGCTTCCAGCATGACAAATCCCCCAGCCTGTACGGGGTGATCGAAGCCGACCTGACCGACAGCACCCGTCTGCGCGCGGGCATCGATTACCTGAAGACCGGTTCCGACGGCGGCGCCTGGAGCGCCTCGCCGCTGTACTTCCGCGATGGCAGGCGCGCGCACATGCCACGTTCCTACAGCGCCGCAGCGCGCTGGAACGAATGGAACCGCGAAAGCACCAACTACTTCGCCACCCTGGAACAGCAGTTCGGCGCCGGCTGGAGTGGCCGCCTGGCCTACAACCATCGCGCCACCGACACCGATTCGCTGCTGCTGGCCGGTTCCAACACCGGTAACTGGGCCGACCCGGTCACCGGTCTGGGCCTGCGCATTGCCGATACCTATTCGGTGTCGGAAACCCGCGAAGATGCCTTCGACCTGTACGCCTCCGGTCCGTTCCAGCTGTTCGGCCGTTCGCACGAGCTGGTGATGGGCATCAACCACTACGACCGCGACCTGGACACCATCCGCGCCGGCATCACCTCGCGCCCGTACGACGTGGCTGCCTTCCCCAGCATCTTCAGCTGGGACGGCAACATCGGCAAGCCGACCACCTTCAACTACGGCATTCCGTCGAATACGGTGAACACCACCGAGACCGGCTACTACGCCGCGGTGCGCCTGAACCCGATCGACCCGCTGAAGATCATCGCCGGCGCGCGCTATTCCGATTACCGCACCACCACCGACAGCTACAACACCGACGGCGTGTTCACCAGCCGCAGCGCGCGCACCAGCGCCCATGAGCTGACCCCGTACGTGGGTGTGCTGTACGACCTGAGCAGCAGCATCACCGCCTTTGCCAGCTATTCGGACGTGTTCCAGGCCACCGCCCGGCGCGATATCAACAACCAGCTGCTGGACCCCACCACCGGTGGCAACTACGAGTACGGCCTGAAGGCCGACTTCTTCGGCGGCCGCCTGTACGCGGCGTTGAACGGCTTCTACATGAAGCAGGACAACGTGGCCGAGCTGGACCCCAACGGCGGCGAGATCAAGCTGCCCGATGGCAGTTCGCCGTACATCGCCAGCCGCGGCATCACCACCCAGGGCGGTGAATTCGAAGTCTCCGGTTCGATCAACGACCACTGGAGCATGACCGGCGGCTACACCTACAGCTACAGCAGCAACCCCGATGGCAGCCGCTTCGCCAGCACCAGCCCGATGCACCTGGCCCGCTTCAACACCACCTGGACCCATGGCCAGTGGACGCTGGGCGGCGGCGTGAGCGTGCAGAGCGAGATCTACCAGATGCAGCCCATTCCCACCGGTCGCTTCAATGCCAACGGCACCCCGGTTACCGCCACCGGCAAGATGAGCCAGGGCGGCTACGTGCTGTTCGACCTGATGGGCCGCTACCGCATCAACGACAACCTGAGCGTCGGCGTGACCGTCACCAACCTGTTCGACAAGGTCTACTACCGCAACGTCGGCTTCTTCAACTCCGGCTATTGGGGTGAGCCGCGCCGCGTGCTGTTCAACCTGCGCGCGAAGTTCTGAGCAACGGCGCAGCATCAGAGGCGGGCCTTCGGGCCCGCTCTTTTTTGTTCAACGAATGGAGATTCTCAGAATCTGCGACTGCGCTGGTGGATGATTCTGCTTCATCCACTCAGCACATCCTTCATGACAGAACAGGATCATAAGCCAGCAGTCCCTCGCATCAGCTCCATGTTGGCGCGCATCAAGCGCCCGAAGGTGGCAGCACCTTTCAGTAGGACAGAGAACTATGTGGTCGCCGGAATGGTCTTGCTTTTCCTGCTCTGTGTTGGGTGCATACAGCTGGTGGAAGCTGGCTTGCTGTCACTGGAATCAGGCAGGTCGCTTGCGCTTCCTATGGCAGCGGTGATCATTCTGCTGGGCGCGGTCTTTGCTGTTGTTCAAGTCATCCAGGTTGCCCAGCTGGTGTTGAACGGCTGGAGCGACATGGCCGGTCGGATTGATGTGAATGTCGAACTTGACTCTGCTTTCGTCGAAGATCTTTCTCGTTGCGAGGCAGAAGAACTGGACCGGCACTCCAAGCTCATCGATCAGGAGGCAAAGTTTCTCTCCCGACGTGCCGGGCTGGCCTCAGGTGCCAGTACCATCAGCGCGTTGGTCATCAATCTGCTGAGCGTCGGCTCAGGAAACCAGGCTCTGGAGTGGGTTGATGGTGCAAAACTGATCATCACCTGCTGTAGCTTGGGCATGTTGATTGGCTCGGCAATGGTGATGATATTCGCCGGAAAGCTGGAGAAGATCTCCGGTCTGCTCAAGCTTGCTGCTGAGAGAAGCTCACTGCGGGAAGACCTCACTCGGTGACTCGCAACCAGCACGATTGGCACAGTGACCCCCACCTTCGGCGCATGCTGTCGGGGCGTGCAACGGCGTAGCATCAGGGGCGGGCCTTCGGGCCCGCCCTTATTAATTGCCCGCCAAGGAAACAGCCCATGCTGCACCGTGCCCTGTCCCGCCCTGCCCGCCTGCTGCTGCCACTGGCCCTGCTGCTGGGCACGCCGCTGCTGCAGGCCCGCGAGGTGGCCACACCTGCCGAGCACGTGGATGCCGATGGCCCGTATGTGTTCCGCGTGGGCGACCAGCTGCGCGCGAAGTGGATCTGTGGCGACCAGGTACAGATGCGCACCCTGCCCGCCACTGCCAGCGGCACCGATTTCAGCCCGCAGTGTGGCTACGCCCACAGCGTGCACGTGCCGCCGCCGGCGGCACCATTGGTCTCCGTACTGCCGGCGGTACCTCGCATCGTCGCGCTGTCCGACATCCACGGCCAATATGGGCTGCTGGTGCGCCTGCTGCGCGCCAACCGGGTCATCGACGCACAGGACAGCTGGGCGCTGGGCAAGGACACCCTGGTCATCGCCGGCGATGTGTTCGACCGTGGCCCACAGGTGACCGAAGCGTTCTGGCTGCTTTACGGCCTGCAGCAACAGGCGGCTGCCGCCGGTGGCGCGATGCACTTCGTGCTTGGCAACCACGAGACCATGGTGCTGTACGACGACCTGCGCTACGTCAACCCGAAGTACCTGCGCAGTGCCCAGCTGCTGGGGCGCAGCTACCCGCAGCTGTATGGCGCCGACTCGGTGATCGGCCAGTGGCTGCGCACCCGCCCGGTGCTGCTGAAGATCGGCGACACCCTGTTCCTGCACGGCGGAATTTCGCCCGAAGCAGTACAGCTGGCGCTGGACCCGGCGCGCACCAATGCGGCCTACCAGGCCTCGCTCGGCCTGCCCAAGGCCGAAGTGAAGGCCGACCCGGACACCGCACCGCTGTATGACGGCAAGACCAGCCCGATCTGGTACCGCGGCTACTTCGATGGCCGCCTCGACACCGCAGGGGTGCAGAAGGTGCTCGACCGCCTGCAGCTCGCGCGCATCGTGGTCGGCCACACTTCGATGCCGCACGTCAGCAGCTTCCATGGCGACCGCGTGATCGCCATCGACAGCAGCATCAAGAACGGCGAGAACGGCGAACTGCTGTTCATCGAAGATGGCAAACTCAGCCGTGGCCTGCTGGACGGTTCGCGGGTGCCGCTGGCGCAGGGCGAGCCGGGCCTGCAGGACTGAATGGCCGGAAAGCGCGAGCGCGACCGACGGCGCCGGCGCGCTCCACCTTCACCCGGTTTGCGGCTACCCTCGGCAGCCGAGAGAGGCCCACCCCGTCCATCCGGCGGGCCAGACCGTTACAGGAGCCCCCGCGCATGCGCGTTCTGATTGCTGAAGACGACCCGGATATCGCCTCCGGCCTGTGCGCCTCGCTGCGCCGGCAGGGCCATGTGGTCGACCACGTCGACAACGGCGCGCACGCCGACGCCGCGCTGGGCTCGACCCAGTACGCGCTGCTGGTGCTGGACCTGGGCCTGCCGCAGCTGGATGGCCGCGACGTTCTGCAACGCCTGCGCCAGCGCGGCGATGGCCTGGCGGTGCTGGTGGTGACCGCCCGCGATGGCCTGGCCGAGCGCGTGCGCGTGCTCGACCTTGGCGCCGATGACTACCTGGTCAAGCCGTTCGCACTGGACGAATTCGAAGCGCGCGTGCGTGCGCAGCTGCGCCGGGTCACCAGCAATGGCAACCCGGACCTGCGCATCGGCCGCCTGCGCATCGACCTGGCCGGGCATCGGGTGTGGATCGACGACCAGTCGCTGGAACTGACCGCGCGCGAGTTCGGCCTGCTGTCGGCACTGGCGGTACGCGCCGAGCGCATCGTGTCGCGCGCGCAACTGGTGGAAGCGCTGTGCGACTGGGGCCAGGACCTCACCGACAACGGCCTGGACATCGCCCTGCACCGCCTGCGCCGGAAGTTGCAGCCCGGCGGCATGGGCATCCGCACCGTGCGCGGGCTGGGCTACATGCTGGAAGACGCGCAGGACGACGGCACCCCGTGATCAGTGGACCGCCCAGCCTGCGCCGGCGCCTGCTCGCCTTCCTGGCGTTGCCGATGCTGGGCCTGCTCACCTTCAACACGATTCTGGCCTATTACGTTGCGCTGGACTATTCCAACCGCATCCACGACCGCAACCTGATCGACGACACGCATTCGTTCGCGCAGATGCTGAGTACCATGCCGGTGACCAGCGACCTGTCTCCGCAGGCGCGCTTCCTGATCGAGTACGACCCCGACGGCCATCGCTATTTCAACGTCGACAGCAGCCGCATGGGTACGCTCAGTGGCAATGCAGACTTCAGCCCGTATGCCCCTTCGCAGGACTGCACCGGCGTGCATCCGGCGCTGTACGACGGCAACCTCAATGGCCAGCAGGTGCGCATGGCCACCGTCTGCACGCAGGCGATGAACGATCCGCAGGACCAGCTGGCGGTGACCGTGGCCGAGAGCATGGCCGACCGCCGGCAGCGTGCGCGCGAGATCCTGATGATCATCATCCCGCTGATGACCATGCTGGCGCTGGGTACCGCGGCGCTGGTCTGGTTCGGCGTGACGTACGGCCTGCGCATCCTGACCCCGCTGAGGACCCGCCTGGCGCAGCGCCGCGGCGAACTGGCGCCGATCTCCGATGCCGACGTACCGGAAGAGATCCAGCCGCTGATCAGCACCATCGACGATCTGTTCGCGCGCCAGGCGGAAATGATCACCCTGCAGAACCGCTTCATCGCTGATGCCGCGCACCAGCTGCGCTCCCCATTGGCGGGCATGGCACTGCACGTGGACCAGGCGCTGGCGCACGGCGACCCGGACACGGTGCGCGAGGCACTGCAGCACATCCGCCGGCTCAACCAGCGCACGGCACGGGTCAGCACCCAGCTGCTGGCGCTGAGCCGGGCACAGACCGTGCCGGAAACGGTCGAGGCATTGGATCTGGGCGTTCTGGTACCGCAGTGGGTCGGCATGCGGGTACCGGAAGCGATCCGTGATGGCATCGATCTGGGCTACCGCGGCAGCCCCCATCCGCTGCGTGTGCTCGGCAACGGCGCCATGCTGCAGGAGGCGCTGGACAACCTGATCGACAACGCCCTTCGTTATGCCGGCCGCAATGCGACGGTCACGGTGGGCGTGCATGCGCTGGACGACAATGATGTCGAACTGTATGTGGAAGACAACGGTCCCGGCGTGCCCGACGACGTGATGCCACGGCTGGGCGAGCGCTTCTTCCGGGCGCCGGGCACCGCTGCCAGCGGCACCGGCCTCGGCCTGGCCATCGCGCATGAGGCGGTGGAGCACTTCGGCGGCCGCCTGAGCTTCCTGAACCGCCCCGGTGGCGGATTGAAGGTCGCCATCACGCTGCCGCTGCTGAAGGCGCCCTGACCCGGCCCGGGGCGCTGAAAGGCTGGCGAAAATCGCGCTTGCGATCCTGCCATCCCCACTGCCGTCCCGGAGCCGCCAGGTGACCGAATCGCACGACTTCTTCCTCCCCGGTGGCCCACAGGGCGTGCTGCTGGTCCATGGCCTGACCGGCACCCCGGCGGAAATGCGCATGCTGGGCAAAGGGCTGAACAACGCCGGTTTCACCGTGCACGGCGTGCAGCTGCCCGGCCACTGCGGCACCGTGGATGACCTGCTGGCGACCACCTGGGAACAGTGGTACCAGGGCGTGGAAGATGCGGCGGCAACCCTGCGCGGCAAGGTTGACCAGCTGTTCGTCGGCGGCCTGTCGATGGGCGCGGTGCTGTCGCTGGCCCTGGCTGCCCGGCGCCCGGAATGGGTGTCCGGGGTCGGCGTGTACGGCGCCACGTTCCGTTACGACGGCTGGAACATTCCCGCCGTAGCCCGCTTCTCGTTCCTGCTGCCGTGGTTCAAGCGCTTCAACATCGGCCGCGACCGCATGTTCATGGAAGAACCGCCGTACGGCCTGCGTGACGAGCGCCTGCGTGCGCAGGTGAGCGCCGCCATGCTGTCCGGCGACAGCGCCGCCGCCGGCCTACCGGGCAACCCCTGGCATGCGCTGGCCGAGATGCGTGCGTTGAGCAACTGGACCCGACGCCATCTGCACCAGGTCACCGCACCGTGCCTGGTGATGCACGCCCGCGAAGACGACGTGGCCAGCATGGGCAACGCCGAGCTGGTGATGTCGCGGGTCAGCGGTCCGAAGGAACTGGTGGTGCTGGAAGACAGCTACCACATGATCACCATCGACCGCGAACGCCGCGACGTGATCCGCCGCAGCGCGCGCTTTTTCACCGAGATCGGTGAACGCACGGGCGTGCTCAAGGCGGTGGCCTGAAATGGGGGCACTTGCCACGCTGCTGTGGCTGGCCAATGTGGTACTCGATACCGGTGGCCAGCTCGCCTTCAAGGCCGCCGCCAGCGATCCGCAGGAAGGCGAAGGACTGCAACGCTGGAAACACATGCTCAGCCGCCCCTGGCTGTGGATCGGCATCGCCTGCTACGTGCTTGAGTTTGTCGCCTGGATCGCGTTCCTGTCGCTGGTGCCGTTGTCCAAGGGCGTGCTGCTCGGCTCGATCAACATCGTCGCGCTGATGATCGCCGGCCGTTTCCTGTTCCGCGAGAAACTCACGCCGCTGCGGGTGACCGGCATGTTGCTGGTCACGGCGGGCGTGGCGGTGGTGGGGGCCGGCTCATGAGGCGCCTGTATGTCATCGGCTTCCCGCTGCTGATGTCCTTCGACACGCTGGCCCAGCTGTGCTTCAAGTACGCCGGCGATGCCGCGCTGCCGGTCGAGGCCAACACTGCGTGGCTGCTGCGCGTGCTGTCGCAGCCGTGGGTGTACGGCGCCATCCTCGGCTACGTGGGTGCGTTCTTCACCTGGATGAGCCTGCTGCGGCATGCGCCGATCGGCCCCGCATTCGCCGCCTCGCACCTGGAAGTGATCAGCGTGCTGCTGCTGTCGGCGTGGCTGTTGAACGAGCCGCTGACGCTGCACCATCTGCTCGGTGCGGTGTTGATCGTGGCCGGCATCGTCTGCCTCGGCCGCGCGGAAGCCGACGACCCGCACAGCCCCGCCGAAAGCGCCGCGTGAGCCCCCTGCGATGAGCCTGTTCGCGCGCGAACTGCCACCGACGGCTGGCCTGCCGATGCAGGCCAGCGATTTCCTGCCCGGTGGTGGCGACCTGCGCGCGATCCTGGCCAGCCAGCTCGGCACACCGCCGCTGCAGTTGACCTGTTCCGGCACACACGCGCTGCTGATCGCACTGCGTACGCTGCGCAAGCGTGCGCCCAAGCGCGACACCGTGATCCTGCCGGCCTATACCTGCCCGCTGGTGCCGATCGCGGTGCACAGCCTGGGCCTGCGCGTGCAGCTGTGCGATACCCGCCAAGGCCATTTCGACTTCGACCCCGGCCAGCTCAAGCGCCTGGCCGACGCACGCACGCTGGCAATCCTGCCCACCCACCTGGGCGGGCGCATCGCCGATGTCGAGCTGGCCTGCGAGGTTGCGCGCGGCGCTGGCGCCTGGGTGATCGAGGATGCCGCGCAGGCGCTCGGTGCACGGGTCGGCAGCAGCAGTGTCGGCCTGCGTGGCGATATCGGATTCTTCAGCCTGGCCGCCGGCAAGGGCCTGAGCCTGCACGAAGGCGGCCTGCTGGTCAGCCGCGATGACGAGCTGCGTGCCGCGCTGGCCGGACATGCCGCCGAACAGGTGCGTTCCAGCCTGCGCTGGGAACTGCTGCGCAGTCTGCAGCTGCTTGGCCTGGCCGCTTGCTATCGGCCATCGCTGCTGTCGTTGGTGTACGGCAATCCGCTGCGCAGTGCGTTGCAGCGTGGCGACCTGGAAGAAGCGGTCGGTGACATTTTCCCGCTGCAGATTCCGCAGCACCGGGTCAGCCAGTGGCGGCAGAACATCGGTGCCCGTGCCGCGCGGCGCCTGCCGGCCTTCCTGCAGGCAGGGCGCCTGCGTGCATTGCAGCTGCGCGTGCAGCTGGCACAGCTGCCAGCCGTTGAGGTGGTCGACGGCCTTGCCGGTAGCGGTGGCACCTGGCCGATGCTGATGCTGCTGCTGCCCAGCCAGCGCGCCCGCGATGCCGTATTGAAAGACCTGTGGCCACGCGGGCTCGGCGCCAGCCGCATGTTCATCCATGCCCTGCCCGACTACGCGTACCTGCGCGGCATCGTGCCGCAGGACGACATGCCCAACGCACGCGACTTCGCCGCACGCATGCTGACCCTTGGCAACAGCGCCTGGCAGACCCGTGAAGAGACGGCCGAAATACTGCAGGTGCTGGCCCGCGCGTGACTTCAAGACGCACGGATGGACTGCACCTCACGCATTCATCCATGCACCTTCCTGAACGCTTTCCCAGCCCGTCAATGAAGCCTTTCAACAGGAAAGGAACGAGAAAGGCGGCCTGCCTACATTGATTCTGCCCCGGCATCGGGCCGGGCGTTTCTTTCATCGACGGACCTGCCCATGCACTGGAGCATCCTGTGTGACTTCGATGGCACCATCAGCCTCGAAGATGTCATCGACTCGCTGCTGGAAAAGTACGGCCAGCCGGGCTGGCAGGAACTGGAAGACCAATGGAAGGCTGGAAAGATCGGCTCGCGTGAATGCATGCAGGGCCAGGTGCGGCTGCTGAAGCTGGACCCGGCCACGCTCGATGCGCACCTGGACCAGGTGCAGATCGATCCGGGCTTCGTCGCCTTCGTCGCCCGCGCCGAGCAGCTGGGCGTGCCGCTGCGCATCGTCAGCGACGGCCTGGATTATGCGATCCACCGCATCCTCGCCAACCATGGCCTGTCGCGACTGCCGGTGGTGGCCAACCACCTGCGCTGGTGCGGGGACCACTGGGAACTGGAATCGCCCTACCAGGCCGAAGGCTGCCGCAGTGGCACCTGCAAATGCACCTGCGCCGCGCAGGCGCGCGCCAACGAAGCACCGCGCGTGCTGATGATCGGTGACGGCAGCTCGGATTTCTGCGTATCCGAAGATGCCGACTTCGTGTTCGCCAAGCGCCGCCTGATCACCCATTGCGCCAATGCCGGCATCGGGCATGCCGCCATCGCTACCTTCCACGATGCAATCGCGCTGTTGCCGCGTCTGCTCGATGGCAGCCTGCTGCAGCCACGCCGCATCGACGCCAGCCCACAGCCCACCGCACTGCCCCTGCTGTTGGCCACCGCCTGAGCACGCCCCCGCCACCTCTTTCGAACGTCCTTCACGGAACCGAACTGCATGAACATTTTTGACAAGAACGCCGACGCCGCTGCCTCCGACGCGCAGCTGCTGGCCGACGAAGCCCGCTACAGCTCCTTCGGCGACACCGTCCACTACGTCGACCCGCCGAAGATCTTCCAGCGCGGCGAAGGCAGCTACATGTTCGACGGTGCGGGCGTGCCCTACCTCGACCTGCAGATGTGGTACTCGGCCTGCAACTTCGGCTACAGCAACAAGCGCCTGAACGACGCGCTGAAGGACCAGATCGACACCCTGCCGCAGGTCGCCAGCCAGTACCTGCACCCGACCCGCGTGCAGCTGGCCAAGACCATTGCCGTGGACATGCACGAGAAGTTCGGCCTCGACGGCCGCGTGCACTTCAACGTCGGCGGCGCGCAGGCCATTGAAGACTCGCTGAAGATCGTGCGCAACGCGCGCGGCGGCAAGAGCCTGATGTTCGCCTTCGAAGGCGGCTACCACGGCCGCACCCTGGGTGCGTCTTCGATCACCTCCAGCTACCGCTACCGCCGCCGCTACGGCCACTTCGGCGAGCGTGCGATGTTCATCCCGTTCCCGTACCCCTTCCGTCGCCCGAAGGGCATGACCCCGGACGAGTATTCCGACCACTGCGTGTGGCAGTTCGAGCGTCTGTTCGAAAGCGAGTACAACGGCGTGTGGGATCCCAAGGTCGGCCAGGCCGAGTACGCCGCGTTCTACGTTGAGCCGATCCAGGGCACCGGCGGCTACGTCATTCCGCCGCGCAACTTCTTCACCGGCCTCAAGCGCGTGCTGGACAAGTACGGCATCCTGATGGTCGTCGATGAAATCCAGATGGGCTTCTGGCGCACCGGCAAGCTGTGGTCGATCGAGCACTTCGGTGTCACCCCGGACGTGCTGGTGTTCGGCAAGGCGCTGACCAACGGCCTGAACCCGCTGTCGGGCCTGTGGGCTCGCGAAGAGCTGATCAACCCGACCGTGTTCCCGCCGGGCTCCACCCATTCCACCTTCAACTCCAACCCGCTGGGCACCCGCCTGGGCCTGGAAGTGCTGAAGCTGGGCAAGGAAATGGACTACGAGCGCACCGTGCCGGAGAAGGGCGCGTACTTCCTCGACGGCCTGCGTGGCCTGCAGAAGCGCCACCCGGAAATCGGCGACGTCGACGGCCTGGGCCTGGCCCTGCGCGCGGAAATCTGCCAGGCCGACGGCTACACCCCGAACAAGGAACTGCTGGACCGCATGGTCGACATCGGCCTGGCCGGTGACCTGCTGCACGACGGCAAGCGCATGGGCCTCGTGCTCGACGTGGGTGGCTGGTACAAGAACGTGATCACCTTTGCGCCGTCTCTGGACATCAGCTACGAAGAAATCGACCTGGCGATCATCCTGCTCGACCAGGCGCTGACCAAGGCCAAGGGCTGAGGTCGATGCGCTGCCGGTTCCCGTGCCGATGGAGATGACGTCACGCGCATCCAGCACCGCGCTGGAACCGGCCGCGCTGCTGGAGGGCTTCCTGGCCCACCCGCCGCTCGGATTCGAGGCAGGCCGCCTTCCCAGCGGCCTGCCGTCCTTCCGTGCACCGCTGGACCTGACCACGACGATGGATGACGAACTGCGCGGCAGGCTGCTCGGCCTCCCGCTGTCGCGCCTGTGGCGGCCGTGGATCACCTGGAAGACCCGCTTCGTCGGTGCCACCAGCACCGAGTACACCCCGCTGCCGGCACACGTCGCGCCGGAGGCGCTGGCCGAGGACGTGACGCGTCACGCGATCGGCGATACCCGGCTGCTGGTGGTCAAGGACCTGGCGATCGATTCACCACTGCTGGACGATGCGGCCAACGCGCACAGTGCTGCCTTCCTGCAGGCATTGCTGGCGCGCGGCTTCGTTGAACTGGAAGGCATGCCGCTGGCCTGGGTGGCGATCGATTTCGATTCGATCGACGGCTATCTCGGCCGCCTGTCGTCCTCGCGCCGCAAGAACATCCGGCGCAAGCTGCGCTCGCGCGACGACCTGCAGATCGACTGCATCGCCACCGGTGATCCGGCCCTGGCCGACCCACGGCTGCAGGCCGAACTGCATGCGCTGTACCTGGGTGTGTATGCGCAGAGCGCGGTGCACTTCGACCAGCTCGGCCTGCCCTACTTCCAGCATCTGCTGGCCGACAGCCAGGGCCAGGGACGGATGTTCCTGTACCGCCACCAGGGCCAGCTGATCGGCTGGAACCTGTGCTACGTGCATGCCGGCAAGCTGGTGGACAAGTACATCGGCCTGGCTTACCCGCAGTCGCGCGAGCACAACCTGTACGCGGTCAGCTGGATGCACAACCTCGAGTACGCCCTGCAGCACGGCCTGAGCCACTACGTGGCTGGCTGGACCGACTCGCGGATCAAGGCCGAGCTGGGGGCCCGCTTCACCTCCACCCGGCACGCGATCCATGCCCGTTCCCCGCTGCTGCGTGCCGCCCTGCGCCGGCTGGCCCCGTACCTGCAGGGCGAACCTGATGGAGGCGGCTGAGCGATGCTGGTGCGTTCCCCGCTGATCCTGGACCTGGACGGTGGCGTGCTGCCACTGCCCCAGGCGCAGACCCTGGCCCTGCCGCAGTGGCACGACACGCTGCGATTCGCCTGCAGCAACGGCGCCCTGGATCGCTTCAGCACCGAGGTGCTTGCGCCGCTGCCGGCCCTGCTCGGCACAGTGATGCTCGGCAGTGGTGACTTCCATCACCTCAGCCTGCCGCTGCTGCGCCGCATGCGCGCGCAGGCGCCGTTCCAGCTGGTGGTGCTGGACAACCATCCGGACAACATGCGATTCCCGTTCGGCATGCATTGCGGGTCGTGGGTCAACGCCGCCAGCAAGCTGCCGCAGATCTCGCACATCCACGTGCTCGGCATCACCTCCAGCGACATCGGCCTCGGCCATGCCTGGGAGAACCACTGGCGTCCGCTGATGGGCGGTCGCCTGACCTACTGGTGCATGGACGTGGATGTCGGCTGGGGCCATCGCCTCGGCATGGGCCACGCCTTCCGCCGCTTCGAGCACCCCGAAGCCCTGGTCGCCACGTTCGCCGCCGAGCAGGCCAAGTCGCCGCAGCCGACCTATCTGTCGATCGACAAGGACGTGTTCGCCGGAGACGTGGCCCGCAGCAACTGGGACCAGGGCCGCTTCCAGCTGGAACACGCGCTGGTGGTGATCGAAGCACTGCGCGCCGGCGGCCTGGTCGGCAGTGACATCACCGGCGAAGTGTCGTTGGCCAACTACCAGAGCCGCTTCAAGCGCTGGCTGTCGTCGCTGGATGGCCAGCCGGACGTCAGCGCCGATGATCTTCCTGCCTGGCAGGCCCGGCACCAGCAGGTGAACCGCGAACTGCTGGCGGCAATGGCCGCCGTGCCGACGGCCTGCTGACCACTGTCCGGCAATGCCAACCAAGGTTGGCAACTACCAGAGCCGGGTAGAGCCGAGCCCACGCTCGGCTGGCGCCTTCTGTAGAGTCAAGCCATGCTCGACTGCGGGCACCGCGAACAGCAGCCGAGCATGGCTCGGCTCTACACTGGGTTCCCACCTCGGAGCCCTCGCCATGCCCCAGACCGTCATCCCGCAACTGCGCATGCGCCATGCCGACACCACCCTGCCGTTCTACGTGCAGGGGCTGGGTTTCGTGGTCGACTGGGAACATCGCTTCGAACCCGGCTTCCCGCTGTTCGCCCAGCTCACCCGCGACGGCCAGACGATCTTCCTCACCGAACACAGCGGCGACTGCGAGGTCGGCGGCGCGGTGTACTTCATCGTCGACGATGTTGACAGCCTGCACCGCGCCTTCAGCGCGGCCAACGTGCCGATCGAGCAGCCCCCGCATGACACCGAATGGGGCAGCCGCGAAATGCTGCTGCGCGACCCGGACGACAACCGGTTGCGCTTCGCCACACGCGTGGACTGAACGACGCCGGGTTGAGATGAATATACGAAACATATACGCTTCGTATATTTAACCCTCCAGGACCGCCCATGGGCATCGTCAACATCGATGACACCCTGCACGACCAGCTGCGCCGTGCCTGCACCGTCTCCAGCCGTTCGATCAACGCCCAGGCCAACTTCTGGATCCGGGTCGGCATGCTGTGCGAGCTGAACCCTACGCTGAGTTTCCAGGACATCGTCGCCAGCGAGCTGCGCGCGGCCGGCGTGCAGCCACCGTTGCTGCCCCCGGGCCAGGTCTGAGCCGATGGGCATCATCAAGCGCCCCGACGAGATCGCGCTGATGGCCGAATCGGGGCGCCTGCTTGCGCAGGTGTTCGCCGCGCTCGACCAACTGCCGCTGCAGGGTCGCAGCACGATGGAGATCAACGAGTTCGTCGAGCGCATGATCGTCGATGAGCTGCAGGCGCGGCCGGCCAGCAAGGGCCAGTACGGCTTCCCGTATGTGCTCAACACTTCGATCGACAACGTGATCTGCCACGGCGTTCCCAGCACCACCGACGTGCTGCGCAACGGTCAGATCGTCAACCTCGACATCACCCTGGAGAAGAACGGCTACATCGCCGACTCCAGCACCACCTACCTGGTCGGTGAGGTCGACTACGCCGCGCGCCGGCTGGTGCAGACCACCTACCAGGCGATGTGGAAAGGCATCGCCGCGGTGCGCCCCGGCGCACGCCTGGGCGACATCGGCCACGCCATCGCCCGCCACGCGCGCAGCCACGGCTACAGCGTAGTGAAGGAATACTGCGGCCATGGCATCGGCCAGGAAATGCACGAGGAACCGCAGATCCTGCACTACGGCCATCCCCACACCGGCATGGTGCTGGAAGAAGGCATGGTGTTCACCATCGAGCCGATGCTCAATCAGGGCAAGCCGGCCATCCGCCAGCAGCCGGACGCATGGCCGGTCTACACGCGCGACGGCAAGCTGTCGGCGCAGTTCGAACACACCGTGGCAGTCACCCGCAGCGGCGTGCGCGTACTGACCCTGCGCCCCGGCGAGACGCCGTTATGCGCGGTGGATGGCGCCTAGAGTGGCCGTTGCTGCATCCCGGCGTCCTCGTGCACGGTGCGCTTGCGCGCCGTCAGCGGCTCGCGCACCCGATGTGCCACATAGCCGACGCTGGCTGCGAGAATGAAGGTGTAACCAAGGAGCTCGGTGGTCTCCTCGATGGTGTTCTTGAACACACGGATGTACTGATCACCCAACAGTCCGGTCCACAACGACGTCATGCCGATCAGGCGCGAATAGAACAGCAGCAGGACCAGACCAATCGTCATCACGGTACCCGGCCGGGATACGAGAAAACGCACCAGCGCCTGCATGGCCCGGCGCCAGTCGCGGCTGGCCCAGGCCAGTGAGCCGATGATCAGCACACCCACCGGATACTTCCAGAAGCCGTGTGCGATCAGGTCCAGCGCCTCATCCATCTCACGCAGGAGCATGCAGGCGAACAGCGCTGCCGCCAGCACGGCAAAGGCCCGATCATCGGCACGCCGCAACGCAAGCCGGACGAAGGCAGCCACGCTGGCGACCAGGAAGCCTTCCTGGGTCAGTTCGACCAGCGACCACTCGCCGACGGCATTGCCCAGCCAATGGATGTCGAGCCAGGCCAACGCAGGCGGAAGCGCCATCATCAGGCCGAACAGGGAGGTGCGCCCCAGGTGGGACAGGAGCAGCTGTAGATTGTCTTTCATGCAACACCGATGCCGCACCGTGGCGGTCGTACAACGAGAACACAGGCGACCGGGGGGCTGCCGAACAACGGCATGCGCGGCGGGGTCGCGACCAGGCGCGCATTATCCGCGCTGTATCCGGCCACGTGAACCGTATCGGTGGAACACATACGCAACACCGGCGTGCGTCACGCACTCATGGCGATAAAGGACGCAACAGCAGCAGCGTGGCCAGGCAGAACATGAAAACCGCCACGCCGGCGTCCAGCATCCGCCAGGCGCCCGGTCTGCGGAACACCGGCTGCAACAGGCGCGCGCCATAACCAAGAGAACAGAACCAGGCCACGCTGGCCACGCACGCACCGGCGGCAAAGGCCCAGCGCAGATCGCCCGGGTAGCGCGTGGACAGACTGCCCAGCAGTACCACCGTATCCAGATAGACGTGCGGGTTGAGCAGGGTGAAGGCCAGGCAGGTCAGCAGCACCTGGCGCCCACTGCCGCCCTGCGCCTCGGCGGCGGCCAGCGCACTGCCACCGCGCCACGCGCGCAATCCCGCCTGCAGGCCATACCAGAGCAGGAAGGCCGCACCACCGAAACGCAGCACCTGCAGCAGCAGCGGCCACTGCAGCACCAGCGCCCCCATGCCGCCGACACCGGCCAGTATCAGCGCGATGTCCGCACCGGCGCAGGCCAGCACCACCCTCCCCACATGACGCTGCTGCAGGCCCTGGCGCAGCACGAAGGCGTTCTGCGCGCCGATGGCGATGATCAGGCCGGCACCTGCGAACAGGCCGGCGGCGGTAGCGGCGATCCACATCAGGACAGGCCAGGCAGCGGGGGGACGCGCAGGGTGCGGCCAACGGACACGTTAAGACAAACTGATTATTCTTTATCCTGTGCAGAAATACTGAAGAGGTGCTGGTGGACCTGGTACATCCGCAACTGTCCGCATTTGCCGCAGTGCTGGAAGAAGGCAGCTTCGAGGCTGCGGCGCGCCGGCTGTCGATCAGTCCGTCGGCACTGTCGCAGCGGATCAAGGCCCTGGAGGACCGGCTTGGCCAGGTGCTGGTGGTGCGCCAGGCACCGTGCCGGCCCACCGCCGCCGGTGAGGCACTGCTGCGCCGCGTCCGGCCGATGCAGGCACTGGAGGCCGAGGCAGTGGCCGAACTGCTGCCCGAACGCGGCAGCGACGCCGCACGTACGCCGATCCCCTTGGCGGTCAACGACGACTCGCTCGATACCTGGTTCGTGCCGGCCATCGCCGACCTGCACCAACGCCATGGCTACCTGTTCGACCTGCGCATGGACGATCAGGACCACACCCTGCAGCTGCTGCGCGACGGCAGTGTGCTGGGTGCAGTGACCGCCGAAGGCCAGCCGGTGAAGGGCTGCAACGTACATCCGCTCGGCGCGATGCGCTACCACGCCATCGCCTCGCCCGGCTTCGCCCGCCAGTACTTCAGTGACGGCATGCAGGCCGCGGCCCTGGCGCACGCCCCCATGTTGGTGTTCAACCGCAAGGATGAACTGCAATGGCGCTTCGTGCGACGCCTGACCCGCGCGCGGCTGCAGCCACCGCTACACTACCTGCCCTCCTCCACCGGTTTCGTCGAAGCCGCCGCGTGCGGACTCGGCTGGGGCATGGCCCCGGAAACGCTGGTCGCACCCGCCGTGCGCGCCGGCCGCGTGGTGGTACTGGAACCCCGCCGCTGGCTCGATGTGCCGCTGTACTGGCAGCATGCCGCCGTGCGTTCAAGCACGCTGCAGCACATCACCCAGGCGCTGCGCACTGCGGCCAGCGGCACCCTTCGTTGAGGACAATCCGATGACCGCAGACCCGGGCTTCACGCCGCGCGCACTACCGTTTGCGCACTTCTTCACCACTGGGACGGCATGGGCGTGATCGGCCGACGTACAAGGATGCACCGCGCGAAGCCCGCGCTGGCGCTGGCGCTGGCGACCTGCCTGCCATTCGCTGCGTCCGCGCAGAACAACACCGACGCACCTGCCTTGGACTGGGAACAGGCGCGGCAACGCCTGGAGCAGGTCTCCGATGCACTGGCGGCCGCTGATGCAGCGGTGCGCAACAAGCAGGACCTGCAGGACGCCACCCGCCTGCTGCGCCTGCCGGAGATCACCGGCGAAGTGCGCCGCCTGCAGTTCCAGAAGACCCTCACCCTGCCACTGGGCTCGCTGGCGCCTGTCGCTGAGGCCTATGGCATCGATTCGCCGCTGTCATTCACCGAACGCGACTGGCGTACCCGGCCCGTGGTCACTGCGGTGCTGCCGTTGTACACCGGCGGCGTGATTCCGGCCGCGCAACGTGCCGCCAGCGCCGCCCACGAACAGGCCAGCGCCGAGCGCGAAGCACAGCGCCAGTCGCTGACCGTGCAGCTGGCCCAGGCCTATTTCGGCCAGCGTCTGGCCGAGCAGGCGGTGGACGTGCGCCGCGATGTGCGTGATGGCCTCAACCGCCACCTGTCGGATGCGGAAAAGCTGGAACGCGAGGGCTTCGCCACCCGCGCGCAGCGCCTGCAGGCCACCGTGGCCCGCGACAAGGCCGAACGCGAGTACCAGAAGACGGTGAACGATCTGGCCACGCTGAAGGCCGCGCTGTCCACGCTCCTGCGCAGTGGCGGCGAGGTACAGCCGGTGTCGCCGCTGTTCGTGCAGCGCGTGCCGCTGGAACCGGTCGCCAGCTTCGAGCGCACTGCGCAGGCGCGCCAGCCGCAGATCGCACGCCTGCGGGCGATGGTGGCGCAGGCCGAACAGGGCGTGCGCGTGCAGCAGGCCAAGCTGAAGCCGCAGATCTTCGCCTTCGGCCAGTACGACTTCCGCCGCCGCGACGAGATGCTGACCGATCCGGACTGGGCGTTCGGCATCGGCCTGAAGTACACCTTCCTGTCGCCGAACTCGCGGCCTGCGCAGATCAGCGCTGCGCGCGCGCAGCAGGAGCAGGCCGAAGCCGGCCTGCGCGAGGCCGAAAACCAGGTCGCACTGGGCGTGCGCAAGGCCTGGAACGAACTGGAAACCGCGCGGCAGCAGTTTGTACTGCTCGACAGCAGCATCGCCCAGGCACAGGAAAACCTGCGCCTGCAGGAGCTGGCGTTCCGCGAAGGCCAGGCGACGTCACTGGATGTGATCGACGCGCGGCTCGGCCTGGGCGGTGCCCGTGTCGAGCGCGCGCAGGCCGCCTACCAATACGATATTGCGCTGGCACAGTTGCTGGAGGTCAGTGGACAGATGGACCGTTTCGAAGAGTTCCGGCGGCGTGCGGACGAGGTGATCGACCATGAGTGATGTGCTGCACGACGAAGCGAAAACGCCCCCCGGCAAGCGCCGCTTGGGCCCGATCCTGATAGTGGTGCTGCTGATCGTGGTGGTGCTCGGCCTGTGGCTGGCCTGGCGCAGCCCGGCCGACCAGATCCAGGGCATGGCCGATGCGGACACCATCAACGTGGCCGCCAAGATCACCGCGCGCGTGGCCGAACTGAAGGTGCGCGAGGGCGACCGTGTACAGCCCGGCCAGGTGCTGTTCCTGCTCGACAGCCCCGAAGTGGCCGCCAAGGAACAGCAGGCGCATGGCGCATTGGCCGCCGCGCAGGCGGTGGCCGACAAGGCCGACGAAGGCGCGCGCAGCGAGGACATCCGCGCCGCCGAAGCGAACTGGAAGCGCGCCGAAGCCGGTGCGACGCTGGCCGAGGCCACCTACCAGCGCGTGCAGAACCTGTTCAACGAAGGGGTGATGACCCGGCAGAAGCGCGATGAAGCGCATGCCCAGGCCACCAGTTCGCGTGAACTGGCCCGTGCCGCCCGTGCGCAGTACGACATGGCGCTGGCCGGCGCACGCGAGCAGGACAAGCGCGCCGCGCAGGGCCAGGTGCAGCAGGCACAGGGCGCGGTGGCCGAAGTCAACGCTGCGCGTGTCGAAGTCGAAGGGCGCGCGCCGGTGGCCGGCGAGATCAACAAGCGCATGGCCGACCCCGGCGAACTGGTGCCGGCCGGCTACCCGGTGTTCACCCTGGTCGACATCGATCGCATGTGGGTGGCGATGAACCTGCGCGAATCGCAGATGCAGGGCCTGAAGGTCGGCAGCAAGCTGCAGGGCAGCGTGCCGGCACTCGGCCAGGACGGTGAGTTCGAGGTCTACTTCATCAATCCGGCCGGCGACTATGCAACCTGGCGCACCACCCGCCAGTCGTCCGGCTACGACATCCGCAGCTTCGAGGTGCGGGTGCGCCCGGTACGCCGCATCGAGGGCTTCCGCCCCGGCATGAGCGTGCTGTTCGCATGGCCCCAGCACTGAGCCCCGACCGCAACGGCTTCGCCGCTTCGTGGCGGCGCGAGCTGCAGTCGCTGCGCGGCAACCGTGCCGACCTGCTGCTGGTGACCCTGCTGCCCCTGCTGATGCTGGCGGTGATGGCGTGGATGTTCACGCCGTCGGTGATGCGCGATATCCCCATTGCTGTGGTCGACCTCGACCACAGCAGTGACAGCCGCCTGCTGCTGCGCATGCTCGATGCCAGCCCGGGCGTGCGCATCGCCAGCCAGCCCGTGGACATGGAAGACGCCCGTTCGCAGCTGCGCCGCCTGGATGTGTTCGCCATCGTACTGGTGCCGCGTGATGTCACCCGACAGGCGTTGCGTGGACGGCAGGGCACGGTGTTCGCCTATTACAACGCCACCTACATGACCACCGGCCAGTCGGCGGCGCGCGATATCGGCGACGCCGTCTCGGCCTGGAACGCGCGCCTGCTGCGCGAGCGCATCGGCCTGCAGGTCGGCCCGGGCAAGCTGCGTGCGGCGCCGATCGCGGTGCAGTCGGACATCCTGTACAACCCGGCACGCAGCTACGAACTGTTCCTGCTGCCACTGATCTTCCCGGCGGTGCTGTCGCTGGTACTGGCGCTGGCCGTAGCCGGCAGCCTTGGCCGCGAGATCCGCGACGGCACCCTGCCCGCCTGGCTGGGTCGCACGCCGTGGTCGGCGATTGCCGGCAAGGTCGCGCCGTACACTCTGCTGTTCTCGTTGTATGGCGCGCTCGGCATTGGGTACCTGGCCTGCCTGCGCGGCGATGGTGTGGCCGGCAGCGCGCTCGTGCTGCTGCTCGCACAGCCACTGTTCTACCTGGCCACGGCCGCCTACGCGTTGTTCTTCGTCGGCGTCACCCGCGACATGGGTACCGCGCTGTCCGCGGTCGGCCTCAGCATCGGCACCGCACTGGCATTCTCCAGCGCCACCTTCCCGGTGCTGGATGGCCCCCTGTTCACCCGTATCTGGCATCAGTTGCTGCCACTCAGCGCCTACATCAAGCTGCAGACCCAGCAGCAGTTCATCGGTTCGCCGCTGCAGGTTTCGATATGGCCGCTGACCACGCTGTTGTTGATGACGATGGTGGCCGGTGGCATCGGCGGCCTGCGCCTGATCGCCTTTGCGCGCACGCCCGAAGCCGCACAACCGGCAGGGGCAGACGCATGAGCGCACTCTGGCGCAGCCTCCGGCAGACCCTGATGGCGGTCCTGTGCGACCGCTACGCGATCGTGGTGATGGTCGGCGCGGTGATCCTGTATTCGTTCTTCTACCCGGCCGCGTACCGCCACCAGGTGGCCGGCAACCTGCCGGTGCTGGTGGTGGACGAAGACCACAGCGCGACCAGCCGCGCGCTGCTGCGAAAGCTCGATGCACTCCGCGTTGCACGCGTGGTCGGGCAACCGGCAGACATCGACAGTGCACGCCAGCAGCTGGAAGCCGGCCACGCCGAGGGCATCGTACTGATCCCGGCCAACCTGGAACGCGACATCCTGCGCGGCCATCCGGCCAAGCTGGTGCTGCTCGGCAACGGCGCCTACCTGGGCCGTGCCAGCTGGGTGCTGGGCAGCGTGGCCGATGCACTGGGCGCGTTCGGGCGTGAGGCGGTAGTCGGCCAGGCGGCCTTCATGGGCGCACCGCAGGCACCGCCGGTCACCCTGGTGCAGCGCCCGCTGTACAACACGCAGGAAGGCTATGGCAGCGCCATCGTGCCCGGCGTGGCCGAGCTGATCGTTCACCAGACCCTGTTGATGGGCATCGGCGTGCTGCTCGGTGGCCGCCGACTCGCGCTGGGCCGGCGCCTGCGCTTCGACCTGCCAACGCTGGCGGGCATGGCATTGGGCTTCAGCCTGATCGGCCTGTTCGGTCTGTTCTGGTACGCCGGCTTCACCGCGTGGGTGCAGGACTATCCGCGCGGCGGCAATCCACTGGGCCAGTTGTTGGGCGGTACGCTGTTCATCGCCGCCACGGTGGCGTTCGGCCTGTTCGTCGGCAGCTTCTTCCGCACCCGCGAACGCGCCTTCCAGTACATCATCGCCACCTCGATCCCACTGTTTTTCCTGGCCAACCTGTCGTGGCCGGCGGTGATGACGCCGCAACCGCTGGTCTGGCTGGCGCAGCTGCTGCCGACCACCTCGGGCATCAACCTGATGGTGCGCCTGAACCAGATGGACGCCCGCCTGGCTGAAGTCGGCCACGAACTGATCACTCTCACCGTCCTGCTGCTGCTCTACGGCAGCCTCGCCGCCTGGCGCCTCCTCGAAAAAAAGGGGACCAAGGGGATTGAGTCGTAAACGGCAAGGTCGGGGGATGCGGCTCAATCCCCTCCGCCCCCTTTTCAGGGGTCGGGCGCGTACCAGAACGGGATGCGGTACTCGCGGCGTCGCTCCGGGCCGCGCTCGCCCCCTTCGGCATTCCAGACCAGGCTCAGGTCATGGCGACCCGGTGCCAGCGTCGCCATGGGCAGATAGCCCACCAGGCCACGCATGTCGAGATCGCGGCGCTCCATCGGCATGAAGGCGTGCAGGTCAACCGGCGTGCCATCCAGCTGCACCCGCCACAACCGGGACAGGCACTCCACCGCTGCGCTGGCAGCCTTTGCGCCAGTCGCTTCATTGCGTGCGGCGGGCAAGGCGGTGCAGTGCTGGCGCGCCAGCGGGTTGTCGCGCTGGGGGCGGTGTGGAATGAACACACGCAGGCGTGAACCACTGATAGTGTCCGACGGGATCATCGGGTACGGCAGCAGCTGATCGTGCGCCGAACGCATCGATTCGTAATGCGCGCTCAACATGCCGTGTTCGACGGCCTCGTCGGTCATCACCTGGTAGCGGTTGAACAGCGAGAACTTCACCGAACCCAGCACCTGCACCCCGCCCAGCACCATGGCCACCATCACCGCCAGCAGATAGACCGCCATGAACGAACGCGAGCGCAGGTTGCTCTGCAGGGTCAACTGCATGGTCTGCATCAGGCGCAGCAGGGGAATCCGTTGCAGGCCCGCCAGGAAGCGCTGCAGCCACCGCTGCACGCCGTCATAGGGCTGGTCGCGCCGCTGCCGGCGCGCAATGACACGCTCCAGCAGTGCAGGAACCAGTGCGAGTACAAGCAGGCTGGCCAGCACGGTACCGACCACGATCATGGCCACACGATCGGAACCACCGGCAAGCGCACTGATCGCCATCGCCACGCACAACGTCAGCACGGCCATCACCAGGGTGCCGGCCAGCGTCTGTACCGCCAGCAGCGTGGTGGAGAAGAGCATGGTGGCCAAACGATCAGCGCGTTCGATGCTGCCGTCCAGGCCACCGTCGCGCGCCTTGAGGAAAGCGCGCGATACCGGGCCCATCTGCGGCAGGCGTTCCCAGTCGATGCCCTTGGGAAAGTGCGATTTCAGCCCGATCAGGCCTATCCAGTACCCGCGCACGGTCAGGTGCGCGATCAGCGCTACCGCCAGCACGTAACACATGCCCACGCTGATGCTGAAACCAAACCACAGCACCTGGAAGTACATGCCTTCCGTATGCAGGCTGCTGCGCGCCCACGCATCGAACAGGTAGCCAGGCACCGCCAACAGTGCGAACGCCAGCAGGCCGGAAATGAACAGTTCCAACTCATCGGTACGCTCACGCAGCCGACCGAAGCGCGTGCTCGCCTCGGGTCCGGGCTCGGCAACCGGCACGTGCGACTCTGCGACGGGCAATTCGTTCACAGGGCATTCATCCTTGGAGGTCGGCGCAGTATAGGCACGACACAGCGGCCGGCGATACGGGGCCCACAACGAGGAACGCCGGCATGGGGCCGGCGTTCGAGGAACTGCGTTGCGGAAGGGGGATTACGCTGTTGGCATCATCGGTCAGCGGTAAACGCGTTCGCAGCGGCGTTCGACCACGCGGTCGCCGTTCTTCTGCTGGCTGTTGCCCTGGATCTGGCGGCCGGCAGCGCCGCCCGCTACGGCACCGGCCACGGTGGCCAGCTTCTTGCCGTTGCCACCGCCCACCTGGTTGCCCAGCAGGCCACCAATCACAGCGCCAGTGGCGGTACCGGCGATGCGGTTGGGATCGCGCGAATTACGCTGCACTTCCACGTTCTTGCAGACCACGCGGCTGCCGTCATTGAATTTGCGTCCCTCATCGCGCGGCCCATAGGTCTGCGCGCCGGCCACCGACGAAGCCGCCAGCAGGGTGCCCAGCACAAGCAATCGGGTCGAGGTCTTCATGGCCATCTCCTGAGTTCCGGTATGGCACCAGTGTCCTCCCGCGGTTGGCAACCGGAAGTGAAATGCGCGTGTCCGCCACTTCATCGGCCATCGCACGTTCAGGAAGAAAATCCGCGCCCATCGCGACCAGCCGTCGCGATGGGCGCCGTCTCCCTGCCGGCATTGCCCTCTGCTAGAACTCTTCCCAACCACCCGCATTGGCGGCCAGCGTCGGCTCAAGCCGCGGCGACAGCACCGCAGGCCGGCGTACCGGCGCAACCAATGCCGCCACGGCTGCCAGCGCAGGGCGTACTGCGGCGGCGGCGGTCACCGCCCCCGTGCGGAACACCGACACGGCTTCGGCCAGCAGGTTCGCCTGCTCCTCCATCGAGCGCGCTGCGGCACTGGCTTCTTCGACCAGCGCGGCATTCTGCTGGGTGGTCTCATCCATCTGCACCACCGCCTGGTTGACCTGTTCGATGCCCGAGCTCTGCTCCTGGGAGGCAGCAGAGATATCGGCCATGATGTCGGTCACGCGCTGCACCGAGGCCACGATCTCGCCCATCGTGGTGCCGGCCTGGCGGACCAGCGCCGAGCCGTCTGCGACCTTGCCGACCGAATCCTCGATCAGGCCCTTGATCTCCTTGGCCGCGCCCGCCGAGCGCTGCGCCAGCGTACGCACTTCGCTGGCCACCACTGCAAAGCCTCTGCCCTGCTCGCCAGCACGCGCAGCTTCGACCGCCGCGTTCAACGCGAGGATATTGGTCTGGAAGGCGATGCCATCGATGACCGAGATGATCTCGGCGATCTTCTTCGACGCGGCTTCGATGGCCGACATCGTGGTGACCACCTGCCCGACCACTTCACCGCCCTGCGAGGCAACACCATGCGCGCCGATGGCCAGCTGGTTGGCCTGGCGTGCATGCTCGGCGTTCTGCTTCACGGTAGAGGTCAGTTCCTCCATCGACGCTGCCGTTTCTTCCAGGTTCGCCGCCTGCTGTTCGGTACGCCGCGACAGGTCGGTGTTGCCCGAGGCGATCTCGCCCGCTGCCAGGTTGATACTGGAAGCACTGGCCTGGATACGGCCCACGATCTGCTTGAGCTGATCGACGGTGGCGTTGCAGTCATCACGCATGCGCGCGAACACGCCGTGGAAATCCCCCTGCATGCGCACGGTCAGGTCGCCGCGCGAGATGGCCTGCAGCAGGGTCGAGACCTGCACCAGGTTCTCGTCGGTGGTCTGCATCAGGCGATTGAGCCCTGCCACCATGTCGCGGAAATCGTAGGCGAAGCGATCTTCATCACCGCGCAGGCTGAAGTCGCCTGCCGCGGCCGCTGTCGCCAGCCGGCGGATCTCGCTGTTGATCGCCGACAGGCTGGACTTGGTTTCGTCCATCGCCTGGGTGATCGCCGCCTTCTCGCCGGGCAGCGGGTCCATGTCCACCGACAGATCGCCGCGTGCGTAGTGCTTCATCACCTCGATCAGCCGGTTCTGTACCTGCACGTGCGATCCAACCAGCGCATTGGTCTCATGCACCATGCGCCCGTAGTCGCCGGGGAATGCGCTCTCGTCCATGCGGTAGCTGAGGCTGCCGGCATCGTGCTGGCGTGCCAGCTCGCCCTGCGCCGCCATCACCGACTGCAGCTGTGCCTGCATGCGCTGCATCGACTTCAGCAGCTGGGTCACCTCGTCGTTGCCGGTGGCGTCGATGCTGCTGTCCAGGCGGCCACTGGCGATGCCGTCGGCCAGCTTCACCGCGCCTTCCAGCGGACGGGTCAGGCTGCGGGTGATCGCCCAGGCCGCCAACGTGCCCAGCAGCAGGCTCAGTGCCCCGAACGCGATCGACAGCGTGCCGGTCCACGATTCGGTTGCGCGGTACTCTTCGCGGCTGCGTTCGGTCAGTGTTTCCTGGTGGCGCAGCAGGGCCGAGATGGATTCATTCCAGGCCGTTGCCAGACCGTGCTCGGCCAGCAGCTCCTTCGCTGCCCCATCAAAATCCCCCACCTTCATGCGCTCATGCAGTTGCTGGGTTGATGCATCGGTGGCCTTTCGTGCCGCCTCGATGCGCGCGACCAGGGTATCGCCGGTGGCGTCACGCGGAATCTTGATGTACTTGGCCCAGATACCGTCATAGGTCCGCGACAACTCCTGGGCACGCTGGTAATCCTTGTCGAACTCATCACCCCGCTTGATCACCATCAGGCGGCGATGCATCAGCACCGCGTTGTTGGTATCAAGCATGTCATTCAACAAACGCATCTTGACCATGTTGACGTCCACCACTTTCTCGAACTGGGCGGATTTCAGCTGATTCCCATACAGCACCAGGCCAACGATGGCCATGATGAACAGCAGCAGCAGACCGAAGCCGGCGCCAAGCCGGGATCCCACACGGAGATTACGTAAGGCAAGCATCTCAATTCCCTTGATCGTGGCCGTACGTTCGATGGCGGCGCAGCGAAGGGAAACTTTACGGGACTTTATATATGGACCGATCCAAATATATGGAACTGTGCAGGCAGTCAGAAAACAAGGCGGCAGATAATGGCGCCATATCATTATCGAATACCGCTGACACGCCAGCGCCCGATGAAAATCACGCAGGTTTAACACCATAATCATGCCAGCTCCATCCGAAGCGGCCCTGGATTATCTGCGCCGGACACAACCGCCGCCCGGGAGGGCTACAGTCTGCAGATGACACGGATCCTGCACATCGAAGGCGCGTCCATCAACGACATCGCCAGCCTCTACGTGGAAATCAATCGCGTGTTCATGGCCGACGAAGACTGGCAATTGGGCGCAAGCCTGGATGCGCTTGATGACCTGCTTCACGGCGGCTACGGCGCTCTCGCAGGCCATGCCATCGCCACGGTGGTGTGGCGTGACATCGCCCACAGCCGCGATGCACTGGGCCGCGAGACCACGCGCGCCTGGCTGCAATCAAAACTCGCTCAGGGCGGCAGGTTCAACGGTGCGGCCATCCAGGCTCAGTTGACGGCACTGGCGCTTGGCCAGGGACAGACCTACTTCGAGATCGTCATGGAGATCTTCGGCAGCCATCCGCAGATCACCCTGGTGCCTGGCTGAGCGGGCTGCAGCGACCAGCCCCACATCAGCTCAGAGCTTGGCCAGGGCATCGCCCAGACGGCGCGGGAACGCCACCTCGCTGGCCAGGTGCCATGCGCGTGCATTGGCGCCCAGCCGGGTCCACTCGGCCTCATCCATCGCCAGCGCGCGCTCGACGGCCTGTTCCAGCGCCTTCTCATCCACATGCCAGGTCCTAGACAGATGGCAGGGCTCGCCCTCGTGCGCGGCAACCAGGATGCCGCGGCTGTCGTCGATCATCTGATTCATCGGCGCGCCGTCACAGGTGATCACCACCGCCCCGCAGCTCATCGCTTCCACCAGATAGTGGCCCCAGCCTTCGGTCTGCGACAGGCACAGGTGGAACGCATGTTCGTTCTGCAGGCGCTGCACCTCCTGGTCGGGCAGCCGCTCGCGGACGATTCTCAGGTTCGCGGCACCGCCCTCATCTTCGTCCGAAGGGCCGCCGCGCAGGATGGTCAGCAAGGGCCATTCGGGGTGCCGTTTCCAGACATTGACGAGTGCAGCCGTTCCCTTCATACGGCTGGTACCGGCCGCATGCAGGAAGCTGCGCGGCCTGCGCGGCACTGCCGGGTCGTAGCGGTCACGGCTGCAGAAACCGACTTCCAGCGCGCGCATGCCCAGCGCGTTGAAGATGCGCGTGGCTTCTTCGGTCTTGGTCAGCAACGCATCGAACCGCGGCAGGATCCGCAGGCTGCGTGCGGACACCCATTCCGGATTCGGGATCAACAGATTGACGTTGGCCAGTCCGAAGCTCGCCGGCCGGACATGTTCCAGCGAGATGTTGACGTCGAACCGGGCCGGCGTGCGCCCCAGGCTCAGCCACGAGGCCAGCAGCCTGCGCAGGCGCATTCCGCGGAGTTTCCAGGCGCCACCATTGCGGACCGCGTCCAGGCGGCTGACCGTCACCGTGTGCCCGAGCTGCTGCAACGAGCGCTCGATCACCTGGATGTCATGGGACAGCCCACGCTGGTTGTCGGCGGCCAGCAGATGGATATGCGCCATCAGGAGGGACTCCCTGGCCGGAGCAGGTCACGCGCCGGCAAGGCGGTCGCCAGCATGAAACCCAGCACCAGGTAGAAATAGAACGAATGCGGCATCGCCCGGTAGAACACGTTGTCCGTGAACGCCGAAAGCGCATAGACGATGACCACGGCAAGTCCGGCGGTGGCGATCATCGCGGTGATGTCGTCGGCGTGGCCGAGACGTCGCACGAAATGGATGCCGGGCAGGATGAAGACCAGCAGCATGATCAGCAGCAACGGCACGCCACCGGTCACCGCCGCTTCCAGGTACTCGTTGTGTGGGTGGTTGTAGCGGAAGATCGACTCGGACACCTCGCCGCGGGCGATGCCCTCACGTGCATAGGTACCGAACTGGTTCAGGCCCACCCCCGCCACGGGATGCTCGGCGAAGGCGTCGACGGCCACGCCCCACATGGCGATGCGCTCGCGGACCGAGCCGACCTCGTTTTCCTGGTTGAAACCGGAGATCTCGCCACTGACCTCACCGAAGCGCTGGATCACCTCATGGTTCAGCACCGAGGTGGCGCCGACCACGCCAATGACCAGGGCACCGACGAAGGCCAGTGCCCCCCGCCAGCGCCGGGTGCGCCGGACGTGCACCGCAATCACCATCAGCATGGCGGGAATGAACGCCAGGATCGGCCCGCGGCTCTGCGCCAGGATCGAACCATAGACGCCGACGGCGATGGCCACGCCGTGCAGCCAGCGTTCGGCCGGATGGACATTGGGCTGGATCAACCGGATGACCGAGAACAGCGCCATGCACAGCGTCACCATGGTGAACTCGATGGCGGTCCATTCGCCGCCACTGAAACCGTGCGCGCGTTCAAGGCCCATCACGTGGTGCTGCACGATGCACGACCCGCCGAAGACCAGGGTGGACAGGGCGAAGATCTTCCAGATCAGGCGCCAGTCCAGCGCAGTGGCGAACACTGCAGCGGTGCCCAGGTAGAGCAGTGTCTGTGCAGGAAGGTCCAGTTCGTTCCAGCGCAGCCCGTGCCAGAGGATGCTGTAGAAGGCATAGGCCAGGCGCAGGAAGCAGACGATCACGATGAACCGGGCGATGCGGTAGCGCAGGCGGACATCGGGCTGGCGGCGGATCAGAACCACGCCGGTGACCAGCAGGGCCAGCAGCAGCACCGCCTTCAGCAAGGTGTAGGGTGCGGAGCCGGCAAGCGGAACGATGGCGACCAGGATGCTCAGCAGGACGGTACGCCAGGTGTAACGAGGTTCGGCGGCCATGCAGGCTGCAGTCATGCTTGTTCTTTCCATCAACGCCCGCCCGGGATGAGTCGCCCCGGTTTCCATGGAGGCCGCTTGGCGGAAATCGCCGGGGCTGACACTACCGTGGGGCCCCGTGGAAATCAACCAAACCGCAGGTGTACGGGGGCCTGCGTTGGCGTACGGACAGTCGCGGGCAACCGCCCTTGTCTCTGGGCTTCCGGTCGGGATCATCGACCGCCCCAGGTCGCTACACTAACGATCTCTCCGGCCATGCCTGCGCGTGGCCACGCCCCGACGCCCTGCCAAGACGCGAAACGCCCCAAGTGACTGATACAAAAGACAACACCAGCAACGCCAAGGCGTCCAAGGACCACACCCCGCTGATGAAGCACGATGGATTCATCGGAATCATATGCAAGCAAGCCCTTCTGCAGCAATGACTCCGGCCCATTGGCGGCCGAACAGCGCTTAAAACGCAACACCGTCGCAACAAGCCCCCTGCAGCAAGCCCGACCCATTTTTGTTGATTGGAATCGATTCCAATCTCGGAGTCTGAGGAGATGAGACACGAGGGGTAGTAGGATTGAGTTGTCCCATTCACCTGGTCACTCAACAGCTGCCTGATGACGAAATCCATCCAGGTTATTTCTGCATCTAAGTTCGCTACAACTTTTACCCTCCGACCCGAGCTTCACGCGTGGCTTCTCGGTGCCGGCGCTTCTGCGGCCTCCGGCATCCCGACCGGCTACGACATGATCCTGGACTTCAAAGCTAGGCTCTATTGCCAAGAGACCCGGTTCCCTCGCCGAAACGTTGATCCGAGTGATCCACTGTGGGTTCAGCGCATTGACGAGTTCTTCTCTCGCACCCCTCTCCTTCCGCCCCCTAACGATCCGACCGAGTATGCGGCCGCGTTCGAGGCGATTTATCCGCAAGAGACCCATCGTCGCCAATACATCGCTGACGCCATCAACAAGGGCACCCCCTGTTTTGGGCACCGCATGCTGGCCGGTCTGATAAGCGCCTCAAAGGCTCCCTGCGTCTTCACGACCAACTTTGATCCTCTGATTGAAGAATCCAGCCTGCTGGCGGCATCCCTAATGCCCCCAGGAGCCGCGAGCAAGCCTACGGTGGCGACTCTAGACTCTGCACACCTGGCTACTCGCTGCCTGGATGAGTCTGACTGGCCCCTCATCGCCAAGCTTCATGGCGACTACCGTTCAACATCCCTGAAGAACACCACGAGCGAGCTGGCTTCCCAAGACCATGATCTGCGCCGGGCTATGGTTGAAGCCTGCAAGCGGTTCGGTCTGGTCGTAGTCGGCTACAGCGGACGCGATTCCTCCGTGATGGAGGCGCTTGAGTCGGTCCTGGCCTACGAGAACCCCTTCCCAAGCGGCCTCTACTGGTGTGCGTCTTCCCGCTCCAAGCTCCTGCCGGCTGTGAATGATTTTTTGCAGAAGGCCGTGTCTGCGGGAGTCAGCGTCTTCATCATCGAGTCCGCGACGTTCGACGAGTTGGCCGGCGATCTGCTCAACCAAATCAGCCTTCCAAGCCCGCTGCTGGACCATGTCCTGTCGTTCCAGCCGACCCAGCTCGCAGCTCCCATCCCGGTGCGCACGGCGGAAGCACGGAAGTTCCCCGTGCTGCGCCTCTCCGCATTGCTGGTTGAAAGTCTCCCCATAACGGCAAGAAGAGTAGCCTTGGGCCGCCCATCCTCCATCGTTGAGGTGCGGGAAATGCTCAAGGCCACGAAGTGCCGGTCGGCGGTGGCAATGGTTGGGAATGAGCTCGCAGCCTTCGGCAAAGATGCAGAAATCCTCGCTTCATTGCACAGTCTGAAACCAGTGCTAAACGGGCATTGGACGCTGGACCCCGTCCAAGACAGCTGGGCGCTAGGTCTCATCTACGATGCCCTCCTTCGCGCATTGGCTCGGCGACGACCGTTGATTCCGAGACTTAAGCGTTCCGGGCACTCGCTTATGGTTGCCAGCGCAAGGGTCAACGAAACAGACGAGCAGCGACATCGCCGCGAAAGCCAACTATCCAAGCTCAAGGCGGCCTATGGAAGCGAGCTCACGGGGAATAAGTTCGGTCGCAACTACAACGAAGCCATCTCGGTTCGGCTGGAAGAGATTGAGGGACGCTGGTGGTGCGGGTTTGACCCGTACACTGCCGTAGAAGCACCGCAAGATGAGCGGCTGGCTCCTTCTGACACGGCCCAAGGCGACCCGCTGGGCTGGTCGACGCAGCGCAAGCCAGATCCGACCGCTGACTGGAGACGAGAGCGCTGGGCGACCAAGTACAACGGTGCTTGGGCCAACATCATCGACGCGTGGGCGAGCTTGCTCACGTCCCCACACGGCGTCACCTTTCACGCGTTCGGAATAGAAGATCAAGAGGGAGTCGATGCAGCCTTTCGCATTTCACCGCTCACCGGCTTCAGTCGTCCTGGACATCACGACAAATACTTTGACAGGAGGCAGTGATGGTAGATGTTTCTCGCTCGCAGCTACCGCCGCTGTCCTTGCTTTCGGAACCGGAGCTGGCCTTTTCTCCTGAGCACTCCGGGGGGCGAGACGTCCACCCCCTTCGCGGGCTGGCGCACTACGGCCCCTTCTCGTCCCAGACATTCAGCCAGTTCACGCCCACCGTTCGCATCGCCACAGTGGGCCCAGCAAGTGCGTTCTGGACTCGGGGTGCACTTATGGCATCGCTGAAAGAGCGACATGGGGCTAGCGATAGGAGCGGCTACGCCCCAGATTTTCCCGGTTTCGCCAGTGTATTCGGCGTGGACTTAGCTTCCTCGGACAAGGCCAACCACATCCGCTGGCCCGACTCCATCAACGATCTTCCAGGATCTGGCCCGCTTCAGCATCGCCTGGTGGCCGCCTTCGACGCAGCTCTCTCGCAACTAAGCACAAGACACGAACAGTTTGACGTGGTCCTAGTCCATCTCCCAGAGGCGTGGCTTCCTCACACGTCCGGGGACGGGTTCGACGCGCACGATGTCCTCAAGGCATTGGGAGCAAAGCACGGCATCCCAACCCAAGTGGTCAACGACCGGACCTTCAGCTTCTCCAACAAGGCTCAGCTGGCTTGGAGGCTGTCGATCGCGCTCTATGTCAAAGCCGGCGGCATTCCCTGGAAGCTCGCCCCTCTGGCGGGGGTGCCCGCGGACACTGCCTACATTGGTTTGGCATACGCGCTGAAGAAGGTCAACGACGAAACCCACTTTGTCACCTGCTGCTCGCAGGTGTTCGACATGGACGGGGGCGGCATGCAGTTCGTGGCGTTCGAGGCAAAGGATCCGGTCAAGGACGTGCGCGAAGCACGAAGGAATCCGTTCTTGTCACGAGAAGACATGCGAGCCGTTATTGCCCGTAGTCTATCGATCTACCAACAGCGCAATGGAGGCATTCTCCCCCGGCGAATGGTCATTCACAAGAGCAATGCGTTCAAAGAAGAGGAGGTTCTCGGTGCTCGCGACGCCTTGACGGCCGTCCCCGAGGTGGAATGCATCGAGATCAGCTCCAGACCGACTTGGCGGGGAGTATGGCTGGTCAAATCCTCTGGTGGGACGGCGCGCACCCAGCCAGCGAGATACCCAGTCCCCCGCGGCACCTTCGTCCCCCGGTCGGGCACGTCCGCTCTTCTTTGGGCTGCAGGCAATGTTTCAGACGTTTCAAGCAAATCAGACTACTACCAAGGCGGGAAGAGCATCCCACGTCCACTTCTACTGACGCGTCACGCGGGCAGCGGACCACTGGAAACGATCGCCCACGAAACGTTGGCGCTGACCAAAATGGACTGGAACAATGACGCACTCTACGACCCAGTGCCCGTCAGCATCCGTTACTCCCAGAAGCTCGCCAGGACCATCTCCAACGTCCAAGATCTTCCTGGTAATAGTTATCCCTACCGACTTTTCATGTGATCCGAAATCGCAACGATAGAAAAAGGAGCTCAACGTCATGATCAGCAAGAAGCAGGAAGCCTTCATCGAAAAGCCGTCTGGGGAAGTTAAAGGCCCTTACCAAGCCACCTTTGCGGGAACCACCGTCATCTTGAATGACCCAACCGCAGACGTGGACTCTGGCGACTACGTGACCCGAACGCTCCCAAGCGGGAAAACTGAGCGCTCCTACATCCAGAGCGCCCCTTTCTATGATGTCGGCATCGGTGGCTTTGGCCCTCACTTCCAACTGAAGATTGGAACTCCCCCTACAAACCAGCAGCGAGCGAATACCATCAACATTCAAGGCTCGCACTCCATCCAGATTGGCGACCACAACACCCAGAATGTCGTTGGAGCGATCCAGGCATTGCATCAAGCTATCGATGCATCGAGTGCGACAGAGGGACAAAAGGTAGAAGCCAAGTCACGCTTGGCCAAGCTCCTTGAACATCCCATTTTTGTCGCGATCGCTGGCGGTGTTGCGGGCGGCCTCGCTGGCTGAACACCAGCCAGGAGACGAGGCTCTAACGCGTCGGTGGTCCAGCGAGTCGCCAGACCATCTTCAACAGCTTCAGCGCATTGCGGACATCAAGCTTCTCAAAGCAGGGTAGCCTGCTGAGCTTCCCTATCTAGTCTTCCGAGTAATGCCTGGCCTTGCGCGAGCCATCATCGACCAGCCCTGCGAAAGTGCGATCGGCATGCCTATGTGCGTTTTCAGCACGGCCAAAGCTGATGGTTTTTCAGCACGACCAACTTCGGCTTCTGTGAAAGAAGGCCCAAAATCCCGGGTTGCCAAGCGAGGCGATGGTGCTTTGATGAGCGCACCACCTCGGCTCAAAGGAGCTCAACCATGTTCTCTCACCCACAGTTCCAAATCGCCAGCCAACTGCTTATCGGGCTCATGTCTCAGGGCTCCTCTCGCCAATTGAGCGATCGCGTCGAAGACGTGAGGCATGCCTTGGACGTGTCCGCCGAACTGATTCGACAGTGGGAGGAGGACCAGCCACGGCGTGGCAAGTTCACACCCCCAACGCCGGCGTCCCAAACGCGCACACGTGAAGCCGTGGTGGACCGCACTTTCATCCCTACAGATGAGTGGCGGCGTAGTCGCGCCAAGAAGAGCACTTCACCTTCAGTGTCGCGGAACTCGGGGCCTTCTATCCATTGAAGGATGCCACCGGAAACGAGAGGAGCCCCGCTAGGCGGGGCTCGTTGCGTTAAGTGCAACCTGGGGCGCCGTGGAACGGCGGATGGCTGGGACGCCTCCAACGCGACGGGCCACTCATGGAAGTCCGACTGCGCCTCCCGGGTTGGCTCGGTTCGAACAGAGCAACGTTCCAAGACAGCTGCGCTCGCGGCCTCCAAGCACTCTTCGCGCAAGCGTAGGTCTTCGGCCAAGATCGCCTCTTGCTCCGGGGTTGCGGCAGCTTGGGCTGAAGCCAACTCAGCAGACCGCTGCTCCAGAGCTGCCAACCGGCGGCCGCGACGCCTAGCCCACTCACGAGCCGTCCAAGACACTCCCGCCACAAAGTCTTCCCACGCCTGTTCGGCCATGTGCCGCAATCGGATCGCACGGCGCACAGCTTTAAGACGCTTGGGGAAACGGACCAATGCTGCTCCAAACCGCTTCAAGCCCAGCAGCAGTGCGTTGAGCGCCGAACGATGCTCCTTGCACTCTTCTGGAACGACTTCTCCGCTCGCCAGTGCACTGACCGCTTTCAGCGTGGAATGGAGCGCATGGGCAGCCAACTCATCCCTGAGCGCGTCGCCTTGACGGACCACCTCAATCCGGATGGCCTCCACCGAGGGGGCCTCCCTGGGAGCACCCTCGGTGCTGCCGTCGGAGCGCCTCTCGCCGATGGCTTTGCCCAACCCGTGCGATACAACGATCTGCCCATCGGAGAAGGCAAGCGTCTGATCGATGGTCGAACGCTTTGCCTCGCGGTGGGCCTGCGCTTCACTGCGCCCCTCAGGCGCCGCGGCCCGGCTTTCCTGTTCAAACCGGGCTAGCACTTCATCGAAGGCGTGTTGATTCGCCTCCTGAATGGACCTGTTCCTCTCCCCTAGCTCTGAGTACTCCCCTCGGCGCTCGATGGCTGACGCGTCTTTTCCCAAGTGACGCGTGGGGGCGCGTGACAGGACTGCGGCAGCCACAAGATCCCCGCGCGCGAGCGCCTCGTCGGCCTGGGCCTTCAGACTGCGGTGATCCACGCGAACGTCCAGATTCGCAGCTTCCAGATGCGCATTCGTCGTGGCTGCCACCAACTCCCGGATCCACTCGACCTCGGCCCGGCCCGCAGGGCCTCCGTCGAGCTCTCGGGTTTTGTCCAGGAAGCCGTCAGGGCCAAGCCGGCGGGTGGTTGCTAGGATGTGGACATGCCAATTCATGCCTCCTTTGCTGCCGGGACTGTGGATGCTGGCTTGTGCAGCAAAGCCGTAGCGGTCCACCAATGCCCGCGCCACGGCGATGGCGAGAGACGATCGCTGGTCATCGTCCAACTCGTGGGGCAGCGCGAACTCGAACTCCCGAGCGACGGTGGAATCCTTGCGGCGTTCCGCGGCCTCGGCCTCGGTCCAAAGTGCGGCAGGCACCAAGGCCCAACCTGGTGCGTCGTCGGGAATGATGCAGCGTGATTCAACCACGCCGTCCCGCCGACGGTAGTCGTGGCGCTGCCCGGTGCGCGCGTCTTCGAGAAGAAGCCCAGCACGGTAGGCGGCAGCGGCAACGGACGAGTGCCCCTTGGCTCGGCTGAAGGTTTTGACGTTGGCGTGGTAGATTGCCATACGGCTCCAAAGCAGTGGATGTGGCTTTGTTTATGCCGTGGCTTTGGATTTTCGCAAGCGCTGGAAGCGATTGGGGTTCAAGGGGCGGAGCCCTTTGCGCACGCGTCACGTAGTGACGCCTAGGTGCGCTCTTGCTTTTCGCTTTGATGCGTTTGTTTCAGCCGCCAGCGCCCCCACGGCCACTTTTAGAGTCGGACTTAATGGCATCCTTGACGGCGCGCGTTTGTCTGCTTGACTGGGCGTGAATTCGCCGGAGAACCACATGAGCGCCACTGATCACTACCAAGAACGCATTGCCCGCGCGACCAAACGGCTCGCCCAGCTACAAGCGAGAGACTTGCTGGCACAGCAAAGGCGAGACAGCAAAGCAAAAGACCTTGAAAGGCGCGTGCAAGCCAAGCGTCGCAAACGAATCGCGGATCTCGCGATTCTAGCTGGAGCGGACAAGATCGATGATGATGAACTGTTAGGTGCCCTTTCAAATCACATGCACGCGCGCGCAGAACCGTCTGTGCGCGAGGCTGCTGTGATGCGGGGAAACCTGCTCCTCGACGACGCAGCGAAAGGCTCACGCGGGCTGCACTGAGGCGACAGAACCGCCTACGCGGCTTACACACGCCCTGGGAGACGTTGATGGCCACTGGCAGCGCTCATTCTTCGCCTTCGGTTGTATCCCTAAAGACCAGGTCGTCCACAGTCGGGACAGGCCTATCTACGCCTTGAATCAAGGTTTTTGACTTCAGAACAGTGTTCTGAAAGAAGGCTTTGCAGTCCAGCACGCCATCAACCGAAAGCCAGTGCGTGGCCTCTGGTAGAAGCGCGGGACTCAACGGATATTTGGCGTTGGGGTTGTGGAACACCTCCATCTCTGCCGTCCATGGCTCGTGATCGTAGGGAGCCCAAAGCGCGCGG
Source organism: Stenotrophomonas geniculata ATCC 19374 = JCM 13324 (assembly GCF_001431625.1). Lineage (GTDB taxonomy): Bacteria > Pseudomonadota > Gammaproteobacteria > Xanthomonadales > Xanthomonadaceae > Stenotrophomonas > Stenotrophomonas geniculata. The sequence continues at coordinate 51,283 of NZ_LLXT01000068.1, forward strand.
TATTCGTCTGTGTTTACGTCCATGCAGAACGGCACCCCGCGCAAGGCACCGGGCGTAGAATCGCTGAGCTCTCCAAAGCGAACGTAACGGTAGTCGTCTGCGGGAAGATCGAACGAGTAAGGGACGCGACTGAGCTTTGCAAGGGTCGCGCCTTGGCTGAAGATCACAGCCGACAACTCTTCACCCTCCGGAGTGAAGAACAAGCCCGCCGGGATCTTGGGAGCGCCGGGCAGGACATGCACATCTTGAGAGACCGCCACCCGCTTGCCCCGCACCTCTAACTCTTTCGCATAGAACCCATAGAGGTACGCCATTAGCGCTACACGGCTCCAAACCATCGAACCGGGCGCATGGAAATCCGCAATGGCGATGGAGAAGGGCTTCCCAACGACGTGATCCATGCGCACATACGCTTTGTCCATCTTGTTCTTCAAGGTCTTTGCATAACGCTCGGCAGCCCCTCCCAGCATTCTTTCTCGCCGGTTCAACGGTGGCTCGACCTCTTGAGAATGGGCGTGATCGTAAGGCACCACGGGGTTTGTCGTGACGGCCTCAATCCATGCGTCGTCCCCCGTCCGATTCCGCACATAGAAATCTGGTGACGGATGATACTGATCGACCCATAGGCCCTGTTCCTTCAGGCTGGCAAACAGAAGCGCCTCCCAGAGTCGGGTGTGGAAATTTCCAGTGCGACAGTCGCTGGCCCAATTGGCATCTGGGTTTGGCATCGCCAAGTAGAGCTCATTGAGCATCGATGCCCCGCGCCGTCTATAGGGGTGCGCGAGAAGCTTGAAAATTTCGCTGAACTCCCTAACACCCTTGCCCACAAGTGGAGGACGGCGCTTCACCCCAGGAGGGACCGGCAGCTTGCCTGCGACCTCTCCGCAAGCATCCTCGATGATCTCCATGGCGCCCGCCAGATCAAAGGCGTCTGCCTCTCTGCGAAGGACAACCCAGACATCATCCACCTGGCGTCGCATCACAAGCACTCCGAAGTTACCTGTGATCACGTTTTTCGTCAGCGCGCACACCGTGATCCCATCCGAGCTCTTCCACGCGCTTCTGGGAAGGTCGTCACCGAACCCCAACCCCCTGGGCAAGGAAAGGGCGAACACGGCGAAAAGCGCTAAGGGCATAGGCTCCATGACTGCTCCGACGGTCAAAGACAGGATCACACTTCCGGGCACAGCCTGCCATTGCCGGCCAGGCGCTGGATGTATTCCCCTTCAACGACGAGCCGGTTCCGGTCGGCCCAAATCGTCTTGGGAATTGCCTAATGATCTCGAGCCACCTTGTCTCACCTGGCCAAGGTCAACCACAGCGCCCTTCCCTGCTCGGCGCTCATTTCACTGAATTCGGAAGGTTCCCAATGCGTATGGGTGAGCAACTTCCCAAGATCTGCCAAGACCTTTTCGCACCGCCTGCCAAACTCAAACACGCCGTCGTAGGTGAGATCCAGTGTGCCAATGTCAAAGGGCGCAGGCTCCTGACCAATCAACTGCATCTCCCAATGGGAATGCCTTTTGTCACGGAACGTCTTGACGTTTTTGCCCACAGGATCATTGGAAAGTTGGTCCATCGCTACTGAGACGGCCGCCCACTCTTTGTCAAAAACGTCCTTGTTTCGGTCGCGTCGTTTCTGCCGCCATTCTTCTCTCGTCGCTTCACTGATGCCCTCAATCGGTTCTTCTTCGATATCATCGAACATACCGCCATAGCTTTCCCGATAGCGCGCGCGGACGCCCGGCACCTGAAGCTTGCGCCAGATGTTCGTGAGGCTACCGGTCTTCTCTCCCTTGTCGAGAAACAGCCTGGCAAGCTCGCGGATGTAGTCTTGACCCAAGAGTGGCACCAAGTGGTTCCAGAGCCCCACGCCTTGCGAATGGTCAAGCTTAGCCTTCATCGCAGCCTGCACATCACTGTCCTTTACCAACGGCTTGAGCAAATGGACCCGTTCGTCCAGGAAGTGTACTTCGCTGGTCAAGGCCCGGATCCAACCATCGATTTGGCGAATCCTCTGATCCAGATCTTCGTCGCTCATAGCCCTTCTCTTCCAATTCCTCAGAAAGAGAGATTACCGGTCAGGCATTGGGCCATCAACGGCGCAATAGGCGACAAGCACTCACCCGGCCCAGGGGGGCCGCTCACGCCATCTATAGAGGTCACTCACACGACCTCCGGAGCGGCCCGGACATGGTGTCGTGAACCGTGCTAATGCAGGTCAAAGGAAATCTATGCACCCGGATGTCCTCGGCTGGGCCGCGACCGTGGTGTTGATCGCCACCCTAGTCCGCCAAATGGTCAAACAGTGGCGATCGCCTCACCCCGAAGCCGTTTCGAAGTGGCTGTTCGTCGGTCAAATGACCGCATCCACGCTTTTCACGATCTACAGCGCTCTCATGGGTTCAACCGTCTTCGTCGTGACCAACGCATTGCTACTGCTCACCGCCGTGACCGGCCAAGTCTTGGCTTGGCGCAGGCGTGGACGAGCCTGGCCGCCGCCCCCGTGCTGACTATGTATACGGCGCGCTGTACGCTCAGGACTGGGTTTCCGCGCAGGTGCAGCTGACAACGCCCGCCCCGAAATCATTTACCCAATAAAACTAACGACAGAAACATGCATTTATCATTCATTCATTTTCAGATCTTCGTTTTTGAAGGACTTTGTTAGCTTATTCAGTGCAAACAGTACGTAACGGTAGTCGTCTGCGGGAAGATCGAACGAGTAAGGGACGCGACTGAGCTTTGCAAGGGTCGCGCCTTGGCTGAAGATCACAGCCGACAACTCTTCACCCTCCGGAGTGAAGAACAAGCCCGCCGGGATCTTGGGAGCGCCGGGCAGGACATGCACATCTTGAGAGACCGCCACCCGCTTGCCCCGCACCTCTAACTCTTTCGCATAGAACCCATAGAGGTACGCCATTAGCGCTACACGGCTCCAAACCATCGAACCGGGCGCATGGAAATCCGCAATGGCGATGGAGAAGGGCTTCCCAACGACGTGATCCATGCGCACATACGCTTTGTCCATCTTGTTCTTCAAGGTCTTTGCATAACGCAATTGACTGCTATTGATTGCTTGAAAATCGCTCGAAATACCTTGTTTTAAAGGACTTCACGGAGATAACTGATTTAGCGGGATGGTGAGGGCACCCTCGCAGCCAGAACAACACCTAGGGGTGTTGAACGGGGCGAAAATTTCTGTATCAACCCGGTTGACGAATTTCCGGCCTGTTTTATCCGTACTTCCATCCCCCAGATGGAAGTGAACCAATGACCGCTCTACCCTCCGCAGCCCTCACCGATTACATTGCCGCACCCTTTGGCACCCTTCATCTGGAGGGCATCCACATTGGCCGTTTCCGGATTGAACGAGCTACGATTCAAGGTCGCGAAGCTGCAATCAATCTTCAGGAATGCATCCTGACAGCGCTGGACGAAATCGGCCGCAAGAGCGCGCTGAAGAACGGAACCCGGTATCCCCAGCAACTCCCCATGGGTACACCGGCGCGTCCCTTGGCCAAAGAGATCGATGATCACCTCGCGGACATGCGCCGCCGGCAGCTGGATCCCAAGACCGTGCTCGCCACCGAGCGCACCCTGAAGCTTCTCCTGCTGACCTGCGGCAACATTTCGGCCTGCCGCGTAGATTACAAACACATCCAAGCGTTGTGGCAGCTGCTGCGCTGGGCTCCGAAAAACCTGTTGTCGGATCCCTTGCTGAAACGCCTCAGCTTCGAAGACGCTATCACCTTGGGCAAAGAGCAAGACGTGCCGCCCTTGGCTCCGGCCACCGAAGAGCGCCATCGGCGCTTCTTGGTCGCCTTCTTCAACCACCTGGTCAACGGGCAAGCCATCGCGTCCTCGCCCATGAAGGCCTTCCGCAAACCAAAAGAAGATCACGCCATCGATCCCGACAAGGCCATCCGCCTGTTCGAGGACGGAGACCTGCAGGCCATCTTCGACCCGGCAGCCTTCATCCCTTGGGCGAGAAAGCCGCAGCACTGGTGGGCACCGATGATTGGCCTCTACACGGGCGCTCGCGTCAACGAAGTGTGCCAGCTGAAGCTGACCGACATCCTCCAGGAGCGCGGCATCTGGTGCATCGCCTTCCAAAAGACCATCGATGAAGACCTCGCCGCGGATCCGAAGCGCCAACGGCGTAGCCGGCAAAGCATGAAGGGAGCCGGGTGCATGCGCATCGTCCCCATCGCCAAGCCCCTATTGGACGCCGGTTTCCTCGAGTTCGTCGAAGACATGAAGGCCACTGGCCACCCGCGGCTGTTCCCCCTCCTCTCTGCCGGCGTGAACCGGAAGACCGGAGAGACCAACGCCCGCTACAGCCAGCAATTCGTGGTGGATTTCGGCCGCTACTTGAAGATCCTTGGGTTCGCCAAAGGGATCGGGTTCCATGCCTTCCGCCACACCCTGGCGACCGAGCTTGATGTGAACGATGTTCCGGAGAGGGAGATTGCACTGGTCACCGGTCACAGCACCGATCCACGGGATCGGGTCCAGGTGTTGCGCAAGCACTACCTCCACAAGAAACCGCAGGTGACCCGGAGCAAGCAGATCAGCGCCCTGGAGTTGTATCAGCCCAACGTGGAACTGCCGCGCTACGAGCGCGGGCAATTTGCCGAGCAGTTGAAGGACCCGAGCAAGTTCCATCCGTGATACCAGCAGCTGTTGCCCAGGCCCCAGCCAAGTTCTGGAGGGGGCCTAGGCTGATCAGGGCGCATTCGCATCGAATTCCATTTGGAATTACGCTAAAGCCCTCTACGCTTGGACCACACAGATGACCATTGATGTCAGCGGCCTGTCGGCAAAAGAACTCAAAGCCCTCATTACTCAGGCGGAGAAGCAGCAAACCAAGGTGCTGACTCGGCCCAAGGCTGCCGCCATGCGAGCCAAGATCAACCAATACGTCAAAGACCACGGTTACACGATTGAGGAGCTTTACGGAGCGGTTTCAACGGCCTCTTCCGAGTCATCCAAGAAGCGCACCGGCCGCAAACCCTCGAAGTCCGCCGGCAGCAAGGTCGCCCCTAAGTACCGCAATCCGGCCAACCCCAGCGAAACGTGGTCCGGACGTGGCCGCCAACCAAGATGGCTTGCTGCGCTGGTCCAGAAAGGGAAGGATTCCAGCGAGTTCTTGATCAAGTAGTCCAAAGTGCAGGTCGAAGATCGAAGGCGAATCAACGCCCAGGACCTTTGTCGGCACGCACGCGGGCGCATGGGAAGGTCTGAGACCGGCTGCCATGAACGGCGGATACGCTCGAGCGAATGCACCGATCGGTTCCACCCAACATTTCAGGACAGGACATGCGCCCACTCGCAGGCGTGCTCAAGGTAGAGTTCCTCGATAGGGTGGGCCAACGATGGACCAAGCCTCCGCTGCGGCGACGCTTGGAGGTGCTTCAGACGTTGTCAACACTGTTTGACCAGTTTCACCAGATGGGGTTGGCCGACCCTCATTTCTCCAGACTTCTGGCTCGGGGTTCTCACGCGGAACACCACCAAAGGCTCGCGGAGATGCTCTTGGCAAAGTACCTTTGGGATGATGGCTTCTCGTTGACCAGCGCCCCTGCTGGACCGGACTTCAACGCAGCGAAGAACGGTCATTCGGTGTGGATCGAGCTGGTTACTCCCGAGCCCAAGGGGATCGACCCTCACTGGCTGAACGTGTCCCACCAAGAAGGCGTGTGGACCTATCCCCACGAAGCGATCGCACTGCGCTACACCAGCGCGCTGAAGGAAAAGCACCAGAAACTTGTGGGAGATCCAGGGAAGAGCGCCGGCTATTTGGCCAGAGGTGTCGTGTTGCCGGGCGAGAGCTACGTTGTCGCAATTAACCAGCATCTCCTGCAGGGCGCCTTTCGTTCGCTCAACGGGATCAGCCAAGCACCTGTGGCTGGTGAAGTGGTCTATGCGATTGGACCGCAGCAGTTACATCTAAGCCAGTCCACCGGACAGGTAGTCCATTCAGACCATGCCCACCGACCTTCGCTGAGCAAAGCCGGCCAAGCCGGCGGGACGGTGGGCGTGCCTGCGGACAGCTTTCTCAATCCTGCATATGATCCCGTTTCAGCAGTTTGGGCGCTTGACCTTCAAGAGGCAGCACTGCTCTCCAGCACCGCGCCGCGCTTTCCCGCTGTTCATTTGTCCGCAATGATCCACAACGAAAGGGCCACCTCGAGAGTGCCGCCCCACTTGCTGCCTGCGCAGGAGGACTGGATCGGAAGGACGACGGCCTCTTCCATAGAGTTGTGTCGACTCTAGCAATCGAGAACCGGCTTGTTGTGCTCAGAATGAAAAGAATGGCTCGGCGAAACGAATCACTCTCTGCTTGCTGAAGGAACCAGGATGTTCGACATCCCGCGCAACATGAAACTGCTTCATCAAGGCGAAGAGGAACTTCACGAGCGCTCCGTTGCTCTGATCGCATCCCATCGAGATCTTTCAGATCACTTGGCCTTGGTAGAGCGGGCCATGGACGTTCTGGACGTGCTCCGCCAGCACCACCAAGCCAATGATGACGAGCGTGCCGTGAGCCACCTCGCGATACGCTGTTTCAATCACTTTGCTGGGTCATGGAAGTTGACGGCCTCGGGCTACTACCAAGCGGCTGCGCTCCTTCTCCGAGACGTTGTTGAAACCACCTACTTGATCAACGCCTTCCACATCGACCCTACCCACATTGCCATGTGGCGTACGGCTGACCGCAAGACGAAGAAGGCACTCTTCGCTCCCGCAGCGGTTAGGAAGCGCTTGGACGCGGACATGGGAGTCGCACGCAGTCGGCGGGAACAGATCTATGCCACGTTTTCCAGCCTAGCTGGACACCCCTCGGTCGAAGGGTTTGCGATGCTTCGGCCAATGGGGATGGACGCGCACAACGGCCCATTTCTCGACCCGACTGCGCTGCGCGCACTTTTGGAAGAGCTAGGCAAGCTAGCGGCCCAAACCGGACATGCGTTTTGTGCCTTCCTTGACTTGTCTAAACCGGCCGCCGCGCAAGTTGCACACCGATTCATCGCACTTGCCATGGACTATTCAGGACTCTATCTAGGCCACTCTTACACTGACGAAGAACGCGCAGAGGTCGATCGACTGTACTCAGAAATCGATCAGAGCTGACCACGCCGCTCAAACCTGCCCGGACACGAAATCCCCGCCCATTAGGTACCGCCGTGTCCTCCAGCGGCCTGGTCCGGCCGACCCACGAATCCTTGGCTTTTCCAGCCAAGAAACGATGATCCAGTTTTAAAGAGCGCCGAGGTCTTTCACGACAGCTTGGCCCGGCTGAAGGAACCCCAGTAACAACCGTCCTCCGGCCACTCGCCTGCCCGCCCTTTCGTTGAGCCACTGCGCCTGCCGCCGGCCCGCCTCGAACAGGGCCGGCGTTGCCATTGAGGGCGGCCAATCCTGCAAGGGCTCACCAGGCGACGAGAGCTGCCCCGTGATCGGCTGGACCACCGCAGGCACCTCCGCGTCGTGTTTGGCATAGGCGGTGGCCATCATGCGTCCGCTTTTGGGGGACCATCCGCCCAGCACCAGCTCCGTGGTGCAGTATTCTGCCGGCAAGCCCGCTTCAGCCACGGCTTTAGCGTAGTTCGGCCAAAGCTGGTCAATGACCCGCCCCAACTCCGCCGTCAGCTGCTCCAGGGTGAAGTCCGCTCGAAAACTGGCTTCCAACGAGAGCTGGTAGATGCGCAGGAAGAACTGGGCCGACCCTCGGGTCGCCAGCAAGATCTGGTGCTGAGGAATGAGCAGCACCTTCGCCCCTGCCGAGGCTTGACCGCTTAGGGCGTCCTCCGCCCAAGTATCCACCGTCACGACCAGCTGGTCAGTGCTCAGCAAAACGTTGAGGATACTCATGGGTAGGTTCTGGTGGCCTGTCCGCCACTATCCAACCTTCCCCCCACACCTGTCGAGCCCTCCTATGGAACTTTCCCTAGAACAGTTGGCCGCGCGCCTTGAGGCATGCGAGGTCGACTTAGAAGCCCACCGCGGCTACATCAAGGCACTGGAGTACGGGCTGCGCGCGGTCATCGCCAGCCATCCGAACCCCCAGGTGTTTTCACAGGCATGGGGGATGACGCTGGCCGGAGCGTCGGACGCCCACGCAGGAAGAGACGGATATGTGTTCACCAGTGCCATCCAGCAGGCCCTCTGCGCCTTGACTGCTGAGGCGAGGGCGGATGCGGTCGCGCCGAGATGAGGATGAAAAATGGAAAAAGGGTCGACGTGGAATAGCAGCTGCCAAAGCGGCCTCATGTTGGGCCCGGCGCTTAGATACGTGCATTTCAAACTGTGACTGACAGCTGGCGCCATCGCGTGCTGCGCAATCTGCAGGGCTCCATTCGAGGAAGGAATTGAGTCGAAGGAGAGCTTCGGCTTCAGGTCACTTGCAACAAAGCCTACTCAGGAGCAAAGTTCACTCATCCAGGGGGGATGAGCAATGGAACGCTCGCAATTCATTATCGATCGCGCACTGTATTCAGACGACGTCGTGGCTCGGGCCGTGCATCGCCATACCGGCGAGCTTGGTGTGGAGGTGCGCAGCCAAGGCGCCAACCTCACCGTTAGCTTTTGGTCTCTGGATGGCTCCGACCTGCCAGAGGATCTCTGGACCCGGTTTTCCCGAGACTTACTGGACGAGCGCCTGCGGGCGGCCGTCCGAGCGGAGACGAGCGGGCTGCAGCAGGAGCTGCTTCGCGCAGCGCTGAACCAGGCACAGCCGGTGATGCCCCATGTCGAGGTTTAGGTCCGCTGAGGCTTTCGCCGCCCCATCGGACTACCAACTGTTGCCTCTGCGGTTCCGGCGCCTGCCGTGGGATCACGATCGGGCCTTCGTCTCCTCGATGGCAGGCGACTGGCTCCTGATGAAGATGGAGGACGTTCAGCGCCTGGTGACCCACCAGTTGCCGACCGAGTCCGCGCTCTTTGCGGATTTGGAAGCCCGACACCTGGCCGTCGCCGGGACCGACCGAAGCAGCTTGGCGCCTCTGCTTAGTCAAATCCGCAGCCGAAAGTCCTACCTGATGGGAGGACCTGCTCTCCACATCTTCGTGGTGTCGCTGCGTTGCCACCACACCTGCAACTATTGCCAGGTGTCGCGGCAGGAGACGAGCGCCACTGCGTTCGACATGGAAAGTGCGCACGCCGAACACGCAGTGGAACGGCTGTTCGAATGGCCGAGCCAAGAACTGACGATCGAATTCCAAGGGGGTGAGCCCCTGCTCAATTTTGAGCAAGTGAAGGCCATCACCCGGCGGATCGTCGAGCGTAATCGGAGCGCCCGACGCACCCTGCGCTTCGTGCTGGCATCCACCCTGCATGACCTCACCGACGACCAGCTGGCGTTTCTGACCGAACATCGCTTCAAGCTCTCCACCTCGCTGGACGGTCCCGAATGGCTTCACAACGCCAATCGCCCCCGGCCGGGCCGGGACAGCTACCGTCGGACTGTGGAGGGGATTGAACGCGGACGCCGTTGGCTGGGAGACGATGGCGTCTCGGCGCTGACGACGCTGACCCGCCAGAGCCTCGAGGTTCCTGAGGCCATCATCGACGAATACCGGAAGCTGGGTTTCCACAGCATCTCCTTGCGTCCATTAAGCCCCTACGGGTTCGCCACCAAGACGGCCCGCCGCACCGGCTACCCCACGGAAGACTTCCTGGCCTTCTACCGACGCGCCTTCGATCACTTGCTGTCGGTGAACCTGGCCGGCTACGCCATGGAAGAGTCGTACGCTTCTCTCCTCCTCTCCCAGCTCTTCACGTCCTTCGGGCACGGCTACGTCGATCTCCGATCGCCCTCCGGAGCCGGACTGGGCGCCGTCATTTATGACCATGATGGGCGGGTCTATCCGTCGGATGAGGCACGCATGCTGGCCGCCATGGGGGACGATGCCTTTGCGTTGGGCCACGTCAGCCAACCGGTCAGCCAATGGCTGTCCTCGCCCGCCATGGGCCGCTTGCTGGACGCCGGAGTCGCCGAGGCCCTACCCACGTGCTCCGACTGCGCGTTTGTGCCGATGTGCGGGGCCGATCCGATCGAGCACTACGCCCGCCAAGGGGATCCCATCGGCCATCGGCCCAGCAGCGATTTCTGCCGGCGGAACATGGGGCTCTTTGACTTCCTGCTGGAGCGCTACGAGAAGGCTGACCGGAACATCCAAGGGTTGATGCGTTCCTGGGCCAATCCGAAGCCATTGGCGGAGGACCCCATCCATGCTGCCGCTTGAAGCCCGAGCCGAGCTGGCGCCGTCGGCGAAGGCCAGTCTGCTCAAGGTCGTGTCTCTGGCAGAGTTTGCCCAATCAACGCTTCCCTTGGAGCGCTTGGCCCTGGATCTGAGGGACGTCCCAGCGGACCGCTTCAGCAGAGACCTGCTAAACCTGCCTTGGGGTGCGGTCTTGCCCTCGAGCGGGTTGCGCTCCGCCGGTGAGGCTCCTCTCGTTCAATTGGAAGGTCCGCCGGGTGTTTGCAAGCCTGGGGATGTGGTGGAGCTCAATCCCCTGCGGAAGAAGGTGGCGATCCGATATCGGCGCGGAGACACCGGCAATGTGTTGTTCGCCACCGAGCGCTGCAACAGCTACTGCCTGATGTGCTCTCAACCGCCCCGAGACGTTCAAGACGATTGGCGGGTGAGGCACCTCCTGGACCTGATCGACCTCATCGATCCGGAGGAACCTTCGCTGGCGATCAGCGGCGGGGAACCGACCCTGCTGGATGACGGGTTGGTCGACGTGGTGGCCAAATGCGCGCACGTGCTGCCCAACACCCACCTGCACATCCTGTCCAACGGCCGACTGCGTGAGCCCGGCCTGCACGCGAAATTTGCGGGCCTCCATCCCAACCTGAGCTGGGGCATTCCGCTCTACGGGGACCGCTATGCTCTGCACGACTACGTGGTGCAAAGCGAGGGTGCGTTCGCTCAGACCCTTCGTGGGCTTTACGCATTGGAAGCCGCCCAGCAGCGGGTGGAGATCCGAGTCGTGCTGGTCAAGCCCACGGTCGAGCGGCTGATACAGCTGGCCCGCTACATCTGGCGCAACCTGCCCTTCGTCGAACACGTCGCACTGATGGGCATCGAGCCCATCGGCTTTGCCAAAGCCCATCAGCGTGAGCTTTGGGCCGATCCAGCGGACTACGGTGACGTCCTGTCCGAAGCGGTAGGGCTGCTGGCCGAGGGCGGAATCCCGGTCTCGCTCTACAACTTGCCCTTGTGCGCGTTGGACAGATCGCTTTGGCCCTACGCCGCGCAGAGCATTTCGCCTTGGAAGAACGACTACCTGCCCGCCTGCGACGGCTGCTCGGTTCGGCAGCGGTGCGGCGGCTTCTTCTCGTGGGTCACACCGGCTTGGACCAGCCGGTCCATCTCTCCCGTCCTGGAAACCTGATCATGTCCAACGCACTGATGATCGTCGGCGCAGCCACCCTAGGATCCTTGGGCACGGAGCCGCCCAAGGGCCAGTCCGACCTCTCCAGGCTCTCCGAGATGGACGGGAAATACGCGACCGTCCTGAGCACCTCGTTGAATGCAGGCCGGCACAACCTGTATGCCGGGCACCGCAGCCACAGCTCCCATCGATCACACAGTTCCCATCGCTCCCATTCGTCGGGGTCGGGAAGCTCGTATCGCTCGTATACCCCGCCACCGGCGACCTACACGCCACCGCCCACGCGATACACCGCGCCAGCGGCACCGGCGGTACCCGCAGCCCCGAGAACCACCGGGAGTGGCGCCAGCCATTTGAATAGCTACCCTACCCATAATTTGGAGCCGGCCGCCCGGGCAAACTCCCGGTCTGCAGACAACCTGACCTTGGAGCCCGGCACCTACGACAAGCCGGTCACGGAGGGACGGGACGCCGATGCGCTCAAGCTGCTGATCATGCGTGTCCAGGCAGCGCTCTATTCCAAGGGCTACGATCCAGGTGCCATCGACGGGGTCCTCACTCCTGAGACCCAATCGGCGCTGCGAATGTTCCAATTGGCCCACGGCATCCGGGCGACCGGAACGATGACGACTCCCACCCTGGACGCGCTTGGCGTGCGGATCTAGCCCTCAACACCTTTAATCCCGCGGCTGCGGGAGGCCAAAAAGCGACCGGCCTCCAGAAGAGTGAGACACCCGTGGCATTTAAGGACCGAATCGCGAACGGCTCGACACATCTGTAGATCCGCTCCTATGTAGAACTTGCGCAGCTTTGCGCACATGGTTAGATGCTTCCATCTTTAAGGGGAGCAGAGACCATGGACCACAATTACAACAACAAGCAGCACAGAGGCTCGGAGCACGACTGGCAACAGGCCATCGATGCCCTTCCGATTTTGATCGTCGAACGGAACCAAGCTTCCATCATGAGCACCGATGCGTTGATCGCTGCGGCCAAAACGGGCCTCCGGGACGCTTGCGAGAACTACCGGACGGCTTTGATCGAGCATCGTAGGACGTAGGCGGCCATCGTCGCCGGCATCTTTCGCGAACCGCTGAAAGGGGAACTTGCCCCCTTTGATGGTTGTCAGCAGCTCCCGGCCCGCCCTACAGGCTGGTGGCGCGCCACACGCGCCCGATCAACCCGCCCACCAGTGGCGCAATCGGGAAGACGGTGTAGAGGCCGGCCAACGCCAGCGGCGGGACGGAAACGAAGAAATTGCGTTCCGATTCAATCAGACCAGGGTAGAAGATCCCCACCCCGATGCTTCCGATCTGCACGGCCACCACAACCAACGTGCCCATCAATGCCCCCTTCCAAAAGCCCCCGCGCTTCGGTTCCAGGAAGGGGTTGGCCGCCCTGGCTGCCCTAACGCGCGCCGCCCGCCAGTTCAGCACGTAAAGCAGCAGGAGGAGCGCCAGCACGCCAACGCCAGCCGAGAACGCCGCCACAGCCTGCCAAACAAGCCCCAGCTCTCCAGAAATTTCTGCACCGCCTGCGAAGGCGAGCAGGCCAGCACCGCCCAGGAGGACCGCTGCGGGTGCGAGCAGGCCCCACTGCATATGGGATGCGGTCGAGTGAGCGCGGACATGCGCATTCATGGAACCTCCAAATGAGCGAAAACGAGGGCGGGTTGCAAGGACCGATCAGGGCTTCTTCTGTGCGTCGATGAGCACCCACTGCCCTGCCCGCTTTTCAAACACCAGGTCTGCCCGGGCAGGCACAGGTGCAGGAGCCTCCTTCAGTTGGCGACCGCCTTGAAAACCGATCACATCGAGGGTGCCGCCCGTGACGCACGTCGTTCGTTCGGGCCCGCTCGGATTGCAGTCGGCGTTCAAGTCCTCCCAGCCACGCACTTCCACGCGCTGACCCAGTTCGGCCAACAGGTTCGCGTTCAAATACTGCTCGTAACCCTTCGCCACCTGCTCCATCGACGGCCCCTGGTCCGCCTTGCTGCATGCGGCCAAGCCGACAATGGCTACTGCAGCGGCCACCATTCCACGCTTCATGCACCTTCTCCTTGGTTCTTGGTGACGTCCACTTCGATCGTTTCGTTCCGATAGCCCAAGCTCACTTTCTCGACGGTCACGTCCATCTTGGGTTCCGTGCCGTCGATCCAAACCCGATTGACCGAGAAGACCACACGGTCGTCCTGGAACGAGCGGCCTTGCCGCGCGAGGCTGGCCGCTTCAGCGGGGTCCATCCGGATCAGCAGCCGGTAGCGCCCGGCGTTCGGCGGGCTGGACACGCCGGTGGGCGTCTTGCGGATCCAGGGGACGAAGTTCTTTCCCGTGACACTCAAGCCAGCAACCGAGATCTGCGGCATCGGCACGAACACTTCCATGACGCCCCGATCCGCGTTGTAGCTGACCCCACCGAGCGCTTTGAAGTTCGGGCGAACGGCATACCGGCGAACGCTCTTGAACCGTTCCAGCCGGGCGTCGAAAGCAGGCCCGAAGCGCTGCTCGATCGCCGCCGCAGAGGGCTCCGCCTCTTTGCTACCCGTCGTCCTCTTTGCAGCCACCCAAGCCTGCCGCAAGCACCACTGCCGTTTGTCAGGCCTCAACTGGTAGGCCGAATGGGCCATTGCCAACAAGCCCATGTCGCACATGTCGATTCCTTGCGCCCCGGTGGAGGACAGCCCTTCGCGCAGGTGCTGAGCACCCTCAAGAGTGTCGTCGTCTAAGTCCCAATAGATGCCGGCCGGCTCGGCGTACAAAGGGTGGGACACCTTGGCCTGTGATCCAGACTTTCCAGAAAGGACCCCACCGATCTGCCGAAGCAGGCCCGATGCGGTCGTGGTTTGGGCGCTGGCGCCCGTCGATACGGCCAGCGCGAGCGTGCCAGCCAGAACTGCCCCGTTCTTCATACAGCCCCTCGTTCCTTTGGATGGACTTGCCACGGACTTACGTGACACGTAGAGTCTACCCGTGACGTAGGGCTTGGGTCATCATCGGTGCATGCCTGCACTGCATCCGTTCAGCCTGTGACTACGCCGACAACTCCGCGAGCGATCGTGGCGGCGCGACTGCGCCAAGCCAGGATCCTTCGAGGCTTTAGCCAGCGCGAAGTGGGGGTCAGGATGGGCCTGGACAAAGACACCGCATCGGCTCGCATCAGCCGCTATGAAAGCGAATCGATGACGGTGAGCCTGGAAGCACTGTTCGAGCTGGCGCAGGCGCTGGACGTGCCGCCGGCCTACCTGCTGGCGACGACGCCGGCGATGGCCGACGCGATTTTGGCGTTGGGCGTTCAAAGCGAGGCCCAGCAGGTCAAGCTGTCTCAAGCCCTAGAAGAGCTGACCGCACTTCCCCCAGGAAAGCGAAAGCAAGCCATTGACCGCCTCTTGGCGGACTCTGAAAAGGCCTGACCGCCGCCTTGATGCATCAGTAGTCTCATCCACTGCGACGGCAGCACGAGACCATCTCCCTTCATTCGAGAGGGCGGGGAATGTGGATGTCCGATGCTGCGGAACGCCTTAATTGTTATCAGCGTTTTTCTGCTTGGTGGGAGAACCAATCGCTAGCAATCAAAGTCTACTTGGTAGGTTTAGCGCTTCTGCTGATGGCCATCGCCTCCTTTCACGCCTCCCCGCGCGGACTGCCAACCAGCTGCCTGGCCTACGCCTCTAGCGGCCTTCTCGCTTTTGGTTTTCTGCGCGAGACATACCTGTGGGTCACACCCAAGCTCCAGCTTCCTCTCGTGAAGCTGTTGGTGACCGGCGCGAGCGTGATGGCACTGGCAGCTGCAACGGGCATCAGCAAAATGGCAGTGAACGAGGCGACCGGCCAAGAGCCGACGCACTTTCCGACCACAATTGCGCTGCTGCTACCGCTGTCCGTGCTTCGGGTCGTGTCAGTGGTGGCGATTGTCGTCAGCACACTTTCCACCGCAGGACTAATGCTCTGGGCTGGAGCGAGAATATTCCTGACTTGGGGCCCGCTGGAGGACAAAGACGTCTTGCTCCTCGTGGCACGAGTCCTTGCAGGTCTTTCGATCGCACTCATCATCTCGAATACGAGCGGCCCCGCGATCGTGCCTTCTTGGATGCAAGCTCTGGCCCGGAAGTCAGCACTCTTCTTGGACCTCCACGATGACGCCGCCTGCACCACAAAACCTGACGAAAGAACGCATCGCATCAACGACAATGTAGTCATAGTCGGCGCCACTTCTGGCACCTATCCCACGTACGTTCGACGCTTGTGTGCCATCGCACCCGAATGAGCGCGATGGAATCCGTGAGCAATCTCAGCACCATGGGCAAATCAATCTTTTAACCTGGATCGAATGCTGCGGGGCTGCCGTCCATGGCCATGTGCCCCTGCCATGACTCGAACAAACTACTTCATGGATTCTTCGCTTGTATGAGTTGCGTCGCTGCCGCTCGACGAGCCTTTTTCCTGAGTAACGAAGATATGTACGTTCATGAACTGATGCGCGACTCGGCGGGGTTGATCCATTCCCTCAGCAGGGTATTCCTCAGGACTGTCCAATTCAGCCCCATACCGCTCCTTGAGCTTGGCAGCAATGTAGTCCGCGCCAACAAGCTTGGAAACAGAGTCGTATTGGCGCCTATCAAAGTCCCCCGGCCTGGGGATCCCACTCTCAACTCCCCAAGACTCTCCCACGAAACACGCCAAAAATGCATCCACTCGGTCCGTCGACGTATCCAACTGGGCACGGAGCGCGTGTTGCACATGTGCATCCGATGTCTCCTGGCACCATAGCCAATAGAGCGTGGGGGCGTCCTTGGGTTCGGTAAGGAAGAATGGCGCTTCGGCGCTTTCAGCCTCGATTCGTTCTACGGCCAACTTTGCGAGAGCCTTATCACCCTCGTCGGAAAGCACTCGGCGGTCTTCGGGCTTGTCGTCGTAACGATGGATCCAACGCAAGCAATCGGAGACAAACCCAACCGACGACGCCTCCCGAATGACCTGTTCAGCCACTCCTTGCCTTTCGCTGCCCGCGGGCAGCCTTCTTAGCAGGTCCGCGATGAGAATGGCCGCCGAACCGCGCGTATCCAGTGGCATTAGCATGCCCCGCTCCCGCGGCAGGAGATCTCCGTTCCTTGCAAAGGCGAGTGCTATCGCCCTAGCTTCCGTAGCGTTGATAGCCTCTTTTCTCTGGCGAAGCCTTGTAACCAAGCGAGGCATGCCCTGCCTCTCTGCAAACCGTTCCAGCGCTTCCCTTGCTTCGGGGGGTGACAGCGCCTGCGCGCTTTCTATGAACTCTGCAATCAGGCGATCAGGCACGTCGCCCAATGGCACTCCGTAGGCAAAGTATCGCTGGAAGTACTCCCCCGCGCAGATCTTTTGCTCCGCAGCCCAAGTCGAATCCCACTCCCCGCCATACATCGAATTTCCCAGCCTGGGGAACAGCGGCTCCAGCAGCCGACGACGGATCCAGCCGCGCTCTTCGACCGAGATGTGAGGAAGCGATTTCTCCAGCAAAGCGGAGATTTCATCTTCTTTCTTCTGATTATCGTCGCGCCCGCCTGCGCGCCCGCCCTTAAGAAAAAGGTCGCGGTTGGATCGGATTGCAGCGTACAGGCCTGGATAAATCACCCGAACCCCCTCGATGAGCATCAGATCGATGGTGTTCACCTCACCCTTAAGAATCGGGAGGGCAAACAGGAGAGCGTTTGATAGAAGCTTTGCTTTTCGCGGCGTGCCGAGTGCCGGTGCAATAACGTCATCAAAGTGCCGAATGAACGCGTCCACCTGACTCTGGGTGAGCACAATCCCTGTTTGATCAACCGCCCTCTGAACCCCCTCCAAAGCGATCAATCGCAAGCTGTTGGTATCTGCCGGGGGAAGGTTGAGCGGCACTTGGACGATCTTCTCAAGAAACGCCCGGCCTCCCTTGGCCCCGCCCTCTCCGTAGCGTTCACCCAACGCCGCCGCAACCACGTCATCGTCGAAGGCCAGAACGTACGACGTGTGCTTGAAGCTAGCGGACAGCTTGACCAGCTTAAAGATGGCGTGGGTTTCCTCGCGATCCAGCCTATCGATGTCGTCAACGAGAACCACCAAACGGCGATTCGATTGGCCCAGCATTCGATCTATTCGCGAACGCAACTCTTCCAGACTCACAGTGGACAACGACTCGCCCACACTCTTTGCGGCCTCCCCAGGGGAAATCTGAACCGCACCTGCGAAGGTCACGCTCGCAAGAGACAAGAGCCCTCCGTACTGCTTCAGAAGCTCACCCACCCTCTCCATTTTATTGGGCAAGGATTCGTCCATTGCCTCAGCAAGTGTCGCGAAGAACCCTCGCAGCAGGGCGTCTTGGCTTTGGAAATGCCACGGATTGAAGCGCACAAGAATGACCCGCGGATACTCCTTCAATGCCTCCCCCATCATTTCAAGGACAGATGTTTTCCCATCTCCCCAAGGGCCATATAGGCCAACGACGATGCTGGACGGATCGGCGCGCTGGGCTAGCGTATGAGCCAACCGGGACGCGAACGGCGCCCGATTGAATCGATCAGACAATCGACCGGTGATGGGCTGATCGTCCAGGAACTGATCACCGGAAGGTGCTCCCTCTTCCTCCGTGTCCGAACCGGTGTCCAGTTCTGAATGAAACGGCTCCTCGGCTTTGGTCTTCGATCCGGCGGAACCATCATTGTTTGGACCCCACCACTTCCTTAGCCATGCCAGCATTTCTTGATCCCCTGTAACCGTATTCAACTGCAATAGTGAACTGGGCCAATCGGGCACCCAACTGATCGATTCCCATGTGCACTGCTGGCCCACTCCGCTGGTAGATGGCCACTCCAGCGCATCTGCCATTCTTCCTGATAAAAAGACCTACAACGCCGCCTTTGAAGCCAAATAGGCCGCGAACTGGCGATCATCCTTCACACGTTTCCAGAAGCGTTGTAGTGGGGCTTACCGGCCTCCCCGTCAACCCAAATCGCCTGTAGTGCCAATTCGCCCCTGGCATCACACACGTCGCCACGTTCTAACGCCCCCGAGCACCTGCTCGCTCACTAGCGAGACATGGTCGGCTAGAAAGGCGGCTGGAGAGCAGGAAAGAGACACACTGACACCCCAGCAGCTGCTTGTCAGCTCGCCACGGAAGGACAGAATCGAACGGTGCTCTTGGGGATCGGGGGATCGTCCTCGAACAGTTGCTCCAGAAGCTCATTCCACTCCGTTCTGTCTTCCACATAGCTTGGCACGCCGTGATCGTGATACCACTTGATGGGCCTGGGGAAATTCACCAAGCGCACGCGCGAAGCTTCGCCCGGCTGATCAAACACTTTTCGAAGCTCCCGACATGTCTTTTGCTGGCGAAGCGGCATACACGTATTGCCGGTCCGCCAAGTGCCACAGTGCAGAATAAATTTTGACGTGGCGATATCCCCCTCACTGGTTCCAACTACGATACGGGAAGGGATCACGCCCTGCTGCATCCCCTCCGTAACCAATGAAAAGTCATTGAATGCAGTCGGAGGCTGAGCCGGAACCAACATGGCCACCCTCAGGTCCGTCAGGTTCCGGGGGATGCGCCATTCCCCATCCATCGCTCCAGCTCTTTCTTTAACAACCGCATTCCAGCTCTGACTGAATCCGTTGTAGGCCCCGCCCCCGTTGCCCAATGCATTGGCGACCACGGAGCCACCCAGACTGTGCGTAAAGATGCGCAGTTTCGTTCCTGAATCCACCTGATTGAGGATGCGGCGAAGACTCTGTCCCACCCGCGGCGAATTGAACTGAGCCTCGCCCCAAATGCCTATGCCCATTGCATTCCCACGAAGTCCATCCCAATACATGCGCACCACTTGCGCACCTGGCCGGCGCCTCTTCACCTCGGAATCGAACCCACTCATCCAGGTGTTTGCTGTTCCGTGATCATTGTTGAACCCGTGGATAACGAGCACCACCTCCTGGCCGACGGGAACCTTGAAGCAATCAATAACACGCTTCCTTAGGGCGACCTGGATGCGATCCCAGTCCTGATCAAAGACGCCACTGGGATCGACTCCTGTTGCGTCGAGTAACGCCGTCCAGGATTCATCCCCTTTTTCGAAGTGCCGTTGGTAGTAGGCCCGAAGCGTGGCCTTTGTCGAACTACGCCCTCTCACCCCATCGCTGCTGCTAATAAACTCATTGCGATCGACATCGACTTTGATATCAAAGGGTGGGTAGAGGTCCCCTTGGCGATCCATGAAGAAGGCCGGAGCGGTCAAAACCGCCTTGCGTTCGCCCTTGAGATAGACAATGTTACTTTTAGAGCTGCCACATCCGGAACAAACCATCAAAGCAAAAACCAGCACAACAAGCATTGGCAATCGCATGACATACCCCCCTGGTATATTTATCCGATAACAGCCAGAACATCCCCCAGCAGCCACCAAGCAGGCGGCCGTCTTTCGAATAGTCACACATACGAAGGCAGTATCAACCGTTTCGCCAAGAACCGAGATCATCAAAGCCGACGGTGCATGCCCCCCCACCTCAGCTTGACCACCTCGATTCAACGCCGGCAAGAGGACCGCAACCAATGGTCAATCGTCGCCAGCATCCACCACTACCTCAACCACCAAGCGACAGGCATGCGCTGCTCGGTTCCGGTGGATACGCAGCAATTGACGGCGTCTCGCCAGCGTTGCTTGCTCGAGCGCCTCCCGAACGAAATCGTCCCCATGCAGATCCGATTTGCGCGAGTTGCAACTCACACATGCCAACACGATGTTGGATATGAAGTGGCTCCCCCCGTGATGCAGGGACACGTAGTGATCCTCGTGGCAACTGGTGGGCTCGCCTGGGCCGTTTACAGCACCACCCGGTCCCTCGAGGGATCTGTAGCAGTAGTAGCAGCGACGCTCCTGGAGTGCCAGCAGCGTCCTAATCTGCTCAGCGGTGCGCGAGCCCGGCGCCGCCTTCGACTTCAGGGCCCGGTGAAACGACGTTCGTCGACGTGTCTCTCGGACGCGGACTTTCCAATGTACATGAAAGGTATCCAAGGGCAAGAGCACCTCCAGATCGGAGGACTGGAAGAAACGGCGAGCACCTGCCTTGCACGCCTCGTGAATGCTCCAATCCTCCAGCGTTCCGTTGCAGCGTGCGCATCGCCCATGTTGGGTAAAAAACTGCCTCAGCTCGTCGCTGATCCCAAAACGTGCATTGAGGTCCACACGCTGAAACCGGCAACCGATCATGCCGTCGGAAAAGACCTGATCTCCCAGGCGTTCATAGGGATAACGACGGACCATGCCCACCCCGCCTTTGTCAGACACCCGAGAATGGTGCCCGCTTTCCCTACCGGCTGCCAGCAGAGGTCGCCCGTGGCTGGTCCAGACCTTCTCGCAGCAACAGCCGCACAAACTCGCTGGCATGCAGCCCCTCCCGGGCTGCCGCCTGTTCCAGCCGGTCTTTCAGCGCCCGAGGCACGCGAACCTCCATCTGCACGTAAGGTGGCCGGCTCACGTGGACAGCCTCGCCAGGGTGAGCACCCACGCCAACGCCGAACCGGCCAGGATTTGGGCACGCAAGCGGTAATGCATCGGTAAGCCCGGCGTCGCCGCTGGAAGACGCTACGGCACATTGCGATACTTGCGTCACATAAGGGGGAGCACATGGGTATCGAACGGGAGTTTCAGAGCTACGGCGCCCAGCTGGTCAATCGTGCGTGGGCGGTTTCCGCGGTGACCGCTGATCCACGGGAGGTGGTGGTGAGCCTCTGGCAACACAAAATCGCCACGCGCGACGGACGGTGGTTCTACGATGATTCGCTCGCGCGGTGGAATGGCGCGGGCAAGAACTTGCTCAAGGAGCACCTGGGCGTGGCCTACCGCGAAGGGTTGCGCTTGCGGGCCGTGGTCGCGACCCAACACAACCGCGCCGAGCGCGAACGGAATCCAGACAAGGCCCCGCGCAACACGTTCAAGGCGCGCCCCGAGTGGGTGGGCCATGTGGAGCTGCTGGACGGTGACCATTTCGTGCTAGCGTTCGACCACGTCGACGAGACGGCCACTCCCCCCGCAGGAGCGAAGTATTGGCGGGTTGCCGAAGCGGTGGAAGCGATGGGGGGCGGAACGCTGGCTGAGGTGGGCGAATGGATTGAGACTCACTTCCCCTCGGACCCCCTCGCCGACTTGCGGGCCAATCTGGAGCACCTGACGGTCAACTCCCCGAGCCGCCCCCACTACAACCGCGACCGATCCGACTGGCGCACCGACTCGGGCCACCCCCACGACCGGTTGTTCAAGATCGTGGACGCCGGTCCTCCCGAGCGGGCCCGCTATGTGCAGTTCAACCCAGCCGTCCACGGCCATCTGGATCTCCGGAAAGGCGACGATGGGAAATGGGTGGCCGTGCCCTTGCTCCAGGACGAGCAAACGCGTGCGGAAGCGCAAGGCCAGGCCGACGCGTTCGAGCATGCACCTCCGATCGATAATGAGCACGACGCCCGGGTGTGGTCCATGCGCGGCGTTGCGCAACGCCGCGGCCAACCCTTGTTTCGCGCCCGCCTGCTTGACGCCTACGATCGCCAGTGCGCCATCACGGGGTGCTCTGCCTTGGAGGTGCTGGAAGCGGCGCACGTGCTGCCCTACAGGGGCGAACACACCAACCGCATGGACAACGGCCTACTCCTTCGTGCCGATCTCCACACCCTGTTCGATTGCCAACTGCTTTGGATCACGGCCGAGAACACGGTGGCTCTCGCTCCGGCTCTCCTGGCCACCGACTACGCTTCTCTTCAAGGCCTGCAGCTTCGTCTGCCGGTGTCCAAAGGAGATCACCCCAACCCGGCTCACCTGGCCGAGCACGCGACGGCATGCAAGACCCGCCACTCGCTGCAATAGGTCCAGGGCTCAGCGAAGCATGATCCGAAGACGCCGACCCAACCTGGGCACTGCAGTACCTCCCAAACGAACCGGCCGACACACCGATGAAACAAAGCCCCTTGTGGGGGCTCCGGGGGTCGGCGCTTGAGTGGGGATCCTCGCCCCCGTCTCCCGTTTCCGGCTGAGATAGCCTAGACGGCACCCCATGGTTACGAAAGCCTTACGGACCGCCATCGGTGGCCATGAGTGTCGGATGTCAGACTTCTTCCCGGACCGCGTCGGATTTCTCAGCCAGCCACTGCTCAACGGTTTTGCCTTTGAGCTCGTGAGCAAAGTCACTGGCGCACAGCATTCTCTCGTCTTGCCTTATGTTTGCGACGGCATGGGCGGCCAGGATGGAAGCGGCTTGGAGGTGCTGCTTGGTGCGACCGCGCTCCGACCAATCGTTCGGCAGCGCCTTTAGCGCGCCCAGGGCTTCCTTTCCAGAGAGGTATTGAAGGCAGGTCAGCATGGACCACTGAAGCCCGACTTCTTCTCGCAACCAGCGCCCAGCCGCCTTCTCGTCAAGGCGGCCCTCCATGGTGTCCAGGAGTGCGTGGGCCGCTGCAATGGCCTTGCCTTGGGGCGAGAGCCGGCTCTTCTTCTTGGGGAACAGGCCGCGCATGATCAGACCTTCTTGCTGGCCTTCTTGGCGACGGCTTTCTTCGCAAGTTTCTTGACGGCCTTCTGGGCGGCCTTCTTCACCGGCTTGCCCGCCTTCTTGGCAACCTTAGCGCGCGCCTTGTTCACCGTACCTCCGGCCGGGGGGAACTTCGCTCCGGGGTTGGCCTGAGCCCACGCCTTGCCCTCGGCGGACTTGGCCCACGCGGTGAAGGCCTTGGGGGCCAACCCCCGACCAGCCCACGTCTCACCGCTTGGGAGGCGATACTTCGGCGCCACCTTGCCCAGCTTGCGGCCCTTGAGGGGACCCGCGGCAGCCTTGGCGGGACGCGCCGGCTTGGCGTCGATCGTTTCCCCGATGAGCTTGGCCACCTGCCGCCGCTGGGCCGGACTGAGGACCTTCGCATACTTCTGGAGGACCGCCAGGGCTTTGGGCACCTCACCGTCGCGCTTCTCGACCAGCTTCTTCTGGGCTTCGAGCTGTTTGATTTCGGCGTTGAGGGATTTCAGGGTGGTTAGGGCCAAGGGGCACCTCCGTTCAAGGGAGCCATGGGTTATAGCTCATAGGCTGGGTAGAGGCCAAATAGTGGCCGGAAGTTAGATTACGGGCGCATAGCCGCCACGCGACTCATCTGCTCGATACGGGACAGGACGAAGTGACGCTTGGCTTGCCTCAGATGGCAGTAGGCCAATACGCACCGGGACGCATGGCTGGCGCGGTGCAGGTGCGTCAACTCCAAGGACGTCACGGTGCGCCACTGCGGCACCTGCCCTTCCTTCGTGTAGAGGAATCGAACATCGCTGCCTTCCTCCATCACTTGGCGAATCTCCATCGACACCGGATCGATGAACGCGGCCATGGGGTCATGCCTCTGGCGCCGAAACGCCCCGTTGCGCCAAGCCGGCACCAGAAAAATCGCCAAGCCAGCCGCGATGGGAAGCGCGCGTTTCCACCATGGGGTGGGGTCGCGCCCAGGCAAAACGCCACCGTGGTGTGAACACGCACCGGTTTCCCCGATAGAGGGCGAGTGCCAACCGTCGGCACACCGCGACGGTAAGTTGGGTTCGTCAAGCAATGCGAACAGCAGACCGCCCACTGCGAGGGCCAACACCAACGCGCCGATCTCGCGCTCGCTGAAACGCATCAGGCTGTGGCCTTGACGAGCTCGTAATACGGCGCGCGCCTATCGTGAAAAGCCCTCGCTTCGTCTTCGTCAGAGTGGCACATGTCAAAGCCCTCTCGCCGCAATACGGGCGCTCAGGTCATCTGCGAAGGCCAGCACGGCGTCCGCCAGGGCCTCCACCTCGGCGGTGGTCGCATAGACGGCCTCGGTGCGATCCTTGTTCTGCCCGAACCGATGAACGATGTCATGTCGTTTCGACGCGGCTGCAGTGAAGCCATACGTGTCATGGCTAGGCATCTCTACGTCCAACAGAGCCGCGAGGAACGGCCAGTTGCTGCGCCAGCGATGCCAGACCATGTCTTTCATGCCGTTGTGGATCCGCTGTCGTCGCCCTTCCATTTCCATCTGTTCTCCGCCCACCATGTCTTTCAACCGGCGATCACTCGAGAAGGATGCCCGTGCGGCCACCAGACGGTCGACGCTGCCAGCCTCGTTGGCCAGCCACCACACAGCCGTTTCCCACAGGAAAGTTTCCAGTGCGGTGATCAGAGCGGCGTAAACCAAGTTCCTTGCCTGAAACTTGCCGGGCTCGGGCCCTTCCATCTGCAGCACCAACATCAGATCGCCCGACCGTTTCCGGAGATCTTGGATGGGGCTGTCGGCGGTTTCGACCTCAACATCCCAGTCTTCCTCGGCGGTGAGCGCTGTCGGTGCCAACTCATCACCTATCTCGGTGAAGATGTCGGCCACCAGCTGCTCGATCGTGTCGAAGTCGGCAACCCCTTCAAAGCGCTCCATGAGCACGTCGCGGGGATGCCAGGGACCACCGCGGGTGTAGATGTAGCCCACTTCGGAGTTATAGGGGGTTTCGTTAGCCGGATCGCAGTAACGGGCCATCAGCCAGTGCCGCATCGCGACCGATTGCTGCTCGGGATCGGCTGCGCGCAACCAGTCGTCATCGATCTCGCAGGTGTCCAGGTCGCTGAAAGCCTCCGAATCAACCTCCGGCAATTCGTCGTCCAACCCCATCATTCGCTTAGAAAGACTCACTGCCCCTCCTCAATGCCACCAAGTTGCACCCGTGCCGGCGCAACATAATGTTGATCCAACGGTTCACGGAATCGATGTGGTCACCCGCCTCGTTTTCAGTCACATCGGCGTCTCCGACCAACGCCATCCAAAATTATCCGTCCGTAAGAAAACGAAGTTAGCAGCTCTTGAAACCAGGCTTCCAAGGAGTAGAGCTGGCCATCAATTGGTCAAGGGCAGTCCAAGGGCACTTATGACACATCTTGACACCCACCGCCTTGGAGAGCGATAACTCCGTTGCCGCGAGGGGAAATACCCCCGGCGTATTGCCTACTTAGCTCAAGGCAACAGGTTCCCGAACCGATCGCACAAGCGACGACGGGATGGTTTTTCCTGTCTTTTGAGATCTAAGCATGGCCAAACTCCAACGCTTGAGAACCGCCGCTTTCCACACCCAGAAGGGCCGCTGCTGCTATTGCAGCTTGCCAATGTGGAACGTCTCTCCCGATGAACTAAAGCCGTTCGGCCTGCGCGCTAAAACGGCCACGCCGCTCCGTTGCACCGCCGAACACCTGCTGGCCCAGCAAGAGGGCGGCAAGGACGTGGCCGGCAACATCGCTGCCGCCTGCTGGCTTTGCAACACACGCCGGCACAAACGCAAATCGCCGCCCACCCCCGAGGCTTACCGCGCCTTCGTGCAGAAACGTCTAGCTAAGGGCAAGTGGCACCCGCCGGTGGTGGCCAGACTACGTGTCAAAGCACCTGGAACGCCACCACCCGCCGGATGAGCTCCGCTACGCTCACGCTCTGGCGCTGCGCCTCGCGGCGGACGCGGTCGTGCAGGTCTCGGGAAGCCCGGATGGGCGGCAAGCGGTCGTCCCTAGGGCCGGCGACTGGAGAGTGCAACAGCTGGGGATGCGCCAGGTAGGCGGTGAGCCATTGGCGCACGACGCCCGTGGCTACACGCCGGTCCACGTCGCCCTGCTCACCGCCGACACACCGACCGTTCGCGCGTTGCTGGACAACGGTGCTGATCCGTTGGTGACCACGAAGCTGGCCCAAGCCCGGAACATGGGCGCCAAGACTCTGGTTGCATATCGCCACGGTCGGGCGCACGCGCAGCCACCGGGCAGCCGAGAGCGTGACGCCGAGTTCGCCGTGTGCAAAGCAGTGGACCGCCTGTGGGATGAGCGCGGCGCGCCGGCTACCGAGGACGACACCCACTGGTGGATGAAAGGGGGTCGAGGACGCGGCGGACATAGCTGCCCTACAGGGGCGTCCGTGGAAGGCTGCGGGGTAGCAGAGGCTGGTCTACGATGTGGCCATGCCCGTCTCCGACCACCTCGCCATCCCTCTGTTTCGAGCATTTGCCCTGCTCGAATACCAGCTCAAGCGCCGCCAGGCATTTCTGAGGGCGGATCGGCATGGCAATGCAATGGTGGACTGGTCCGAAGTGAAGGCAGCAGTGGACGGTTTTCCAGCCGCTGACTTCGTCTTGCAGCTCGACGCCTTCACCCGACAGAAGGTGCTCGAGAGGGCACGTGAGCGACCAAGAGTTCAAGTGGTCGTCAATGCGGGGGGCCGGCGGAAGGCAACCTTCGAACCACGCCCACTGCAGCCACCGAATGAAGCTCGATCCGACGCTCGCGCCTTAGTGGAAGCGGCCAAGCGCGTGCGCAACAACCTATTCCACGGCGGCAAAGAAGATCCGGGCGAGCAACCTTTCGACGGCGACGACGATGAGTGGGGCGACGCCGCACTCGACGTCGCACGGACGCTGCTCACGCTCGTGGACCGAGGAGCGTTCGGGCCACCCGATCCCTAAACGTTTGCGCGTGGAACCGCCCCGACCAGCGCCCCATCGGTTTCACGGCCCACGCCTCCCATAATGGGGCAAGGGGTTGGGCGGCTGTCCAGCCAGCAGTTACATGAGGGGCCGCCCACGGGTAGGCGCGGCCTTCAACTCGTCAGCCACTTCCCTTTGCAGCGCTTTCCGCTCCCTCCTTGCCTTGCGACGCATGTTCCGTTGCTCCTCGGCTTCCTGTTTCGCTTTTTGTTGCTCAAGGCAGTTTTTCAATCGTTCTGCGCGATGATTTTTTACCCACGGGTCGTTTTGGTGCTCGATCAGCCACTCGCATGACTCCATGTCCAAGTTCGCCATACCACCTACTCCCATATTTGGCCTCGTTGACGGAAACAATTTCTACGCCAGTTGCGAGCGGGTTTTCAACCCGTCGCTGCGCGGCCAGCCGGTGTGCATGTTGTCTAACAACGACGGATGCGCGATCGCCCGCAGCAAGGAGTGCAAGAACCTGGGCGTGAAGATTGGCCAGCCCATCCACGAAGTGCCGTCTCACATCCGCCGACAGCTTCGAATCTTCTCGGCGAACTTCGGCCTCTACGGGGACCTGTCAAGCCGAGGCGTGTCGGTGCTGCGGGAGTGGTTCCCGCGCGTGGAGGTCTACTCCATTGACGAATCGTTCGTGACCTTCGACGGCGTGCCGGCGGAGCAATGCGAGGCGATGGCCCGCCAGGCCCGTGCCCAAATCCTCCAGTTGGTGGGCATTCCGTGTTGGGTGGGCATCGGTCCCACGAAGACCTTGGCCAAGCTGGCCAACAAGCTGGCCAAGAAGACACCACACGGGGTGGTCACGGCTCTGCCCGGTTCGCCCGAGCTGGAAACCTATCCGGTCGAGGACGTGTGGGGCGTGGGGCGCAAGCTCACGGCCAAGCTGGGCGCTGAAGGCATCTTCACCGCGGCAGACCTGGCCCGTGCCGATCCCGACAAGGCCATGTGGAAGACCGGCTACCGCTACAAGAAAGCCGGGGTGGGGTTGCTCGACCTCACCCACGACGACGTCCACCAAGGCGATCTGTGCGCCGGCATAGATCCCCGATCGCAAGCGCTCATGAAGGTGATGGACCAAGCCAACGCTAAGTTCGGCCGAGGCACCATGGGCATGGCGTCCTCGGCCTGGCGACCAAAGGGACCGGCGCTGGCCAAGCCGGTGTGGGCGTTGAACCAGAAAAACTTGTCGCCGGCTTATACGACCGGTGAGATCAGCTGATCAAGGTGCGTTGAGCCGTGCCGATAAGGTAGATTTCCTAGGATTGAAACAGGGGGAAGGATGGACGCACAGACGATTTTCAGCATGCTCGCGGCAGCCGCCGCCGGCGCCGCCGTTGCATGGGTAATCAGCAGCAGGCGCCGCCCGCCCACCACCGCATCGGCAGTCGTCAATCCTGAGGCAGGCACGTCCGAATCAACCCGCCCCACTGGAGCGACTGGGCTGCCGTTGCCAGCGCCAATGGCATCCTCCTTGATCGTTCAGAACCTCGCCGGCGAGAACGCCCTTGCGGTGACGGAGGTTCCGACGGACTTGTTCGAAAAGGTGTCGGGAAAGGGCCGCAAACCGCCCAAGGCCGTGGGTCGGCTGAACGCGTTGCTCCAAGCAGCCCCCACTGCCGCATTGGCAGCCCAAGGCGTGCCCGAGAACGTGTTCGAAGTGGCGATCAACGGTCCCCTGCTGAACGCCAAAGACGCAGCGGGCAATGTCATCGAAGGAACCTATCGGGCGATGACAAACGGCGGAAGCGGTGGCATCAAGGAGCACGGGCTGCTGACCAAGCCCGAGAACCTGAGCAACGCCATGAACGCAGCCGCGGTCTGGCAGGTTGCCTCAGTTGTGGTTGCCCAAAAGCACCTGGCTGACATCAGCGAGAAGCTGGATGGGATCGTGACCACGATCAATCGCGTGGAGGGGAAACTGGACGCTCAGCGTCGCGGCGCCTTAATGGGGGCAATGGACACGCTTAAAGAGGTTTCCGTGCCCATTCTTCAAGGCGAGCACACCACTCACAATCGGCAGACGCTCGAAGATCAGTATCAGAAGATGATGGATAAAAAGCACGAGATCCATCAGCTTCTCAGAGACCGCATCGATGCCCTATCCGACCTTCAGGACACCCAAACGTTTGGTGCCTCGGGATTTCCAGACAAGATCCGAGAGGAAATTGGCAAGATCGAAACCTTGTTCCAGGAGACTTTGCTCTGCTCACGAGTGCGATTCCAAGCGTGGTCCCTTCTTACCGTTTTGCAAGGAGAGCCACTGCTGAAAAAGCAGCGCTATCGGACCATCCAACACGATTTCGATCAGATCTTTTCTCCGGATGGACTGCGCTCGGTGTTCGAACAGAACGTCACCGATCTGATCCTGCGCGTTGATTCCAAGATGGTTCTCAAGTCAACGCTTGCTAACCACCGAACTGAGCTGACAAAAGAGCTGCGCTCGACCCTGTCCGCACTTGATCAAGACATTCGGGCAGAGCGCTCTATCATTGCTCATGGAGAAGCGCTCCTGAGCGACGCCACACAACCCACCCGAGTCCTCGTCAGAACCAAGGGCAGTCAGGTGATTGAATTCAAGCATCTTCCCGCCAACGTCACACCCGAGCTGCTGGAGCACGACATGCAGCCGACGGTGTTCCCGGCACATCTACTCCAGGCAGTCTCCGAACCAGCGTTGGCTCAAAGGCATTGATCACCGCCCGCTAGGGTCAGGCTTCGCTTTTAGCTGCCGAGCACGGTAGGTTTCGGTGACGAAATCAACAAAAGCCACGGCGGAGGCGAAGGGCTTCTTCGTGACCTGGACGATCGTGGTGGCTGCCCATCTGACTTCTTTTCTGGGCCTGGGCTTCGCTGACCTGCTGCCGCATCCTGAGCAAGTCCGGGCGATCTTCAGCTTGCTCGTCCTAGCGCTCGTGCCGGCGCACGTGGTGGTGCCCGGTCTGGTGGCAATTGTCTACAGCATGATGCGCCGGACCTCATCCAGGTAGGCGCTTCCTGATGTTCCCATCAAGAGGCCCCGCTTCGGCGGGGCCTTTGCGTTGCGTCCGTCCATTAAATCTGGCACAAGGATTTTAGGACGTATATCAGCGAGGAAAGGGAATGGCGGACACTGGAGCGGACGGGGAGCAGACGAAGAAGGAGGCAAGCAACCCGGGCGCGAAGTCGCCTTCGCACATCGCTTCTGCGCTAACAACGATGGCGGGCGGCATCTTGGCCGTGGCCACCCTGATCGGGTTCTTCCTTCATTTGGCCGGTGATGTCGCGCATTCGACCTACTTGACGGAGATGGGTGTTCCTGCGGGCCTCTTCCCCCAGGCCACCGATGCAAAAATCATCCATGGCTACTACGTGGTCATCATCCAAGGCATTCGGCTGATCAGCGACATTCCTTGGGGCATCGTGTTTACCATGATCGGAATGTCCACGCTGTCCATTGTCATCGCCCGTGCGCCCGTCAAGGAGAACACAGCGATGCGAGGGTGGCTTGAGCGGCGATCCTATTGGATCAGACAACCTATCGTTGCGCTCCTGGGATCAGCGGTGTTCCTCTCTGCCGCAGCGAGCGTCGGTTGCTTTGTCCTGCTATTGGCTATCGTGCCGGGCCTTGTAGGGGAGAAATTTGGCAAAAGCAAAGCCGACGAAACAAAGAAGCTGCTTCTTGCGGAAGCCTCGGCAAAGGGCTCAGAACTCTGGAAGGATTCAGAGCGCCTTGCCGAAGGCCGCGTTATTGAGGCGAGCGACAGCTGGATCGCAATCTACGACAGCGAGCTGAAGACGGTGCGAATTCTCAAAAACGATGGCATTGAAATAAGAACTCACCTATCGACTGCAAAGGCGTCTGACCAGGCTAGTTCGCCCATGCAATCGCAATAACTTCACCTACTCAGGAGAACGTTGTGCCCACCGTGTTCTTTTCCTACTCCCACGCCGACGAGGACCTTCGGGACCAGCTTGAGAAGCAGTTGGCCATGCTCAAGCGGCAAGGTGTGATTGAGACTTGGCATGATCGCCGCATTGGCGCGGGGCAAGAGCTCGGTCAGGTGATCGATGATCACATCAACAGCGATGACATCATTTTGCTATTGGTCAGTCCGGACTTCATCGCCTCCGATTACTGCTACGACATCGAGATGAAACGGGCCATGGAACGCCACGAAGCAGGCGAAGCCATCGTCATCCCCGTCATTTTGCGTGCTTGCGACTGGCACCACGCGCCCTTCGGAAAGCTACTCGGCACACCCAAAGACGGCAAGCCTGTCACCCAATGGCCGGACCGAGATGAAGCGTTTCTCCAGGTGGCCAGATCGGTTCGGGACGCCGCCGGACGCATTTCAGGGAGCCAAGCTCCGGCCACCGTGAAAAATCCCTCGCCGAAGGCAACCGTCAGACAAAGTGATGCCAGCCAATCAATAACCAGCCCACGCTCGAGCAACTTGCGGTTGTCCAAGACCTTCACCCAACGGGACAAGGACCATTTCAAGGCCGAGACGTTCGAATACATTGCCCGTTACTTCGAGAACTCTCTTGCTGAACTGCAGGCAAGGAACCCAGGATTTGAAGGCGTGTTCCGGCGGGTGGATGCTAACCGCTTCTTTGCCACGATCTACAAGGATGGCAAGGACGTTGCACGAGCGACCGTCTATATGGGTGGCATGCTGGGCGGGATCAACTACCTTCAAGGCGAAACTGACAGCAGCAACTCGTCCAACGAGTCTCTGTCAGTCCAGGCTGACGACCAAATGCTCTTCCTGACCAGCATGGGCATGTCATCGTTCGGACGCGAGCGTGAGCAGAAGCTCACCCAGGAGGGAGCAGCGGAGTTGCTGTGGGGACTGGTTATCGCTCCACTTCAGCGGGGATAGAGCGCCATCATTCCTCAAAGCTGTTTTAATCGCAGAGACCGCCATCCAATAGTTAGGAAGGGTTATGAGAATCAAGTCGAATTCGTATGGAAAAGTACCCAGCAGTCCCGCCCCTGAAGTAGGAGACAAAGGCGAGCCGATTCCGGCGAAGAATCAACTTCCAGAACCAATTCCCGCTCTCTCCGACGAGGGGCTAGTGGCCGGCGATGTGCAACTGGCAAGTTCTGGTGATGTCGACAAGCCCAGCACAATCACAAGTCCCCCGCGTGCAAGTGGCAAGAGGCCCGTAAGAAGATATTACTTGGTCCCTCCGAAAGGGACGACTTGTCCGCCAGAGCATGTCAGCCTGCAGCTTGCTTCGAAGTGGGCGGCCTATGAAATCCCAGGCGGACGACACATAGGCAGTTACGATTCGGAAGAACAGGCGATCCTCTGGCTAGAAGAACACGGGTATCGGGAGGGCTAACTCCCCTGTTTTTCATCGGCGGACCAGAGCCGTGGGAGATCTCGGATCGCGTTACCCAAGCCGTCCACAGGCTTGTAGACGCTGCCAATGTCGATGTCTTGAACCTTCGGCGCGTTAGCAACTGAACGGTTCTCCCAGTTTGCATGCCAATGATCGATGCAAACGTCGGTCGCTAGGTCCGCCTCTTTTTTTGCCTGCGCGACGGGCAGTCGGTGTAGCGCGGCAAGGAAAGCGGCATTCCAGAAATCCTCAATTTTCATGTTTGGTCTCTCGGCTAAAGAGCTGATCTAGCAAACATGGGCGCATTGTCAATCCTGAAGCTCCACAATTGTCACGTGTGCGAGCGCTATCCCTACCGGCCACGCGCGACAGGCTAGCTGCGAAGGAGGCCTAACCGCGACGGTGGCTAGATACAAACAGGACACCCCTTTGGGTCGCGCTCCTCGGGATGATCATGGGCTCAGACGCGGGCGGATCCGCCATCTTCGCTCCATTTCGATTCAAAGACCGCGAGAACCGAACATAAGCGGAAACGAAGGTGATCATGTATCAGTACCCCCTGTCAGACTGCCCCTTGGAATTAAGGAAGTCGACAAACGCCTCGTCCCCCAAGTCTTTGGCCTCTTCTTTCGGCTCCCCCTCTTCCACGCTCGCCCCTGCACCAATCAGTGCCTCGGCGACCTGGCACTTAACCTCGAAATCGAGCTCCAAGTCACGGGCCAGCCAGACCAAGGGCGGCTGATCCTCATCGTCGTCTGTGTAGGTGTACGCATCGGGGTCCAGGCCGGTAGCTAAGAGCGCCGTCACCAGTTCGACATCCCCCATCGCGCAGGCGTTGTGCAGTTGGGGATACATCAGTGACCGCCCACGCTCCTGCAGGCCTTCTGGGAGCGCCTTCACCGCGTCCAGCATCTCATCGAAGCGCTCACGGAAGGCCTCACTGCCCCCGTAGAGGTCGTCGAAGCCCATGGCCGCTGCAATGCTTTTGTTCATATCTTTTCCCCCTGAGTTTGTAGGACCATCACCTATCCAAGCAGGTGCTACACGCTGCGACATCCGCTAGAACCAACTGCGCGTTGTCTGTAAAACATGCCCGTAGTCGCCCCCCCCGGGCCCGTCTGCCGCGTCACGACTTTTCTTTGTCCCGGGCGAAAGGCCGCACCGACCGACCCGCTGCGTCCCCTAGCGCCCAACGCGCCTCCAGATCGCTGGCTCGCTGAGCGGCTTGCGCTTCGCAGAGTTCATGCATTGCCACCTGCAATACCCTTTCGTAAGCGGCGTGGTAGGGCTCACGCGTCTCCCCGTCGACCCAAGGCGCCTGCAGGGCCATCTCGACTGTGGCATCCCACACGTCGCCACGTTCTAGCGCACCGCTGAGCACTTGGTCGTCCACCACCAAGACATGCCCCGCCACCTGGCCATCCACCAATGCCCACTCATGGGGAACCACGGCAATGTCATCGAGCGTGGCCAGCGATGCGATGCGGCCCAACTTCTTCTGCAGCCGGCTTGCGTCGTCCCGCGCCTGCCGCAGGGCCAACTCGATTTCGAGCTCGCGGACCCGTTGCTGGGCTGCGTCCAGTTCGTCGATCAGGCGACGCTCTTTGACACTGCGCCCTACGCGCGAGGCCTGCCAAGCAACGAGTTCGGTGTAAGGGTAACGGACGTGCTCGTTGGCCCCTCCCGCAGCGCGGCCGGCACCTTTGACGAAAGGCGGCCCTGCCGGAGGCGTTCGACGGCGCCACTCCCCCAGCGTGTCGAAGTGGACCCCCAGGTAACGCGCCGCTGCCTTGGTGCTGATCGTCGGAGGCGGCAAGCCTGCGGCGGCCTTGTTCAGTTCAGCATCCAGTGCCGCAGAGCGCTGCTCGAGGTAGTCCTCTTCTTTACGCTGGCATTCCATTGAGTCGCTCCTTACTGGGCGTCGCGCCGGTTTCTTGCTGAGAAAATCGAGACTGGGGCATCGCCGGACTCGTCCAGGCGGGGCTTGTCCGTGCCTTTCAAGCGGTTCCAAACACGGGGACTCGTGGCCACCATGTGCTCTTCAACCCGGCCCATGGCCTCGCGGAGCTTGGACCACTCCTGCTCGGTGTAGCGTTCCGATACAGCGGCCATTCGATCCTCGCCTCGCCCCAACGTTCTGTGGTGGAGCAGTTGGGACACGATTCGGCTTTCGCCGAACAGGAGGGCGGCGTAACGGCCGAGCGTCCGGCGCAGGTCGTGGAGGGTCAGACCAATGTCGACCTCTGCCCGCAGATCGAGCAACCCCGCGTCCCGGCGCACGTTTGCCACGATGCTCTTGCTGTCCGAGTAGTGCCCCGTGGTGCTTCGGTCCGATCGGGCGGGGAAAACGAACATGGTTTTGGCCAGCGCGCGGCGTGCCCTCTCCGCCTCTCTCTCCAGCTGGTCCAGAAGATCCCGGCGAGCACGCCTGGCTCGGGCGGCGGCCAACACTTCTTCCGCGTCCGCCAAGTCTTGCTTGAGCCTGGTTTCGTCCGCGCGCTCGTCGAAACGCCGCTGCAAAATCTTTTCAGCAAAGTAGGCCACCGGTAGGTAGCGCTCCTCGCCATTCTTGGTGTCAAACAGGTAGACCTGAGACCCTGCCCGCCTCGTGTAAGGGTTGACCTCATCCGGCCCGGCCAACCAGACCCAGGACACTTCCGACTGGCGCAGCTCGCCCGGGGAGCACCGGTCAAACCAGCGCAGGGGAGCGGCCTCGCCGCGGCGGGTGCCCCAGAGCAGGGTCAGCAGCAAGTAGTCCGCGCCGGTGGCGTTCAAGCCGCCTTGCTCGTCCCGCCTGGCCAAGATCACCTTGAGGACCGTGGGAAGCGTCTCGTCCCCCAACGGGTTGCGCACCTCGGCACGCTCGTAGTGGCGGCGCAGCGTTTGCGAGTCCCGCAACATGTCGTCGTCGTGGATGACTTGGAACGGGTTGTAACGCAGCACCGGCTCCCGCTGCTGCTGAGCCGCCGCTTTTCGTTCCCGCTTCAGCACCAGGTCGACCGCCCTCTTCGCGTCCGTGAACGCGTGTTCGGTCGACGCCAGACCAGCCGCTTTGACTCGTTGGATGTACTTCCCGGTCACGCCCAACGCTTCGAGCTGTTGCGTGGAAAGCTCGGCCCAATCCGGCTGACCAGCCAGCGCTTGGCGCATGGGGGTGGGGATCCGGTTGGAGCGCACCATAGACGACCGCCGCAGGCCGTCGAACGCACGGTGGATGTCCTTGTCCAAAAGCTGAAGAATGGGCTTGTCCGCCAGCCCAACTTCCGGCCGGGCAAACCGCGCCAAGCTGTCCTGGATGGCCCGGATGCTGGCGGGCTTGGCTTTCTTGTTGCGGACGCGCTTCTGCAGGTCCTCAACGTAGGCCGCAAAGCAGTCCGCCAGCGTGAGCCCCTTTAGCTCCACCAGCTGCTCGGCTCGGGCCTCTTCCTTCGAAGGATGCTCGCCCGTTTCTCGGACCACGGCCAACTTCCGCCGAGCGAGCTCGTAGGCTTGCTCGGGGTCAATGTCGGTGACGCTGCCCAAGGAGAACCGACGAACCCCGGCCGGGCCTCGGACCACGACTTCGTAAGTGGTGCGGGTCGTGCCCACGTAGAAGCCAAAGCCCGTTGGCGCGCCCTGATTGCCGTCCAGGACGCGGTAAGGCTTTCCGGCGTCTCCGGGCAGTCGAGGGGCGATGACCACCCTTCCCTGCTTGCCTTCGACCGGGCCTTTGGCCACGCTCAGTTCGCAGATTTGGCGGTAGGTCAGCTTAAACTTGGTGCCTCGGCGACGCGGGGCCTCTGCCTGCGTCGCAACAACCGTATCCATGGTCGATCCGCCGTCTGTCCGTCGCAACATCGATTTGATCCTCTTTGAGTGATCACCGCAACTGCGGCGCAACGAAGAACCCCGTTACTTGCCGTCAGCTGCCGGGATCGACCGCTACAAACCGTAGGAAGTTCTCTTGCAAACTACTGATTCAAAAGCGAAACCGTCTACATCGAAGGCCAGTGCAGAGCACACGCCCCTCATGAAGCAGTTCTTCGCGGCCAAGTCCGATTACCCGGACCTGCTGCTGTTCTTCCGCATGGGTGACTTCTACGAACTGTTCTATGACGACGCCCGCAAGGCGGCGCGCCTGCTCGACATCACCCTGACCCAGCGCGGCAGCTCCGGGGGCGCACCGATCCCGATGGCCGGCGTGCCGGTACATGCCTATGAAGGCTACCTGGCGCGGCTGGTGGCACTGGGCGAGTCGGTGGCGATCTGCGAACAGATCGGCGACCCGGCGCTGGCCAAGGGCCTGGTCGAGCGCAAGGTAGTGCGCATCGTCACTCCCGGCACGGTCACCGACGAGGCGCTGCTGGATGAACGCCGCGACACCCTGCTGATGGCCCTGTCGCGAAGCAAGCAGGGCTACGGCCTGGCGTGGGCCGACCTGGCTGGCGGCCGCTTCCTGGTCAACGAAGTGGAAACCGACGACGCCTTGGAAGCCGAGCTGGCACGGCTGGAGCCGGCCGAGCTGCTGGTGCCCGACGAAGAAAACTGGCCGGAGTTCCTGCGCCAGCGCACCGGCGTGCGTCGCCGCGCGCCGTGGCTGTTCGATGCCGACAGTGGCCGCCGCCAGCTGCTGAACTTCTTCAAACTGCATGACCTGAGCGGCTTCGGCATCGATGACAAGCCGCGCGCGACCGCTGCCGCCGGCGCCCTGCTCGGCTATGTCGAGGAAACCCAGAAGCAGCGCCTGCCGCACCTGACCTCCATCGCGATGGAGACTGCCGGCGAGGCGATCGCGATGAACGCCGCCACCCGCCGCCATCTGGAACTGGATACGCGTGTTGATGGCGACACCCGCAATACGCTGCTGGGCGTGCTCGACAGCACGGTGACGCCGATGGGCGGACGCCTGCTGCGGCGCTGGCTGCATCGTCCGCTGCGCCTGCGCGAGGTGCTGGTACAGCGCCACCATGCGGTGGAAACCCTGATCGATCGCGGCAGCGACGCTGACATCCGCGAGCAGTTCCGCCGCCTTGGCGACCTGGAACGCATCCTCACCCGCGTGGCGCTGCGCTCGGCGCGCCCGCGCGATTTCTCCACCCTGCGC
This sequence comes from Stenotrophomonas geniculata ATCC 19374 = JCM 13324, assembly GCF_001431625.1. Lineage (GTDB taxonomy): Bacteria > Pseudomonadota > Gammaproteobacteria > Xanthomonadales > Xanthomonadaceae > Stenotrophomonas > Stenotrophomonas geniculata. The sequence goes on from NZ_LLXT01000068.1 coordinate 88,599, forward strand.
GACGGCCTGGGCCTGCTGCCGGCGGTGCGCGACGTGCTGGCCCCGCTGGACTCACCACGCCTGCAGGCCCTGCATGCGGCGCTGGGCGAGCACGACGAGTGCGCGCAGCTGCTGGCCAGCGCCATCGCCGAGATGCCGCCGCTGAAGTTGAGCGACGGCGGCGTGCTGGCCGATGGCTTCGATGAAGAGCTGGACGAACTGCGCCGCCTCTCCACCCACGCCGACCAGTTCCTGGTCGATCTGGAACAGCGCGAGCGCGAAAGCAGCGGCATTGCCACCCTGAAGGTGGGCTACAACCGTGTGCATGGCTACTACATCGAAATCAGCAAGGGCCAGTCCGACCGCGCGCCGGTGCACTACACCCGCCGCCAGACGCTGACCAATGCCGAGCGCTACATCACCGAAGAACTGAAGGCGTTCGAGGACAAGGTGCTGTCCGCGCGCGACCGCTCGCTGTCGCGCGAGAAGTACCTGTACGAGCAGCTGCTGGATACCCTCGGCGGGCAGCTGGAGCCGCTGAAGCAGTGCGCCGCCGCACTCAGCGAACTGGACGTGCTGGCCGCCTTCGCCGAACGCGCGCAGGCGCTGGACTGGGCCCGGCCGGAACTGCAGGCCGAGCCGTGCCTGAAGATCGAACGCGGCCGCCACCCGGTGGTCGAGGCGGTACGCGAGCAGCCGTTCGAACCCAATGATCTGGACCTCCATCCGGACCGTCGCATGCTGGTCATCACCGGCCCGAACATGGGCGGTAAATCGACCTACATGCGGCAGAACGCGCTGATCGTGCTGCTGGCCCACATCGGCAGCTTCGTGCCGGCCAGCCGCGCATTGATCGGCCCGATCGACCGCATCCTGACCCGCATCGGCGCCGGCGATGACCTGGCCCGCGGGCAGTCCACCTTCATGGTCGAAATGGCCGAGACCAGCTACATCCTGCACCACGCCACCGCGCATTCGCTGGTGCTGATGGATGAGATCGGCCGCGGCACGTCCACCTACGATGGCCTGGCGCTGGCCGACGCGGTGGCCCGCCACCTGGCCTACCAGAACCGCTGCTACACGCTGTTCGCCACCCACTACTTCGAGCTGACCGCGCTGGCCGATGAGCAGCACGAAGGCGGCCGCAGCGGTATTGCCAATGTGCACCTGGACGCGGTCGAGCATGGTGAGGCGCTGGTGTTCATGCACGCGGTGAAGGACGGCCCGGCCAACCGCAGCTTCGGCCTGCAGGTGGCGGCCCTGGCAGGCCTGCCGCGCGCCACCGTAGCGCAGGCGCGCCGTCGCCTGGCCGAGCTGGAACAGCGCGGTGGTGAAAGCCATGCCGCCGAGCTGGCACCACAGGCATTGGATGCACCGCAGCAGTTCGGCCTGTTCGCGGCGCCATCGAACAAGGCACAGGAAGCACTGGCCGCCATCGATCCGGACGAACTGACGCCGAAGCAGGCGCTGGAAGCGTTGTATCGCTTGAAAGCGCTGCTGTAGCCGCAGCGCAAGCGCTTGGCCTCCTGCCTCGCAGGAGGCCCATCGAAAGATTTCGCAGATCTGATTCTGAGTTTCAATTGACAGAATCTATCAACCTGAACGAATCATTCGATTATTCATTTCATCTGGCGCTAGCTAAAGTCGAGTGAAGATGTTCCACCCCGTCTTCACCCGCAGGAGCCAGCCATGAGCCAGTCCGATAACAACAGCCCCAAATGCCCGTATCACGCCGCGCCGTCGCCTGCGGAAGGCGCCCAGCAGCAGCGCGAGCTGAGCACCACGCCGAAACAGAAGCAGGGCGATGATCCGGTGACCCCGATGACCACGGCCTTCGGCGCGCCGGTGGTGGACAACCAGAACAGCAAGACCGCCGGCCCACGCGGCCCGCTGCTGATGGAAGACGTCTGGCTGCTGGAAAAGCTGGCCAACCTCAACCGCGAGATCATTCCCGAGCGTCGCATGCACGCCAAGGGCTCGGGCGCGTTCGGTACCTTCACCGTCACCCACGACATCAGCAAGTACACCCGCGCCAAGCTGTTCGAGAAGGTCGGCAAGCAGACCGAGATGTTCGCCCGCTTCACCACGGTGGCCGGCGAGCGTGGCGCCGCCGATGCCGAGCGTGACATCCGCGGCTTCGCGCTGAAGTTCTACACCGAAGAAGGCAACTGGGACCTGGTCGGCAACAACACGCCGGTGTTCTTCCTGCGCGACCCGCGCAAGTTCGCCGACCTCAACAAGGCCGTGAAGCGCGACCCGCACACCAACCTGCGCAGCGCGCGCAACAACTGGGATTTCTGGACGCTGCTGCCCGAAGCCCTGCTGCAGGTGACCGTGGTGATGAGCGATCGCGGCATCCCGCGCAGCTTCCGCCACATGCACGGCTTCGGCTCGCACACCTACAGCTTCACCAACGCCGACAGTGAGCGCTTCTGGGTCAAGTTCCACTTCGTCAGCCAGCAGGGCATCGAATCGCTGACCGACGCGCAGGCGCAGATCCTGGTCGGCCATGACCGCGAAAGCCACGGCCGCGACCTGTTCGCCGCGATCGAGAAGGGTGACTTCCCGAAGTGGAAGCTGTTCATCCAGGTCATGCCGGAACTGGATGCGGAAACCTACCGCGTGCACCCGTTCGACCTGACCAAGGTGTGGCCGAAGAGCGACTACCCGCTGATCGAAGTGGGCCAGTTCGAACTGAACCGCAACCCGGTCAACTGGTACCAGGACGTGGAGCAGTCAGCGTTCGCACCGAGCAACCTGGTGCCGGGCATCGGCCCGTCGCCGGACAAGATGCTGCAGGCGCGCCTGTTCGCCTACTCCGATGCGCAGCGCTACCGCCTGGGCGTGAACCACCACCAGATTCCGGTGAACGCAGCGCGCTGCCCGGTGCACAGCAACCACCGCGACGGTGCGATGCGCGTGGACGGCAACTACGGCGGCCTGCCGCACTACGAGCCGAACAGCTACGGCCAGTGGCAGGAGCAGCCGGAGTACCGCGAGCCGCCGATGAAGATCCGCGGCGACGCCGACTTCTGGAACTTCCGTGAGGACGACGCCGACTACTTCAGCCAGCCCGGTGCGCTGTTCCGCAGCTACAACCAGGCACAGAAGGACCGCCTGTTCGCCAACACCGCCCGTGCCCTGGGCGATGCGCCGGACTTCATCAAGCAGCGCCACATCGACAACTGCAGCAAGGCCGACCCGGCCTACGGTGCCGGTGTGGCCGCGGCGCTGAAGGCGCTGGCCAGCCAGCCGTCGGATCCGTTCAAGCCGGCCCAGCCGGAAGCGGAGTTCCCCACCGCCACCCCGGGCGCCGAAGACATCGAGCTCTGATCGCCCTCCCCCGTGAACGGCACGCCGCCTCCCTGCGAGGCGGCGTCGCCGTTTTAACGGTCCGCGTCGTACCTTCTGCACGCCCAACCCCAATCAAGGATCCCGCAGATGAGCCTGACCGATGAACTTCTCGCCAAGTTGCAGGGCGCCCCGCTGCAGCAGGTGTCGCAGCAGCTCGGCATCAGCGATACCCAGGCTTCCGGCGCGATCAGTGCCGCGCTGCCGGTGCTGATGGGCGCGCTGGGCAACAACGCCTCGCAGCCGCAGGGCGCGCAGGCACTGCTCGGCGCCTTGCAGAACAACCACAGTGGCCTGGACCTGGGCAGCGTGCTCGGCTCGGTGCTGGGTGGCGGCGGCGGCGGTGCCGCCAGCGATGGCGCCGGCATCCTCGGCCACATCTTCGGCGGCAGCCAGCAGAAGGTGGAAACCGGCCTGGCCCAGGCCACCCAGCTCGACAGCGGCCGCACCAGCCAGCTGCTGCAGATCCTCGCGCCGATCGTGATGGCCTTCCTTGCCCAGCGCCTCGGTGGCGGCCAGGCCGATGCCGGCTCGCTCAGCCAGGCCCTGGGCCAGGAAAAGCAGCAGGTGCAGCAACAGGGCGGTCTTGCCGGTGGCCTGCTCGGCAGCCTGCTGGACCAGGACGGTGACGGCCAGCTCGGCGTGGGCGATCTGCTCAAGATCGGCGGCAGCCTGCTGGGTGGCAAGCGCTGAACGATGCCGCCGCCGGGCGTGGCCCGGCGTGATCGGCATCTCCATGGGACGCGCCGGGCAATGCCCGGCGTCTTACCGGTTGCCCGCCTTCAACCGCTCCAGGATCGGCGCAAACACCGGTGCCTTCATCGAACGCGGCGGCGCCACGGTCTTCCCCTTCTCCTGCGCCTGCCAGTACGACCACGGCAGCGGACTGTCGCCCAGCTCGTAGTCCATGCCATCCCAGCCATCCTCGCGGAACGCGTAGAAGGCCCAGTGCACCTTGTCCTGCTCCAGCACCTGCAGCACGTCCTGCAGGTAGCGGCCGCAGTCGGGCCAGCGCCGCATGCAGCCGAATTCGCCGACCACCATGCGGTTGGCCCTCACGCCGTGCGTCTTCGCCCAGTCCATCGGCTGCTGCAGGTAACTGCGGACCCGCGCGGCATCCCAGCGTTCGATGTGTTCGCCAAACGGCACCATGCCTGGGTAGCGATACGGCGTGGTGCGCTTCTGGTTAGGCGCGCTGGTTGCGGCATACGGCTCATACATGTGCACGCTGTACAGCAGTTTCGAATCTGCCAGCGGCGCCGGCCAGTAGTTGAAACCGTCGGCAGCGGCGTACCAGCCGGCATCCAGCATCAACGGCATGTCCGCATCGACCGCACGGATGCTGGCGATCAGTTCCGAATAGAAGCGGCGCAGATCGCGTGGACCGTCTTCCACACCGGCGTACCACTGCTGCATGGCCGCGGCCGAGGCATGCTCGGCCAGGCCAGCACCATACTCGGGAACCGGCTCGTTGATCAGGTTGTAGGCGGCCAGTGCGGGATGGCCCTTCAATGCCGTGGCAAGGTCGCTCCAGAAGCGCCGGGCCGGCGCGTGATTGTCGAAGGACTGCCACAGGCGCGGATCGACCTTGTCGCCGTTGTGCTGCTTCCAGCGCAGCAACGGCAACGACAAAGGAGTCAGCACCACTTTCAGCCCAGCCGCGTCGGCATCATCCAGCACCCGCCGCAGCGTGGCCAGGTCGGCCGGAACCAGGCTACGGTAGTCGTCGGCGTTGCCAATCAGGAAGTCACGCCCGCCCTGCCCCTTCCACTTGTCCGTTACCAGCCGTACCCAGGTCGCACCGGTCGCGCGCAGGGCCTCGAAGTAGCTCCGGTCCGGAGGCGACATGTTCATGCTGTTGCCCCCGCGCTGCGGAGTGTCCCAGAACGTGATGTCGGCCGCGTGCAATGGCGCGGCGGCAAGCAGGGACAGGCATAACAGCATGCGATGCATGGGCAGGCTTCCAGAAAGTGGACTTCCAGCCTGCCCCGCCCTTTCCGAATGCACCGTGACTCACGCCTCCTCTCGCGCCGCGATAGGAACCATGCACCGGAATCGCCGTTCGGTCAGAGCGCGTCGATATCGCCCAGCGCGCGGATCAACCGCCGCGCGCGCTTGTCCGGTTTGTGCTCTGGCGGTTGGAACCCATCGCGTGCGGCGATGCGCAGCGCACGCTGTTCGGCACGACGGGCCTTGGAGGCCTCGCTCTCGGCATACAGCTGCTGCGCCGCCGGTGCGGGCCCGCGCTGGTCGCTCAGGCCGAGCACCCGGATCTCGAAATGCTCTTCGCCGCGATCCACCTGCAGCTGCTCACCCACACGCACCGCGCGCGAGGATTTCGGACGCTGGCCCGCGACGCTGACCTTGCCGGTTTCGATGGCCTGCTTGGCCAGGCTGCGGGTCTTGAAGAAGCGGGCCGCCCACAACCAGATGTCCAGGCGGACACTGGGCGACAGCGGGGAAAGCTCGGTCATCGGCAGGGACTACTCCGTTCGCTTGTTCAGGGGACGCGGGTTGTCGGGATCGGTGCGGCAGCCGCTGCCCCCGATCAGGGTAGGTACGCCGGCGGAAAGATCCTGGCGCTGGCTGCCGACCAGGCACTCAGGGCGGTCGGTTGGCCGCACCTGGGTATCGCCCAGCCGGTCACCTGTCGAACATGCGGCCAGTGCGGCGCCGATCAAGGCCAGCGCCACGCTCCGCTTCATCTGCAGTCGTTGATGCATTGCCACATCCTGCAAACCGGCTTGGTGCTAGTGTGCGCCTCCCGGGATTCGATCACCACTCCATGGCCAAAGCGCCGATTGACCTGACCTCCGGCCCGATCGGCCGCAATCTCCTGCTGTTTTCCCTGCCGATCCTGGCAGGCAACATCGCGCAGTCGCTGAACGGTTCGGTGAATGCGGTCTGGGTCGGGCGCTTCCTCGGCGAGGCGGCACTGACCGCCACCGCGAACGCCAACAACATCATGTTCTTCCTGATCGGCTCGGTGTTCGGCTTCGGCATGGCCTCGACCATCCTGATCGGCCAGGCCATCGGCGCGCGCGACATCGCGCAGGCGCGGCGCGTGGTTGGCACCAGCGCCACCTTCTTCATCGGCCTGTCGGTGATCATCGCCATCGCCGGCTGGTTCATGGCCCATCCGCTGCTGGCGGCGATGGGCACGCCGGCCGCCTCGCTGCCGCTGGCCGAGGTCTACCTGCAGATCATCTTCCTGGCGATGCCGACGCTGTATGCGTTCGCCTTCCTCACCGCCGCGCTGCGCGGTGCCGGTGACTCGCGCACGCCGTTCCGTTTCCTGATGGTCTCGGTGGCACTGGACATCGTGCTGAACCCGGTACTGATCTTCGGCATGGGCCCGTTCCCGGCGCTGGGCATTGCCGGCTCGGCCTGGGCCACGCTGGTCGCGCAGACGCTGTCGCTGGCCGGCCTGCTGCTGTACATGCGGCACAAGCGCCACACGCTGTGGCTGGGCCGTGCCGACATGCGCCTGTTCAAGCTCGACCTGGCCATCCTCAAGGCGCTGGTGGTCAAGGGCGTACCGATGGGCCTGCAGATGGTGCTGATCTCGCTGTCGGTGATCCTGCTGATGACCATGGTCAACCAGTACGGTACCGACACCGGCGCGGGCTACGGCGCCGCGCTGCAGCTGTGGAACTACCTGCAGATGCCGGCGATGGCGATCGGCGCCGCGTGCTCGTCGATGGCCGCGCAGAACGTCGGTGCGCAGCGCTGGGACCGCGTGCGCGGCACCGCGCGCCAGGGCGTGCTGTTCAATTTCCTGCTGACCGGCGCGCTGATCCTGCCGCTGGTGGTGTTCGATCGCCAGCTGCTGGCCCTGTTCCTGCCGCCGGCCAGCCAGGCGCTGGACATCGCCCGCCACCTCAACCACGTGGTGATCGGCTCGTTCCTGTTCTTCGGCGTCAGCTTCGTGATCTCCGGCGTGGTGCGCTCCACCGGCGCGGTGATTCCGCCGCTGCTGATCCTGGCCGGTTCGCTGTGGGGCGTGCGCGTGCCGTTCGCCGAGCTGCTGCAGCCGTACTGGGGCGCCGATGCGATCTGGTGGAGCTTCCCGGTCAGTTCGCTGGTGTCGATGCTGCTGTCGCTGGCGTATTACCGCTGGGGTGGCTGGCGCAAGGCGAAGATGATGGGCAAGCCTTCGCACGCCGAAGAACTGGCCACGCCGTCGGAAATTCCGGCCTGCCCACCGTCGCCGGTGGCCGACCCGGATGCCGCGCTGGATGCCACTCCGCCGCGCTGAGGTGGGTGCGGACCGTTGGTCCGCACAGGCGCGGCCCTCCAAGCCGGGCATGGGCTCGGCGCTACAGGAGGCGGTCAGCGTTTCTTCTTCGCCGCGTTGAACGCCGCCGCCGCGCGCAGCAACGCCTTCAACGCAGCGGCATTCGGCATCGCACCTTCATGGATGTCGATCGCGCGCCGCGTGTTGCCCTCCAGGCTGGCGTTGAACAGGCCTTTCGGATCGGCCAGCGCCGCCCCGTTGGCGAAGGTCAGCTTCACCGCCTGCTTGTAGGTCTCGCCGGTGCACAGGATGCCGTTGTGCTCCCACACCGGTGTACCGCGCCACTTCCAGGTTTCCTGCACGTCCGGCAGCGCTTCATGGATCAACGCACGCACGCGTGCCAGCACTTTGCCACGCCAGTCGCCCAGTTCGGCGATGCGCGCATCGATCAGTTCAGTTGCCGGGGTTCCGGCATCGGCAGGGTTCGGTGCATGCGTGGCCATCAGCAGCTCTCGTCGGGGAGGAAACCAGAACGTCGGGGTTACATGCGCTCACCGGGCAGCGCGGCGGCCTGGCGCACCCAGTCGAGGAACTGCGCTTCATCCGGCGCGCCATCCTGCGGGATGTGCAGGTAGCGCGTATCGGCACTCTTGGACGGCTCCGGCGGCACGGGCGTCAGTGCAGCGCCGCGGAAGAACGCCACCTTGATGTAGCGGGTGAAGCAATGGAAGCTGAGAAACCAGCCTTCGCCCGCGGCCACCGCATACATCGGCGAGTTCCACTTCACCGCCTTGTGCACCCCGGGTACGGCTTGTTCAATCAGCGCATCCAGCTGTTCGCCGATCAGACGCTTCCAGTCCGGCATCGCCGCGATATACGCCTGCACCGGGGCATTGCCCTCGCCCTTGGCGATCTGCGGATTGCCGCCGGACAACAGCGTGGGCGCGGCGGAAGGTGCGGTTCGCTTGGCAGGCATCGCACGGCACGTCCATCGGGATGGAACCGCAGCCTAGCGCGACCCTTACCTGGCGGTCACGGCGCAGTGCGCCATCGGCTCAGTCCGCCTGCCGCGCGCGGAACTGCCGCCAGTCCGGCAGCTTGCGGTGGCGGCGCAGCGAGCGCATCAGGGCCGCCATCACCACGCCGAACAGCGCACCGGCCAACAGCCCGGCCACCAGCAACAGCGCCAGCGGGCGCTCGCTGCCCTGCCACAGCATCAGCCACATCAGCGCGGTCCAGAACAGCCCAAACAACAGGCCCTGCACCAGCGCGTTGGTGCCGAAGCCGGCCAGAATCGGCGGTGGCAGTGCGATGCCCACGCGCCACAGCAGGCGATGCAGCAACGGCGCCGATTGCACGCGTGCCAGCCCCTTGCCGTCGAGGAAGCGCAACGCCGACTGGATCACGGGCGGATAGTGCCGGCTGATGTCATTCATCACCCGATCGTGACCGATGCGATGCCGGAAACGCAAACGGCCACCCGAAGGTGGCCGTTGCGGCAACAACCGAAGTTGTTTATCAGGCCTTGTCGGCCAGACGGGCAGCCTTGGCGGCAGCAGCGGCAGCCAGGTCTTCCTTGATGCGGGCAGCCTTGCCTTCCAGGCCACGCAGGTAGTACAGCTTGCCGGCGCGGACCTTACCACGACGCTTCACTTCGACCGAGTCGATGATGGCGCTGTGGGTCTGGAACACGCGCTCGACGCCGTAGCCGTGCGAGATCTTGCGGACGGTGAACGAGGAGTTCAGGCCAGCATTCTTGGTGGCGATGACGACGCCTTCGTAGGCCTGCACGCGCTCGCGGCTGCCTTCCTTCACCTTCACGTTGACGACAACGGTGTCGCCCTGGCTGAACTTCGGCAGTTCACGGGTGATCTGGGCGGATTCGAATTCCGCGACGATGGACTTGTTCAGCTTGCTCATGGGTTACACCGATTCTTGTTCGGGTGGGCGTGTCGTATCGACAACGTAGGCTCATGCAGTCACCGGACTGTGCTGCACGTTTGTTTTGGGTACTGCGCGCGCCGACCAGGGTCGACGGGAATTGGCCATGATAGCCGATAAGGCCAGCCCTGCGCTAGGGGCTGGCCTTGTGTTTCCGGGCTTGGCGGGCCTGGTCCAGCAGCTTGCGGTCGGCCTTGCCCAGCGCCTGTTCATCCAGCAGGTCCGGGCGTCGCTGGGCGGTACGGACCAGCGACTGCTGGCGGCGCCAGGCGGCGATGGCCGCGTGGTTGCCCGAACGCAGCACGTCCGGCACATCCCCCAGCGGGTGCTGGGCCGGCTGGCTGTAGTGCGGGCAGTCGAGCAGGCCCAGGTCACCTTCGAAGCTGTCCTGGGCCGCCGATTCAGCGTCGTTCAGGGCCCCGTCCTGCAGCCGGGCCACGGCGTCGATGATCACCGCCGCGCCCAGCTCGCCACCGGACAGCACGTAGTCGCCGAGGGAAATCTCCTCGTCGACATTGGCCTCCAGGAAACGCTCATCAATGCCCTCATAGCGGCCGCAGAGCAGGACCATGCGCGGCAGCGCCGCCAGTTCCCGCACCTTGGCCTGGGTCAACGGCGCCCCCTGCGGGCTGAGGTAGATCACCCGCGCCGGGGTCGGATCAGCATCGCGGATCGCCTGCAGGCAGGCCTGCAACGGCTCGATCAGCATCACCATGCCCGGGCCGCCGCCGAACGGACGGTCGTCCACCCGGCGGTAGTTGCCTTCGGCGTAATCACGGGGGTTCCAGCCATGCAGGCTGAACAACCCCTTCTCCTGCGCGCGCCCGACCACGCCCAGTCCAGCGGACTGGGCGAGGAACTCGGGGAACAGGGTGATGACGTCGAAACGCATGCTCACACTCAGAACTCGGGATCCCAGTCGACCACGACCAGGTTGGCCTCGAAGTCGACCGATTTGACGAAGTCCGGCTGCACGAACGGAATCATCCGCTCGCGGTCACCCCGGACCACCACCACGTCGTTGGCGCCGGTGCTGAACAGATGCGAGACCTGGCCCAGGGCAACGCCCTCGGTGGTCTTCACATCCAGGCCTTCCAGGTCCACCCAGTAGTACTCGTCCGGCTTCGGCGGCGGCAATGCACTGCGGGCCACGTAGATCTCGGTGCCGTGCATCGCTTCGACGGTATCGCGGTCCTCGACGCCGGGGAAACGGGCGACCAGGTGCTTGCCGCTGTCGCGGCCGCGTACACCTTCAATCGTGGTTTCCACGCCGGACGGGCTGCGCACGATCCACGGCTGGTAACGGAAAATGGCGGAACGTGGCTCGGTCCAGGACTCGAGCTTGATCTCGCCGCGCACACCAAAAGCGCCGACAACCCTGCCCAGCAGGATGCGGCGCTCGATATCTTTCATCTGCTTCAACCAAGAGGGCCACGCCGAAGCGTGGCCCGTCAGGATCAGGCCGCAGCGGCCTGGGACTTGGTCGCTTCCTTGATCAGGTTGCGGACCTTGTCGGTCGGCTGGGCGCCGTTCTTGACCCAATGGTCAACGCGGGCCAGGTCCAGCTCGATGCGCTTCTCGGCGCCCTGGGCGACCGGGTTGTAGAAGCCAACGCGCTCGATGTTGCGGCCGTCGCGCGCGCTGCGCACGTCGGTGACGATGATGTGGTAGAACGGACGCTTCTTGGCGCCGCCGCGGGTCAGTCGAATCTTGACCATGGTGTTTTTCCTATTGCCCAGTCGCCAGGATGGCGAGGTAAGCGGGCGATTATAGCGGCAGAGCCCGGCCGAGCCAACCCCATGGGTGACCAGCCTTCACGGTAGTGCTGGGCCATGCCCGGCGGGCTTTTCACCCCAAACCGTCCCAAGCCACCGCCGCAAGCACCGCTCTGCCCTGTTCAGCCAGTGCCTGCGAGCCGGGCAGGACATGCCCGTCGATGGCCTCCAGCGCCCACAGACCGCTGGCGTTGCAGGCAAAAGCGGCTTTCACGCCGGCCATATCCGCCAGCCGCAATGGCTGCGTGGCCTGCGCCCCCGGCCAATGCTGCTTCAGCAGCGCCTCGGCGGTCCCGCGCAGGGCCGGCGCCTGCGGCCAGAGCAGCCGTTCACCATCGTGCACGGCCAGGTTCCAGGTGCTGCCTTCACTCATTTCGCCATCGACGGTCACGAACAGCACATCGTCGAATCCTTCCGCCATCGCCGCGCGGCGCTCGGCGAACAGGCCGAAGGTGCCCACATGTTTGATCTGCGGCAGTTCACGCTGCCAGGCCACGCTGCGCACACGCTTGGAGGCGGTCAGCGTCACCGGCGCGGACGCCGCCACCAGCACGTCCACGGGCACCGCCGCCAGCGGATTGCGGAAATCGAAGTGGCGCGAATACACCGTCACCCGCAACGAGGCATCGCCCTGCCCCGCTTGCCGCAGTGCCTGCACCATCCAAGCCCGCACCTGCGCCATATCCAGCTCGCTACCGAACAGCTCGCGCGTGGCATGCGACAGCCGCGCCAGATGCAGGTCCAGTCCCTGCACCGCGTGGTCGCGCACCTGCAGCGAGGTGAAGTGGCCGTAGTTGACGAGCGCCGGCAGCAGATCCTCCACCTGCGCCGGCTGACCGTTGCAGGTCAGCGTCATCGCAGCAGTGCCTGCGCCTGGCTCCACATGCCGCGCAGCACGTCTGCGGCCGGCTGTGCCGGCGCCATCCATGCCGACTGCCCGGCCCAGGCCTGCATCGCGGCCAGGCGGTTTTCCTGCACGGCCTGCTTGCGCATCGGCGCGGTCAGGCCGCGCTGCACCGGGTACGGACGCGGCGCCGGGGCGCCTTCTGCGGCGGCGGCGCGCACGTAGGGTGTCGCCAGACCACGGCCCAGACGACCGCTGAAGGCACGGGTCGGCCAGGTGTCTTCCGGTTCGCTGGCAGCCAGCCCATCGGCCCACGCCGAGGCGATCGCCGCTTCCGGCGTGCGCAGGAACGCGGTGCCGATCTGCACGGCGCTGGCGCCCAAGGTGAGTGCGGCGGCGATACCACGGCCATCGGCGATGCCGCCGGCGGCAATCACCGGGATGTGCAGGTGATCGGCCAGCCGCGGCAGCAGCGCGAACAGGCCGACCAGCTGGCGCTCGGCCATCGCCGGATCGAATGAACCACGATGCCCACCCGCTTCCACGCCCTGCGCCACCACGGCATCGGCACCGGCATCCTGGGCAGCGCGTGCTTCAGACAACGTGGTCGCGCACGCGATCCAGGCGACGCCGGCGTCCTTCAGCTGCTGCACGTGGCGCGGCAGCAGCACACCCATGATGGTCGAGGCCACCGCAGGACGCGCCGCCAGCAGCGCGGCGAACTGTTCTTCGAAGTCGGCGGGCGTGGCATCGGCGGCGCTGGCCGGCACGTCCGGGCCCCACTGCGCGAGGAAGGCGCGGCTGGCGGCCTCGGCGGCAACGTCACGGGTCGGCACGGGGTCAGGCACCCACAGGTTCACCTGTGCCGGGCCGGTGGAGGTCGCGCGGAAGTCCTCCATCCAGCGACCGATATCGGCAGATGACGACAGCACCGCGCCCATCGCACCCATGCTGCCGGCATTGGCCAACGCGGCCGACAACGGCACCGGACAGGCGCCGGCCATCGGTGCCAGCAGGATCGGAACGGAAACGTCAAAGCGCCGGCAGAACGCCTCGACGCGGGAAGATACAGCGGAACTCTGCATGACGGCCCATCGTTTCGGACAGGCCCCCATGGTGCGCGCAGCGCGGGGGTAGAGTCGAGCCTGCCCGGCGGCTTGTTGCATCGCCTGCGCGCCGCCGCCCGAGCACAGGCTCGGGCGCTACATCAGACTGCGACCGGGCCGTCATCAACGGAACGGCATGCCGCGGCCGCCCATGGCGCCCATCATGCCCTTCATGCTGCGCAACATGCCCTTCATGCCGCCGCCAGCCATCTTGCTCATCATCTTTTCCATCTGCATGTACTGCTTCATCAGCTTGTTGACGTCGGCCGGGGTCACGCCCGAGCCCTTGGCGATGCGCGCGCGGCGCGAGCCGTTGAGCAGGTTCGGATTGCGCCGTTCCTTCTTGGTCATCGAGTTGATGATGGCGATCATGCGCGGCACTTCCTTGCCCTGGCTGACCTGCTGCTTCAGATGGTCGGGGATGTTGCCCAGGCCCGGCAGCTTGTCCATCAGGCCGCCGATGCCGCCCATGTTCTGCATCTGCTCGAGCTGGTCACGCATGTCGTTCAGGTCGAACTTCTTGCCCTTGGCGACCTTCTCGGCCAGCTTGGCGGCCTTGTCCTTGTCGACCTGCTGTTCGACCTGCTCGACCAGCGACAGCACATCGCCCATGTCGAGGATGCGGCTGGCGATGCGGTCCGGGTGGAACACGTCCAGGCCTTCCGGCTTTTCGCTGACACCGACGAACTTGATCGGCTTGCCGGTGATGTAGCGCACGCTCAGCGCGGCACCGCCGCGGGCGTCGCCGTCGGTCTTGGTCAGCACCACGCCGGTCAGCGGCAGCGCATCGCCGAAGGCCTTCGCGGTGTTGGCTGCGTCCTGGCCGGTCATCGCGTCGACCACGAACAGGGTTTCGGCCGGGTTCACCGCCGCGTGCAGGGCCTTGATCTCGGCCATCATCGCTTCGTCGATGGCCAGGCGGCCGGCGGTATCGACCAGCAGTACGTCGACGAACGACTTGCGTGCATCGTCGATGGCGGCGCGCACGATGGCTTCCGGCTTCTGGTCGGCGCTGGACGGGAAGAACAGCACGCCGACCTGCTCGGCCAGGGTCTTCAGCTGCTCGATCGCGGCCGGACGATAAACGTCGGCCGACACCACCATCACCTTCTTCTTGCGCTTTTCCTTCAGGTGCTTGGCCAGCTTGCCCACCGTGGTGGTCTTGCCGGCACCCTGCAGGCCTGCCATCAGAATGATGGCCGGGGCCGGGACATTCAGGTTCAGGTCGCTGGCTTCAGCACCCATCACTGCGGTCAGCTCGTCGCGCACGACCTTGATCAGCGCCTGGCCCGGGGTCAGCGACTTCAGCACTTCCTGGCCGACCGCGCGCACCTTGATGCGCTCGATCAGCGCCTGCACCACCGGCAGCGCAACGTCGGCTTCAAGCAGCGCGATGCGCACTTCGCGGGTCGCCTCGCGGATGTTCTCCTCGGTCAGGCGGCCGCGGCCACGCAGGCGCTCGATGGTGCCGGAAAGGCGCTGGGTCAGGGACTCGAACATGCGACGCAACCTGTCTGAAAGCGGGGGACAATAAGGCAGACAGTATAACGGGTCCGCTCCCCTCGCCGGACTGCGACCACGGGGCCGTCGCCACTATCGCAGGGGTATGCGAAACTGCAACGATGACAATCGTTCTCATCGCCGTCCTGCTCTACCTGGCTGCCAGTGCCCTGCTGGTGCGCGCGCTCGGCCGCGATGAAAGCACCGGTTCCCCCACCTGGCTGTGGCCCGCCCTGCCGGCGATGCTGCTGCATGGCGGCTACCACGTGATGGTGGCGATGCGTACCAACGGCGGGCCGGACATGCATTTCTTCGCCGCGCTGTCGCTGGTCGGCCTGGGCATGGCGTGGCTGACCTCGCTGGTCGGCGCGCGTGGGCGGATGTCGGCACTGGGCGTGGTGGTGTTCCCGTTGGCCGCAGTGCTGCTGCTGGCCTACCACGGCTACGGCCACGAACCGAGCAAGGTGCTGGGCTGGCGCCTGGCCAGCCACGCCTGGCTGGCGCTGCTGGCCTACGCCACGCTGAGCATCGCCGCGCTGCTGGCGATCATGCTGTGGCTGCAGGAGCGCGCACTGCGCCGCCGCGAGTTCCGCCCGTGGCTGCGGGCGCTGCCGCCGCTGGCCGACCTGGAATCGCTGCTGTTCCGGGTGATCACCGTCGGCTTCGCGCTGCTGACCCTGACCCTGGTCACCGGCGTGCTGTTCGTCGACGACCTGCTGGCACAGAAGCTGGTACACAAGACCGTGCTGAGCGTGCTGTCGTGGATCGTGTTCGGCGTGCTGCTGATCGGCCGCCGCCGCTACGGCTGGCGCGGCATGAAGGCGGTGCACTGGACGCTGGCGGCGATGCTGTTGCTGCTGCTGGCGTTCTTCGGCAGCCAGTTCGTGATCGAGCTGGTGTTCGGGCATTCGCGATAGGCGGTGTGCCGACCAACGGTCGGCAGCCACCGGCGCTAACGTCAAGGCTGGGCCAGGATCTTCCGCACCGAACGGCCGCTGTTGGTGAGGATGTCATCGACCTGCCAGCAGCCCTGCCCCTGGCGCACCATCGATAGACGGGTCACGTAGGCCTTCTTCCAAACCGAATAGCGCATCTCGACCTCGCCGGCGGTGGCCGACGCCTCTTTCCAGCTGTAACGCACAGGGGTTTCGATGTCGCCGTCCTGCGCATCCAGCCACGGATCGGAATCGATCGTGCAGATGCCCTCTTCGCGCTGCTGGCAGGCGCGCTCGCCGCGCAGGGCCTTGCCGAAGCCGGGGCTGACCAGCGCGGGCGGCGGTTCCAGCAGGTCGCCATCGCCCGTCGTCGCTTCGTAGAACGCGCGGGCCACAGCTGCCGGTTCCTGGCAGGCGGGCGCGGCCTGTGCTGCTGGCGCCAGCAGCAGGCCGGCAATCATCAACATCCCTGTCTTTCGCATGTCCAATCCCTTTGGTCGTGATGGCGATCTGTTGTAGAGCCGAGCCCATGCTCGGCTGCGTTCCAGCATAAGCCGAGCGCAGGCTCGGCTCTACTTACAACCCGTAACGCTCGATCACATCCAGATGCGGCTGGCGGTCCTGGTCGCAGGCTTCGGCCAGCCGCAGCCAGCAGTGTGGGTGCGGCCACTTCGCGGTCTCCTGCTGCAGGAAGCGGTGCAGCGCCAGCGGTGCGTGGTCCTGCGGCTGCGCAACGGTGAACAGCACGCCCGGCAGGGTGCCTCCCTCCATGTCGGGGTCGGTCACGGTGTAGTCCGCGCGGCTGTGCGACCACACCTTCCAACCCTGTGCTTCGGCCGCCTCGACGAAGGCGTTCCAGGCTTCTTCGCCCGGGTGCGCGCCATCGACCAGCCAGCTGCGGGCAAAACCACCGCGTTCCAGCACATGGACCTGCGCATAGGTCGGAATGAAGTGCTCGCGGGCCTCTTCTTCCTCCGGTGCCGGGTGCACCAGCGCGGCATCAAACACCACCCAGTCGCCGACCTGCTGGGCACGGTTGGCCGGTGCGTTCTCGACGATGCGTGCGGTCACCGGGCCATTGCGACGGGCGTAGTACTCCATCGGCTCGCCATTCTCTTCACTGCGGATGATCACCCAGCCCCACGGCTCCTCGACCACGCCATCCTGGCTGGACAACTCCATGCCGATCGCCGCCGCCGAGCGGCGCACCGCATCCCAGTCGCGTGCCGCGCTGGCCGCACTCATGTGGTCCCAGTGCGCGGCGTTGGGTTCCTCCAGCAGCTCCACCAGCTGCGCATAGCAGGCCTGTGCTTCACGGAAACGGCCGGTTTCCATGTACATGCGCGCCAGCGTGCCCCGCGCGCCGTGCGAACCCGGCGAGGCGGCCAGCAGCGCCTGCGCGGCCTGCTCCAGCGCCGGCCAATCGGACACGCGACGTGCACGCTGCACCTCGCACCAGTGCGCGAACACCGGCACGCTGCCACGGTAGATCCCGGCCAGCTGACGCAGGCCCTCGTCGTCGCCCTGCTCGGTCAGCCAGCGCATCAGCGTGTAGGCGGCCGGGCCATCATCCTGATCGTGTGCGCGCACGAATCGCCACAGCAATGCGCGCGCTTCCGCCTGCGCACCACAGGCGCTCAATGCCGAGGCAGCCATCTCAGCCAGCGCCTCGTCATCGGGCAGCTGCGCCTGTGCCTGCAGCAGCCACTGGGCCTCGCGCTCCGGATCGCGCGACTGGTTCTGCTCCCCCTGCTCGTTCAGCCAGGCCAGCAGTTCGCTGGCCGGCACCGGCAGCGGCGCAACGTCAGGCAATGCATCGATACGCGCGGCCAGGTCGGCCACCAATGCTGCCGCACCACGGTCCTGGCGCAGCTGCGCCAGATGGGTACGCGCCAGTTCCAGCTGGCGCAGCGCCACCCAGCGTGCACCTCGCTGCAGCGCCAGTTCAAGGCTCAGCGCAGCGACTTCGATCAGCAGGCGGTGCGAGCCAACCTCGGCAAAGTGTTCGATGATGGTGTTGAAGCGCGTGCCCAGATCCCAGGTATTGCGTGCAGGATCGCGCCGGCACAGCGCTGCGGCCGTGTTCGCCCACAGTCGCCAGTAGGTAGGCGTCAGTTCGCTCCACGGCACCAGCTGCTGCACGGCCTCTTCGTCGCGGCCCAGCTGGGCCAGCGCCCATGCCTTGGACAGGCGGCGCGGCACCGTGCAGTTGGCCGGCTCGTACTCGCCCGACGCGGCCACTTCGGCCTCTCGCTTCTCGATCAGCAACAGCGCTTCTTCGGCGCGACCCATGCCCAGCAGGATCTTGATCTGCATTTCCGGGAAGCTGTCGAACACTTCCTTGCCGCAGGCCTCGATCGCATCCGACTGCACCTGCAGGTAATCCAGCGCATCCTGGCCGCGGCCATCATCCAGCAGCGCATCGGCCTTTTCGCAGCTCAGGCACTGGAAGCAGGCCCAGCTTGGATCGATGCGTGCAAGCGTTTCATCGCACACCTCGACACGTTCGGGAACCCAGCCCGGGCCATCGATGTTGCCGTAGCAGGCAGCCAGATCCTGGGTCACGCAGATCGACTGCGGGCACTCCATCGTGTCCTCACGATGCGCACGCTCGAACAGCGCCACGGCTTCGCCCAGCGCACTTTCGCCTTCGACGCGGTTGCCGACGCGATTGCGCAGCGCCCAGTGGCCGACGTAGACGTCGACCCACGGGTTGTCCAGCGCCTTGCCCAGCGCACGCGCTTCAGGCAGCAGCGCGTCGACGCGGTCGACACGCAGTTCGCTCACCTCGTCGGCGAGACGGTTCAGCAGGTGCGCGTTCTGCGCCTGGCCCGCCTGGCGCAGGTCACCCTGCAGTTTTTCGACCCAGTTCCAGATGTCCATGGGGTAAGTGCTCCTGTCTAGCGAAGGCTGGATGAGAAGGTACGGTGCTCAGCGCAGCATCTGCTGCAGGGCACCGGCGATATCGGTAAAGGCGCCGTTGAGATCCGGGCCGGGCGTAGTGTTCGCGCGTGCCAGCGGGCGGCCCTGCGCGGCGACGATGATCTTCAGTGAGCGCAGCAGGCGGGCTGCGGCTTCGGCCTGTGGATGCCCCTCGCGCTGGGCGCGCAACAGCGCCTGCACGGCCGGGTTGTCGAGGTTGAGGTACAGCCGCGACGGTGCGCGCGATTCGATGCGCGCGGTGAACTGCCGGGCCAGGCGCAGCGCGGCCATCGAAACGCGCTTGTCGTTCTCGTCGTCTTCCAGGCGCTGCTTCAGCTCGGCTTCGCGGTCGGGCACCACCACCACCGGCAGCGACTCGGGGCTGAAGCGTGCCGGCAGCAGCTGTTCGCCGTCACCGAGCTGCTCGCGCAGCCATGCCAGCTGCGCCTCGTCGAGGCTGTCATCGCTGCGGAACAGTGCACGGTTGCCCTGTTCGGTCCCCAATTCAACCAAGCGCAGGCCCTTGGCCTGGGCCCAACGGCGCAGGAACGGCACCACCGCATAGCGATGGCCGTGCGCGACCGGCACGCCCATCGCGCGGAACAGCATTTCCTCGAAGCCGCCGCCGTTGTCGAGGATCACGTGCACGGCGCCACGTGCGGGCAGCGCACTGGCCGGCAGGTCGCCCTGCGAGGTCGGCACGCGCACGTGTTCCAGCAACAGGTCGAACAGGCGATCATCGCACAGCGCTGCGCCCAGCAAGGCCTCATTGTGGCGCGTGAGAACGCGTCGCCAAGCCTCCGGCTGCTGCCGCGCGACGTCGGCCAGGCCATCAATCAGCGCTTCCAGCAGCGCATGCTGCACGGCGCGGTACTGGTCGTCGCGCTGCAGATCTTCGCGGCTGGCGGTAGGCGTCAGCCGCGAGGATTCGATCACCCCGCCAATGAACCCAGCCCAGGGCGGCAGCAGGTCGCGCGCATCGTCATCCAACAGCATGCCGCGCACGAACACCGACAGGTTGCGGTTGTCGCTGGTGCCGTAGGTAGCGCCGTCCTGCACCCACAGCAGGCCGGTGGCATCGCTGTTGCCATCGGCACGCAACGGCACGGTGACGATCGGCTCGAAATCGTGCTCGAAGCGCGCAGCGAACTGCAGCGCCTGGCGGCGCGCCTGCACCGGATGCAGAGCAACATCCCCCTGCCCACGCCACGGCGGCGGTTCGGGATTGAGCGCCTCGCCCGCAGCGCCGATGAAGATCGGTTCGGACAGCAGCGCGCAGTAACGGCCCAGCACCTCGTGCAGGCGCGCCTCGTTGGCCAGCGGCAGGAAGTCCGGATGCAACTCCAGTTCCACCTCGGTACCGATCGCGCGTGCCGGCACCTCACTGACGGTGTATTGCTCGGCGTTGCTGGACACATACAGATGGCCCAGTTCCGGCGTCTGGTACGAGGTGGTACGCACGCTGACCCGGCGCGCCAGCACGAAGGCCGAGAGGAAACCGAGGCCGAACATGCCGATCAGGCCTTCATCGTCCTCGCCGCCCTGGCGCAGGCCACGGGTGTAGCCGACGCCGACGGTAGCCAGGTAATCGTGGATCTCCTGGCGGGTCAGGCCAGCGCCGGTATCGGTGATGCGCAGTACGCCAGCGGCGGCATCGACCTGCACCGAAATGCGCGAAGGCACTTCGATGCCGGGCTGTTCGATGCGGCGACGGATGATCGAATCGTGCGCGTTCTGCACCAGCTCACGCAGCGCCACCACCGGGGTGGAATACAGGTGCTTGCCCAGCACCGTCATCAGTCCATTGAGATCGACCCCGGCGCGACGGATTTCGGCGTTGGGGGCGGTGAGCGCGGTGTCCTGCATGTAATCGTTTACTCCTGGGCACGGAAAGACGCCAGAGGGCGTCTTCGTCGAGCGGGAAAAACTAGCACAGGGAAGCTGACCGTTGCTGCATTGGACATGTGTAGAGCCGAGCCGATGCTCGGCTGCTGTTCGCTCTTTGTAGCGTCGAGCCATGCTCGGCTGCTGTTCGACCACCCGTCGACCATGGCTCGACGCTACAGAAAGCAGCCGAGCGTGGGCTCGGCTCTACAGTGCTGGCATCACGCCGCGTCGATGGCCTCGGACAGGCGCTCCACCGCGATCACTTCCATGCCTTTCACCGAACCGCCCTTCGGCGCATTGGCCTTGGGCACGATGGCGCGCTTGAAGCCATGGGTGGCCGCCTCGCGCAGGCGGTCTTCGCCATTGGGCACCGGCCGGATCTCGCCGGACAGACCGACTTCGCCGAAGGCAATGGTCTTCTCCGCCAGCGGCCGATCCTGCAGCGAGGACAGCACCGCCAGCAGCACCGGCAGGTCGGCCGCGGTCTCCTGCACGCGAATGCCACCGACCACATTGACGAACACATCCTGATCGCCGACCAGCACACCGCCGTGGCGATGCAGCACCGCCAGCAGCATGGCCAGCCGGTTCTGCTCCAGGCCAACCGCGACACGGCGCGGGTTCGACAGCGGCGACGCATCAACCAGCGCCTGCACCTCCACCAGCAGCGGCCGGGTGCCCTCGCGGGTGACCATCACGCAACTGCCCGGTTGATGGGTGCTGCCACCGGACAGGAAGATCGCCGATGGGTTGGAGACCTCCTTCAGGCCCTTGTCGCCCATCGCGAACACGCCCAGCTCGTTGACTGCACCGAAGCGGTTCTTGAAAGCGCGCAGCAGGCGGAAGCGGCTGCCGCTCTCGCCTTCGAAATACAGCACCGCATCGACCATGTGTTCGAGCACGCGCGGGCCGGCGATGCCGCCCTCCTTGGTCACGTGACCGACCAGGAACACGGCGGTGCCGGTTTCCTTGGCGAAGCGCACCAGCCGCGCAGCACTCTCGCGTACCTGGCTGACCGAGCCCGGCGCGGCGGTCAGGCTCTCGGTCCACAGGGTCTGCACGGAGTCGGCCACAATCAGCCGCGGGCCGGCCTTGGACGCATGCTGCAGGATCGACTCGACGCCGGTCTCGGCCAGCGCATTGACGCCATCCAGCGGCAGCTCCAGGCGATGCGCGCGGCCAGCCACCTGCGCCAGCGACTCCTCGCCGGTGACGTACAGCACCGGCAGCTCGGCCGCCATCTTCGCCACCGCCTGCAGCAGCAGGGTCGACTTGCCGATGCCGGGGTCGCCACCGACCAGCACCAC
>NZ_LLXT01000069.1 GCF_001431625.1 Stenotrophomonas geniculata ATCC 19374 = JCM 13324
CTCATGTCGCCACGGCCTGTTTTTGTGACTTCATTGCGGTTGAACAGCGCACCGACTTCCCAGTCGTACGTCTTGGCGCCCAGTTCGAAGTAGCCGGACAGGCTTGGTGCAATGCGCAGCGACTTCAGCTTGCTTTCGGTCGTGCGCGGCACTTCCCACAGGCGGCGATTGAACGCGATGCCGTGGTCGAGCGGATTGAATACGCTGGCTGCGTCCAGGGGCGTGCCGAACTTGGTCGACTGGTACGGGTAGCCCGCGATCTGCTGGTCGGTGGTGCGCTCGTTGTAGCCGATGTCGGCGGCGAACTTGATCTGGTCGCTCAGCGCGTAGTCCGTGCTGAGGAACAGCGAGCGACGCTCGATGCCGGTCTGCAGGTGCATCTGGTCGTTGCCGTTGGCGAACTCGGCCGGCGTGATCGGGTGGTAGTCGTTCGGATTCTTCGGGTCGCCGCCACGGTTGAGCGTCTTGAACACCGCGTCACCGGTGTTGCACTTGTAGAGCGCCGGGTCGCACCACGAACCGTTCTGGCTGATGTTGCTCCAGTCCGCGCCCG
>NZ_LLXT01000070.1 GCF_001431625.1 Stenotrophomonas geniculata ATCC 19374 = JCM 13324
ACCATCCCCACCCCCGAACCGCCCCGGTACCCGCCGTGCCCCATTACACCGGCCCCCTGCTGACCCGCGACAGCGCCGATACCCTGCGCCGTGCCCATGACAAGGGCGCTGCCGACTGGCAGGGCTCGCTCGACCTCGGCCGCAGCGAGGACAGCGTGGCGCTGGATGCCGACGGCTTCCGCTTCCGTGGCCAGCCCTACCCGTGGCCGGGCAAGCTGAAGGACCGCACGCTGTACTACTGGGACGGCGAGGAATTCGCGCCGATCTCGCGTTACAGCGGTTCGCTGATCAAGCTGGTGCCGACCGAATGGGGCGCACCGACCTTCGAGATCGACGGCATCAAGATGCTGCCGACCTCCAAGCTGTCACCCTTCGAGGATGCGCGCCGCAAGGTCGAGCTGGTCGCCCCGGCCGGCAAGGTGATCCTCGATACCTGTGGTGGCCTGGGCTATTTCGCCGCCTGCGCGTTGGAGGCCGGTGTCGGCCAGATCCGCTCGTTCGAGAAGAATGCCGACGTGATGTGGCTGCGCACGCTCAACCCGTGGTCACCGGATCCGGACTCGGCTGCGGCCGGTGGCCGCCTGCAGTTCAGCCACGGCGATG
>NZ_LLXT01000071.1 GCF_001431625.1 Stenotrophomonas geniculata ATCC 19374 = JCM 13324
CGCGCCCCAGCGCATAAACATCCACGCATGGCGTGGATCTACTGTAGAGCCGAGCCCATGCTCGGCTCATGCACCAGGTTCAGTGGCAGCGCACCAGGATGACGCTGATGTTGTCGCGGCCACCGCCGTCGAGCGCGGCCGCGACCAGCGTATCCACGCACTCCTGCGCGCTGGCATCGTCGAAGGCGAGGGTGCGGGCGATGCCGCGGTCGTCCACTTCCTCGGTCAGTCCGTCACTGCACAGCAGCAGCTGCATGCCCGGGCGCAGTTCACCGCTGGTGGTGGCCACGTTCAGATGCGCCGGATCGGTCACGCCCAGCGCCTGGGTGACCACG
The DNA here is from genome assembly GCF_001431625.1 of Stenotrophomonas geniculata ATCC 19374 = JCM 13324. Lineage (GTDB taxonomy): Bacteria > Pseudomonadota > Gammaproteobacteria > Xanthomonadales > Xanthomonadaceae > Stenotrophomonas > Stenotrophomonas geniculata. The sequence continues at coordinate 336 of NZ_LLXT01000071.1, forward strand.
TTGCGATGCGGATGTGCGCGCGCCTGTTCGGCGGTCAGGTTGCCCTGCGCGACCAGTTCCTGCACCACGCTGTGGTCCTGGCTGAGCTGCGCAAGTTGGCCGTCGCGCCACAGGTAGGCGCGGCTGTCGCCGACCCACGCCACTTCATAGCGATTGCCCTGCACGCGCGCGGCAACCACGGTGGTGCCCATCGGCAGCGTGTCGTTGCGTCGGCGCGAGGCGCGGATGATCTCTTCGTCGGCGGTGCGGATGGCCTGCGCCAGCGGCGCGCCGCGGCGGATCTCGCGCACGATGGTCTCGCGTGCCAGCGCGCTTGCCACTTCGCCGCAGGCGGGTCCGCCCATGCCGTCGGCCACCAGCCACAAGGCCAGCTCGCTGTCACCGTAGTAGGTGTCCTCGTTGAGCTCGCGGCGCATGCCGGGGTGGGTGAGGTGTCCGAATTCGATCATGGGGGCTGGGGC
>NZ_LLXT01000072.1 GCF_001431625.1 Stenotrophomonas geniculata ATCC 19374 = JCM 13324
TCCTTGTACAAGGCCCACACCTGCGGCGTCTGCGCGGCCGGCTTGCCGGTGACCGCGCCGATGATCGCGCGCTGGTCGGCCACCACGCGCTCCAGCAACGTGATCGCCGTGCCCTCGGTCAGCGCTTCGTCGCCATCCCCGCGCATGCCGATGGTGACCACGCTGTCGTACGGACGATCCAGCCCGCGCGCGACCATGCGTTCGATACCGCCACGCCAGAAGGCGCGCAGGTTGGCGCCATTGTGCAGATAGTCCCAGGCGCCCCCAGTGATCCCGCCATCCTGATGACGGTGCCACTCGTCGTGCGCGCGCATCATCGGTTCGTGGTGCGAGGTGCCCATCACCACGCCCACCGCATCGGCCAGCACCATGTTCTGCGGGTCGTCGTCGTTGAAGGCTTTCGGCGCCCACATCGCCGGCCAAAGATAGTTGCCTTTCAGGCGCAGCAACAGATCGAAAACATGCGCGTACATCTGCGCGTTGATGCCGCCGAAGTGCGTGCGCGCCCAGGTATCGAACGCCGGGTTCTCGTCGTTGATGAAGAAGCCGCGGTATTTCACCTTCGGCTGATCGCGATGTTCGCCGGCGGTCAGATACAGCGTGCGCCTGGGTTGCACGGGCACATCGGCCCACCACGACCACGGCGACACCCCGATCTTCTCCGACAGGTCATAGAGCCCAAACACCACCCCGCGACGGT
>NZ_LLXT01000073.1 GCF_001431625.1 Stenotrophomonas geniculata ATCC 19374 = JCM 13324
ACCTGATCAAGCAAGCCGACGGCAGCGGCGGCAGCGTCGCCCTGCCCACCCCCGATGCCACCGGCACGATTGCCATGGGCGGCAGTGCCGGCAAGGTGGCGTTGAGCCGCAGCAGTGCCGCCTTGAGCGGCAGCTGCCCCAGCGGCAGCGTCGATCTGGTTGGCTACGGCAGCAGCGCCAGCTGCGCCGAAGGCAATGCACCCACGTCGGCGCCGAGCAACACCCTGGCGGTGCTGCGCGCCGGCGATGGCTGCACGGACACCGACAACAATGCAGCCGATTTCGCCACCGGCGCGCCTAGCCCACGCAATACCGCCAGCCCGTTGCGGCTATGCGACGGCGGTGGGCAGCCGATCGCCAGCCTGGCCGACATCCGCCAGGCCGAAGGCGATAGCGGGCGCCGCAGCTGGCTGTTCACGCTCGCCCTGAGCCAACCGGCCGGCGCCGCCGGCGTCAGCTTCACTGCCGCCACCGTCGACGGCAGCGCCACCGCCGGCAGCGACTACATCGCCCTGCCGCCGACACAACTGCGCATCGCCCCCGGCGAGCGCAGCGCCACCATCGCGGTGGAGGTGCTGGGCGACACCACGCCCGAGCCCACGAGACG
>NZ_LLXT01000074.1 GCF_001431625.1 Stenotrophomonas geniculata ATCC 19374 = JCM 13324
AACGCGGCCTGCTGCGTCATAGCTCAGATTCTCGCGGATCTGACCGCGGGCGTTGATGGTCCGCCTGAGGTCACCCTTGCGATACAGGCACGCTCCGGTGCCAGTCTCGCACCCGGCAGCATCGATGGGGTAATAGTTGTAGATCGTACGGTCGTCGATATCCGTGCGCGGGCCATCGATGGACTTCAGGAGGCCAAGCACGGGACAGTCGCCACCAGCAGCCACATCGGCTGCCTCGCAGTAGTTCATACTGAGAACTCTGGTCTGACCGACGCCCCCCCGATTTTGAGTAGCACCTCAGTTTGGAGTCCAATTCCCTAACTCGAGGAGATTGGACGTGAAGAAGCGTTTTTCTGAAGAACAGATCATCGGCTTCCTGCGCGAAGCTGATGCCGGTGTGGCGATCAAGGACCTGTGCCGGCGGCATGGCTTCAGCGAGGCTTCCTATTATCTGTGGCGCAGCAAGTTCGGCGGGATGAGCGTGCCCGATGCCAAGCGGCTCAAGGAACTTGAGTCCGAGAACGCGCGGCTGAAGAAGTTGCTGGCCGAGCAGCTGTTCGAGAACGACCTGATCAAGGATGCACTGCGAAAAAAGTGGTGAGCGCACCGGCGCGTCGCATGCTGGTGCGCGAGTGGATAGGGCGTGGTACCAGCGAGAGGCGTGCGTTGGCAGTGATCGGCATGAGCGCCAGTGCGCAGCGATATTGCCCGCGCGAAGATCGCAACGTCAAACTGCGCGAACGCATCTGTGCGTTGGCGCATCGCC
>NZ_LLXT01000075.1 GCF_001431625.1 Stenotrophomonas geniculata ATCC 19374 = JCM 13324
GCCATGGTGCTGCCTGTTGATTGGCAGTCGCACCTGATCCTGCCAGTCATTGTTGCGCAGAGTGAAGATGAGATTCCTGTATCGATCCGGAAGCCATTCGTTATAGCCGTTGCTGCTTGGGGTCAGAAGGCCCTGTCCCGAAACGGTGCCAGCGCCAGGCGCCGGGCCGGGGCTGAGTGGCACGCCAAAGTCCTGGGCGAGGCAGGTACTGGCGGGCAACAGCATGGCCAGGGTGACGGTGAGATTCTTCATCGTGTCTCTCTCATTGGGAGTTGCCCCTTTGCGTGCGATTCCATCGAGCGTTCCGCTCGTGCGGGTTCCTGTCTGGTGCGCGCATCGGGTCCCCGATCATCAGAACGCGTGGCGACGACGCCTATCGGACGATGTAGAGATGTATGCCCTGATCGCTGGAATGCGGTTGCGATCACATTCCATCTGCGGCTCGCAACGTTGATCGGAATCCGATCTGCGCAGGTACGTAGCAGATGAACGTGCCGGGTTCGATTGCGGCCCCGTGGTTGCACCCATGGAGCGTCCGGGTATGCTTTGCCGAAATCCACCGGACCCACGCCTGATGAGCGACACCCCCCGCATCGCTTTCCTGGCCAGCACCGCCGAGCCCACGAGAC
>NZ_LLXT01000076.1 GCF_001431625.1 Stenotrophomonas geniculata ATCC 19374 = JCM 13324
CCGTGGGGGGCGCTGTGGTGCCTGCTGCCGGCCGAAGACTGGCCGCACGTGCGGGAGCTGCGCCAGCGCTCGAAGTCGGCGCGTGGCAGGCTCCAGAAGAAGCTCAGGCGCGGCGTGTCATCACCGGGGCGCGTGCCGACCGGCAGCAGCCCGATCATCTTGCGCGCGGCCACGTAGCGCTGGCAGGCCGACGGCATGGCCCCCTGGCTGGATGAACTGCATGCACTGTGGCCGCAGGCCAGTGCGCGCTTCGCCCACCTGCGCGATGCCGGCCAGATGGCGCGCGCGGTCTACCGTGATGCGGTGATGACGCGCTGGCACCAGGGCCGCATGGTGCTGGCCGGTGATGCCGCGCACGCGATGAGCCCGCAGCTGGGGCAGGGGGTGAACATGGCGCTGCTCGATGCGTTGGCATTGCGCGATGCCGTTCGCACGCATGGCGGTGGTGCCGAAGCGTTGCAGGCGTACCAGGCGCAACGCAGGGCGCACGTTGCGGTGTACCAGCGCTGGAGTCGTTGGCTGACGCCGCTGTTCCAGTCCGACCGCCACGCCTGGGCCAAGGCGCGTGATGTGCTGCTGGGCCCGATGGGGCGCCTGCCCGGTGGCCGTGGCCACATGCTGCGCGTGCTCAGTGGCACCCAGCACGGCTGGTTCGGTGCGCTCGCACTGGATCCGGCTTTCGTCGACGCATTGGCCGCCGCAGCGGAGGCACCTCGCATCAACGCGATCACGGCCAATGCGTCGACGAAAG
>NZ_LLXT01000077.1 GCF_001431625.1 Stenotrophomonas geniculata ATCC 19374 = JCM 13324
GTCCTGCGCAGCGGCCAATGCCGCATCCAGATCCAGCAGCGCCTCCGGCGGACAGTCGCGCAGGCAGGCATCGATGGCCGCAAGCTCCGGCGCTTCGCCCACCTCATCCGCAGCGAGCTTGAGCGTGCCCTGCACGATGCGCAGATCCCGCAGCGAAAAGTGCCCAGGATGCAATCCCTTGAACAGGCGGACGTTGCGCAGCTGCGTCAGCGTGCGCTCGCTGTCGCCCAGCGCCGCGATGGCGTTGACGCGTTCGGTCGGGTCGTTGTCCTCATCGGCATCCAGACCAGGATGAACGTCGTCCCAGAACCGTTCCAGCAGGTGCCGGAGCAGCCCGACGCCGCTGGACCAGCCCACCAGCCCGTCCTGGTGCAGGCGGGCGATGCTCAGCAGGATGCCCAGCCGCAGGTCCTTGGAGCGCAACAACAGTTGCTCCGCGCTGTCGGCGACCTGACGCCATTCCGGCGCCTCGGGCACCAGCACGCCCGCGCCCAGTGCGCGCTCCTGACGCGGGCGCGCCAGTTCTTCCAGGCTCTGGAACTCCGGTGTGTATTCCAGGTTTGGACCGGACGGCGCCTGTGCGTCGACCGGCTGCAGTAGCTGTTCGCTGTCGATCTGCATGGCGCG
>NZ_LLXT01000078.1 GCF_001431625.1 Stenotrophomonas geniculata ATCC 19374 = JCM 13324
ATGGTGGGGGGATGATCTATCTCAAATTACGACAGGAAGGACGCATCGTGAACTACAAGCGTGTGGAGCGGTTGTACCGCGAGCAGCAGCTGCAGGTCCGGCGCCGCAAGCGCAAAAAGGTGCTGATAGGAGAGCGTCAGCCGCTGCTGCGGCCATCGCAGGCCAATCAGGTGTGGTCGATGGATTTCGTGTTCGACCGCAGCGCCGAAGGCCGAGTGATCAAGTGTCTGGTGATCGTGGACGATGCAACCCACGAAGCGATCGCCCTCGAGGTGGAGCGCGCAATCTCCGGCCATGGCGTGACACGCGTGCTGGATCGGCTGGCGCACAGGCGCGGCTTGCCACAGGTGATCCGCACAGATAACGGCAAGGAGTTTTGCGGCCAAGCGATGGTGGCCTGGGCACATGCGCGTGGCGTGCAGTTACGGCTGATCCAGCCTGGCAAGCCAAACCAGAACGCCTACGTCGAATCGTTCAATGGCCGGCTGCGCGACGAATGCCTCAACGAGCACTGGTTCCCAACCCTGCTGCATGCGCGTACCGAGATCGAACGCTGGCGACGCGAATACAACGAGGAGCGACCCAAGAAGGCCATTGGCGGCATGACGCCATCTGCGTATGCCCAACAGCTGGCCAACCCCGATATCATCAACCCCGGAC
>NZ_LLXT01000079.1 GCF_001431625.1 Stenotrophomonas geniculata ATCC 19374 = JCM 13324
ACAGGTTTACGGCGTGTCCTGACCACCCACACCGCCCCGCCATCCCACGGAATGCCGCTTCTGCTGTTGCTTTTGCTGTTGCTTCGGATTCTGGGCAGGTGCAGGGCTGCAAGCCCTGCCGAAAAACCCTTACCGCACTTGCTCCTGCTTGCGGACGATCGCCATCGCGATCTCCAGCGACTGCTCGTAATTCAACCGCGGGTCCACCGTTGAACGATACGCGCGCTCCAGGTCACGCTCGGTCAGTTCGCGCGCGCCACCGGTGCACTCGGTCACGTCTTCGCCGGTCAGCTCCAGGTGCACACCACCCAGGCGCGTGCCTGCGGCCGCATGCAGATCGAACGACATCTCCACTTCGCCACGCACATTGTCGAAGCGACGTGTCTTGAAACCGTTGGCGGTGCTTTCGGTGTTGCCATGCATCGCATCGCACACCCACAGCACGCGACGGCCATCGCGCTTGACCGCATCCAGCAGCGGCGGCAGCTTCTCGGCGATCTGCGCCGCACCCATGCGGTGGATGAAACTCAGGCGGCCCGGTTCGTCATGCGGGTTGAGCACGTCGATCAGGCGCAGCAGCTGGTCCGGCGTCACCGATGGGCCGACCTTGATCGCGATCGGATTGCGCACGCCACGCAGGTATTCCACGTGTGCGCCATCGAGCGCAGCGGTGCGCATGCCAATCCACGGGTAATGCGTGCTCAGGTTCAACCAGCCCTGCTGGCGCGGCACCTGCCGGGTCAGCGCCTGCTCGTAGGGCAGCAGCAACGCCTCGTGCGAGGTGTAGAAATCGATGCGGTTGAGGTTGTGCACGCGGGCCCCGGCCAGGGTCTCCATGAAGTGCACCGCATCACCGATCGAGGCCACCATCTTCTGGTACTCGGCGGCCAGCGGCGAGTGGCTTACCCACTCCAGGTTCCAGTACTCGGGGTGGTGCAGGTCGGCGAAGCCACCATCGATCAGCGCCCGCACGAAGTTCATCGTCATCGCGGAGTGCGCGTGGGCCTGCAGCATCCGCTTCGGGTCCGGCAGGCGCGCCGCCTCGGTGAAGGCCGGCGCGTTGATCACATCGCCGCGGTAGCTCGGCAGCGTCACACCGTCGCGGGTCTCGGTATCGGCCGAACGCGGCTTGGCGTACTGGCCGGCGAAACGACCGACGCGGATCACCGGCTGGCGCAGGCCGTGAACCAGCACCAGGCTCATCTGCAGCAGCACCTTCAGGCGGTTGGAGATGGTGCCCGATTCGCAGTCGCTGAAATTCTCGGCGCAGTCGCCACCCTGCAGCAGGAAGCGCTTGCCCTCCTGGGCCTCGGCCAGCTGCTGCTTCAGCGCGAGGATCTCCCACGAGGTGACCAGCGGCGGCAGCCGCTTCAGCTCGTGCAGGGCAGCGTCCAGCGCCACAGGGTCCGGGTAGGTCGGCATCTGCAGCGCGGTCTTGCCACGCCAGCTCTCCGGCGACCAGGCAGCGCCGGTGGCCGCTGCGACGGGATCGGGGACAGGCGAAACGGCGGACAGGCTCATTGCAGGCTTCCGGAGGTGGGAGACGTTCATGGTCGCAGAGCCGACCGCTGTCGCAAAGGGTCGAACGGCGTCTGCACATGACTGAACGCCGGGGAAAAGGCATCGCGATCGGCCAAAAGCGGCATGCCCACGGCCAGCCGGACAGGCGCATGATTCGCCACGCACTGTTACGAAGTAACACTCAATCCCCATTGGCCCCTTCCACAGCGTATCCGCCATGAAGCCCTCCCTGCTCGCTACCGGCATCACCTTCGCCCTGACCCTGGCCAGCCTGCCTTCCCTCGCTGTGGCCGCCGATGCCGCCGCTCCCGTGAAGGACCTCGACACGGTCACCGTCAGCGCCCAGCTCGACCAGGCCCGCAACGCACTGTCGCCGGACATCGGCAGCAGTCAGTACCAGATCACCGCCGAGGACATCCAGAAGCAGCCGCTGGGCGCCTCCGCGCCGCTCAGCCAGGTGCTGCTGCAGGCGCCGGGCGTGGTCCAGGATTCCTATGGTGGCGTGCACGTGCGCGGCGACCACGCCAATCTGCAGTACCGCATCAACGGCGTGCTGTTGCCCGAATCGATCTCCGGCTTCGGCCAGACCCTGGATGCGCGCACGATCAAGAGCATCCGGCTGATGGACGGGGCATTGCCAGCACAGTTTGGCGAGCGCACCGCCGCGGTGGTCGACATCACCACCCGCAGTGGCGCCGAGCTCGGCAATGGCGGCAGCGTCGGCATCACCACCGGCTCGTTCGGCAAGGTCAATCCGAATGCCTCATGGTGGGGGTCGCAGGGGCGCTGGAGCTGGTTCCTGACCGGCAACTACGACCAGAACGAAGTCGGCCTGGAGAACCCGACCCGTTCGCGCAAGCCGGAGCATGACGATACCCACCAAGGCAAGGCGTTCGCCGACCTGACCTATCTGGTCAACGACACCACCCGCCTGAGCGTGTTCGCCGGCTTCGCCAACAACCGCTTCCAGATTCCGGTCAACCCCGGCCAGACGCCGCAGTTCGGCTACCTGGATACCACCACCTTCGATTCCAGCCAGCTGGATGAGACCCAGCGCGAGACCACGCGCTTCGGCATGCTGGTGCTGCAGGGCACACTGGGCGACACCGCCTACCAGGTCTCGGCCGGGCAGCGTTACAGCGATGTCGGCTTCATTCCCGATGTGGTCGGCGATCTGGTGTTCAGCGGCGTCGCCTCGCAGGTCCAGCGCAGCAACCGCGCCAACACGTTGCAGGCCGACTTCTCGACGCCGTTGGGCAACGACCACACGCTGCGCTACGGCCTGTACGGCAATTACGAGAACGCGCGGGCCAGCAACAACAGCTGGGTGTTCCCGGTTGATGATGCCGGCCAGCAGTCCAGCACCACACCGCTGCTGATACCTGACCGCAGCGCGTTCCATGCCAGCACGCTGGCGTTGTACGTGCAGGACGAATGGAAGCTCGGCGACGACTGGACCGTGAACTACGGCCTGCGTGGCGACCGCTACAAAGCCTTCGGCCACACCGAGGGCCAGCTCAGCCCGCGCGTGGGCGTGGTCTGGAATGCCAGCGACAGCACCACCGTGCACGCCGGCTATTCACGTTACTTCACGCCACCGGCCAGCGAACTGATCGCCAGCAGCGACATCGCGCTATACGACGGCACCACCAATCAGCAGCCCAGCGGCGGCAACAACACGCCGCTGGCCGAGCGCAGCGACTACTACGACATCGGCGTCTCGCAGCAACTGGGCGAGCACCTGACCCTGGGCCTGGATGCGTATGACCGACGCGTCGCCCGCCTGCAGGACGAAGGCCAGTTCGGCGCCGCCTACATCTATTCGACCTTCAACTATCGCCGTGGCCATATCCGCGGCCTGGAGTTCAGTGCCGACTACAGCAACGGTCCGTTCAGCGCCTACTTCAACGCCGCGCTGAACAAGGCCATCGGTACCGACGTCATCACCGGCCAGTACAACCTCGATCCGGACGCGCTGGCCTATGTGGCCAACCACTGGATCCACCTCGACCACGACCAGAAGCTGACGTCGTCCGGTGGCCTCAGTTACGCCTTCGCCGGGCACAACCGGATCGGGGCCAACTACGTGTTCGGCAGCGGCCTGCGTTCGGACATCGAGGGCGTGCCCAATGGTGGCGAGCTGCCGTCCTACCTGCAGGTGAATCTCAGCGCCGGACACGATTTCAACGCCGACAGCGGTCATCCGCTGCATGTGCAGCTGGCCGTGATCAACGCACTGGACCGCAGCTACCAGCTGCGCGATGGCGGCGGTGTCGGCGTGTTCGCCCCGCAGTGGGGGCCGCGCCGTGGCGCTTACCTGAGCCTGCAGCAGGACTTCTGAGGTAGTGCCGGCCAGCGGCCGGCACTGCCCTGCTTCAGCGCTTGACCTTGCGCAGCGACACCACCAGCGCCCACAGCGCCAGCAGCACGAACCACACGGCCGACCACATCGGCATGGTCAGGCCCAGGAACGTCCAGTCGATGTTGCCGCAGTTGCCGGTACCGGTCAGCACGGTGCGGAACACTTCCAGCGGGCCCATGGTCTCGCTCAGGAAGGCCAGCGGCGGGCCACAGGTGGAACCCATTTCCGGCGGCAGCATCTGCACGTAGACGTGGCGCGCGGCGATGCCGACACCCACTGCGGCGGCAATGAAGGCCAGCACGCCATAGGTCGCGCGGCCGGGACGGTTGGAAGGCCCGTGCAGTGCACCGATCAGGAACAGCAGCCCCAGCGCGGCAAATGCCAGGCGCTGGAAGATGCACAACGGACACGGCTCCAGGCCCATCTTCAGCTGCAGGAAGATCGCGTAGGCGAGCAGGCCCGCGCAGATCAGGAAGCCCAGGAAGAACTGGGCGCGGAAGGGCCAGCGCAGTGGATTCATCGTCAACGCTCGAATGGATCAGGCGCCAAGCGTAACCGAGAGTGCGCGCCGCCTGAACCGCCACAGGTGACGCCTGTCGGAACGGTGTGGGTCAGAGCCCGTTCCGCAGAAACGGAATCCGGCCCCCTCAAACGCAAAAGCCCGGCAGAGGCCGGGCTTTCGCTGTGTCGCGTTGGAGCAGTCCGATTACTCGGCCACTTCCTCGGCCACGACCGGACGGTCGACCAGCTCGACGTAGGCCATCGGCGCGTTGTCGCCGGCGCGGAAACCGCACTTCAGCAGACGCAGGTAGCCGCCCGGACGGTTCGCGTAGCGCGGGCCCAGGATGGTGAACAGGTTGCCCACGGCTTCGTTGTCGCGCAGGCGGGCGAAGGCCAGACGGCGGTTGGCGACGGAGTCGACCTTGGCCAGGGTGATCAGCGGCTCGGCAACTCGGCGCAGTTCCTTGGCCTTCGGCAGGGTGGTCTTGATCAGCTCGTGCTTGAACAGCGAGGCAGCCATGTTCTTGAACATCGCTTCGCGGTGGGCGCTGGTGCGGCTGAACTTACGGCCAGACTTCTGGTGACGCATGGTGATATTCCTTGGTTAATGATGAGGCTGTGCGGATCGTTGTCGCCTTCCTGGCGTTGCTGCGCGGACTGCGGTTGGTCCTGGCCGCCCGTCCTGGACGACCTGCCCCGCGAACCTGCGGTTCGTCGTGGCATGTTGTGTTGCGTTGAAGGCCCCACCGCGAACGGTGGAGCCTTCAGGCATTACCGATATCAGCCCAGCATGCCGTGGCTGGCGACACCGGCCGGCGGCCAGTTCTCCAGCTTCATGCCGAGCGACAGGCCGCGCTGAGCCAGCACTTCCTTGATCTCGGTGAGCGACTTCTTGCCCAGGTTCGGGGTCTTCAGCAGCTCCACTTCGGTCTTCTGGATCAGATCGCCGATGTAGTAGATGCTTTCAGCCTTCAGGCAGTTGGCCGAACGCACGGTCAGCTCCAGATCGTCGATCGGGCGCAGCAGCACCGGATCCACGCCGTTGTTGGCCGGCTTCGCCGCACCGCGGTCGCGGTGGGTGAAGTCACCGAACACCGACAGCTGGTCGCTGAGGATGTCGGCGGCGGTGCGCACGGCTTCCTCGGCGTCGATGGTGCCGTTGGTCTCGATATCGATGACCAGCTTGTCCAGGTCGGTACGCTGTTCGACGCGGGCCGCTTCAACGGCATAGGCGACGCGGCGGACCGGCGAGAACGAGGCATCCAGGACCAGGCGGCCGATGGCACGGGTTTCTTCGTCCGGACGACGACGCGCGGCAGCCGGCTGGTAGCCGAAACCACGTTCGATCTTCAGACGCATGTTGATCGCCGTATCCTTGGTCAGGTGGCAGATCACGTGTTCGCCGTTCAGGATCTCCACATTGTGGTCGACCTTGATATCGGCAGCGGTGACAACGCCCGGGCCCTGCTTGGACAGGGACAGGGTGGCGCTGTCGCCGGAGTGCATACGGATGGCCACGTCCTTCAGGTTCAGCAGGACTTCGAGCACGTCCTCCTGCAGACCTTCGACCGTGGTGTACTCATGCAACACGCCGTCGATTTCGACTTCCGTGATGGCGAAGCCCGGGATGGACGACAGCAGCACGCGACGCAGGGCATTACCCAGCGTATGCCCGTAACCCCGCTCCAAAGGTTCGATAACGACCTTTGCACGGGTGTCGGTAAGGCGTTCGATCTGCGGACCGCGAGGACGCAGAACCTGGTTGGCGGTAACCGTCATGTTGCGGGTTCTCCTAGTGAACCCCCGGCCGTCGCCGGGGGCTCTCCAATGTGAATTACTTCGAATACAGCTCGACGATCAGCGCTTCGTTGATGTCCGCAGGCAGATCCGAACGATCCGGAACAGCCTTGAAGATGCCGGTGAACTTGCCGGAATCCACTTCAACCCACGACGGGCTCAGGTCATGCTGGGCGGCGACGGTCAGGGCTTCCTGGACGCGCAGCTGCTTGGCAGCCTTTTCAGACAGGGCGATGGCGTCGCCAGCCTTGACCTGGTACGAAGCCAGGTTGACCGACTTGCCATTCACGGTGACGCCGCGGTGCGACACCAGCTGACGGGCAGCCGGACGGGTCACGGCGAAGCCCATGCGGTAGACGACGTTGTCCAGGCGGGTTTCCAGCAGCTGCAGCAGGTTCTCGCCGGTGTTGCCCTTCTTGGTCGAGGCCTTCTTGTAGTAGTTGCGGAACTGACGCTCCAGCAGGCCGTAGATACGCTTGACCTTCTGCTTTTCACGCAGCTGGGTGGCGTAGTCGGACAGCTTGCCCTTGCGGGCAGTGGCGCCGTGCTGGCCGGGCTTCTGCTCCAGCTTGCACTTCGAGTCCAGCGCACGCGCCGGGCTCTTCAGGGACAGGTCGGCGCCTTCGCGACGGGCGAGCTTACAGGTAGGACCGATATAACGAGCCATTTCTTATCGCTCCCTTTAGACGCGACGCTTCTTCGGCGGACGGCACCCGTTGTGCGGGATAGGCGTCACGTCGATGATGTTGGTGATCTTGTAGCCGACGTTGTTCAACGAACGCACGGCCGACTCACGGCCCGGACCCGGGCCCTTGATGCGGACTTCCAGCGACTTCACGCCGTAGTCCAGCGCAGCACGACCGGCCTTTTCAGCAGCCACCTGGGCAGCGAACGGGGTCGACTTGCGCGAACCGCGGAAGCCAGCGCCACCGGAGGTCGCCCACGACAGAGCGTTGCCCTGGCGGTCGGTGATGGTGACGATGGTGTTGTTGAACGAAGCGTGGACGTGGGCAACGCCGTCGGTGACGACGCGCTTGATCTTCTTCTTGGTCTTAGCAGCGGGCTTAGCCATTTCTCAGTCCCTTACTTCTTGATCGCCTTGCGCGGACCCTTGCGGGTGCGGGCGTTGGTACGGGTGCGCTGGCCACGCAGCGGGAGGCCACGACGGTGACGCAGGCCGCGGTAGCAGCCCAGGTCCATCAGGCGCTTGATCGCGATGCCGATCTCACGGCGCAGATCGCCTTCCACGATGTACTTGCCGACTTCGGCGCGCAGGCGCTCGATTTCCGGCTCCGACAGATCGCGGATCTTGGTGGTCGAAGCAACGCCTGCGACTTCGCAGACCTTCTTCGAACGGGTACGGCCGATGCCGTAAATGCTTTGCAACCCGACCCAGACGTGCTTCTGGGCTGGCAGGTTGACGCCTGCAATACGCGCCATGACGCGGTTCTCCAGCTGAGTGATGGCCGACAGCGCGCCTCGGGCACGCCAATCCGGCAGGATGGATCAAAAAAGTGAACTAGCGATACTAACAAGGTTCCGGTTTACATGGAAGCCCGTGAAACCATTGGTTTCATGAACCCGGCCTGGGGAGTGTGCCCAGGCTCCGGCGCCGGATGGGGTTGGACCTGGGGTTTCCCCCGGAGCCGCCCGCGCTACTCCAGCGCGGGACCACCTCATCACACCCCCACCCGGAACCGCTGCGGGGGCCGCCCTTCGTTTGTGTGGCCGGAGTCCGCGAAGCGGAGGGACCATCACGTCAGGAAGACGAAAGTATAACAGGCCAATCAGCCGCGGGCAAAACCGCCGCGGTTGCCGCCCTTCAGGTTGGCCTTCTTCAGCAGGCTCTCGTACTGGTGGGACATCAGGTGCGCCTGCACCTGGGCGATGAAGTCCATCACCACCACCACCACGATCAGCAGCGAAGTACCGCCGAAGTAGAACGAGGCGTTCAGCTGCGTGCGCATCAGTTCCGGCAGCAGGCAGACGATCACCAGGTAGGCCGAGCCGGCCGCGGTCAGGCGGGTCAGCACGCCGTCGATGTAGTCGGCAGTGGCCTTGCCCGGACGGATGCCCGGAATCAGCGCGCCCGACTTCTTCAGGTTGTCGGCGGTTTCCTGCGAGTTGAACACCAGCGCGGTGTAGAAGAACGCGAAACCGGTGATCAGCGCGGCGAAGACGATCATGTGCAGCGGCTCGCCCGGGCCCAGCGCGTTGGCGACCTTCTGCAGGACCTGGCCGAAGCTGCTCTGGTTGGCGGCCTGGCCGGACCACATGGCCAGGGTGGCCGGGAAGGCCAGCAGGCTCGAGGCGAAGATCGCCGGGATGACGCCGGCCATGTTGAGCTTCAGCGGCAGGAACGAGGTCTGGTTCATGTACGCATTGCGACCGCCCTGGCGGCGCGCGTAGTTGACCGTGATCCGGCGCTGGCCACGCTCGACGAACACCACGAAGAAGGTGAAGGCGAGCACGACGATGGCGATCAGCAGCAGCTGGATGAACTGGATGTTGCCGTCGCGGTAGGCGTCGAAGGTGTGGATGATCGCACCCGGCAGGCCAGCGACGATACCGGCGAAGATGATCAGCGACACACCGTTGCCGATGCCGCGCTCGGTGACCTGCTCACCAACCCACATCAGGAACATGGTGCCGGCGGTCAGCGCGACCACGGCGGTGAGCACAAAGCCCATGCCCGGCGCGTACACGACCGGAGCGCCCGACGGCGAGACCTGGCCCTGCAGGGCCAGCGCGATCGAACCGCCCTGCACCACTGCCAGCAGCACGGCGCCGATGCGCGAATACTGGGTGATCTTGCGGCGGCCGGACTCACCTTCCTTCTGCATCGCCTTCAGGGCGGGGAAGATGTGCACGGCGAGCTGCATCACGATCGATGCCGAGATGTACGGCATCACGTTCAGCGCGAAGATGCTGAAACGGTGCAGGGCGCCGCCCGAGAACATGTTGAACATGTCCACGATGCCGCCGCCCTGCTGTTGCATCATGGCAAGCATGGCATCGGGATTGACGCCCGGCACCGGCACGTAGCAGCCGATGCGATAGACGATCAAAGCCCCGACGACGAACAGCAAACGTTGGCGAAGTTCAGTGAACTTGCCCATTCCGCCCGCGAGGTTACCGATGCCAGCTTGCGCCATGATTTTCTTACTCCGTTACGCTGCCGCCGGCAGCTTCGATCGCGGCCTTGGCACCCGCCGTGGCAGCGATACCCTTCAGGGTGAACGCCTTGGTCACTTCGCCCTTGACGACGACCTTGGCCTTCTTCGCAGTGCTCGGGACCAGCTTGGCAGCACGCAGGGCGGCGAAGTCGATCTCACCGGCCGGCAGCTTGTCCAGCGCGTACAGCAGCACTTCAGCGGTGTCCTTGGCGATCGGCGAACGGAAGCCGATCTTCGGCAGACGACGCTGCATGGGGGTCTGGCCGCCTTCGAAGCCAGCCTTGATCTTGCCGCCACCCTTGCGGGCGAACGAACCCTTGTGGCCGCGGCCGGCAGTCTTGCCCAGGCCCGAGCCGATACCGCGACCGACGCGGGTGCGCTCGGTGCGGGCGCCCGGTGCCGGGCTCAGTTCATTGAGACGCAGAGTCATGGTCGATTACTCCTCAACCTGGACGAGGTACTGAACCTTGTTGATCAGGCCGCGCACCTGCGGGCTGTCCTTCAGTTCACGCACATCGTTGAGCTTGTTCAGGCCCAGGGCACGCACCGACAGGCGGTGACGCGACTGGGTGCCACGCAGGCCACGCACCAGGCGGACCTTGACAGTCTTGTTGGACTCATTAGCCATGGTTGAGTTCCTCCACCTTCTTGCCGCGCTTGGCCGCGATGCGGGCCGGCGACTGCGCAGCAGACAGGCCCTTCACGGTGGCACGCACCAGGTTGATCGGGTTGCGCGAACCGGTGGCCTTGGCCAGCACGTTCTTCACGCCAACGGCTTCCAGCACGGCGCGCATGGCACCGCCGGCGATGACGCCGGTACCTTCCGAAGCCGGCTGCATGAACACGCGGGCTGCGCCGTGACCATCCTTGATGGTGTGCCACAGGGTGCCGTTGTTCAGGTCAACGCTGACCAGGTTCTTGCGGGCCTGCTCCATCGACTTCTGGATGGCGACCGGCACTTCGCGGGCCTTGCCATAACCGAAACCGACCTTGCCTTCGCCGTCGCCGACCACGGTCAGGGCGGTGAAGGTGAACTGGCGGCCACCCTTGACGGTCTTGCTGACGCGGTTGACCGCGACCAGCTTTTCGATCATGCCGTCGTCGATCTTCTCTTCGCGGTTACGGTCGCGATCGCGACCCCGCTGCTGACGCTCTTCTGCCATGTTGATTCCTTGGTTGTTTGGGTATGTACGGCTCGAGGCCGCTTATGGTTGTGGAATGTCGCGTTGTTCCGGTGGACCACTGCAGAAGAGTGGCGCCGTCCCGCCTCACTCAGGCGGGCGAGCAGGCGGGCAGGAGACCACAGGTCCCCTGCCCTTATCCCTTAGAACTGCAGGCCGGCTTCGCGGGCGGCTTCTGCCAGGGCCTTGATGCGGCCGTGGTAGCGGTAGCCCGAACGATCGAAGGCAACCTTCTCGATGCCGGCGGCCTTGGCGCGCTCGGCAACGATGCGGCCAACCTTGGCGGCGGCATCGGCGTTCTTGCCGTTCTTCAGGCCTTCCTTGACGTCGGTCTGGGTGGTGTTGGCGGCAGCCAGCACCTTGGAACCGTCGGCGGTGAAGACCTGGGCGTACAGGTGCTGGCCGGTGCGCAGCACCGACAGGCGGGCGACGCCGAGCTCACGGATGTGGGCGCGGGTCGACTTGGCGCGACGCAGGCGGGCGATGTTCTTGTTCATGATGTTTTTCCTTTGAAAGCGGAAGCGCCTAATTAGGCCTTCTTGGCTTCCTTACGGATGATGACTTCGTCGGAGTACTTCACGCCCTTGCCCTTGTACGGCTCCGGCTTGCGGAACGCACGGATCTTGGCGGCAACTTCACCGACGACCTGCTTGTCAGCGCCCTGGACCAGGATCTCGGTCTGGGTCGGGGTGGTGATGGTGATGCCTTCCGGCGCCACGAACACGACCGGGTGCGAGAAGCCCAGGGACAGGCTCAGGTCCTTGCCCTGCATGGCAGCACGGTAACCCACGCCGACCAGCTCCAGCTTGCGCTCGAAGCCTTCGGACACGCCCTTGACCATGTTGGACAGGATCGCACGCACGGTACCGGTCAGTGCGACCAGCTCGGCGTTCTCGGTGCTCAGGGTGGCAACGCCGTTGTCGACGTTGATGGCAATACCGGCCGGCTTGGCCAGCGACAGGGTACCCTTCGGGCCCTTGGCGGTGACGCTGTCCGACTGGACGTTCAGTTCAACCTTACCCAGGGTAATCGGCTTCTTGGCTACGCGGGACATAGTTCTACTCCTTTCGCCTTAGGCCACGAAGCACAGGACTTCGCCGCCGACGCCCAGCTGGCGCGCCTGCGCATCAGTCATGATGCCCTTGGAGGTGGAAATGATGGAGATACCCAGGCCGTTCATGACCTTCGGCAGCTCGCTCTTGCCGCGGTACTGGCGCAGGCCCGAACGCGAGAAGCGCTTCAGGGTCGCGATGACCGGCTTGCCTTCGAAATACTTCAGCACGATTTCCAGCTCGGACTTGTTGTTTTCCAGCTGGGTCACGCGCAGGTCGGTGATGTAACCCTCGTCCTTCAGGACCTGGGCGATCGCAACCTTGATCTTGGACGACGGGGCCTTCACCGTCTGCTTGCCAACCGCGGCCGCATTCTTGATGCGGACCAGCAGGTCGGCGATGGGATCAGTCATGCTCATATGAGTACCTTTGAGTGCACCGATATCCGCTTTCGCGAAAATCTGTTGTCTCCTGGAAACGGGCCAGGTCCCTTGATGCAGCGGGCCGGAAGCCCACTCCTACGACCCCGTTTGCGCAGGGCAAGACGCGGGAGTATACGCCAAAAGAGCCCGGCTTGCGCCGGGCTCTTCGGTTTTTTTGCGTCGGGAAAGCTGAATGCCTCCCCTGCCCGGTTCAGGAACCCCCGAAGGGGCTCCCGATCGCAGGGCCGGCTGGGATTACCAGCTGGCCTTGCGCAGACCCGGGACGTCGCCACGCATGGTGGCTTCACGCAGCTTGTTACGGCCGAGGCCGAACTTGCTGTAGACGCCACGCGGACGACCCGACAGCTCGCAACGGTTGCGCTGGCGGCTCGGCGACGAATCGCGCGGCAGCTTGGCCAGCTTGGTTGCGGCGTCGATCTTCTCTTCGTAGGTCGCGTCCACGGAGGACACGATCTTCTTCAGAGCCGCACGCTTTTCAGCGTACTTCTTTGCCAGCTTTTCCCGCTTGATGTCGCGGTTGACCATGGAGGTCTTTGCCATTTCGGTTTCCTCGACAGATCAGTTACGGAACGGGAACTTGAACGCTGCCAGCAGCGCCTTCGCTTCCGCATCGGTCTTCGCAGTGGTGGTGATGGCGATATCCATACCGCGGATCGCGTCGACGGCGTCGAAGTCGATTTCCGGGAAGATGATCTGCTCCTTCACACCCATGTTGAAGTTGCCGCGGCCGTCGAAGGAACGACCGGAAACACCACGGAAGTCGCGCACGCGCGGCAGCGAGATGTTGATCAGGCGATCCAGGAACTCGTACATCTTGTGGCGACGCAGCGTGGTCTTGCAGCCGATCGGCCAACCATCACGGATCTTGAACGACGCAACCGACACACGCGACTTGGTGACAACCGGCTTCTGGCCGGAAATCTTGGTCATGTCGCCGACGGCGTTTTCCAGGATCTTCTTGTTGGTGGCCGCTTCGCCGACACCCATGTTCAGGGTGACCTTGACCAGCTTCGGCACTTCCATCGGATTGGTGTAGCCGAACTGCTTCATCAGCGCCGGCACCACTTCGTCCTTGTAGAACTTTTCGAGACGGGAACTCATCTTCTCATTCCTCAGGCGTCGAGCGCCTCACCGCTGGAGCGGAACACACGCAGTTTGCGTCCATCCTCCAGCACCTTGAAGCCAACGCGTTCGCCCTTGCCCGAAGCCGGATTCAGAACATTCACGTTGGAGATATGGATCGAAGCTTCGCGCTCGACCACGCCGCCGGCAACACCTGCCTGCGGGTTCGGCTTGGTGTGGCGCTTGACGATGTTCACGTTGGCGACGACCACACGGTCGCCGTCGACGCGGACGACTTCGCCCTGCTTGCCCTTGTCCTTGCCAGCGTTGACGACAACCTGGTCGCCCTTCTTGATACGGTTAGCCATGATTATCTCCTGTCGCTCACAGCACTTCGGGAGCGAGCGAGACGATCTTCATGAACTTCTCCGAACGAAGTTCACGGGTCACCGGCCCGAAGATA
Source organism: Stenotrophomonas geniculata ATCC 19374 = JCM 13324 (assembly GCF_001431625.1). Taxonomy (GTDB): domain Bacteria; phylum Pseudomonadota; class Gammaproteobacteria; order Xanthomonadales; family Xanthomonadaceae; genus Stenotrophomonas; species Stenotrophomonas geniculata. The sequence goes on from NZ_LLXT01000079.1 coordinate 13,559, forward strand.
CGGGTACCGATCGGCTCCTGCTTGTTGTTCAGCAGGACGGCCGCGTTGCCGTCGAAGCGGATCAGCGAACCGTCGGCGCGACGCACACCCTTGCGGGTACGCACCACGACGGCGTCATACACTTCACCCTTCTTGACCTTGCCGCGCGGAATCGCATCCTTCACGGTGACCTTGATGATGTCGCCGATGCCGGCGTAACGGCGCTTGGAACCACCCAGCACCTTGAAGCACATCACCTGCTTGGCACCCGAATTGTCCGCGACGTCAAGGTAGCTCTGCATCTGGATCATGATTCAGACTCCTTATTCAGCCGCACGCGTGATGACTTCCACCACGCGCCAGTTCTTGGTCTTGGACATCGGAGCAATCTCGGTCACGCGGACGACATCGCCTTCCTTGCAGGCGTTGTCGGCATCGTGGGCGTGCAGCTTCGTCGAGCGCTTGATGTACTTGCCGTACAACGCGTGCTTGACCTGACGCTCAACCAGGACGGTAACCGTCTTGTCCATCTTGTTGCTGACGACACGGCCTTCGACCGTGCGCAGCGTCTTCTTTTCAGTATTGTCGCTCATAGCGGCCATCCTTACTTCGTGCTGCCGAGCAGGGTCTTGACGCGAGCAATCTCGCGACGGACCCGGCGAATGTCGTGGGTCTTCGGCAGCTGGCCGGTGACCTGCTGCATACGGACAGAGAACTGTTCCTTACGCAGGTCGATCAGGTGGGCCTTGAGTTCGTCAGCCGACTTTTCACGGAGAGTTTTGATATCCATCAGCGCACCGTACGGGTCACGAAAGTGGTGGTGACCGAGAGCTTGGCGGCGGCCAGGCGGAACGCCTCGCGAGCCACTTCCTCGGAAACACCCTCGATTTCATAGATCATGCGGCCGGGCTGGATCTGGGCCACCCAGTATTCCACGTTACCCTTACCAGAACCCATTCGGACTTCGATGGGCTTCTTGGTGATGGGCTTGTCGGGGAACACGCGGATCCACATCTTGCCGCCGCGCTTGACGTAGCGGCTGATCGAGCGGCGGGCCGCTTCGATCTGACGCGCGGTCAGCTGACCGTGTGCGGTTGCCTTCAGGCCGTATTCGCCGAAGCTGACAGCGTTGGCGCTCCAGCTCAGGCCATCGTTACGGCCCTTGTGTACCTTGCGGTACTTGGTTCGCTTGGGTTGCAACATTGTCGTTACCTCGCTTCACGGGCCGGGCGCTGACGGTCACCACGGTCGCCGCGATCGTGACGATCGTTGCGCGACGGGGTGTCGTCCTGCTTTTCCTGGCCAACCTGGGAGAAATCGAAGACCTCGCCCTTGTAGATCCAGACCTTGATGCCGATGATGCCGTAGGTCGTCTTGGCTTCAGCGAAGCCATAGTCGATGTCGGCACGCAGGGTGTGCAGCGGCACGCGGCCTTCGCGGTACCACTCCGAACGGGCGATTTCTGCACCGTTGAGGCGGCCACCGACGTTGACCTTGATGCCCAGGGCACCCAGGCGCATCGCGTTGCCGACCGAGCGCTTCATTGCACGGCGGAACATGATGCGACGCTCCAGCTGCTGGGCGATCGACTCGGCAACGAGCTGCGCGTCCAGTTCCGGCTTGCGCACTTCGGTGACGTTGATGTGCGCCGGGACGCCCATCATTTCGCTCACTTCCTTGCGCAGCTTCTCGATGTCCTCACCGCGCTTGCCGATCACCACGCCCGGACGGGCGGTGTGGATCGTCACGCGAGCGGTCTTGGCCGGACGCTCGATCAGGATCTTGCTGATGCCGGCCTGAGCCAGCTTCTTGCGCAGCATGTCGCGCACTTTCAGGTCGGCTGCCAGGTAACCAGCGAACTCGGCCTTGTTGGCGTACCACTTGGAGTTCCAGTCCTTGGAAATGCCGAGGCGGATACCAATCGGATGAACTTTATGACCCATGGTCTTTTCCTTATCCGCTTACTTGGCGGCGCCCACAACCACAGTGATGTGGCTGGTGCGCTTGAGGATGCGGGTACCGCGGCCTTTCGCCCGCGCCATGAAACGCTTCAGGGTCGGACCTTCATCAACCATGATGGTCTGAACCTTCAGCTCGTCGACGTCGGCGCCCTGGTTGTTTTCGGCATTTGCAATAGCCGACTCCACCACCTTCTTGATCAGGTGGGCAGCCTTCTTGTCCGAGAACTTCAGCAGGTTGACCGCACGCTCGGCCGGCAGACCGCGCACCTGGTCAGCGACCAGACGAGCCTTCTGCGGGGAGATGCGCGCAGTGCGCAGGATGGCTTTCGCTTCCATTGTCATCTCTCCTTACTTGCCCGACTTCTTGTCACCACCGTGACCCTTGAAGGTCCGGGTGATGGCAAATTCGCCGAGCTTGTGGCCGACCATGTTCTCGTTGACGAGAACCGGGATGTGGTTCTTGCCGTTATGCACGGCAATGGTGACGCCTACCATGTCAGGCAGGATCATCGAACGGCGCGACCAGGTCTTGATCGGCTTCTTGCTGCCCGCAGCGGCCTCCACCTTCTTGACGAGGTGGTGATCGACGAACGGGCCCTTCTTGAGTGAACGTGCCATGGTCGATTAGCCCCTACGATCGCGGACGATGAACTGCTGAGTGCGCTTGTTATGGCGCGTCTTGTAACCCTTGGTCGGGACACCCCACGGGGTGACCGGATGCGGATTACCCTGGCCGGCCTTGGCCTCACCACCACCGTGCGGGTGGTCAACCGGGTTCATGGCAGCACCACGAACGGTCGGGCGGACGCCGCGCCAACGCTTGGCACCGGCCTTGCCCAGCTTTTCCAGGCTGTGCTCGTCGTTGCCGACTTCGCCGATGGTGGCGCAGCACTCGACCGGAACCTTACGCATTTCACCCGAGCGCAGGCGCAGGGTGGCGTAGATGCCTTCACGAGCCACCAGCTGCACGGCCGCACCCGCGGCGCGAGCGATCTGAGCGCCCTTGCCCGGCTTCAGTTCGATGCAGTGGATGGTGGTGCCGACCGGGATGTTGCGCAGCGGCAGGGTGTTGCCGGCCTTGATCGGGGCATCCGAACCAGCGATCACCTGATCACCAGCCTTCAGGCCCTTCGGGGCGATGATGTAGCGACGCTCACCGTCGACGTAGCACAGCAGAGCGATGTGCGCGGTGCGGTTCGGATCGTATTCGATGCGTTCCACGCGCGCCGGGATGCCCAGCTTGTTGCGCTTGAAGTCGATGATGCGGTAGTGCTGCTTGGCACCACCACCGACGTGACGCACGGTGATGCGGCCATGGTGGTTACGACCACCCGAGCGGCTCTGCGACTCGACCAGCGCAGCGTGCGGAGCACCCTTGTGCAGATCGGGAGTGACCACGCGCACGGCCGAACGGCGGCCGGGGGAAGTGGGCTTGAATTTCATCAATGGCATGGGATGTACCTCAGGCCTTGGCCGTTACATCGATCGACTGGCCATCGGCCAGGCGAACGTACGCCTTGCGCCAATCGCCGCGGCGGCCAGCACGGTTACGGAAGGACTTGTTCTTGCCCTTGACGTTGACCACGTTGACGGCTTCGACCTTGACGTCGAACAGCTGCTCAACCGCGGCCTTTACATCGGCCTTGGTGGCTTCGTTCGAAACTTCGAAGACATACTGGTTGGAGAGTTCCTGCAGGCGCGCGGTCTTTTCGGAGACACGCGGGGCACGCAGCACGCTGAAGATTTTTTCGTTGCTGTTCATGCCAGCCACTCCTCGACCTTCTTGACCGCGTCAGCGGTGATGACGACCGTGTCGGCACCCACCAGCGAGACCGGATCCAGACCCTGGACGTCACGCACCTGCACGTACGGCAGATTGCGGGCGGACAGGTACAGGTGCTCGGACGCTTCTTCGGTGACGATCAGCGGGCGCTTGCCCACTTCCAGGCCGGCCAGCTTGGCGATCAGACCCTTCGTGTTGGTCACTTCGACGTCGAAGGACTCCACGATGGTCAGACGGCCCTGACGGTTCAGCTCGGACAGGATCGCGCACATGGCGGCACGGTACTGCTTACGATTGACCTTCTGCTCGAAGCTGCGCGGCTTGGCCGCGAAGGTGACACCGCCGCCGACGAAGATCGGAGCCGTCAGTGCGCCATGACGCGCGCCGCCGCCCTTCTGCTTCTTCGACTTCTTGGTGGTACCAGCCACTTCGGAGCGAGTCTTCTGTGCCTTGGTGCCGGCGCGACCGGCGTTGCGGTAGGCAACGACGACCTGGTGGACCAGATCTTCGCTGAAATCGCGACCGAACACGGCGTCGGAGACCGAGACCTTGTTGTTGCTACCCGTGATAACGAGTTCCATCGTCATCTCTCCTTATGCCTTGCTCGCCGGACGGACGATCACGTCGCCACCCGCCGCGCCCGGAACGGCGCCGCGAACGGCGATCAGACCGCGCTCGACGTCGACCTTGACCACTTCCAGGTTCTGGGTGCTCTGCTGCACCGCGCCCATGTGGCCCGACATCTTCTTGCCCGGGAAAACGCGACCCGGGGTCTGGCGCTGACCCAGCGAACCCGGCGCGCGATGCGACAGCGAGTTACCGTGGGTTGCATCGCCCATACGGAAGTTGTGGCGCTTGATGGTGCCCTGGAAGCCCTTACCCTTGGTGACACCCTGGACGTCGACGATCTGGCCGACTTCGAAGATGTCCGCCTTGACTTCGCCGCCAACGGCGAAATCGCCGAGCTGCGCGTCTTCAACGCGGAATTCCCACAGGCCACGACCCGCTTCCACCTTCGCCTTGGCGAAGTGGCCGGCTTCCGGCTTGTTGACCAGGGCAGCGCGACGCGCGCCGACGGTCACCTGCACGGCGCTGTAGCCGTCGGTTTCGACGGTCTTGATCTGCGCGATGCGGTTCGGGGTTGCTTCGATCAGGGTCACCGGGATGGAGCGGCCATCTTCAGTGAACACGCGGCTCATGCCGGCCTTGCGGCCCACGAAGCCCAACGAATACTTCTTCGTCATGGTCGTAGTCCTCAGGTCAGCTTGATCTGAACGTCGACGCCGGCAGCCAGTTCGAGCTTCATCAGCGCGTCCACGGTCTTGTCATTCGGGTCAACGATATCGAGCACGCGCTTGTGCGTGCGGGTCTCGTACTGGTCACGCGCGTCCTTGTCGACGTGCGGGGAAACGAGAACGGTGTAACGCTCGATCTTGGTCGGCAGCGGGATCGGGCCACGCACTTGCGCGCCGGTCCGCTTTGCCGTTTCAACGATCTCGCTGGCCGAACGGTCGATCAGACGATGATCGAACGCTTTCAGCCGGATCCGGATCTTTTGGTCCGCCATGGCGGTAGGTTCCTTCGTTAAAAGAGCGACAGACAAAGCCTCTGGGTTGCTTTGTCCCATGAAATTCCTGAATACGGACGGCCCACACTCCTGCAGGCCGACAAGGTCATTCCATAGACCTCAAAAACGTAGGCAGACCCGTTCCCAGGCCTGCCCAGACGTAGAAGCATAATGGCACGCAAGGCAGCTGTCAACAGTCGCCTGTTGACGCCGCCTGAATGGCATTGACCCTTCCTGGTCCGGGGAACACAAGGCACATCCTGTGCCTGCTTTCCCATTTGATACGCCCCGATGCCCTACCCAGGCAACATCGGGGCGCAGATACTACCAGATTACTCGATGATCTTCGAGACCACGCCGGCGCCGACGGTACGGCCGCCTTCGCGGATGGCGAAACGCAGGCCTTCGTCCATTGCCACCGGGTTGATCAGGGTGACGACCATCTTGACGTTGTCACCCGGCATCACCATTTCGACGCCTTCCGGCAGAGCAGCTGCGCCGGTGATGTCGGTGGTGCGGAAGTAGAACTGCGGACGGTAGCCGTTGAAGAACGGGGTGTGACGGCCGCCCTCGTCCTTCGACAGGACGTAGACTTCGCCTTCGAACTTGGTGTGCGGCTTGATCGTGCCCGGCTTGGCCAGGACCTGGCCACGCTCGACGTCGTCACGCTTGGTGCCGCGCAGCAGCAGGCCAGCGTTGTCGCCTGCCTGACCCTGGTCCAGCAGCTTGCGGAACATTTCAACGCCGGTCACGGTGGTCTTCTGTACCGGACGGATGCCGACGATTTCGATTTCGTCGCCAACCTTGATCACGCCGCGCTCGATACGACCGGTCACCACGGTGCCGCGGCCCGAGATCGAGAACACGTCTTCCACCGGCATCAGGAACGGCTTGTCGATCGCGCGCTCCGGCTCCGGGATCCAGCTGTCCAGGGCGTCGACCAGCTTCAGGATGGCCGGCACGCCGATGTCGCTCTGGTCGCCTTCCAGCGCCAGGCGGGCCGAACCGGCGATGATCGGGGTGTCGTCGCCCGGGAACTCGTACTTGCTCAGCAGTTCACGCACTTCCATCTCGACCAGCTCGAGCAGCTCGGCGTCGTCAACCATGTCGGCCTTGTTCAGGAACACGACGATGTACGGCACGCCGACCTGACGCGACAGCAGGATGTGCTCGCGGGTCTGCGGCATCGGGCCGTCAGCGGCCGAGCACACCAGGATCGCGCCGTCCATCTGGGCGGCACCGGTGATCATGTTCTTGACGTAGTCAGCGTGGCCCGGGCAATCGACGTGGGCGTAGTGACGGATCGGGGATTCGTATTCGACGTGCGCGGTCGAGATCGTGATACCACGCGCCTTTTCTTCCGGAGCGGCGTCGATCGAGGAGTAATCCTTGAACTCGCCACCGAAGCGCTCGGCACCGATCTTGGTCAGTGCAGCGGTCAGCGTGGTCTTGCCGTGATCGACGTGACCGATGGTGCCGACGTTGACGTGCGGCTTGGTGCGCTCGAACTTACCCTTTGCCATTGTTCTATACCTTGATTGTTCGTAAGTGGTTTCAAGAGAGGCTGAGCGAAGCTCAGCCCTTCTTCATGACGGCTTCGGCGATGTTGGTCGGCGCCGGCTCGTAGTGATCGAATTCCATGGTGAAGGTGGCGCGGCCCTGGGTCTGCGAACGCAGCGCAGTGGCGTAGCCGAACATTTCACCCAGCGGGATCATCGCGTTGATGATGCTGGCCGAACCGTCACCGGTGGTGTCGGAACCCTGCAGCACGCCGCGACGACGGCTGACGTCGCCCATCACGTCACCCTGGTAATCCTCCGGGGTCACGATCTCGACCTTCATGATCGGCTCCAGCAGCACCGGCTTGGCCTTGGCGAAGCCCTGCTTGAAGGCCATCGACGAAGCCAGCTTGAACGCCATTTCCGAGGAGTCGACGTCGTGGTACGAACCGAACACCAGCTTCACCTTGACGTCCACGACCGGGAAGCCAGCCAGCGGGCCGCTGGTGATGGTTTCGCGCAAGCCCTTTTCAACCGACGGAATGAATTCCTTCGGGATCACGCCGCCGGTGATGTCGTTGATGAACAGGAAGTCGTCCTTGATCATCGGAGCGATCTTCGGATCGGCACGATCTTCAGCGGTGATCGGCGACAGCTCGATCACGACGTGACCGTACTGACCCTTACCACCGGACTGCTTGGCGTGCTTGTAGTCCGACTTGACGTCGGCCAGGGTGATGGTTTCGCGGTAGGCCACCTGCGGCGCGCCGACGTTGGCTTCAACGTTGAACTCGCGCTTCAGGCGGTCGACGATGATGTCCAGGTGCAGCTCGCCCATGCCCGAGATGATGGTCTGGCCGGATTCTTCGTCGGTCTTGACGCGGAACGACGGATCTTCCTGCGCCAGACGGCCCAGGGCCAGACCCATCTTTTCCTGGTCCGACTTGGTCTTCGGCTCGACGGCCATCGAGATCACCGGCTCCGGGAACGTCATGCGCTCCAGGATGATCGGGGCGTCCACGGCGCACAGGGTGTCACCGGTGGTGGTGTCCTTCAGACCCACGGCAGCGGCGATGTCACCGGCCAGAACTTCCTTGATTTCCTCGCGGTTGTTCGAGTGCATCTGCAGGATGCGGCCGATGCGCTCCTTCTTGCCCTTCACCGAGTTCAGCACGGTGTCGCCACCGTTCAGGGTGCCCGAGTAGACACGGAAGAAGGTCAGCGCGCCGACGAACGGGTCGGTGATGATCTTGAAGGCCAGCGACGAGAACGGAGCCTTGTCGTCCGACTTGCGGGTCATTTCGACGGTGTCGTCGTCAACGTCCACGCCCTTCACGTCCGGCACGTCGACCGGCGACGGCAGCAGCTGGATCACGCCGTCCAGCATGGCCTGCACGCCCTTGTTCTTGAAGGCCGAGCCGCAGTACATCGGCACGATTTCAGTGGCCAGGGTGCGGGTACGCAGCGCATTGATGATTTCAGCCTCAGCCAGCTCTTCGCCGCCCAGGTACTTTTCCATCAGCTCTTCGCTGGCTTCGGCAGCGGTCTCGACCATGAACTGGCGAGCCTCTTCAGCCGGGCCCTGCAGTTCGGCCGGGATTTCAACGTACTCGAACTTCATGCCCTGCGAAGCCTCATCCCAATGGATGGCCTTCATCTTCAGCAGGTCGACAACGCCCTTGAAGTTGTCTTCAGCGCCGATCGGCAGCTGCATCGGCACGGCAACCGCGCCCAGCTTGGCCTTCAGCTGGCCGACGACCTTCTGGAAGTTGGCACCGGTGCGGTCCATCTTGTTGACGAACGCGATGCGCGGCACGTGGTACTTGTTGGCCTGGCGCCACACGGTTTCCGACTGCGGCTGCACGCCACCGACGGCGCACAGGACGAAGACGGCACCGTCGAGCACGCGCAGCGAGCGCTCCACTTCGATGGTGAAGTCGACGTGCCCGGGGGTGTCGATGATGTTGAAGCGGTGCTCCGGCAGGGACTTGTCCATGCCCTTCCAGAACGCGGTGGTGGCAGCGGACTGGATCGTGATGCCACGCTCCTGCTCCTGCTCCATCCAGTCCATGGTGGCGGCGCCGTCGTGCACTTCACCGATCTTGTGGCTCTTGCCGGTGTAGAACAGGATGCGCTCGGACGTGGTGGTCTTGCCGGCATCGATGTGAGCCATGATGCCGAAGTTACGGTAACGCTCGATGGGAGTGGAACGGGCCACGGGAGCCTCTCAGATTTCTTGGATTTCGGATGGCCGAACGCCGCCTTTCGGCGGCCTTCGGATTGGCGCAGCCCTTCTGGGACCGCGAGGCAGCACGCACCGAAGTGGTGCTGCCCTGCCTGTTTTACAAGGCCGTCAAACTCACCAGCGGTAGTGGGCGAATGCCTTGTTGGCTTCGGCCATGCGGTGGGTTTCTTCGCGCTTCTTGATGGCGCCGCCACGGTTTTCCGAGGCGTCGATCAGTTCAGCAGCCAGCTTCTTCGGCATGGTGTTCTCACCACGCTTGCGCGCGGAGTCGATCAGCCAGCGCATGGCCAGAGCCATCTTGCGCGACGAACGCACTTCGACCGGCACCTGGTAGGTGGCACCACCGACGCGGCGCGACTTGACTTCGACCGCCGGAGCGACGTTGTCCAGAGCCTTCTGCACCAGCTCAATGGCGTTGGCGCTGCTGTTCTTCTCGGTGATCACGTCCATGGCGCCGTACACGATCTTTTCGGCGACGGACTTCTTGCCGCTCTGCATGACCATGTTGATGAAGCGGGCGATGGTTTCGCTTCCGTGCTTCGGATCGGGCAGGACGGAACGCTGCGGAGTATTACCCTTACGCGACATAGTGCTCTCTCCTTATGCCTTCGGACGCTTGGCGCCGTACTTGGAACGGGCCTGGCGACGCTTGGCAACGCCGGCGGCGTCGAGCGAGCCACGAACGGTGTGGTAACGCACACCCGGCAGGTCCTTGACGCGACCGCCGCGGATCAGGACCACGGAGTGCTCCTGCAGGTTGTGGCCTTCACCACCGATGTAGGAAATCACTTCTTCCTGGTTGGTCAGGCGGACCTTGGCAACCTTGCGCAGAGCCGAGTTCGGCTTCTTCGGAGTGGTGGTGTAGACACGGGTGCAGACGCCACGGCGCTGCGGGCACTTGTCGAGCGCCGGCGAGGCACTCTTGTAGGTGGTCGCTTGCCGCGGCTTGCGGACCAGCTGGTTGATCGTCGCCATCAGTAGGTTCTTCTGATTGGTGGCCGGAAAATCCGACCAGAGATGCGGAAATGTTAAAGCAGGCCAAAATTCTGGCCTGCTGAGACAGACGATTGTAGCAACCCGTCAGGAAAGCAGTCAAACGCCTCCTGTCAAGCCCGTTCCTGATCCTGGAACGTTACTGGGGGGCCTCCATGTACCCCGTTCAGGTTGGCCGGGGCGATCGCGGACGATCTCCCCTGCCCTTTCCCTACCCGTCGATGAACCGACGGGGTGGTCCGGCCTTGCGGCCGGACCGGATACCTCATTCTTCGCCAGACGCCTGTTCAGCTTCAGCTTCAACGGCCGGAGCCTCGACTGCAGCCGGGGTGCCGGTCAGGGCCTGCATCTCCGAGTCGGTCAGACCCGAAGCGCCGCGGCGGCGGCTGCTGTGGTACGACAGACCGGTACCGGCCGGGATCAGGCGGCCCACGATCACGTTTTCCTTCAGACCGCGCAGGTTGTCCTTGGTACCGCGGACGGCCGCTTCGGTCAGCACGCGGGTGGTTTCCTGGAACGACGCGGCCGAGATGAACGATTCGGTCGCCAGCGAGGCCTTGGTGATACCCAGCAGGACCGGATCGAAGTGCGCCGGCAGCTCGTTGCGGGTCGACAGGCGCGCATTCTCCTCGATAACGCGCTGACGCTCCACCTGCTCGCCGTTCAGGAACTTGCTGCTGCCCTGGTCGGTGATCTCGACCTTGCGCAGCATCTGGCGGGTGATCACCTCGATGTGCTTGTCGTTGATCTTCACGCCCTGCAGGCGGTACACGTCCTGGATTTCCTTCACCAGGTAGGCCGCCAACGGTTCGACACCCAGCAGGCGCAGGATGTCCTGCGGGCTCGGCTCGCCGTCCACGATGGTTTCACCCTTGGTGACATGCTCGCCTTCGAACACGATGACCTGGCGGTACTTCGGAATCAGCTCTTCGTGCTCCGAACCATCGGTGTCCTTGATGATCAGGCGCTGCTTGCCCTTGGTGTCCTTGCCGAAGCTGATGATGCCCGAACGCTCGGCCAGCACCGCCGGATCCTTCGGCTTGCGCGCTTCGAACAGATCGGCCACGCGCGGCAGACCACCGGTGATGTCGCGGGTCTTCGACGCTTCCTGCGGAATCTTGGCGACCACGTCACCCACGCCGACGGCAGCGCCGTCCTGCAGGTTGACGATCGAGCGCGGCGGCAGCAGGTACTGCGCCGGCAGGTCGGTGCCCGGAATCGACAGGTCGTTGCCCTTGGCGTCGACGATGCGCACGATCGGGCGCAGATCCTTGGCCTGGGTACCACGACGCTTCGGATCGGTGATTTCGCGCGAAGCAAGGCCGGTCAGCTCGTCGGTCTTCTCGATGACGGTGATGCCGTCGACGAAGTCGATGAAGCGGATGAAGCCGGCCACTTCCGACACGATCGGGTGGTTATGCGGATCCCAGTTGGCCACGGTCTGGCCCGCCTTGATCGCATCACCGTCCTTGGACGTGATGGTCGCACCGTACGGCAGCTTGTAACGCTCACGCTCACGGCCGTGGGCATCGAGCACCGAGATTTCGCCCGAGCGCGACACTGCCACCAGCGAGCCGTTGGCATGCTCGACGGACTTGAGGTTGCTGAACTTGACCGAGCCGGTGGTCTTGACGGTGATGTTGTCGACCGCAGCAGCTCGCGACGCCGCACCACCGATGTGGAACGTACGCATGGTCAGCTGGGTACCCGGCTCACCGATGGACTGGGCGGCGATGACGCCGACCGCTTCACCGATGTTGACCAGGTGACCACGGGCCAGATCGCGGCCGTAGCAGCGCGAGCAGACACCGAAGGCCGATTCGCAGGAGATGGTCGAGCGGACCTTGATGGTCTGCACGCCGGCATCTTCCAGCTTGGCAACCCAGGCTTCGTCCAGCAGGGTGTTGCGGGTGACGATCGGATCTTCGTCGTTGCCCGGCAGGAACACGTCCTCGGCCACCACGCGACCCAGCACGCGGTCCTTCAGCGGCTCGACCACGTCGCCGCCTTCCACGATCGGGGTCATGATCAGGCCTTCGGTGGTACCGCAATCCACCTCGGTGATCACCACGTCCTGCGCGACGTCGACCAGACGACGGGTCAGGTAACCCGAGTTCGCGGTCTTCAGCGCGGTATCGGCCAGACCCTTACGGGCACCGTGGGTGGAGTTGAAGTACTCCTGCACGTTCAGGCCTTCGCGGAAGTTCGCCTTGATGGGCGTCTCGATGATCGAGCCGTCCGGACGGGCCATCAGGCCGCGCATGCCGGCCAGCTGACGGATCTGCGCCTGCGAACCACGCGCACCGGAGTCGGCCATGATGTACAGCGAGTTCATCGACTTCTGGTCGATGGTCTCACCCTTGGCGTTGACCACCTTCTCGGTACCGATGGTGTCCATCATCGCCTTGGCGATGCGCTCGTTGGTGCGCGACCAGATGTCGACCACCTTGTTGTAGCGCTCGCCGGCGGTAACCAGGCCCGACTGGTACTGCTCCTGGATTTCCAGCACTTCGGCTTCGGCCTCGGTGAGGATGCCCTTCTTCTCGTCCGGGATCAGCATGTCGTCGATGCCGATGGAGACGCCGGCGCGGGTCGCATAGGCGAAGCCGGTGTACATCAGCTTGTCGGCGAACACGACCGTGTCCTTCAGGCCCAGCTGGCGGTAGCTGGAGTTGATCAGGCGGCTGATGTTCTTCTTGGTCAGCTCGACATTGGCCAGCGCGAACGGCAGGCCTTCCGGCAGGATTTCAGCCAGCAGGGCACGACCGATCGTGGTGTCCACGATCGAGGTCTTGTTCTGCTTGTTGCCGTCTTCGTCGGTCACCACCTCGGTGATGCGGACCTTGACCTTGGCGTGCAGTTCCACCACGCGGTTGTCATAGGCACGCTTGACTTCGGCGATGTTGGCGAAGGCCATGCCCTCGCCCTTCTTGTTTTCCAGCGAGCGGGTCATGTAGTACAGACCCAGCACGACGTCCTGCGACGGCACGATGATCGGCTCGCCGTTGGCCGGCGACAGGATGTTGTTGGTGGACATCATCAGCGCACGCGCTTCCAGCTGGGCTTCCAGCGAGAGCGGCACGTGGACGGCCATCTGGTCACCGTCGAAGTCGGCGTTGAACGCGGTGCAGACCAGCGGATGCAGCTGGATGGCCTTGCCTTCGATCAGCACCGGCTCGAACGCCTGGATGCCCAGACGGTGCAGGGTCGGCGCACGGTTCAGCATCACCGGATGCTCGCGGATGACCTCTTCCAGGATGTCCCAGACTTCGGCTTCTTCGCGCTCGACCAGCTTCTTGGCAGCCTTGATGGTGGTGGCCAGGCCACGACGCTGCAGCTTGGCGAAGACGAACGGCTTGAACAGCTCGAGCGCCATCTTCTTCGGCAGGCCGCACTGGTGCAGGCGCAGGTACGGACCGACCACGATGACCGAACGGCCCGAGTAGTCGACGCGCTTGCCGAGCAGGTTCTGGCGGAAGCGACCCTGCTTGCCCTTGATCATGTCGGCCAGCGACTTCAGCGGGCGCTTGTTGGTGCCGGTGATGGCACGGCCACGACGGCCGTTGTCCAGCAGCGCATCGACCGATTCCTGCAGCATGCGCTTTTCATTGCGCACGATGATGTCCGGCGCGCTCAGTTCGAGCAGGCGGCGCAGGCGGTTGTTGCGGTTGATGACGCGGCGGTACAGGTCGTTCAGGTCGGAGGTCGCGAAGCGGCCGCCATCCAGCGGGACCAGCGGACGCAGGTCCGGCGGCAGCACCGGCAGCACGGTCATGACCATCCATTCCGGACGGTTGCCCGATTCCAGGAAGGCTTCGATCAGCTTGATGCGCTTGGTGAGGCGCTTGAGCTTGGTTTCCGAACCGGTAGCGGCGATTTCCTCGCGCAGGCGGGTCATTTCCGACTGCAGGTCGATGGTGCGCAGCAGTTCGTACACGGCCTCGGCGCCCATGGCGGCGTCGAAGTCGTCACCGTGCTCCTGGCGGGCCTGCAGGTACTGTTCTTCGGTCAGCAGCTGGCGGCGTTCCAGGGCGGTCAGGCCCGGCTCGGTCACCACGTAGGCTTCGAAGTACAGCACGCGCTCGATGTCGCGCAGGGTCATGTCCAGCATCAGGCCGATGCGCGACGGCAGCGACTTCAGGAACCAGATGTGCGCGACCGGCGAGGCCAGGTCGATGTGGCCCATGCGCTCGCGACGCACCTTGGCCAGGGTCACTTCGGTGCCGCACTTTTCGCAGACCACGCCGCGGTGCTTCATGCGCTTGTACTTGCCGCACAGGCACTCGTAGTCCTTCACCGGGCCGAAGATGGCGGCGCAGAACAGGCCGTCGCGTTCCGGCTTGAAGGTACGGTAGTTGATGGTTTCCGGCTTCTTCACTTCGCCGAAGGACCACGAACGGATCAGGTCCGGCGAAGCCAGCGCGATCTTGATCGCGTCGAAGTCCAGCGTCTGGCGCTGCTGGTTGAAGAGGTTGAGCAGGTCTTTCATGGTGTTCTCCAGAAGGAGGAATGCTGTGTCGATGGGCTTTCAGTTCACTGCCAGCGGCGCGGCGGCGGACCGCCGCGCCGGCATGGATCAGTTGTCTTCCAGTTCCATGTTGATAGCCAGCGAGCGGATTTCCTTCACGAGCACGTTGAAGGATTCCGGCATGCCCGCGACCATCTCGTGCTCACCGTCGACGATGTTCTTGTACATCTGGTTGCGGCCCTGCACGTCATCGGACTTCACCGTCAGCATTTCCTGCAGGGTGTAGGCCGCGCCGTAGGCTTCCAGCGCCCAGACTTCCATTTCACCGAAGCGCTGGCCGCCGAACTGCGCCTTGCCGCCCAGCGGCTGCTGGGTGACGAGCGAGTACGGACCGGTCGAACGGGCGTGCATCTTGTCGTCGACCAGGTGGTTCAGCTTCAGGTAGTGCATGTAACCCACGGTGGTGTGGCGATCGAACGCTTCACCGGTGCGGCCGTCGTACAGCTGGGTCTGGCCACTGCTCGGCAGGTCGGCCAGTTCCAGCATGCGCTTGATTTCCGCTTCGGTGGCGCCGTCGAACACCGGAGTGGCCATCGGCACGCCGTCGGTCAGGTTGCGGGCCAGACGCAGCAGTTCCTCGTCGCTGAACTGCGACAGGTCGACACGGTTGGCCACGTTGGTGTCGTCGTGGTTGTAGATGTCGTCCAGGAACTTGCGCAGGTCGGCAACGGCGGCCTGGGCCTCCATCATCGCCTGGATCTTGCGGCCCAGGCCCTTGGCGGCCCAGCCCAGGTGCACTTCCAGGATCTGGCCGATGTTCATACGCGACGGCACGCCCAGCGGGTTCAGCACGATGTCCACGGTTTCGCCCGAGGCCATGTACGGCATGTCCTCGACCGGCACCACGTTGGAGACCACACCCTTGTTGCCGTGGCGGCCTGCCATCTTGTCGCCCGGCTGGATGCGGCGCTTCACGGCCAGGAATACCTTGACCATCTTCAGCACGCCCGGGGCGAGGTCGTCACCGGCGGTGATCTTGCCGCGCTTGTCGGCGAAGCGACGCTCGAATTCCTTCTCGTGCGCCTGGATCTGCTTCTGCGCGCGCTCGATGGCTTCCGAAGCGTCCTCGTCCTTCATGCGCAGGGCGAACCAGTCAGCCTTCTTCAGGCCGTCCAGGAAGGCGTCGCTGATCACGTCACCCTTCTTCAGGCCAGCGCCACCGTTGACCACCTTGCCCACGATCTGCGAACGCAGACGCATGTAGATGGCGGCTTCCAGGATGCGGAACTGGTCGTCGAAGTCCTTCTTGACGCGCTTGATTTCAGACTCTTCGATCTGGCGGGCGCGCTTGTCCTTCTCGATGCCGTCGCGGGTGAAGACCTGCACGTCGATGACGGTGCCGTCCATGCCCGGCGGAACGCGCAGCGAGCTGTCCTTAACGTCCGAAGCCTTCTCGCCGAAGATCGCGCGCAGCAGCTTCTCTTCCGGGGTCAGCTGGCTTTCGCCCTTCGGGGTGACCTTGCCGACCATGATGTCGCCGGCGCGGACTTCGGCACCGATGTACACCACGCCGCTCTCGTCCAGGCGGTTCAGCGCCTGCTCGGAGACGTTCGGGATGTCGGCGGAGATTTCCTCCGGCCCCAGCTTGGTGTCACGCGCAACGCAGGTCAGCTCTTCGATGTGGATCGTGGTGTAACGATCCTCTTCCACCACGCGCTCGGAGAGCAGGATGGAGTCTTCGAAGTTGTAGCCGTTCCACGGCATGAACGCGATCAGCATGTTCTGGCCCAGGGCCAGTTCGCCGATGTCGGTGGACGGACCGTCGGCCAGCACGTCGCCGCGGGCGATGACGTCACCCACCTGGACCAGCGGACGCTGGTTGATGCAGGTGTTCTGGTTCGAACGGGTGTACTTGACCAGGTTGTAGATGTCCACGCCTGCGTCGGTGGCGCCAACGATCTCTTCCTCGTTGACCTTGACCACGATGCGGGCGGCGTCGATCTGCACGATCTCGCCACCACGACGGGCGTTCACGGTCACACCGGAGTCACGGGCCACGGCGCGCTCGATGCCGGTACCGACCAGCGGCTTCTGCGCACGCAGGGTCGGCACGGCCTGACGCTGCATGTTGGCGCCCATCAGTGCGCGGTTCGCGTCATCGTGCTCCAGGAACGGAACCAGCGCGGCCGCGATCGACACGGTCTGCATCGGCGAGACGTCCATGAAGTGGACTTCCGCCGGCGGCTTCAGCAGCGATTCGCCCTGGAAGCGGCACGGAACGAACTGCTCGGTCAGCATGCTGTCGGCATTGGTCAGGGCGTTGGCCTGCGCAATGACGTACTCGTTTTCTTCGATCGCCGACAGGAACTCGACTTCGTCATAGACCTTGCCGTCCACGACCTTGCGGTACGGGGTCTCAAGGAAACCGTACTGGTTGGTGCGGGCGTACACGGCCAGCGAGTTGATCAGGCCGATGTTCGGGCCTTCCGGGGTTTCGATGGTGCAGACGCGGCCGTAATGGGTCGGGTGCACGTCACGCACTTCGAAGCCGGCGCGCTCACGGGTCAGGCCGCCCGGGCCCAGGGCCGAGACGCGACGCTTGTGGGTCACTTCCGACAGCGGGTTGTTCTGGTCCATGAACTGCGACAGCTGCGAGGAGCCGAAGAACTCCTTGATGGCAGCGGCGACCGGCTTGGCGTTGATCAGTTCCTGCGGGGTCAGGCCTTCCGACTCGGCCATCGACAGGCGCTCCTTGACCGCGCGCTCGACGCGGACCAGGCCCACGCGGAACACGTTCTCGGCCATTTCACCGACCGAACGCACGCGACGGTTGCCCAGGTGGTCGATATCGTCGACCACGCCGCGACCGTTGCGGATCTCGGTCAGGACCTTGATCACGTCCAGGATGTCGGAGCTGTCGCCATGGGCGGCGACCAGGCGCTTGGACTCTTCGTCGTTGCGCTCACCGTAGTACTTGCGGTCGTACAGCACGGCTTCGCCGGTGGTTTCCTTGCGGCCCACGCGACGGTTGAACTTCATGCGGCCGACCGCGGACAGGTCGTAGCGCTCGAAGGTGAAGAACAGGTTGTGGAACAGGTTCTGCGCGGCATCCTTGGTCGGCGGCTCGCCCGGACGCATCATGCGGTAGATCTCGACCAGGGCTTCCAGCTGGGTCTTGGTCGGGTCGATGCGCAGGGTGTTGGACAGGTACGGGCCACGATCCAGATCGTTCACCCACAGGGTGCCCACGGCATCCACGCCAGCCTTGCGGAAGGCCTGCAGCTGCTCGTCGGTGATCTCGTCATTGGCCTGGGCCAGCAGTTCGCCGGTCGAGGCGTCGACCACGTCGTGCGACAGGATGCGGCCGACGATGTAGTCGTCCGGCACGGCCAGGGCGGCGATGCCCGAGGCTTCCAGCTGCTTGATGTGGCGCGCGGTGATGCGCTTGCCGGCTTCCACGATGACCTTGTCGCCGTCGGCGAGGTCAAAGCCCAGGGTTTCGCCACGCAGGCGTTCCGGCACCAGCTCCAGCTGGACGCCTTCATCCGGGTTGATGTGGAAGGTGTTGATCTCGAAGAACTCGGCCAGCATCTCTTCGTTGCTGTAGCCAAGCGCGCGCAGCAGGATCGACACCGGCAGCTTGCGGCGGCGGTCGATACGGGTGAACAGCGCGTCCTTCGGGTCGAACTCGAAGTCCAGCCAGGAACCGCGGTAAGGAATGATGCGGGCGCTGTACAGCAGCTTGCCCGAGCTGTGGGTCTTGCCACGGTCGTGGTCGAAGAACACACCCGGCGAGCGGTGCAGCTGCGAGACGATGACGCGCTCGGTGCCGTTGACGATGAAGGTGCCGTTCTCGGTCATCAGCGGGATTTCGCCCAGATAGACCTCCTGCTCCTTCACGTACTTGATGGCCTTGGTCGACGACTCACGGTCGTAGATCACCAGGCGCACGGTCACGCGCAGCGGGGCGCCGTAGCTCATGCCACGCTGGCGGCACTCACGCTCGTCGAAGACCGGTTCGCCCAGCTTGTAGCCGACGTATTCCAGGGCGGCATTGCCGCTGTAGCTGGCGATCGGGAAGACCGACTTCAGCGCAGCGTGCAGGCCGTGGTCCGTGCGCTTGGCCGGATCGACGTTTTCCTGCAGGAATTCACGATAGGAATCCACCTGGATGGCGAGCAGGAACGGCACTTCGAGAATCGAGCGCTGCTTGCCGAAATCCTTGCGGATACGCTTTTTTTCGGTGAACGAATAGGACGTCATGAGGTCTTCCACCTTGTTGTGCGGATCGTGCGCCCACGATCCGAAGGGAACTTGAAATTGTCAGTTGGAAGTCGCTGGTATTGCCGGCACCAGCAC
This sequence comes from Stenotrophomonas geniculata ATCC 19374 = JCM 13324, assembly GCF_001431625.1. Lineage (GTDB taxonomy): Bacteria > Pseudomonadota > Gammaproteobacteria > Xanthomonadales > Xanthomonadaceae > Stenotrophomonas > Stenotrophomonas geniculata. The sequence goes on from NZ_LLXT01000079.1 coordinate 32,413, forward strand.
GCCTTCTCCCGCTACTTCCAACTGCCAACTCGTCTGCATCCACCCCCCCGCTGCCGCGCGCTGCGCTGGCCGGCCGGGGTCTGACCGCAGCCCGTGTTGGGCTTTTTGCCGCTCGTTACATCCACGCGTGGCGTGGATCTACAACACTGCAACAACGACCAAAGGCCGGGGGCTTACGCCCCCAGCCTTGGCTGCATCGCCGTGAATCGGTGACGATGCAAGGTAACTGCTTACTTGACTTCGACAGTCGCGCCAGCAGCTTCCAGGTCCTTCTTCATCTTCTCGGCGTCGTCCTTCGAAGCGCCTTCCTTCAGGACGCCACCGGCTTCGGCCAGGTCCTTCGCTTCCTTCAGGCCCAGGCCGGTGATGGCGCGGACGGCCTTGATGACTTCGACCTTCTTGTCGCCGGCCGACTTCAGGGTGACGGTGAACTCGGTCTGCTCTTCAACAGCAGCAGCCGGGCCAGCGGCAGCAGCCACGGCAACCGGAGCAGCGGCGGAGACGCCGAACTTCTCTTCGATGGCCTTGACCAGCTCCATCACTTCCATCAGGGACTTCTCGGCGATGGCGTCGACGATCTGTTCGTTGGTAAGGGACATGATTAATACCTTTGGATGATTTTCTGGGTTGAGGTTCCGTCAGGAACCACGGTAAGTCGAAACTCAGGCGGTCTCGGCGGCCGGCTCGGCAGCGTCGGCGGCGACGTCGCCACCACCCTGCTTCTCGCCAACGGCCTTGATGGCGCGGGCAAACATCGTGACCGGCTCGGTCAGGACGCGGGCCAGCATGGCCAGGGCCTGGTCGCGGGTCGGCAGCGAGGCCAGCACTTCGACGTGGCTTGCCGGGAACACTTCGCCACCGATGGCGACGACCTTAGCCTTCAGCTTGTCGTTGCCCTTGGCGGCTTCCTTGATCAGGCGACCGGCAGCGCCGGGCTCCTCGAGCGAGAACGCGTACAGCAGCGGACCAACCATCTGGTCCTGGGCGACTGCGAACTCGGTGCCTTCAACGGCGCGCGAAGCCAGGGTGTTCTTGACAACCTTCAAGAAAACACCGGTTTCACGAGCCTGCTTGCGCATCGCGGTCATCTGGGCGACCGTGGTGCCAGCGTATTCGGCTGCGATCAAGGAGTGGGCCTTGGCGGCGACGTCTGCCAGCTCGGCGACTACTTCTTGCTTCTGGGACAGATTGAGAGCCATTGCACTCCTCCTATTGAACTCCGCTTACGGCTCCTGCCGTGTGCGGTCCTGTGCGGCATCCGTCCTGGACGCCGGGAACATCGGGATGATGTTCCGGGGGTGGGCCGTTCTAGACCTGGAGTGGGCCAACCTGGGAAACCCAGACGTGCGTGAACCAGAAAAACTCCAGAAGGGCACCATCTACGCAGGGTGATTCCGGGGAATCGATTAAGCGCTCATGACTGCTCCGGCGGCGACTCCTTGCCAGATCGAGCTTCCGTGCCCGTCGCCGGTATTGCCACGACCGCGCCTGCGGTCTTTGACGGCTACCGCGGGCGATGCACTGCCAGCGATGCCTTCAAATGTCACGGTCACGGCACCGAAGGTACCGTGACCGCTTGAAACAATTACTTCAGGGTCAGCGACGACTGGTCGACGGTGACGCCCGGGCCCATCGTCGAGCTGACCGAAACCTTCTGCAGGTAGGTGCCCTTCGAGGTGGCCGGCTTGGCCTTGATCAGGTCCAGCAGCAGCGCGGTCAGGTTCGACTTCAGCGCGTCTTCGGCGAAGTCGGCCTTGCCGATGGTGCAGTGGATGATGCCGGCCTTGTCGGTGCGGTAACGGACCTGACCCGACTTGGCGTTCTTCACGGCTTCACCCGGGTTCGGGGAAACGGTGCCGACCTTCGGGTTCGGCATCAGGCCGCGCGGGCCCAGCACGGTGCCCAGCTTACCGACGACGCGCATGGCGTCCGGGGTCGCGATGACGACGTCGTAGTTCAGATCGCCGGCCTGCATCTTCTCGGCCAGGTCATCCATACCGACGGCTTCGGCGCCAGCGGCCAGGGCTTCGTCAGCCTTGGCACCGGCCGGAGCGAACACGGCGACGCGGACCGACTTGCCGGTACCGGCCGGCAGCACGGTGGAGCCACGGACCTGCTGGTCGGACTTCTTCGCATCGACGCCCAGGCGCACAGCGACGTCGATCGACTCGACGAACTTGGCCTTGGTGGCGCTCTTCAGGATGTTGATCGCGTCCTCGAAGGCGTATGCCTTACCCGGAACGACGGCGGCCTTGATGGCCTTCTCACGCTTGGTCTGTGCCATCTTATTAACCCTCCACCACGAGGCCCATGGAACGGGCAGAGCCAGCGATGGTACGCACGGCGGCGTCCAGATCGGCGGCAGTCAGATCCGGTTCCTTCGCCTTGGCGATCTCTTCCAGCTGCTTACGGGTGACCTTGCCGACCTTCTCGGTGTTCGGGCGCTTGGAGCCCGACGAGATGCCAGCGGCCTTCTTCAGCAGGGTGGTGGCCGGGGTGCTCTTGGTGATGAAGGTGAACGTACGGTCCGAGTAGGCCGTGATGATCACCGGAACCGGCAGGCCCGGCTCGAGCTTCTGCGTGGCAGCGTTGAACGCCTTGCAGAATTCCATGATGTTCAGACCGCGCTGACCCAGCGCAGGACCGACCGGCGGCGAGGGGTTGGCCTGACCGGCCTTCACCTGCAGCTTGATGTAACCGACAACTTTCTTTGCCATGTGAGTACTCTCCGGGTGCTAGCGCCTTTCGACAACAGGCTCCCCATCGGACCGGGAATCACGCGTCCCGGCATCGCGTTTTGAAATCATGCTGAAGGCCACCTTGCGGTGGCCTCGTCCTGCTGGCTTCCCAGCGGGGAGCCGCGCACTATATCAGGTTTTCTCTTCACATGCCTGAAGCGGCACGTAAACGAGAGAAACCGGGCCAAGCCCGGTTTCTTGTCCGGAGTCGAGCATGGCTCGACTCTACAATGGGATCAGACGGCCTTTTCGACCTGGCCGAACTCGAGTTCGACCGGAGTGGCACGACCGAAGATCAGCACCGAGACGCGCAGACGGCTCTTCTCGTAGTTGACCTCTTCGACGACGCCATTGAAATCGTTGAACGGGCCGTCGGTGACGCGGACCATCTGGCCCGGCTCGAACAGCACCTTCGGACGCGGCTTCTCGACGCCTTCCTGAACGCGGTTCAGGATGGCTTCGGCCTCGGAATCGGCGATCGGCAGCGGACGGTCGGCCGTGCCGCCGATGAAGCCCATGACGCGCGGGGTTTCCTTGACCAGGTGCCAGCTTTCGTTGTCGATGCGCGGAATACCGGCTTCTTCGTGGGTCTCGATCTGGACCAGCACGTAACCCGGGAAGAACTTGCGCTCGGAGCGGCGCTTCTGGCCAGCGCGCATCTCGACCACTTCTTCGGTCGGGACCAGGACATCGCCGAAGCGCTCTTCCATGCCGTCACGGACGATGCGATCGCGCAGAGCCTGCGCCACCGACTTCTCGAAGCCCGAATAGGCGTGAACGACGTACCAACGCTTCATGCAATTCTCCTTAGCGGCTCAGGAACAGCTGAATCAGCCACTGAATGACGTAATCGAACCCACCCAGCAGCAGGCTGAGAATGGTTACCACCACCATCACGACCCAGGTCATGCGGATGGCTTCCTGGCGCGTCGGCCAGACCACCTTGCGCAGTTCGAAGCGCGACTCGGAGAGGAATTCGCGGGTGTCGCGCCCCTTGCCGGTCAGCATGAACACGCCGATACCGCCAACCAGACCGACTACAACCGCCAACGCACGCAGCTGACCCGCCCACGCACCCAGCTGGGTGGCGCGACCGGAGTCGGCGGAGAACCAGAACCAGACGAACAGACCAGCCAGCACCAGCAGCGATGCGGCGACGTACTTGACGATATCCCCGCCATTGGCGGAGTTGTCCTTGGAGTGTTCGATCTTGCTATTCATCCGGCTGTGTCTGCTTTAGCGGCCCAGGCCGCTGGATAAGGTGGGCAGATGGCACGCCAGGAGGGACTCGAACCCCCAACCTGCGGTTTTGGAGACCGCTGCTCTGCCAATTGAGCTACTGGCGTACGTATTGAAACTTGCCTTCCCTTAGACGGCGAAGGCGGACCGAGGTTCCCGGCCCGCCATTCGCGTAACCGGCGGCGCTATGCAACCACCGGTACTGCAGGCTTACTCGATGATCTTCGAGACCACGCCGGCGCCGACGGTACGGCCGCCTTCGCGGATGGCGAAGCGCAGGCCTTCGTCCATTGCCACCGGGTTGATCAGGGTGACGACCATCTTGACGTTGTCACCCGGCATCACCATTTCGACGCCTTCCGGCAGTGCAGCTGCGCCGGTGATGTCGGTGGTGCGGAAGTAGAACTGCGGACGGTAGCCGTTGAAGAACGGGGTGTGACGGCCGCCTTCGTCCTTCGACAGGACGTAGACTTCGCCTTCGAACTTGGTGTGCGGCTTGATCGTGCCCGGCTTGGCCAGGACCTGGCCACGCTCGACGTCGTCACGCTTGGTGCCGCGCAGCAGCAGGCCAGCGTTGTCGCCTGCCTGGCCCTGGTCCAGCAGCTTGCGGAACATTTCAACGCCGGTCACGGTGGTCTTCTGCACCGGACGGATGCCGACGATTTCGATTTCGTCGCCGACCTTGATCACGCCGCGCTCGATACGGCCGGTCACCACGGTGCCGCGGCCCGAGATCGAGAACACGTCTTCCACCGGCATCAGGAACGGCTTGTCGATCGCACGCTCCGGCTCCGGAATCCAGCTGTCCAGGGCATCGACCAGCTTCAGGATGGCCGGCACGCCGATGTCGCTCTGGTCGCCTTCCAGCGCCAGGCGGGCCGAACCGGCGATGATCGGGGTGTCGTCGCCCGGGAACTCGTACTTGCTCAGCAGTTCACGCACTTCCATCTCGACCAGCTCGAGCAGCTCGGCGTCGTCAACCATGTCGGCCTTGTTCAGGAACACGACGATGTACGGCACGCCGACCTGACGCGACAGCAGGATGTGCTCGCGGGTCTGCGGCATCGGGCCGTCAGCGGCCGAGCACACCAGGATCGCGCCATCCATCTGGGCGGCACCGGTGATCATGTTCTTGACGTAGTCAGCGTGGCCCGGGCAGTCAACGTGGGCGTAGTGACGGATCGGGGATTCGTATTCGACGTGCGCGGTCGAGATCGTGATACCACGAGCCTTTTCTTCCGGCGCGGCGTCGATCGAGGAGTAGTCCTTGAACTCGCCACCGAAGCGCTCGGCACCGATCTTGGTCAGTGCGGCGGTCAGCGTGGTCTTGCCGTGGTCGACGTGACCGATGGTGCCGACATTGACGTGCGGCTTGGTGCGCTCGAACTTACCCTTGGCCATGGCTGCTTATCTCGAATTCGTCTGAGAGGTGATGCTTAAGATGGTGCTCACGAAAGGAATCGAACCTTCGACCTCTTCCTTACCAAGGAAGTGCTCTACCGACTGAGCTACGTGAGCCGAGTTTTGCATTATGACATGAACTCGATAATATTCAAAGTTCATTCAATGGAGCGGGAGACGGGAATCGAACCCGCACCATCAGCTTGGAAGGCTGAGGTTCTACCATTGAACTACTCCCGCGCCGGGAATGTCACAACGTGAAACTGGTGGAGGGAGGTGGATTCGAACCACCGAAGGCGTAAGCCAGCAGATTTACAGTCTGCCCCCGTTGGCCGCTTGGGTATCCCTCCTTACCACCCCATTCCGTTGCCGCCGAAGCGTTGCGGTGTGTGGTGGTGAGCCGCTTATTCTGCTGATGGGACGGGGGGCTGTCAACGCTTTTTTCCACTTTTTTCACACGCTGTCGCAAACCCATTGATACGCAAGGTTATTGCCCGGGGACCGGCAGGGTCTCGCTGGCGAAAATTGCGACATGAGGGACACCGTCGCCGCCAATCCAGCCCCGATACATGCCCTGGGTGTTGAACGGCGTGGCCATTTTTCCGTCTGCGGCGAGCACGATCGCACCACCGTCGCCGCCCATCTGTGGGATCGTCTCGTTGATCACGCCCTTGCCGGCCTGCTCCGGGCTCTGCCCCTGGTAACGCATGCGCGCGCAGATCTCGTGCGCGGCGGCAGTACGGATGTAGTACTCGCCCCAGCCGGTGCCAGACACCGCACATCGCGCGTCAGCCCAGGTACCGGCGCCGATGATCGGCGAATCACCCACGCGCCCATAGCGCTTGTTGGTCATGCCACCGGTGGAGGTACCGGCGGCCAGGTGCCCCTGTGCATCCAATGCGACTGCACCGACGGTCCCGAAGTGCTTTGCGGTCTCCAGATCGGCATGCGCCTGGCCGCCGGCCTCTTCCTTCAGTGCACGCTGCAGCTGCTGCCAGCGCTTTTCCGTACGGAAATAGGAGGGATCGACCAGAGAAATGCCCTGCTCGACCGCGAAGGCTTCGGCGCCCTGCCCGACCATCATCACATGCCTGGACTTCTGCATCACGGTCTGCGCCAGCAGGATCGGGTTGCGCACCCGCTGCACGCCCGCCACCGCGCCCGCCGCCTGGCTCGCGCCGTCCATGACGGCCGCATCCAGCTCGTTGTGGCCGTCGTGGGTGAACACCGCGCCCTTGCCGGCGTTGAAGGTGGGATCGTCCTCCAGCACGGTGATCGCGGCGGTGACAGCGGCCAGCGCGGGGCGACCCGCTGCCAGCTCCGCATGCCCCTTCAACAGGGCCGCCCGCAGCGCGTCACGTGCGGCCTTCTCCTCGGCCGGCGACAGGTCCTTGCGCTCGACGCCAGCGCCGCCGTGGATGACCAGCAGCGGCGAAGCCGCCGGTGCAGCCTGGACAAGCGTGGGCAGGGACAACAGTGCGGACAGCGCCAGGCGCAGTTTCATCGGGTACGTCTCCAGCAGGCGGGCAAGGGAGGCATCATCGTAGAGCCGAGCCCATGCTCGGCTGATGCCTCGATTGAAAGGCAGCCGAGCGCGGGCTCGGCTCTACAGCATCCCATGCGTGGCCACAGGATCGCCGGGTCACTGGCGGATGACTTCGATCTCGCCGTCGCTGACGTCGGCCACGGCCTGGTAGTCGGCCTCGGCCTGGAAGTCATCCAGGCGCATGCGGCTGCCGCTGGCGACCACCGTTACCGGCACCGCGTGGAAGCGCAGCGGCTCGCCTTCGACCAGGCGGTCGGCATCGCGGCCGGGGCTGACCACCCAGACCTTGCCCTCGCCGTCAGCACTGTAGACCTGTGCCTGGCCATCGGGCTCCACGCACAGGGCAGTGTCTTCGTCGACGCCGATGCCGACGATGTCGGGGTTGCCACTGTCCTGGGCAGCGCGCGCCACGAACACGATCAGGCGGCCAAGCCGATCGCGCTTGTCGAAGTGGGTGTCGGTGACCACGCGCTGCAGGTAGGGCATCTGCAGGAAGCCACTGTCCATGGTCACCGCACTGCCCATCGGGTCGGCCAGCGCACCGGCGGAGGTGATGCTGCCGCCGTCCATCGCGCCGTAGGCATAGCCACCGAGGATGGCGAGCCCAGCGCTGGTACCGGCAATCGGCTTGCCGGCGCGCACATGGGCGTTGAGCGCGCGGTTGAGCGCGGTGCCCTTCCAGAAGCGGATGTAGCGGGACTGGTCGCCGCCGGCGATGAAGATGGCATCGGCTGCAGCCACCACGCGCAGCACCGCGGGATCATCGGCGCCACGGCGATTGTCGAACACCAGCGTCTGCACTGCGGTGGCCCCGCCGATCTCGCGATACAGGCGGTCCTGCAGTTCGTCACTGCCAGAAGCGCGCAGGATCAGCACGCGGCCATTGCCAGCCTGCTTCAGCCACCAATGGAAGGCTTCCGGCACCCATTCGCCACCGCCCATCAGCATCATGGCCGGCGCGCGCGGACCGGGCCGGGGGGCGTCGAGATCCCCGGCTTCGTAGTAGGCGAAACCCGGGCCCTGCAGGTCCTGCGCAAGGGCGGCCAACGGCACGGCCAACACCAGCAGCGCCAGCCAGGCGAAGGGGGCACGCAGGGTCCAATGGAGGCGTCGCATCTTGATCTCCCTGAACAAAATCGACTTGCAAGCGTTTTCACTCTTTGCCAGATAGGGATCCAGTAGTCAAGGGCATGAAAAAGGCGTTAAATGCGCGCGCCCATTCCGGAAATCTGAATGGGGGACAGGGCCCCTCCTCTGCGGGCCGGCTTCATTTCCGAGAATTCCTCATGCGTAGAAAGGCGATGGCGTGGTCGATCCAGCTGGCGTTGATGGGCGTGGCTGCTTCCGCGGCGGCCCAGGCACCGGCTTCCTCTTCGGTTCAACAACTGGACGCGGTGCAGGTCACCGGTTCGCGCATTCCGCGCGCCCAGGTCGAAGGCCCCGCCCCGATCACGGTGATCAGCGCCGAGCAGATCCGCTCCAGCGGCTTTACCACCGTGCCGGACGTGCTGCGCGCGATGACCCAGAACGGGGGGGAGACCCAGAGCCAGCAGTCCTCCAGTGGCGCTGACTTCTCGCCGGGCGCCCAGCAGGTGGACCTGCGCGGCCTGGGCCCGAATCACACGCTGGTGCTGGTCAATGGCCGCCGCATCGCCGACTTCCCAATGCCGTTCAAGGGCCGCAGCAACTTCACCGATGTCTCCAACATCCCGTTGGGGATGATCGAGCGCATCGAAGTGCTGACCGGCAGCGCCTCGGCCATCTACGGCTCGGACGCGATCGCCGGCGTGGTCAACTTCATCCTGAAGAAGAAGGCCGACGGCACCACGATCGACATGCGCATGGGCACCACCAGCGAAGGCGGTGGCGACTCGTTCGACATGAGCCTGGCCAGCGGTTTCAGCCGCGGCAATTTCAACGCGGTGTACAGCGTCGAGCTGCAGTCACAGAGCCCGCTGTGGGCGTACGAGCGCGACATCCAGGATTCGACCCAGGACGGCCCCACCGAGGGCTCGCGCATCGCCCGCCGCGCTTACCTGCGCACGGACTACAACGACGACTACCTGGATCCGGGTACGGCCACGTGCGAAGCGCTGGCCGGGCAGAACCAGGGCAGCACCTACCGCGCGTACCGCCCGCGCTACGGCTACTACTGCGGCAGCGACAGCTCGATCGGCTACGGCACCATCCTCAGCAAGCGTCGCGGCGCCAATGGCTACGCTTCGCTCAGCTACGACTTCGACAACGGCCAGCAGTGGTTCGCCGATGTGCAGCTGGGCTACCACACGATGTCGCTGATGCGCGACGTCACCAAGTGGGGCCGCATGGACGCCAATGGCGATGAGTCGGGCTATTTCAACAACCAGGCCACCGGCGAGATCGAGTTCTGGCAGCGCCAGTTCTCCCCCGAGGAAATGGGTGGCCTGCGCAATGCGATGGTGCGCAGCACGCAGAAGACCTTCAGCGTGACTACCGGCTTCAAGGGCAATCTGGCCGGCAACTGGGACTACGAGGCAGCATTGAGCCATTCGCAGTACCAGTCGCGGATCAGCTGGGCACAGATCATCGCCGCCAAGGCCAATGACCTGTTCCTGGGCCCGCAGCTGGGCGTGGACGACGACGGTTTCCCGATCTACAACGCCGATCCGTCACGCCTGTACCGGCCACTGACCCGCGCCGAGTACGACTCGATCGCGGCGCGTACCACTTACACCCCGAAGTCGCGCACCGAGACCGCCGCGTTCACGCTGACCAATTCCGCGCTGTTCGGCCTGCCGGGCGGTGACGCCGGCTTCGCCGCGACCGTGGAAGTGGGCCAGCAGGCGTACTCGCTGAATCCCGATCCGCTGGCGACCCAGTACTACTACTACAGCTGGAAGGATTCGGACGGCAACGGTTCGCGCAACCGCTGGGCCACGGCGGCCGAGCTGCGCATGCCGCTGCACGAGACGGTCAACCTGAGCGTGGCCGGCCGCTACGACCAGTACCGCTATTCGGGCCACACCATCGGCAAGGCCACCTGGAGCGGCGGCCTGGAATGGCGCCCGATCGATACCCTGCTGGTGCGCGGCTCCTACGGCACCGCATTCCGTGCACCGGACCTGCACTACGTGTTTGCCGGACCGGGCAACGACGAGACCAGCGCCGAGGACCTGTACACCTGCCGCCTCGAGGAAGCCAGCGACTGTTCCGATTACGAGCGCAACCTGATCCGCAGCCGCACCGGCAACCGCCAGCTCGACCCGGAAACCAGCACCTCGTGGAGCGCCGGCTTTGTCTGGTCGCCGGCGATCGGCCTGGACCTGTCGGTGGACTGGTTCGACATCGACATGCGCAAGCAGGTGCAGGACATGGACGTGCGCACGATACTGGCCAGTGAAGCGAACTGCCGCCTGGGTACTGCCGAAATCAACTCGCCGACCTGCGTGGACGCGCTCGACCGCATCACCCGCACCAGTGATGGCCGCCTGTACGGCGTACGCGTCGCCCCGATCAACGTCGCCCGCGAGTCGACCTCCGGCATCGACGTCGGCCTGCGCTACCGCCTGCAGACCGGCATTGGTGATTTCATCCTCAACGGCACCCACACCTGGGTGAAGAAGCACGATTTCCAGCGCTACCCCGGTGACCCCGTCGAAGATCAGTTCGCGGTCAACAGCGGTTTCGATATTCCGCGCACCAAGACCAGCCTGAGCGTGACCTGGGAGAAGGACGCGTGGTCGGCCACGGTCTATGGCTCGCGCCTGGGCAAGCTGCCGACATCGGACAGCTACGACCAGATCTTCGAGTGGGAAAGCGGCGACAGCCCGTACATCAAGGCGACCTACCGCTACAACGCGTCGCTGCAGTACCGCTTCGACGACCACGCGCGCCTGTCGCTGTCGGTGGTGAACGTCTTCAACAAGATGCCGCCGAAGGACGCCACCTACACCGCGTATCCGTATTACGACGTGTCCTGGTTCGACAGCGTCGGCCGCACCATCAACCTGCAGTACACCCACAAGTTCGGTGGCAGCGCATTGTAAGCGCGGTTACGCAGGACGTGGACGACGGGGCCCGCCATTGGCGGGCCTTGTTGTTTGGGAACCTGGCTCTGGTAGATGCCCACCTTGGTGGACACCGATATGCCAAGCGCCCACCAAGGCGGGCGACTACCAGAGCGGGCCACGCGGGTTTTCCACACCGCACGTGGAAAGCGATGGGAACTTGGTGTGGACAAGTGGGCGCGATCCTTGTCTCACAGGCATTTCCGGGCGTGGTGATTTTTTGTCCATGCCCTTCGATCGTTTTCCACACCGGACGTGGAGAGCAATGGGAACTAGGTGTGGACAAGTGGCTGTGAGTGTTGCCACGCAGGCGTTTGGAAGCGTGGCGAATATTTATCCACGCTCCGCGGACAAGCCCTGCAGAACCGAGCCCATGCTCGGCTCCGGCCGGCATCAGCCGATGCATGGGCTCCGCTCTACAGCGGCACACCGGGTTTTCCACACCGCGCGTGGAAAGTGGTGGGGGTTTGGTGTGGACAAGTGAGCGCGAGACTTGCCGCGCAAGCGTTTCAAAGCATGGTCATTTTTTCGCCAGCCACCGGCGGCGGTGCCAGAAACGCGAACGCCCCGCACAAGGCGGGGCGTCCGGGGTCGATCCGATGCCGCTGGATCAGACGTTGAAGCGGAAGTGCAGGATGTCGCCTTCCTGCACGCGGTACTCCTTGCCTTCCAGGCGCAGGCGACCGGCTTCCTTGGCACCGGCTTCGCCCTTGTACTTGATGAAGTCGTCATACGCGATGGTTTCGGCGCGGATGAAGCCCTTCTCGAAGTCGGTGTGGATGACCGCGGCGGCCTGCGGGGCGGTAGCGCCCTTGCGCACGGTCCACGCACGGACTTCCTTCACGCCCGCAGTGAAGTAGGTCTGCAGGCCCAGCAGGCTGTAGGCCGCGTTGATCACGCGGTTCAGGCCCGGCTCGCTCAGGCCCAGATCGGCCAGGAAGGTATCGCGGTCTTCGTCGTCGAGCTGGGACAGCTCTTCCTCGATCGCGGCCGACACCGGCACCACCTGCGCGCCTTCGGCGGCGGCATGCGCGCGCACGGCTTCCAGGTGCGGGTTGTTCTCGAAACCGTCTTCCAGCACGTTGGCGATGTACATCACCGGCTTCAGGGTCAGCAGGAACAGGTCGCGTACCAGCGCCTTTTCTTCATCATCCAGGCCGACCGAACGACCAGCCTTGCCGTCGGACAGTGCCGCCTGCAGCTTGGCCAGCACCGGCTTGCGCGCCGCTGCGTCCTTGTCGCCGCCCTTGGCTGCACGCTCGGCACGGTTCAGCGCCTTCTCGACGCTGTCCAGGTCGGCCAGCGCCAGCTCGGTATCGATGGTTTCGATGTCCGAGATCGGGTCGACCTTGCCGGCGACGTGCACAATGTCACCGTGCTCGAAGCAGCGCACCACGTGGGTGATGGCATCGACTTCGCGGATGTGCGCCAGGAACTTGTTGCCCAGGCCTTCACCGCTGGCGGCACCGGCCACCAGGCCGGCGATGTCGACGAACTCGACCGCGGTCGGGATGACCTTCTGCGGGTTGATGATGCCCGCCAGCTCGTTCAGGCGCGGATCCGGCACCGGCACGATGCCGACGTTCGGCTCGATGGTGCAGAACGGGAAGTTCGCCGCGGCGATACCCGCCTTGGTCAGCGCATTGAACAGGGTCGACTTGCCGACGTTGGGCAGGCCGACGATGCCGCATTTGATACCCATGGGTTGAATCCGGGTTTGAGTGTAAGTGGATGATTCGGGATTCAAGGCTCGCCTGCGGGCATGCCCTCAATCCCCAATCGTCCTTCCAGTAGCCCGCGCTAGAACGCGGCGTACAACCTGTGATGTTCTGCGTACGCTTTCAGCAGTTCTTCCAGCTTGCCGTCATCGACCAGCGCATAGAATCGCCCATCCAGCGCATCAAGTGCTGTTTCGACTTCATCGTCGAGCCACCCGTCAGCACGATAGATCTGCAGGCGCCTCTGCGCATGATGATCTTCCATAGCCTCATTGCCAAACAGTAGCTGCTGGGCCGCGAGCACGATGTCTCGCACGTCAAGCTGCTGCATCTCCCCAAGCCCTGCAAGCGCTTCAGCAATGTAGGCGCCAGCAGAATTGAGGAAATAGGCATCAAGCCCTCCACGATAGACATCATTGATGAGCGCGTTGATCGCAAAGTAACGCTGATCCTGCACTGACAGTCCGGCAAATCCACAACCGTTCCCGTGGACCTGTTCGATCAACCAATGCCAATGCCGCCCCTCTGCAGATTCCCCGAAACGCTTGCGCTCTTCGCGAATATGCCGATCTCGTGCTTTCGCCATTTCCATGCTTTGCCGCGTGCCATTCCGGCACGGCATGCAGAGCCCATCGTTCCGGGCCGCCGTCGCCAGCAGGATCATGGCGCCACACACGGTGCAGGGAATACGCGGGTCAGTCATGGTCAGCGCGGGGTATGCAGCCGCTTCATCGCTTCGCTGAAATCGCCCTGCACCGCCAGCGGCATCACGTCGATCGCATCATCGATGGCGCGCGCGATCAGCACGTCGTCGTCCTTCGACGGGCGCCCCAGCACCCAACCCACCACGCGGTCCTTGTGGCCGGGATGGCCGATGCCCACGCGCAGGCGATGGAACCTGCCGTGGCCGAGCAGGCGGATGGTGTCACGCAGGCCGTTCTGACCACCGTGGCCACCGTCGAACTTCAGCCGCGCCACACCGGGCGCCAGGTCCAGTTCGTCATGGGCCAGCAGGGTCTCTTCCGGCTCGATCTTCCAGAACCGCTGCGCGGCGGTGACCGACTTGCCGCTGAGGTTCATGAAGGTGGCGGGCTTGAGCAGCCACACCGTCTGCCCGGCGATCTCGACCTTGGCGGTCTCGCCGAACAGCTTGCTGTCCACATTCCATCGCGCACCGGCTTTTTCCGCCAGGGCCTCAACGAAATGAAACCCGGCATTGTGCCGGGTCCGGGCGTGTTCCGATCCGGGGTTGCCCAGACCGACGATCAGTCGCAGTCCTGCCATGGTTCCTTCCAGTACGGTGCCTGCCCGGAGGCAGGCACCGTAACGGTATTACTCGGCGGCAGCCGCTTCTTCGTCAGCCTCGTCGGCCTTGCCGGCCTTGGCGGTGACGATGGCGTCGTCGTGGTCCTTGCCCAGCGCCAGGGCCGGGATTTCCACGCCCTTCGGCAGCTTGATGTTGGACAGGTACACCACGTCACCGGCCTTCAGCTCACCCAGGTCGACTTCGATCGACTCCGGCAGGTCCTTCGGCAGGCAGGTGATGGTCACTTCCTTCAGTTCGTGGGTGACCACGACGTCGGCAGCCTTGCCGGCCGGCGAGGTGTCTTCGTTGACGAAGTGCAGCGGGACCGAAGCGGTCAGGGCTTCGTTCTCGTTCACGCGCTGGAAGTCCAGGTGCATGATCAGCTGCTTGTACGGGTGGCGCTGCATGTCACGCAGCAGGACCTTCTGCACCTGGCCGTCCAGGTTCAGGTCCAGGATCGAGGCATAGAACCACTCGTTCTGCTGGGCCAGCCAGATTTCGTTGTGGTCCAGGCTGATGGCGACCGGCTCGGCGTTGCCGCCGTACACGATGGCCGGGATCACACCGGCGTGACGCAGGCGGCGGCTCGCACCCTTACGCTGCAGTTCACGCTTGGTGACCTTGATTTCATGGGTCTTCGACATTTTCGACTACTCAGGTTGTTGCCGCGCCCTGCGGCGTGGCGGTTGAAGATGCTTCCGCGACCAGAAGCACCCGGGGTATGTCCCTGCCGTTGCCGGCAGGGACGAAAAACTCAGTCGACGTACAGCGAGCTGACCGACTCACCGAAGGCGATGCGGCGCATCGTTTCGGCCAGCATTTCCGCCACGCTCAGCTGGCGGATCTTGCTGCACACCCGCGCGGCGTCCTTCAGCGGGATGGTGTCGGTCACCACCAGCTCGTCGAGCTGGGAATTGGTGATGTTGTCCACTGCCGGGCCCGACAGCACCGCGTGGGTGCAGTAGGCAGCGACCTTGAGCGCACCGCGCGCCTTCAGGGCAGCGGCAGCGGCGCACAGGGTGCCGGCGGTGTCGACGATGTCATCGACCATCACGCAGGTCTTGCCTTCGACGTCACCGATGATGTTCATCACGGTGGAGACGTTGGCGCGCGGGCGGCGCTTGTCGATGATCGCCAGGTCGGCGTCATCCAGGCGCTTGGCCACCGCACGGGCGCGGACCACGCCGCCCACGTCCGGCGACACAACGATCAGGTTCTCGGTGCCGTAGGCGCGCCAGATGTCGGCCAGCAGCAGCGGGGACGCATACACGTTGTCCACCGGAATATCGAAGAAGCCCTGGATCTGGTCAGCGTGCAGGTCGACGGTCAGCACGCGATCAGCGCCAGCGGTGCTGAACATCTTCGCCGCCAGCTTGGCGGTGATCGGCACGCGCGAGGAACGCATGCGGCGATCCTGGCGCGAGTAGCCGAAGTACGGCACCACGGCGGTCACGCTGGCCACCGATGCGCGCTTGAGCGCGTCGATCAGCACCAGCAGTTCCATCAGGTTTTCCGCGCTCGGCGCGCAGGTCGGCTGGATCACGAACACGTCCTGCTTGCGGACGTTCTCTTCGATCTCCACCTGCACTTCGCCATCAGAGAAGTGCGAGACCAGCGCCTTGCCCGGGCGAACCCCCAGTTCCTTGCAGATATTCTGCGCCAGACGTTTGTTGGCGTTGCCGGAAAAGACCAGCAGGTTCGGGGACTCTTGCATCATGATTGTCTCGGGCGGGGACGAGTGGCGGGGATCCGGAGTCGGCAAGGACCCTGATGGACCCTTGCTGCTGACAACACCGCGGTTGTTTCCACGTCCCGCGCGGGCGATGCGCTGGAAGGCGCGGACACAGCCGCTATTGGCAGGGGCGGTAGGATTCGAACCTACGAATGCCAGGATCAAAACCTGGTGCCTTGGGCCTCTTGGCGACGCCCCTGCATTGATAAATCAGTGTTGCTCGAGTGCATCCAGCAGTGGCGAACGCGCAACGCCCGCTGCCACCCTTGCCCGCAACTCCTTCGGCAACTTCGACCGTCCCTGCTCTGCGGCAGACTGCGATGCGAACTCGACGAAACAACCACTTCCCGAACCGGTCAGCCGCGCCGTGCCGATATCGCTCAACGCGGCGAACGCTGCCTCGACGGCAGGCTCACGGCGGCGCAGCACCGGTTCGAACGCGTTCCCGACCAGGGTCCCGGAAGCGAAGTCCTCTATTTTCGCCACTGGGCTGTCGCGCGTCAAATCCGGGTCTGCGAACAGGGCCGGGGTGGGAACATGAACGCCCGGTTCAACCACCACATACCAGGCCGGTTCCAGCACGATGGGCTGCAGGCGTTCGCCCACCCCTTCGGCCCAGGCATTGCGCCCGCGCACGAACACCGGCACGTCCGCGCCCAGGCGCAGGCCCAACGCAGCAAGCGCGTCCTCATCCAGACCGGCCCGCCAGAGCCGGTTCAGCACCACCAGCACGGTGGCGGCATCGGAGGAACCGCCGCCAAAGCCACCGCCGGCAGAAACGCGCTTTTCGACGATGATGTCGGCGCCTTGCGCGATATTGGCCGCGTCTTTCAGAATCCGTGCGGCGCGTACCGCCAGATCATCCGCCTCGGCAACGCCGGCCAGCCCCTCGCCCTCACGACGCACCTGCCCGTCTTCACGCAGGCGCAGACCAATGCGGTCGCCCCAGTCCAGCAGCCGGAACACGGTCTGCAGCTCGTGGTAGCCATCGGCGCGGCGACCGGTGATATGCAGGAACAGGTTCAGCTTGGCCGGGGCCGGCCACCAGGACCAGCCCGCGTCATCGCACCCGGCACTCATGGGGCGCCCTGCCCCCACTGATCCACCAGCAGGCGCACCTTGGCGTCACCATGGCTGGCTTCTATCCGGCGTGGCAGCGCCGGACGCCCGGCCTCGGCCGGGTACCAGTCCAGGTACTGCACCTGCCAGCCCATCTGCTGCATACGACGCGGCCGGCCTTCACCGTCGCGCTCGACCTTCTCCGGACCGGCAGCATCGCCAGCCACCAGGCCACGGATCCACTGCGGCAGCTGGTTGACCGGGATGTCCCAGCCAGTGGCCTCCAGCAGCAGCTGCTGGGCGTCCTCGCCGTCACGCGGCCCGCCGGCCAGTCCCTCAAGGCGACCGGCTTCGGAATGGGTATCGCCGGTCAGCTTCCAGCTCTGCCGGGTCACCGGCGCGCTCAGCTCGACCACATAGCGGCGCCCCTCCTGCTTCCAGTCGATGCGACCGCTGCCGCCGTCCTTGCCCTTGCTGACCGCGACCCGGCCCTGGAAGGCCCAGTCCGACTGTGCCTGCAGCGCGGCCACGCGCGCCGCCTCGGCCTGCGCCGCTTCGGCCGAAACCGTCTCGACCACCGCCGGTGGCGCGGTCTTCTGCGTACCCACGCTGGTACAGGCGGTCACCGCCAGGGTCACGGCCACCAACAGCATCGGCCGGATCAGGGAAACACTCATGGATTGAATTTCTCGCGGGCGCGCAGCAGCGCGCGGTTTTCAGGATCGAGCTTGGCCGCTTCTTCGAAGAAGTGGCGGGCCTCGTCATGCTTGCCCAGCACCCACAGCACTTCGCCAACGTGGGAAGCGATCTCCGGGTCCTTGGCCAGGGTCCAGGCCCGGCGCAGCTGCACCAGTGCTTCTTCCTTGCGGCCCAGGCGATACAACACCCAGCCATAGCTGTCGACGATGGCGGCGTTGTCCGGTTCGGCCACACGGGCGCGGTCGATCAGCTCCAGTGCTTCCTGCAGGCGGCCGGTGCGATCGGCCAGGGTGTAGCCCAGCGCGTTCAAAGCCGGCACGTTCTCCGGGTCGGTCACCAGGATCTTGCGCAGATCGGCCTCGGCGCGCGGAATGTCATCGCGGCGTTCCCAGGTGAGCGCACGGGCGTACAGCAGGCCGTTGTCATCCGGGTAAGCGGCCAGGCCGCGGGCCAGCGCATCCAGTTCACCGGCGCTGTCGTCGGCGCGCTGGCGCAGTTCCGCTTCCAGCAGGTAGGCGTCGCGGCGCACGTCGTCGTCAACCACCGCATCGGACTGGATCGCGTGCACCTCATCCAGTGCCAGCGGCAGGCGCCCGGCCAGGGCCTGGGCGTTGGCCGCACGCAGGCGCGCTTCGCTCAGCTCATCGCCGCCGGGCACGCTGTGATACCACTGCACCGCCTCGGGATAACGCTTCAGGTACTCGGCGATCTTGCCCAGCAGCAGGCGCTGCGCCGGGTCCGGCTTGGCCGCCTGCCGCGACAGTTCGTTGTAGAGGTTGGACAGCGCCGCCTTGTCGCCCTGCTTGGCCAGCAGCGAAGCGCGCATGCCCCAGGTCTGCACGTCCTGCGGGCCAAAGGCCAGCACGCGCTCGGCCGCGGACGGCTGGCCGAGGCTGTCGTAGGCAATGGCCACCGCATTGCGCAGTTCCGGGTCCTGGCGGGTCTTAGGCTCCACATCCTGCAGCAGCGACAGCGCCTTGCCGGTCTCCCCGGCCTGCTGCAGCTGGCTGGCACGCAGCAACGCCACACGCGGTTCTTCAGGGAAGCGCTTGACCACTTCATCGATCATGCGCCGCGCCAGTTCGGGCTTGTCCATGCGCAGGGCGAGGCGGCCGAACTCCTGCCAGGCTTCGATCTTCGGTGGAATGGCGTTGGCGTCGACCAGCTCACCCAGCACCTGCGCGGGCACCGCCGGATCGCGCCCCCCACCGATCAGGGCGGCCAGGGCAAACTTCCAACCACGCTCGTCGGAGTCGGCCAGCAGGCCCTGCAGTTCGGTGCGGGCAGCCTTCACATCGCCCTGGCGCATGGCCAGCGCACCGGCCGCACTGCGCATGGTCAATGAGCGCGGGGCCCGCTGTTGCCACAGGGCCAGGCCCTTGGCCGCGCTGGCATCATCGTTGGCGAGCATGGAAATGCGGGTCGCACGCTCGGCCAGGCCGGCGTCGCCGTCGGTCTGCTGGGCCGCCTGCAGGTACCAGCGCGCGGCCTCAGCCAGCTTGCCGGCCTGCAGGGCGAACTCACCGGCCATCACCGGCTCCAGCGCCAGTTCCTCAGTGGCCGGGGCCCTTACAGGGGCCTTGGCCGGCACCGCCGCCAGGGCCTGGCTGCAGGCCAGGGACAGCAGCAGAACACTGGGGATGCGAATCAATGCGGGCATCGTCGGCATCGGGGCCTTAAAATGTCGTCCAATGGCCAGCAGCTTATCGCAAGCAACTGAACAATGACCCTGTGGGTGCTCGGACTGAATCACCAGACCGCACCGGTGGAGCTGCGCGAGCGCGCGGCCTTCGCCGGTGAGGCGTTGCCGCGCGCGCTCGGTTCGCTGCGCGATACCCCGCAGATCGCCGAGGCGGTGCTGCTGTCCACCTGCAACCGCACCGAGCTGTATGCCGTGGCCGATTCGGCACAGGCGCTGGACCAGTGGCTGCACACCCAGGCCGGCGACCTGCAGGGCTACCTGTACCAGCACGCCGATGCCGAAGCCGTGCGCCACCTGTTCCGGGTCGCCACCGGCCTGGATTCGATGGTGCTGGGTGAACCGCAGATCCTCGGCCAGGTGAAGGATGCCTGGTCGACCGCGCGCGACCACGGCCTGCTCGGCCAGCGCCTGGACCGCCTGTTCCAGCAGACCTTCTCGGTGGCCAAGCGTGCGCGCACCGATACCCAGGTCGGCGCCAACCCGGTATCGGTGGCGTCGGCCGCAGTGCGCCTGGCGCAGAACGCGTTCGCCCGGCTGGACGATTCCACCGTGCTGCTGGTCGGTGCCGGCGAGACCATCGAACTGGCTGCACGGCACCTGAGCGAAGGCAAGGTACGCCGGCTGCTGATCGCCAACCGCACCCTCGCCCACGCGCAGGAACTTGCCAGCCGCCATGGCGGCGTGGCCCTGCCGCTGACCGAACTGGACCGCCACCTGGGCGAGGCCGACGTGGTGTTCTCGGCCACCGCTGCGCGCGAACCGGTGATCCATCGCGAGATGGTGGCCAAGGCCCTGCGCGCGCGCCGGCACAAGCCGATGCTGCTGTTCGACCTGGCCGTACCGCGCGACATCGAGGCCGAGGTCGGCACGCTCAACGATGCCTTCCTCTACACCGTGGACGATCTCGAGCGTGCGGTGGAAGACAACCGCCGTGGCCGCCGTGAGGCCGCCGCCGAAGCCGAGGCGATCATCGACCTGCAGGTGTCGCGCTTCGTCGAGACCCAGCAGGCCAGCGCTCACCAGGCGCCGCTGCGGCAGCTGCGCGCGTTCGGCGAAGCCACCCGCGCCGAGCTGCTGGAGCGCGCACGCCAGCAACTGGCCAACGGCAAGCCGGCCGATGAAGTGCTGGAGCTGCTTGCCCACGGCCTGACCAACCGCCTGCTGCATCCGCCGACCGCCGCCCTGCGTGCGGCCGCGCTGAGTGGCGATGCCGACCTGACCCGCGCCGCCGAGCGCCTGTTCCCGGCCACGCCGGGTTACCGCCACCCACCCGTGAGACCCGATGACGCCGACCCTGCGCCGTAAGCTGGAAGCGCTGGCCGAGCGCCGCGAAGAACTGGAACGCCTGCTCGCCGAACCCGATGTGGTCGCCGACAACACTCGTTTCCGCGACCTTTCGCGCGAATTCGCCCAACTTGAACCGATCGCCATCGCCCTGGCTGATGAAGCCCGTGCCAAGGCCGATCTGGCAGCCGCCGAAGGCATGCGCGCCGACCCCGACCTGCGCGAGCTGGCCGACGAGGAAATCGCTGCTGCACAGGCGCGCCTGCAGGAACTGGAGCAGGAGCTGGCGCTGCTGCTGGTGCCGCGCGACCCGCGCGACGAAGGCAACCTGTTCCTGGAAGTGCGCGCGGGTACCGGCGGCGACGAGGCAGCGATCTTTGCCGGCGACCTGTTCCGCATGTACGCCCGCTACGCCGAACGCCAGGGCTGGAAGGTCGAGATCGAATC
Source organism: Stenotrophomonas geniculata ATCC 19374 = JCM 13324 (assembly GCF_001431625.1). Taxonomy (GTDB): domain Bacteria; phylum Pseudomonadota; class Gammaproteobacteria; order Xanthomonadales; family Xanthomonadaceae; genus Stenotrophomonas; species Stenotrophomonas geniculata. The sequence goes on from NZ_LLXT01000079.1 coordinate 53,330, forward strand.
GGACAGTCCGGGCGAGCACGGCGGCTACAAGGAAGTGGTGGCGCGCGTGGTCGGCCGTGGAGCGTTCTCGCGCCTGAAGTTCGAATCGGGTACGCATCGCGTGCAGCGCGTGCCGGCCACCGAATCTCAGGGCCGCATCCACACCTCGGCGGCCACCGTAGCGATCATTCCCGAGGCCGATGAGGTCGATGACATCGCCATCAACCCGGCCGACCTGAAGGTGGATACGTTCCGCTCGTCCGGTGCCGGCGGCCAGCACGTGAACAAGACCGAATCGGCCATCCGCATCACCCACGTGCCGACCGGCGTGGTGGTGGAATGCCAGACCGAGCGCAGCCAGCACGCCAACCGCGACAAGGCGATGAAACGCCTGAAAGCACAACTACTGGACGCCGAGCGCCAGCGCCAGGACGCGGCGCAGGCCGAATCGCGGCGCCTGCAGGTCGGCAGCGGCGACCGCAGCCAGCGCATCCGCACCTACAACTTCCCGCAGGGCCGGATCACCGACCACCGTGTGGAAGGCCTGACGCTGTACGACCTGCCCAACGTACTGGCCGGCGACCTCGATCCGCTGCTGCAGCGGCTCAGCCACGAGCACCAGGTCGACGCCCTGGCCCAGCTGTCGGCGGGCTGAGCACGATGACGGCCTGGCAGCAGCGACAGCACCTGCAACAGGCGATTGCACGCCAGCCCGGCGACTTCGTCGCCTGGGTCATGCTGGCCGATGTGGAACTGGAAGCCGGCGACATTGCCGCCGGCGAACAGGCCGCGCGACGTGCCCTGCAGCTGCGCCCGAATCACCCTGAAGCACTGGCACGGTTGGGTCGCGTGGCCTGGATGGCCGGCGCGCATGCCGACGCAGCGAAGCTGCTCGGCCAGGCCTCGGCGCTGGCCCCGCAGCACCCCGGCATCGCGTTGTGGCTGGGCCATGCGCTGGAAGATGCCGATGATGCAGAAGGCGCGGCGGCGGCCTATCGCCGTGCACATGCGCTGATGCCGGACGAACCCTATATCGCCGCGCAGCGCCTGGCCTGGCAGCGTCGCCTCTGCGACTGGCAGGACGTGGAGGCGCTGGCCACACAGGTGCGTGGCGCCCTGGCCACCGGGCAAGGCGTGGTCGAACCGTTCGCGTTCCTCAGCGAGGATGCCAGCGCGGCCGAACAGCTGGCCTGCGCGCGTGCACGCGCCGCAGTGGTTGCTTCGGGGGTACGTCCCCTTCCTGCCGTGAAGGTGCGCGCGCACGGCCCCCTGCGCGTCGGTTTCCTTTCCAATGGTTTTGGCGCCCATCCCACCGGGCTGCTGACCGTGGCCCTGTTCGAGCAGCTGCGTCACGACCCGGCGTTGCAGCTGCATCTGTTCGCGTTGAACCGCGACGACGGCAGCCGCATCCGCCAGCGCCTGCAGACGGCCACACAGCTGCATGATGTGGCTGGCCTGCGCCATGCAGACACTGCCGCGCGCATCCGCGCACAGGGCATCGACCTGTTGTTCGACCTGCGCGGCTGGGGCGGCGGCGGCACGCCGGAAGTGCTGGCGATGCGCCCTGCCCCGCTGCAGTTGAACTGGCTGGCTTATCCGGGCACCTCGGGCGCGCCGTGGATGGATGCGGTGATCGGCGATGCCTTCGCCCTGCCACCCGCACTGGAGCCGCACTACAGCGAACGCGTGCTGCGCCTGCCGCGCGCCTTCCAGCCGTCGGACAACACCCGCGTGCTGGCGCCTGCGCCGAGCCGCGCCGACTGCGGCCTGCCCGAACAGGGCGTGGTGTTCTGCTGCTTCAACAACAGCTACAAGCTCAACCCGCGCAGCATGGGCCGCGCCTTCGCCATTCTGCAGGCAGTGCCCGGCAGCGTGCTGTGGCTGATGTCCGGCCCCGGCCAGGCCGATGCGCGCCTGCGTGCCGCCGCACAGACCGCAGGCCTGGACCCGGCGCGCCTGGTGTTCATGGCCAAGCTGCCGCATCCGCAGTACCTGGCCCGATATCAGCTGGCCGACCTGTTCCTGGACACGTATCCGTACAACGCCCACACCACCGCCTCCGATGCGCTGTGGGCCGGCTGCCCGGTGCTGACTTGCCCCGGCGACACCTTCGCCGCGCGCGTGGCCGGCAGCCTCAACCACCATCTGGGGTTGGCACGGATGAATGTCGCCGACGATGCCGGGTTCATCGCCACCGCCAGCGCGCTGGGCAACGATCCGGCAGCACTGGCGGCATTGCGCGCTGAACTGGCACAGGCACACGAAGACAGCGGCCTGTTCGACATGGCCGGATTTGCCCACGACCTTTCGGCGCTGCTGCAGCATCTGGCGGGCGAACAGGGCTGGCAGGGCCTCGACATCGCTTGAGCGATCCCTGCGCTACGCTCCGGATTCCTCCCCGCGTGGTGTGACGATGGCCAAGCTCAAGCGCAAGGACTACGACGAACTGCTGCTGCCTTTGCAGCTGGAACTGACCGCCATGGCGCGCTGGGTGCAGCACAGCGGGCAACGCCTGCTGGTGCTGTTCGAGGGACGTGATACCGCAGGCAAAGGCGGCGCGATCCAGGCCATCAGCCAGCACCTCAACCCGCGCCAATGCCGGGTGGTGGCGCTGCCCAAGCCCACCGACCGCGAAGCCACGCAGTGGTACTTCCAGCGCTACGCCTCGCACCTGCCGGCCGCCGGCGAGATCGTGCTGATGGACCGCAGCTGGTACAACCGCGCAGGCGTCGAGCGGGTGATGGGCTATTGCAGCGAAACCGAGTACCAGCAGTTCCTGCATCAGGCGCCGGTGTTCGAACAGCTGCTGGTGGACGACGGCATCCTGCTGTTCAAGTACTGGCTGTGCGTGGACCAGGAGCAGCAGGAAAAGCGCTTCGCCGAACGCCATCTCGATCCGCTGAAGGGCTGGAAGCTCTCCCCGGTCGACCTGAAATCGCGCAGCAAGTACAGCGCTTACACCGAGGCCCGCGAGGCAATGCTGCGCGCGACGCATCGTGAGGCGGCGCCGTGGACGCTGGTGGATTTCAACGACCAGCGGCTGGGCCGGCTGACCCTGGTGCGCAACCTGCTGGACCGGCTGCCGGATACGCGGGTGGATGCGCCGTTGCCGGAGCTGCCGAAGCTGAAGGGCAAGCTGCATCGCGAGCACTACGATGTGCTGAAGCCGATCGAGGATTTCCCGGTCGAGGAATAGGGGGGGTCGGCAGGGCCTGCGGCCCTGCACCTGCCGAAGCCAGAGCAACGGCAACAGCCGGCTCTGGGAGTTTTGCTTGTTGGCTGGGGTGGTGTGGGTTGGCAGGACACGCCGTAAACCCATCCATGGGGGCTCGATGGCGCCATCCATGGCGCCAACGGTCCTGCCACCCCACACCACCCCATCCCCGACGGATTTCCGGTGACGGAGGTAGATCCACGCCATGCGTGGATGAATCTCCATTGAAATCGAATATTTCGACAATTGAACGAAGAGCATCCACGCATGGCGTGGATCTACGTGTCGACCAGGGTCGACACCCACCAAGAGCAGGCCATGCATTCCGACAGATCGCGGAGAACTGTCGAAGGCGGGGTGG
>NZ_LLXT01000080.1 GCF_001431625.1 Stenotrophomonas geniculata ATCC 19374 = JCM 13324
ACCCCGGTCTGCTCAAACACCCCGGTCACCCAATCGATGAACACCCGCAAGCGCGGTGACGGCGTGCGGTTGCGTGGGTAGACCAGGCTCAGCGGACTCGGCGTCGGTGGCGTCTCGGGCAACAGCTCCGCCAACTGTCCGCGCGCGATGTACGGGTCCATCCGGTAGCGCGGCGCCTGGATGATGCCCAGGCCCGCCAGCGCGGCACCAAGGAACGCGTCAGCACCGGACACTCGCACCCGTGCCGGCAGCGGCACGTAGCGCACCTGCCCGCCCTGCTGGAACTCCAGAGGAATCAGCTGGCCGGTGGCGCTGGAGCGGTAGCCGACCATCTGGTGGCCGTCCTGCAGCGATTCGATGGTATCGGGCAGGCCGTGCGCCTGCACATAGCCCGGCGAGGCCACCGTGACCTCGCGCAGCATGGTCAACCGTCGCGCCGCCAGATCGCTGTCGGCCAGCGTCCCCACCCGCAACGCCGCATCCACGCCTTCACGCAGCAGGTCGACATAGCGGTCACCCTCGCTGACGTCCAGTTCGATCTCCCGGTAGCGCTGCAGGAATTCCGGCAGGTGCGGAAACAGCAGGTGCCGGCCCAGCGTGCCATGCACTTCGATACGCAACGGGCCGCGCGGCGGCGCGTCACGGAACGCAGCCTCGGCATCATCCATGTCGGCGATCAGGCGCAGGCAACGGCCATAGAAAGCCTCGCCTTCCAGCGTCGGCACTACCAGCCGCGTGGTC
>NZ_LLXT01000081.1 GCF_001431625.1 Stenotrophomonas geniculata ATCC 19374 = JCM 13324
CGACCTGTCGGAACGGCGTATTGCCCTGGTGGGTGTCGACCTTGGTCGACACGGTAGATCCACGCCGTGCGTGGATGACTCATTCGATATATGCAAGAAAAATCGTGTCGACCAAGGTCGACACCCACCAACAACCGCGCTGAACAACGGCCGCAGTTACCAACAGACCGCAGGGATCTATCAGAGGCGGGGCGGTGTGGGTGGACAGGACCGTTGGCGCCATGGATGGCGCCATCGAGCCCCCATGGACGGGTTCACGGCGTGTCCCGGGCAGCCCTGCCAACCCGGCCCACGCCATGAAGCCCAACGAGGCAACGCTTTGAACCTTACAGCGCCTCGAAAATACCCGCCGCACCCATGCCGGTGCCGATGCACATCGTCACCATGCCGTACTTCTGCTGGCGACGACGCAGGCCGTGCAGCAGGGTTGCGGTACGGATCGCGCCGGTTGCACCCAGCGGGTGGCCCAGGGCGATCGCGCCGCCCAGCGGGTTGACCTTGCTCGGGTCCAGGCCGCAATCGCGGATCACCGCCAGCGACTGCGCGGCGAACGCTTCGTTCAGTTCAATCCAGTCCAGCTGGTCCTGGGTCAGGCCCGCCTGCTTCAGTGCCTTCGGGATCGCGGCGATCGGGCCGATGCCCATCACTTCCGGGCGCACGCCGGCCACCGAGAAACTGACGAAACGGGCCAGCGGGGTCAGGCCGTAATCCTTGATTGCCTGCTCCGAGGCCAGCAGCACGGCACCGGCGCCATCGCTCATCTGCGAGGAGTTGCCGGCGGTGACGGTGCCGCCGAACTGGCCGTTGCGGAACACCGGGCGCAGCTTGGCCAGGCCTTCGGCGGAGGAGTCCGGGCGCGGGCCTTCGTCGGTGTCGGCGACCTTGTTGCGGGTGATGATGCGCTGGCCATCGGCCAGGTCCGGCAGGTGCGAGACGATCTCGTACGGGCTGATCTCGTCCTTGAACTCGCCGTTCTGGATCGCCGCCATGGCCTTCTGGTGCGAGGCGAGGGCGAAGGCGTCCTGGTCTTCGCGCGAGACCTTCCACTCTTCGGCCACCTTCTCGGCGGTGATGCCCATGCCGTAGGCGATGGCCACGTGGTCGTTGTCGAACACGCTCGGTGCCATGGCGATCTTGTTGCCCATCATCGGCACCATCGACATCGACTCGGTGCCACCGGCCAGCATCAGGTCGGCGTTGCCCAGGCGGATCGCGTCGGCGGCCTGCGCCACGGCCTGCAGGCCGGAGGAGCAGAAGCGGTTCACGGTCTGTGCGGCGATGGTGTTCGGCAGGCCGGCCAGCAGCACGCCGATGCGGGCGACGTTCATGCCCTGCTCGGCTTCCGGCATCGCGCAGCCGATGATCGCGTCATCGATGCGGTTGACGTCCACGCCCGGGGCCTGCGCGACGACGCTGCGCAGCACGTGCGCAAGCATGTCGTCGGGGCGGGTGTTGCGGAACATGCCCTTGGGCGCCTTGCCGACCGGGGTACGGGTGGCGGCGACGATGTAGGCGTCCTGGATTTGCTTGGTCATTGCAGTGATCTCTTGAATTTTTTAGCCGGAGTGCCGACCAACGGTCGGCACCCACCAAAAGCAGGGAGGGGCGATCAGTTACGCAGCGGCTTGCCGGTCTTCAGCATGTGCGCGATGCGGGCCTGGGTCTTTTCCTGCTGGGCCAGTTCGACGAAGTGCTTGCGCTCCAGGGTCAGCAGCCACTCTTCGTCCACCAGGGTGCCGCGGTCGACCTTGCCGCCGCACAGCACGGTGGCGATGCGCTCGGCGATCTCGTAGTCGTACGGGCTGATGAAGCGGCCTTCCAGCATGTTGACCAGCATCATCTTGAAGGTGGCGATACCCACGTCACCGGCCACCTGGATGCGGCGTGCCGGCAGCGGCGGACGGTAGCCCGCTTCAGCCAGGGCGCGCGCTTCGGCCTTGGCGATGTGCAGCGCTTCGTAGCTGTTGAACACCACCTTGTCGGTGCTGCGCAGCAGGCCCAGTTCCTTGGCGTTGACCGCGGAGTTGGACACCTTGGCCATCGCCACGGTCTCGAAGGTCTTCTTCAGTTCGGCGAACACGTCACCGCCCGGGCCTGCGGCCTGCGAGGCGCGCACGGCCAGTTCCTTCAGGCCACCACCGGCCGGCAGCAGGCCGACGCCGGCCTCGACCAGGCCGATGTAGCTTTCCAGGAAGGCCACGGTCTTGGCGCTGTGCATCTGGAACTCGCAGCCACCACCCAGCGCCAGGCCACGCACGGCGGCAACCACCGGCACCAGCGAGTACTTGATGCGCTGGCTGGTGCGCTGGAAGTTGGCCACCATTTCTTCGAACTGGTCGACCTTGCCGGCCTGCAGCAGGCCCAGTGCACCGGCCAGATCGGCACCGGCAGAGAAGGGCTCCTTCTGCTGCCAGATCACCAGGCCCTGGAAGTCCTTCTCGGCGCGGCTGACGCATTCCTGCAGGCCGTCCAGCACCTGGTCGGACACGGTGTTCATCTTGGTCTTGAAGCTGACCACGGCGATGCCATCACCGTCGTGCCACATGCGCAGGCCGTCGTTCTCGAACACGGTCTCGCCCGGCGCGAACTTCTCGCCCAGCAGCGGATCGGGGAAGCGCTGGCGCTGGTACACCGGCAGCGCCGAGCGCGGCAGCTTGGCATTGCGCGACGGGCTGTAGCTGCCTTCGGCGGCATGCACGCCGTCGCGGCCATCGAACACCCAGTCCGGCAGCGGGGCGTTGCTCATGCTCTTGCCGGCCACGATGTCATCGGCGATCCACTGTGCGACCTGCTTCCAGCCGGCGGCCTGCCAGGTTTCGAACGGGCCCAGCGACCAGCCGTAGCCCCAGCGGATGGCCAGGTCCACGTCGCGCGCGGTCTCGGCGATGTCGGCCAGGTGGTAGGCGCTGTAGTGGAACAGGTCGCGGAAGGTCGCCCACAGGAACTGCGCCTGCGGGTGCTGGCTTTCGCGCAGCTTGGCGAACTTCTCGGCCGGGTTCCTGATCTTCAGGATCTCGACCACTTCCGGCGCGGCAGCGCGATCGGCCGGGCGGTAGTCCTGCTTCTCCAGGTCCAGCACCACGATGTCCTTGCCGACCTTGCGGAAGATGCCGGCGCCGGTCTTCTGGCCCAGCGCGCCCTTGGAAATCAGCGCGTCCAGCCACTTCGGCGACTTGAAGAACTCATGCCACGGATCATTCGGCAGGGTGTCGCCCATGGTCTTGATGACGTGCGCCATGGTGTCCAGGCCGACCACGTCGGAGGTGCGGTAGGTCGCCGACTTCGGGCGGCCGACCAGCGGGCCGGTCAGGCCGTCCACTTCATCGAAGCCCAGGCCGAACTGCTGGGTGTGGTGGATGGTCGACAGGATCGAGAACACGCCGATGCGGTTGCCGATGAAGTTCGGGGTGTCCTTGGCGTACACCACGCCCTTGCCCAGGGTGGTGACCAGGAAGGCTTCCAGGCCTTCAAGCACGGCGGCGTCGGTGGTGGTGGCCGGGATCAGCTCGGCCAGGTGCATGTAGCGCGGCGGGTTGAAGAAGTGCACGCCGCAGAAGCGGTGACGCAGCTGCTCGGGCAGCACGTCGGCCAGCTTGTTGATGCCCAGGCCCGAGGTGTTGGAGGCCAGCACCGCGTGGTCGGCCACGAACGGCGCGATCTTCTTGTACAGGTCCTGCTTCCAGTCCATGCGCTCGGCAATGGCCTCGATGATCAGGTCGCAGTCCTTCAGCTGCTCCAGGCCCGACTCATAGTTGGCCGGGGTGATGGCTTCGGCCAGCGACTTGCTGGCCAGCGGCGCCGGGCTCAGCTTGCCCAGGTTGGCGATCGCCTTCAGCACGATGCCGTCGGCCGGACCTTCCTTGGCAGGCAGGTCGAACAGCACGGTGTCGACGCCAGCGTTGGTGAGGTGGGCGGCGATCTGGGCACCCATGACGCCGGCACCCAGCACGGCGGCGCGGCGGACTAGCAGGGAATTGGACATGGTGTAGGGCCTTTGTTGGTCAGCAGTTACTGGGTGGAATCAAAGGGAAGCGGGCAGGGCGCTGGCGCGTGCGGCGGCGCGGAACCCGGCTTCGGCGAAATGGATCAGTTCGTGGGCGGCATGGGCACGATGCGCCGCTTCGGTGACACCGGCGGGACGCTTGATCAGCCCGAAGTCGGCCATGGCATAGGTGAGCGAGCCGGCCAGGAAGTCCAGGCGCCAGTACAGCTCTTCCTTGCTCAGGCCGGGCACGCACTCGCCGATGGCCTTGCCGAACGCACGCAGCACGTGGCCGTAGTGGTCAGACAGGAACTTGCGCAGGTTGTCGTTCTTCTCGGCATAGGCGCGGGCGATCACGCGCACGAAGGCGCCGCCGTTCTGGCGGTCCTGGGCCAGCGCCAGCGCCGGTTCGACGAAGGCGGCCAGCACCGGGCGCAGTTCACCGGGGTGTTCGCTGCGGGCCCGCTCCAGCTGCGACAGGCGGGCACCGGTCATCTCGTCCATGCGGCGGCGGAAGACCTCGTTGACCAGGTTTTCCTTGGAACCGAAGTGGTAGTTGACCGCGGCGATGTTGACGTCGGCCTGGCTGGTCACCTGCCGCAGCGAGGTGCCGGCGAAGCCGTGCTGGGCGAACAGCTCCTCGGCCGCGCCGAGGATCCGGTCCTTGGTCGAGAAGTGGGCGGGCTTGGCCATCGATGGGCGGACCTTAATCAAACGATTGTTTGATACTAGAACCAGACGGTACCGTATGGCATTTTGCAGTGCAGCAAAATAGGCCGGCTCGGTCAGATTTTACTCAGGTGGGTGAATGGGTGGACCTGAACCTGTAGAGCCGAGCCCGCGCTCGGCTGCTCTTCGGCCAAGGGCCAGCCGAGCATGGGCTCGGCGCTACAGCAGGGCCGCACGGCCCTCTACCACCCGGCCACGTTATCTTTTACAATTCGCCTACGTTTATCAGGCTAAGCCCGCGTCCCGACGCGGGTTTTTTTCATGTTACCCTTCGGGCCATCAGCGGCCCGATTCCATTGGAGACATCCCATGGCGCTGGAGCGCACCCTTTCGATCATCAAGCCGGACGCCGTTGCCAAGAACGTCATCGGCGAAATCTACGCCCGCTTCGAGAAGGCCGGCCTGAAGGTCGTGGCCGCCAAGTACAAGCAGCTGTCGCGCCGTGAAGCCGAAGGCTTCTACGCCGTGCACCGCGAGCGTCCGTTCTTCAACGCGCTGGTCGAGTTCATGATCTCCGGCCCGGTGATGATCCAGGCCCTGGAAGGCGAGAACGCCGTCCTGGCCCACCGCGACCTGCTGGGCGCCACCAACCCGAAGGAAGCCGCTGCGGGCACCATCCGCGCCGACTTCGCCGAATCCATCGATGCCAACGCCGCCCACGGCTCGGACTCGGTCGAGAATGCCGCGATTGAAATCGCCTACTTCTTCGCCGCCACCGAAGTCGTCTCGCGCTGAGAGTAATGCCGTGAACGAGGTCGTACAGTCCCCCGCCATCCAGCCGCTGCCGAAGTCGGCACCCACGGCTGGCAAGCAGAACCTGCTCGACCTCGATCGCGCGGGCCTGGAGAAGTTTTTCGTCGAGGTTCTTGGCGAAAAGAGGTTCCGTGCCCACCAGGTGATGAAGTGGATCCACCATCGCTACGTCACCGACTTCGATGAAATGACCGACCTCGGCAAGGTCCTGCGTGCCAAGCTGCAGGCCCATGCCGAGGTACTGGTTCCCAACATCGTGTTCGACAAGCCCTCCGCCGACGGCACCCACAAGTGGCTGCTGGCGATGGGCGTGGATGGCAAGAACGCCATCGAGACCGTGTACATCCCGGACAAGACCCGCGGCACGCTGTGCGTGTCTTCGCAGGTCGGTTGCGGCCTGAACTGCACGTTCTGCTCCACCGCCACCCAGGGCTTCAACCGCAACCTGACCACCGCCGAGATCATCGGCCAGGTGTGGGTTGCCGCGCGCCACTTGGGCAACGTGCCGCACCAGATGCGCCGCCTCACCAACGTGGTGATGATGGGCATGGGCGAGCCACTGATGAATTTCGACAACGTCGTGCGCGCCATGAGCGTGATGCGCGACGACCTGGGCTACGGCCTGGCCAACAAGCGCGTGACCCTGTCGACCTCCGGCCTGGTCCCGCAGATCGACCGCCTGTCTGCCGAAAGCGACGTGTCGCTGGCGGTGTCGCTGCATGCGCCGAACGATGCGCTGCGCGAGACCCTGGTGCCGCTCAACAAGAAGTACCCGATCGCCGAGCTGATGGCCTCGTGCGCACGCTACCTGCGCGCCAACAAGCGCCGCGAATCGGTCACCTTCGAATACACCCTGATGAAGGGCATCAACGACAAGCCCGAGCATGCCCGCGAGCTGGCCCGCCTGATGCGCCAGTTCGACAACGCGGTGCAGGCCAAGGATTCGGGCAAGGTCAACCTGATTCCGTTCAACCCGTTCCCGGGTACCCGCTACGAGCGCTCGGAAGAGGCGCATATCCGCGCCTTCCAGAAGATCCTGCTCGACAGCAACGTGCTGACCATGGTCCGCCGCACCCGTGGCGACGACATCGACGCTGCCTGTGGCCAGCTCAAGGGCCAGGTGATGGACCGCACCCGCCGCCAGGCGGAGTTCAACAAGACGCTGCAGGCGGGGAAGGGGAGCGATGCCGCGGCCTGACCGCCTCTGGCTGGTTCTGCTCGCAGGCGTGCTGGCCGTTGCGGTCGGTGGCTGCAAATCCCAACCCAAGGCCAGGCTGGGCCCCATCGAAGCGCCGGTCTACTCGGTCCGCGATCCGGACAACGTGCGGCGTCAGGTGCGCCTGCAGGACCTGCTGGCACTGGCCGCCCGCGACATGCAGGTCGGCAACCTCGATGCGGCCGAACGCAAGGCGCGCGAGGCGCTGAAGCTGGCACCCGAATCGCCTGATGCGCTGGTGCTGATGGCCGGCATCGACGAGCGCCGTGGCCGTACCCAGCAGGCCGGTGAGAGCTTCCGCAAGGCTGCCGAACAGGCGCCGCAGCGCGGGGACGTCCTCAACAATTACGGCGCGTGGCTGTGCCAGCAGGGCCGCCCGGCCGAGTCGCTGGCCTGGTTCGATCGTGCGCTGCAGGCGCCGGGCTACGCCACGCCGGCCGAGGCCCAGGCCAATGCCGGGGGCTGTGCCCTGGACGCTGGCCAGCTTGAACGTGCCGAGCGCGACCTGCGCGCGGCGCTGTCGACGCTGCCGGGAAATCCGGTCGCGCTGGAGGCGATGGCCCAGCTCAGCTTCCGCCAGGGCCGCTACATGGAGGCCCGGGCCTTCGCCGAACGTAGGATTGCGGCTGCACCCGCAACGCGTTCCGTGTTACAACTTGCGTCTCAAATCGAAGCGCGGCTGGGTGATCGGGCGGCATCTGATCGCTATATTCAGCGGATTCGACAGGAATTTCCGCAGGAAGCGGGCTCCTAACTCCAGGGTTGATGCATTGTGATTGATGACCAGACTGTGAGCGCTCTCGAGACTGCGGCCGGCTGCGGCAGCCGCCTGCGCCAGGCCCGCGAGGCGGCCGGACTGACCCTCGAAGATGTCGGCTCGCGCCTGCGCATGCCGGTCCAGGTGGTCAGGTCGCTGGAAGAAGAACAATGGCAGAAGCTTGGCGCGCCGGTGTTCGTGCGCGGCCAGCTGCGCAGTTACGCGCGGCTTCTGGATGTGGACGTGGGAGAGCTGCTGGAGCAGGCCCAGGTCGGCCCGGTGGTTCCGCCCACCCTGGTCAGCCATACCCATACCCCGCGTGCGCGCCGCATTGCCGAGAATCTCGGCCGTCGCGTGCTGTATGTCGGCATCACCGCGGTGCTGGCGGTGCCGGTGTGGTTCGCCACCCGTGGCCATTTCGATGGCAGTGCCACCCCGTCGCCGAATACCGCCTCGCTGGACGCCATCCCGGCCGCCGTGCCGGTAACCCCGTCCGCTGCGGGTGTCGAGCCCTCGGCGCCGGCTGAAGTGGCGAGCGCCCCGGCCAGCAAGCCGGCCGCCACCCCGTACGTGGCCTCGCTGGCCCCGGTGCCGCGTTCAGCCCCGGCGCCAGCGGCTGCCGCCAACACGCTGGACATGCAGTTCAGCGGCGACAGCTGGGTCGATATCGGCGGCCCGGACGGCGCTACCGTCGAGAAGGCGCTGATCAAGTCCGGCGAAAGCCGCAGCTTCACACCGGGCCAGGTGACCCGGGTGACCCTGGGCAACGCCTCGGCGGTCCAGGTTCAGCAGAACGGCGCTATCGTCGATCTGACCCCCTACCAGCGAGCCAACGTGGCACGCTTTCAGGTATCCTCTGAAGGCTCCGTAGTCCCGGTTTCGCACTGAGGCGCGGTTTCACCACCTTCGATTAATCCCAATGGTCCCTCCCGATGGGCGGGGCGAGAGTACGCATGGCGATCGACGATCTGCTCGACGAGCACGAACAAAGTGAACGCGTCCGCAGCTGGCTGCGGAAGAATGGCGCCAGCATCCTCGGTGGCGTAGTCATCGCCATCGGTGCCATTGCCGGCTGGCAGTGGTACCAGAAGGATCAGGGCGGCAAGCTGGCCTCGGCCAATGTCGAGTACCAGAAGGCGCTCGTTGGCCTGCAGCAGAACAAGCTCGACGACGCCTCCAAGGCGGTCAAGGCGCTTGAAGCCGGCCCGTCCAGCATCTACGGCGACCTCGCGGCGCTGCAGCTGGCCAAGGCCCAGGTCGACGCCGGCAAGAACGAAGAAGCCCTGGCCACCCTGCGCGGCGTGAAGGTCGAAGGTGACCTGCAGCGCGTGGTCGATCAGCGTGTGGCCCGCCTGCTGGTGGCCACCGGCAAGAGTGACGAGGCGATCAAGCTGCTGGGCAGCGCCACCGACAGCAGCAGCCTGGAAATCCATGGCGACGCGCTGATGGCGCAGGGCAAGCGCGATGACGCCCGGAGCCAGTACGAGAAAGCGCTGAAGTCGCTGGACGTGGCAGCGCCGCAGCGGCGCCTGCTGGAAACCAAGGTTATGGACGCCGGCGGCACCGTTGCCGCCCCTGCGGAGTCGGTTTGATGAGTCAGAAGGTCATGATCACCCGCGTCGCCACCGTGCTCCTGATGGGCATGGCCCTGAGCGGCTGCAGCACCGTGAAGGGCTGGTTCGCCGGCAAGGACGCGGCCGCGAAGAAGGCACAGGAACCGGCTGAGCTGGTCAAGTTCGAGCCGACCCTGAAGGTCAACAAGGCCTGGTCGGTCAACCTCGGCAAGGGCGAGCGCCGCATCGGCGTGCGCCAGGGCCCGGCGGTGGCCAACGGCCACGTGTTCGCTGCGGCGCTCACCGGTGGCGTGCACGCCATCGACCTGCAGACCGGCAAGAAGGTCTGGACCTGGGAGCCGAAGAAGGAAAAGAAGAAGGCCAAGCTGCGCCTGTCCGGCGGCCCGGGGGTCGGTGAGAACCTGGTCGTGATCGGCACGCTGGATGGCCAGGTCATCGCCCTGGACATCAACGACGGCAGCGAGAAGTGGCGCGCCCGTGTTCCGGGTGAAGTCATCGCCGCGCCGGCCATCGCCCAGGGCGCGGTCTACGTGCGCAGCAATGACGGCCGCATCACCGCGTTCGATGCCGGCAACGGCACCCAGAAGTGGTTCAACCCAAGCGAGCTGCCGGCACTGACCGTGCGTGGCAACGCGCCGGTGGTGACCGGCCCGGGCGTGCTGTTCATCGGCAAGGACGAGGGCGCGGTTGCCGCCCTGGCCCAGCAGGATGGCCGCACCCTGTGGGAACAGAACGTGGGCAACGGTGAAGGCCGGACCGAGCTGGAGCGCATGGCGGATGTCGACGGCGCGCCGGTGCTGGATGGCAACACCCTGTTCGTGAGCAGCTTCAAGAACCAGACGATGGCCATCGAAGGCCCGACCGGTCGCCCGCTGTGGGCGCGCGACCATGGCGGTGCCGGTGGTGTGGCGGTCTCGTCTGGCAATGTGTTCGTCACCGACAACAAGGGCGGCGTGTTCGGCCTGGACAAGGCCAGCGGCGCAGCGATGTGGTCGCAGACCGCATTGGCCCGTCGCTCGCTGACCGGTCCGGCACTGCACGGCGACTATGTCGTGGTCGGCGACTACAAGGGATACGTGCACTGGTTGCAGACCTCCGATGGTGCGATGGCGGCACGGGCGAAAAGTGGCGGCGACGCGCTGCTGGCCCAGCCGGTCGTCGTAGACGGGGTGCTGCTGGTGCAGAACGTTGATGGCAAGCTGACCGCCTTCCGGTTGGCAAATTAAAAATTGGAGTAATCGCGATGCTGCCTTTGGTCGCCCTGGTTGGACGGCCGAATGTCGGCAAGTCGACTATTTTCAATGCGCTTACGCGCACCCGTGACGCGCTGGTCCATGACCAGCCCGGCGTCACCCGCGACCGCAACTACGGCGTCTGCCGCCTCGACGAGGACAACCATTTCCTCGTCGTGGATACCGGCGGTATCGCGGAAGAGGAAGAGGGTCTGGCAGGGGCTACCACCCGCCAGGCCCGCGCCGCTGCGGCGGAAGCCGACCTGATCCTGTTCGTGGTTGACGCCCGTGAGGGTACGTCGGCGATGGACGACGAGATCCTGGCCTGGCTGCGCAAGCTGTCGCGCCCGACGCTGCTTCTGATCAACAAGATCGACGGCACCGACGAGGACACCGTGCGTTCGGAGTTCGCCCGTTACGGCTTCGGCGAGATGCTGACCGTGTCGGCTGCGCACCGCCAGGGACTGGACGACCTGCTGGACGAGGTGGTCCAGCGCCTGCCGGAAGAAGGCAGTGGCGAAGAGCTGGACAACGATCCGAACCGCATCCGCATCGCCTTCGTCGGCCGCCCGAACGTGGGCAAGTCGACGCTGGTCAACCGCATTCTCGGCGAGGAGCGCATGATCGCCTCCGACGTGCCGGGCACCACCCGCGACTCGATCGCGGTGGACCTGGAGCGTGACGGCCGCGAATACCGCCTGATCGATACCGCCGGCCTGCGTCGTCGTTCGCGCGTGGACGAGGTCGTCGAGAAGTTCTCGGTGGTCAAGACCATGCAGTCGATCGAGCAGTGCCAGGTGGCCGTGCTGATGCTCGACGCCACCGAAGGCGTGACCGACCAGGACGCCACCGTGCTCGGTGCCGTGCTCGACGCCGGCCGTGCGCTGGTGATCGCCATCAACAAGTGGGATGGCCTGACCGAGTACCAGCGCGAGCAGGCGGAAACCATGCTGTCGCTGAAGCTGGGCTTCGTGCCGTGGGCTGAATCGGTCCGCATCTCGGCCAAGCACGGCTCGGGCCTGCGTGAGCTGTTCCGTGCGGTGCACCGCGCGCACGAATCGGCGAACAAGACCTTCACCACCAGCGAAGTGAACAAGGCGCTGGAAGTAGCCTACGAGACCAACCCGCCGCCGACCATCCGCGGCCACGTCTCCAAGCTGCGCTACGTGCACCCGGCCGGCTCCAATCCGCCGACCTTCATCGTGCACGGCACGCGCCTGAAGGAGCTGCAGGAATCCTACAAGCGCTACCTGGAGAACTTCTTCCGCAAGCGCTTCAAGCTGATCGGCACGCCGGTGAGCTTCATCTTCCGCGAGGGTACCAACCCGTACGAGGGCAAGAAGAACGTCCTCACCGAGCGGCAGGTCAAGGCCAAGCGGCGCTTGATGAAGCACGTCAAGGGCAAGTGATTCACGGGGAGGCGGCCGCAGGGCCGCCTTTTTCGTTGCGGCGAACCGGTCTGTAGAGCCGAGCCCATGCTCGGCTGCTTTTCGCGGATTGACGAGGCGCGCTGCGTGCGTCAGCCGAGCATGGGCTCGGCTCTACAGATCTCGATCTGGGCGACCGCCGCGACGTGCGCGGCAATGTGGCAAGGCGCATGGGATGCTGCGGGGTGCGGCCATCATCGATTCCGGCAGCCGCGCCTGCTCCGTGATGCTTGCCCAGACCAGGGTGGTACCCAATGCTCCTGCCAGGTACGCCACCGACACCGCCCCGGTCACCAGGCCTGCGGCATGCTCCAGCCACGGAAGGAGTCGGCAATACCTCCGTGCCCAGCGCAGATGGCTGCCGAGCCATGCCATCAGCAGGCCGAGCGACAGCGCGACGCCGCTCAGGCCGGCCACGTAAGCGGCCTTGGTGCCAGTGTCGGCAACGAGGCCGGTAAGCAGGGCAGCCACCGCGAACTGCAGCATCCAGTTGCTGGTGCTGGCGAGCGCCAACAGGCATCCAGCCTCGGCGTGCGGCCAACGGGAGCGGGCCCTCAGGCCCCAGGGCATCTGCAGCGAAAGCGGAGAGAGGGTGGTCAGCCCGGCATCGCGCAGGCACATGCCCGCCAGGCGCAACAGCAGGAGGCAGCCCGTGCACTGCATCGCCAGCGTCCACAGGCCGCGGTTTCCCAGCATGGCCGCTGCAACGAAAGCCATGGCGCAGATGACGCCCGTACCGATGGCGATACCGAACGACGCGGCCATGGCGGCGTGCCCGCCCGCGCCCATTGCGGTGCGCAGGATCTTCGCGTGATTGGAAGCAGGCAGGAGCATGGCGAAGCCGTACAGCACCGCGACGATGAAGAACTGCTGCACGTAAACCTGCCACCGACCTACAGAAAGTGCCGAGTGTGGGTTGGTGCGGACGCGCCGTATTGAACGCTATTGCGACAGGCGCGAATCGCCGGCATCAGCCCACCCACAGCGACACGACGATCCACAGCGCCAGCGCAATCATCAGGAGCCCTGCGGTGCGCTCCAGCCAGGGCAGGGCGCGTGCGAATCGGCCCAGCACCCACGGGTGGCCGACCAGCGCGGCTACCAGCAGATCCCATAGCAGGACGATGCCGAACATCCACGCGCCATAGAAGAACTTCGTTGCGGTGCCGGCCTGCGGACCGTTGAGCATTGCCGCCAACGTTGCGTAGAACAGCGCATTCTTCGGGTTCAGCAGCGCAGACAGGGCGCCCAGCCCTGCCGCCTTCCACCATCCGTGGGCACCGTCCGCTCGCGATCCGGCGGCAGCGTCAGATGCCTGCAGCGTCGTCGAACCCGCATGGCGCAGGAACAGCGTGCCGAGGTACAGCAGGAACCCGCAGCCCGCCAACTGCACCGCAATGAACCCTGCGCTACCTGCGCGCAGCATGGCCATTCCGGTGAAGGCGGCCACGATGAAGACGCCATTTCCGAGGGCGATGCCTGCGCAGGCGCCACTGGCGGTGCGCCAGCCAGAGGTGATCGCAGTGCGCGCAACAAGGAAGAAGTCGGGGCCGGGTGAGAGCAGGGCGAGAAAATGTACGGTGGCGATGACCAGGAACTGTTCCATCGGGTCCGGCGGCGGCTGGCGGGGGCGCCAGTGTGGGGATGCGCCGCGCGATGGTATTGAACGTTATTGCAGGCTCAGCGCCGGTACTGGCCCGGGGTCGCACCGGCGTGGGCCTTGAAGACCCGCTGGAAATGGCTCTGGTCGGCGAACCCCAATGCATGGGCGACCACGGCCAGTGCCTGCCCTTCGCACAGCCGCCGCCGGGCCTCCTGGATGCGCTGGTCGATCTGCCAGGCGTGCGGGGTCAGGCCCGTGGCACGCCGGAAGGCGCGGATCAGCTGGTAACGGCTCATGCCTGCCAGCGATGCCAGCTCCTGCAGGGCCGGGGTGTGTTCGAGCCGCTGGCGCAGAACGTCCATCACCGGCTGCAGCCGCTGCTGTAATGCGGCATCTTCAGGCGGGCCAGCCACGGCTACACCATCGTGTTCATCCAGATCGCCGACGAACGCGATCAGGGCAGCTTCCTTGACGCTGACCGGATCGTCGGAGAACAGCGTCTGGTTGAGCTGGCAGTACTGCTGGTAGCGCGCACGATGGTTGGAAATCCGGATCGGTTCCTGCTGCCAGTCGGGTTCGGGCAGGTAGTCATACTCAGCGCGGACCTCGGCCATCCAGCGCGCGTCCAGATGCAGCATCTGGTAGCTCCAGACCTGGCCGGGCAGGGGGTTGCAGGCATGCACGCGGCCTGCAGGTACGCCGACCAGGCTGCCAGGCTGCAGCAGGCGCGGTCCTTCCACAGCACCGGTGAACAGGCTGCTGCCGGCGTCCACGGCGCCGATCGAGAAGGTGTCATGGCTGTGCGGGCGATGGCAGGCGCGGCTGTCGCACGCCCGTCGGCTTTCGACGAAGGGCATGCGCGGGTCACGCCAGAATTCGGTGGCAGAGCGCATGCAGCGGTTCCGGGATGCAGGGGGCAACGCCCGCATGGTGCCATGTTCGGGGCAAGGCGCGGCGAAGGTGTCTGCGCGATAATGCGGCCATGAGCATCCAAGAGCTTTCCCCCGCGCAGGCACGCGAGCGCCTGGCCCACGGCGCGGTGCTGATCGATGTGCGCGAGGCCCACGAACGGGCCGGAGGCATGGCCGAGGGCGCGCGCGGCGTGGCCAAGGGCGAGCTGCAGGCCGACCCGGTCGCGCATCTGCCGCGGCACGACCAGGAGATCCTGCTGATCTGCCAGAGCGGCAGGCGCTCGGTCGATGCCGCGCAGTTCCTGCTGGATGCCGGCTACACCCAGGTCGCTTCCGTGACGGGCGGCACCGTGGCCTGGCGCGAGCAGTCGCTACCGCTGGTGCAGCCGCTGGCCAGCGCCGCCGACCGCGATTTCTTTGATCGCTATTCGCGGCATCTGCTGTTGCCACAGGTAGGCGAGGCCGGCCAGCGCCGGTTGCAGCAGTCGCGCGTGCTGGTGCTGGGCGCGGGCGGGCTGGGTGCCCCGGCCGGCTTCTACCTGGCCGCCGCGGGGGTAGGGCGCCTGCGCTTCGCCGACCACGACCGCGTGGAGCGCAGCAACCTGCACCGGCAGATCGTGCATACCGAAGCCAGCGTCGGCCAGCTCAAGGTCGATTCGGCGCGCGAGCGGCTGCTGGCGCTGAACCCGTCGATCGAGGTCGAGGCCGTGCCCGAGCGGGTCACCTCCGAGAACGTGGATGCGCTGCTGGAGGGAGTGGACGTGGTGCTGGACGGCTCGGACAACTTCCCGCTGCGCTACCTGCTCAACGACGCCTGCATCAAGCACGCCAAGCCGCTGGTGTATGCCGCCATCGAGCGCTTCGACGGCCAGGTCAGCGTGTTTGATGCCGGTCGCCAGCGTGGCGTGGCACCGTGCTATCGCTGCCTGTTCCCGGAACCGCCGCCGCCGGAGTTCGCGCCGAACTGTTCCGAGGCCGGGGTGCTGGGTGTGCTGCCCGGCCTGGCCGGCGTGCTGCAGGCCACCGAGGTGCTGAAGCTGCTGCTGGGCATCGGTGAGCCGCTGGTGGGGCGGCTGCTGCGCTTCGATGCGCTGGGCATGCGCTTCCGCGAGACCGGCATCCGGCCGGACCCGCATTGCCCGGTGTGTGCGCCGGGCGTGCCGTTCCCGGGGTATATCGATTACGCCGCGTTTTGCCGGGGTGGGTAACCCCGGCCGGGGATTCATCCACGCATGGCGTGGATCTACCGGGGCGCGGCGGCTGTGCGTCATCCACGCATGGCGTGGATCTACTGTAGAGCCGAGCCCATGCTCGGCTGCTTCTGGCCTCGGCACGAAGAGCAGCCGAGCGTGGGCTCGGCTCTACAGGTCATGGCGCCCACCCAAGCATGTGCATGGTTTCGGGATGATGCCGGGGGTCGCTCCCGGCATCGTTCCACCTCCAAGACAATCCGGCGCAACATGCGTGCTATTGCCGTCATCGGCATTGCTCTATTGTTGAACCCGATTCTGGATCTTGGGGAACACACCGCATGGCGGTAGAAGCAGCGACCAGCGAGCTGGTCAAGGTCGTCGCCCTGCTGGGCGCGGCGGTGGTGATGGTGCCTTTGTTCCGCCGGGCCGGCCTGGGCTCGGTGCTGGGCTACTTCGCCGCTGGCCTGGCGATCGGACCGTTCGGGCTGGGCTGGTTCTCCGACCCGCAGGCGATCCTGCATACCGCCGAACTCGGCGTGGTCATGTTCCTGTTCGTGATCGGCCTGGAAATGCGGCCCTCGCACCTGTGGAGCCTGCGTAAGGAGATCTTCGGGCTGGGCACGCTGCAGATCGCCACCTGCGCGCTGGTGCTGACCAGCATCGCCAAGCTGTTCGGCCTGCCGTGGCAGGTGGCCTTCATCGGCGCCACCGGCTTCGTGCTCACCTCCACCGCGGTGGTGATGCAGCTGCTGGCCGAGCGCGGTGACATCGCGCTGCCGTCGGGGCAGAAGATCGTCTCCATCCTGCTGTTCGAAGACCTGCTGATCGTGCCGTTGCTGGCGCTGGTAGCCTGGATGGGCCCCAGTGCGGGCAGTGCCGATGGCGAGGGTTCGCGCTGGCTGTCGGTGGCGATCGGCGTGGGTGCCATCGTCGGCCTGGTGCTGGTCGGCCGCTTCCTGCTCAATCCGCTGTTCCGCGTGCTGGCCGAATCGAAGGCGCGCGAGGTGATGACCGCCGCCGCGCTGCTGGTGGTGCTGGGTGCGGCGCTGCTGATGCAGCTGTCGGGCCTGTCGATGGCGATGGGCGCGTTCCTGGCCGGCGTGCTGCTGAGCGAATCGACCTTCCGCCACCAGATCGAAGCGGACATCGAACCGTTCCGCGGCATCCTGCTCGGCCTGTTCTTCCTCAGCGTGGGCATGGCGCTGGACCTGGGCGTGGTGGCGGGCAACTGGCAGCTGATCCTCGGCCTGGTGCTGGCGTTGATGGCGGCCAAGGCGCTGTGCATCTACGTGGTCGCACGCATCATGGGCAGCGACCACGCGCAGGCGCTGGACCGTGGCGTGCTGATGGCGCAGGGCGGCGAATTCGCCTTCGTGTTGTTCTCCGCCGCGGCATCGGCCGGCGTGATCAACCTGGAGATCAATGCCAACTTCACCGCGGTGGTGGTGCTGTCGATGGCGCTGACCCCGCTGGTGGTGCTGCTCTACAAGCGCATCGCGCCGAAGCCGACGGTGAACATGGATGGCGTGGACGAGGCCGAGGGCCTGTCCGGCAGCGTGCTGCTGATCGGCTTCGGCCGCTTCGGCCAGGTCGCCAGCCAGTCGCTGCTGGCGCGCGACGTGGACGTGACCATCATCGACAACGATGTGGAGATGATCCAGAGCGCCGCGCGGTTCGGCTTCAAGATCTATTACGGCGACGGCACGCGGTTGGATGTGCTGCATGCTTCGGGCGCGGCCACCGCGCGTGCGATTGCGGTGTGCGTGGACAAGGCCGAGGCGGCCGATCGCATTGTTGAGCTGGTGTCGCACGAGTTCCCGCAGGCCAAGCTGATGGTGCGCTCGTTCGACCGCGAGCATTCGCTGCGGTTGATCCATGCCGGCGTCGATTTCCAGATCCGCGAGACGTTCGAGTCGGCGGTGCTGTTTGGCCAGGCCGCGCTGGTGGAGCTGGGTGCGGATGAGGACGACGCGATCGAGATTGCCGAGCAGATCCGGCGCCGCGATGCCGAGCGTTTCGAGTTGGAAATTGCTGGTGGTGGTTTGAATGCCGGCGCGCGGATGATCTACGGCAACAGCCCGCAGGGCGTGCCGACGCCGACGCCGTTCACCGCGCCGAAGCGCGAGAGCAAGACCCTGAACCCGCAGGATGTGCCGGAAGAGGAAGAATGAGGTGCCGCACACCGCGCTCGCCGGGCGTGGCCCGGCGCTACCGTGGTGCGCACGGGTGGGGTAGCGCCGGGCCATGCCCGGCGAGCGCAGCGGCCGCCCGGATTGGCGGTGGGCGAGGGGGCCTGAATCGGGGACAATAGCGTCCCCGCCGCCCCACGCCTGCCTCCGATGACCGATTCCGCCCCCCAGCATCCTGCCCGCATCCTTGATGGCCGCCGTATCGCCGAGGACCTGCTCGACAGCCTGAAGGTGCGCGTCGACGCCCGCGTGGCCGCCGGTGGCAGCCGTCCGGGCCTGGCCGTGGTGCTGGTCGGTGGCGACCCGGCCTCGACCGTGTACGTGCGCAACAAGCGCCGTGCCGCCGAGAAGGTCGGCATCGAGGCGCATGACTACGATCTGCCGGCCGGTACCACCGAGGCCGAGCTGCTCGACCTGATCGACCAGCTCAACGCCGATCCGAAGATCAACGGCATCCTGATCCAGCTGCCGCTGCCGGGCATCCCCGACGCGCGCCGGCTGATCCAGCGCATCGACCCGCGCAAGGACGTGGACGGTTTCCACCCGGAAAACGTCGGCCACCTGGCCCTGCGCGAGTTCGGTCTGCGCCCGTGCACCCCGCGCGGCATCACCACGCTGCTGGGCCACACCGACCAGCCGGTACGTGGCCGCAACGCCACCATCGTCGGCGTGAGCAACCACGTCGGCCGCCCGATGGGCCTGGAGCTGCTGATCGCCGGCTGCACCGTCACAAGCTGCCACAAGTTCACCCCCAAGGACGTGCTGGAACAGGCCGTGCGCAACGCCGACATCCTGGTGGTGGCCGTGGGCCGCCCAGGCATCGTGCCGGGCGAGTGGGTGAAGCCGGGCGCGGTGGTGATCGATGTGGGCATCAACCGGTTGGATGACGGCCGGTTGGTGGGTGACGTCGGGTTTGAGGCGGCCGCCCAGCGAGCGAGCTGGATCACCCCGGTGCCGGGTGGCGTGGGCCCGATGACCGTGGCTACGTTGATGCAGAACACCCTGGAAGCGGCGGAAGCCTCCTGAGGGTAGCGCCGGGCCATGCCCGGCGGATGTTTGCGGCGCCGCTGCGCTCGCCGGGCATGGCCCGGCGCTACCGGGGTTGCATTGATGCCCCGCGATTCCCGGCGACCCGCTCCTGGTAGGTGCCAACCAAGGTTGGCACCCACCCAAACCCCCCTGAACCAATCACCGCCCGCGCGACACTGCGTCGCATCTACCCCCTGCCACGCGGCGCGAAAACAGGGTAAAATGTCGCGCTTCCCCACATCTCGGGTATGCCGATGCTGCGCATCCAGGCTGAAGCACTCACTTACGACGACGTCTCGCTCGTCCCCGCCCACTCGACCATCCTGCCCAAGGACGTCAACCTCGAAACGCGGTTGACCCGAGACCTGAAGCTGAAGCTTCCGATCCTGTCCGCGGCCATGGACACCGTCACCGAAGCCCGCCTGGCCATCGCCATGGCCCAGCTCGGCGGCATGGGCATCATCCACAAGAATCTCAGCCTGGAACAGCAGGCCGCGGAAGTGGCCAAGGTCAAGAAGTTCGAGGCCGGCGTCATCCGCGACCCGATCACCGTCGGCCCGGAAACCACCATCCGCGACGTGCTGGCCCTGACCCAGGCGCACAACATCTCCGGCGTGCCGGTGGTGGGCAGCGACGGCCAGCTGGCCGGCATCGTGACCCACCGCGACATGCGCTTCGAGACCGAGCTGGACGATCCGGTCCGCCACATCATGACCAAGAAGGATCGCCTGATCACGGTCAAGGAAGGCGCCGCGTCTGATGAAGTGCTGCAGCTGCTGCACCGCAACCGCATCGAAAAGGTGCTGGTGGTCAATGATTCGTTCGAACTGCGTGGCCTGATCACCGTCAAGGACATCCAGAAGAACACCGACTTCCCGAACGCTGCCAAGGACCTGTCGACCCGCCTGCTGGTCGGCGCGGCCGTCGGCGTGGGTGGCGATACCGATCGCCGCGTGGAAGCGCTGGTCGCCGCCGGCGTGGACGTGATCGTGGTCGATACCGCGCACGGCCACTCGCAGGGCGTGCTGGACCGCGTCAGCTGGGTCAAGAAGAACTTCCCGAACGTGCAGGTCATCGGTGGCAACATCTGCACCGGCGAAGCCGCACTGGCGCTGCTGGACAGCGGCGCGGACGCCGTCAAGGTCGGTATCGGCCCGGGCTCGATCTGCACCACCCGCGTCGTCGCCGGCGTCGGCGTGCCGCAGGTGACCGCCATCGACCTGGTGGCCGAAGCGCTGCAGGACCGCATCCCGCTGATCGCCGACGGTGGCATCCGCTACTCGGGCGATATCGGCAAGGCGCTGGCCGCCGGCGCCTCGACCATCATGGTCGGTGGCCTGCTGGCCGGTACCGAGGAATCGCCGGGCGAGACCGAGCTGTACCAGGGCCGTTCGTACAAGAGCTACCGCGGCATGGGTTCGCTGGCTGCCATGGAGAAGGGGTCGAAGGACCGCTACTTCCAGGACGCCGCCACCGCCGACAAGCTGGTGCCGGAAGGCATCGAAGGCCGCGTGCCGTACCGCGGCCCGGTGGGCGGCATCATCCACCAGCTGATGGGCGGCCTGCGCGCCACCATGGGCTACGTGGGCTGCGCCACCATCGAAGACATGCGCAGCAAGCCCAAGTTCGTGAAGATCAGCGGCGCCGGCCAGCGTGAGAGCCACGTCCACGACGTGACCATCACCAAAGAGCCGCCGAACTACCGCGCCTGATGCGCTTGCGAACTGCTCTTGCGATTACGGGCAGCCTGCTGATGGCAGGCTGTTCGTTGTCCGAACCGCCGCCGCGCTCCGGGTCTCCGGGCGCGGCGGTTTCGCAATTGCAGGACGTGCAGGCGTGCCAGAACGCGTTCTCGCTGCCGAAGGGCTGGCAGGTCCAGGCCGCCGGCGAACAGCGCTGGCTGCTGAAAGGCACCGGCGAGCGCCCGCTGCAGGTCACGCTGCAGTGCATTACCGAGCTGCTGCACGGGCCGGATGATCCGGTGCTGACGCCGGTACTGGGTCCGCTGGAGCCCGCGCGGATGAGTGTGCGGTGGGCGTCCTGGGGCGCTGCGGAGTCGGGCTTTTCGATGGCGGCGCTGCAACGGCGCATCGTGCCCGGCACCGAAGTGCAGGAAATCGCCGAGCTGCCGCGCGCTGACCGCGCCAACCCCAACGCACCGCACGGCCTGCTGATGCTGCGCTGGGACGAGGAAGACCCCTCACATATTCAACAACGCGAGGCGTTCATCGCCACGCTGACGCAGAGCCTTGAAGCGCCGGGCGCTGCGAAAAACACCACTGGAACGGCACCATGACCAACATCCATAACGACAAGATCCTCATCCTCGATTTCGGCGCGCAGTACACGCAGCTGATCGCCCGCCGCATCCGCGAGCTGGGCGTCTACTGCGAAATCTGGGCGTGGGACCACAACCCGGCCGAGATCGCGGCGTTCGGCGCCAAGGGCATCATCCTGTCCGGTGGCCCGGAATCGACCACGCTGCCGGGTGCGCCGGCCGCGCCGCAGGAAGTGTTCGACAGCGGCCTGCCGATCTTCGGCATCTGCTACGGCATGCAGACCCTGGCTGCCCAGCTGGGCGGTGCCACCGAAGCCGCGGACCAGCGCGAGTTCGGCCACGCCGAAGTGAACGTGATCAACCCCGATGCGCTGTTCAAGGGCCTGAGCGACCACGGCGGCGAGCCGAAGCTGAATGTCTGGATGAGCCACGGCGACCACGTTTCTGTTGCGCCGCCGGGCTTCACCATCACCGCCACCACCGACCGCATTCCGGTGGCTGCCATGGCCAACGAAGAAAAGCGCTGGTACGGCGTGCAGTTCCACCCGGAAGTGACCCACACCCTGCAGGGCCAGGCGCTGCTGCGCCGCTTCGTGGTGGACGTGTGCGGCTGCCAGACCCTGTGGACCGCTGCCAACATCATCGATGACCAGATCGCCCGCGTGCGCGAACAGGTGGGCGATGACGAGGTGATCCTGGGCCTGTCCGGCGGCGTCGACTCGTCCGTGGTGGCCGCGCTGCTGCACAAGGCCATCGGCGAAAAGCTGACCTGCGTGTTCGTGGATACCGGCCTGCTGCGCTGGCAGGAAGGCGACCAGGTGATGGCGATGTTCGCCGAGCACATGGGCGTGAAGGTGGTGCGCGTGAATGCCGCCGACCGCTACTTCGCCGCGCTGGAAGGCGTGAGCGACCCGGAAGCCAAGCGCAAGATCATCGGCAATCTGTTCGTTGAGATCTTCGACGAAGAATCGAACAAGCTGAAGAACGCCAAGTGGCTGGCGCAGGGCACCATCTACCCGGACGTGATCGAATCGGCCGGCAGCAAGACCGGCAAGGCGCATGTGATCAAGAGCCACCACAACGTGGGCGGCCTTCCGGAGCACATGAAGCTGGGCCTGGTGGAGCCGCTGCGCGAGCTGTTCAAGGACGAAGTGCGTCGCCTGGGCGTTGAGCTGGGCCTGCCGCGCACCATGGTCTACCGCCATCCGTTCCCGGGCCCGGGCCTGGGCGTGCGTATCCTGGGTGAAGTGAAGCGCGAATACGCCGAACTGCTGGCCAAGGCCGATGCCATCTTCATTGATGAGCTGCGCAAGGCCGACCTGTACGACAAGACCAGCCAGGCGTTTGCCGTGTTCCTGCCGGTGAAGTCGGTGGGCGTGGTGGGTGATGCGCGGGCTTATGAGTGGGTGATTGCGCTGCGGGCCGTGGAGACGATCGACTTCATGACCGCGCATTGGGCGCATCTGCCGTATGAGTTCCTGGGTACGGTGAGCAACCGGATCATCAATGAGTTGCGGGGGGTGTCGAGGGTGGTTTATGACATCTCGGGGAAGCCGCCGGCTACTATTGAGTGGGAATGAGTTGAAAGAACGAGGGCGCCGAGAGGCGCCCTTGTTGTTTGTGGTCGTGTCGGTTTCGGTACGGTCCAAGGATAAAGTGAGCGACAAACTTCGGAAGGGTTACAGTCCTGCGGGACAGGGCTGCGGGTCTTGATGGGCGCTTCTGTTGCTCGTTGAGGTTTGCCAGAATTCCCATGCTGGATATTCGCCTGGACGCCACCGAGTCCGTCAAAGACATAACTTATGGTGGACGTATCGATTCTCTTGACCTGGACGTGAATAGCACTCCTGCCATTCTTGAGTGCGGGCATTTCATTGTGAGGTCGTCGCCAGCCAATGGCTCCGCTGTCTCGATTGCCCCCCCCCCGAGTGAATGGGTGGGAGCAGGCCCCTGTCCCAAGTAAGACGCGAGTCTAGCGGGGCACTATCGCGATACCGACGCCAATGGCATATTAATGTTAGAGACAGGCAGAATTCAGGGAATAGAGGTCCATGCCGACAAAAACCGCCGAAGACTTTCTGGCCGCGCTTGCGGATGAGCTTGCAATCAGCGAGTCACGTTACGAACAGGCCCGCCGTAGCTATGCGTCACTAGGGGACTGGCTTCACCGGCCAGAGTCCTCAGTCCTCGAATACGATCCCCAGGTCTATGTGCAAGGATCATTTCGGCTGGGGACGGCAATCCGTCCTTTGAATGATGACGAAGAATATGACGTTGACTCGGTGTGCGTGCTTCGGTTCCTCGGAACGAGAAGCTTGACCCAGGCACAGCTGAAGGAGCTTGTGGGGAACGAAGTAAAGGCGTACCGCAAAGCTCAGAACATGGTGAAGCCTGTTCGAGAGGGACGGCGCTGCTGGGTGTTGGACTATGCAGATGGTGCACAGTTCCACATGGATATCGTGCCTGCTGTACCAAATGCTGAGCGGCAGCGGATCTTGCTTGAAGCTCGAAGTCTAGACCTGAAATGGTCGGAGACGGCAATGGTTATTACGGATCTTGAGTCCCCCGTCTACCATGTGCTTTCCGATGATTGGCAACGTTCCAACCCGAAGGGCTACGCCGAATGGTTCAAGGGCAGAATGGGGGAAGTGTTCGAACGCCGTAAGCGCGCATTGGCGGAGTCGATCAAGGCCAGCGTAGAAGACATTCCTGACTACAAGGTAAGAACACCTCTTCAATCTGCCATCATGATCTTGAAGCGCCATCGTGACGGCATGTTCGAGGGACGGTATGACGAACGCCCAATCTCGGTCATCATCACGACACTGGCCGCTCATGCGTATAACGGCGAGGAAAAGATTGCTGATGCCCTGTATGCAATTCTCTCGCGGATGCATGAGTTCATCGAACATGATGGGTCTCACTGCATTATTCGAAACCCCTCCGATCCTCTTGAAAACTTTGCGGACAAGTGGCCTATTCATCCGGAGCGGGAGGCCGCGTTCTTCGAGTGGTTGAGGCAAGCACGTCAAGATTTCGGGAAGCTGGCAGAGCAGGTTGAGCGCCGTCGCCTGATCGAGAGTGTCCAACCCCGTATGGGGGCTGCCGTCGAGAGGGCAGCCACGCGACTCGGCCCTCTGCCTGGGAGCATGCTGAGCCCTGCATCAGCCGCCGCCGCAATCGCAGCAGCCAGTGCCCCAGCATTTCCGAACACTCGGCGGGAACCTACTTCTCCCAGGGGGTTTGCTTGATCTGGTGGGCGGAGCAACCACGAAGAGCGCAGTCGGAGCGAGCTGCAATATCGGAACTGACAGATGAACATGACTGGCTCCAAGCTGTGGCCTGGAGGCTGACCGGGGAGTTACAGATTGCCGTCGATTTCGAATTGGTAGTGAATGATAAGGTCATTCCTCTGACACTGGACTTTCCGGAGTTCTTTCCGGATGTGGTGCCGTCGGTTGTGTCCCGCGAAAAGGAACGTCTGTCCGGCCATCAGTACGGTCCATCAGGTGAGCTGTGCTTGGAGTACCGCACTGACAACTGGATGCCAGAGATCACTGGTGCCATGATGATCGAAAGTGCTTATCGCCTGCTCTCATCCGAACAGGAAACGGGTGAGCACGCACCATCAGATCACAGAGTCCTCCCTGCGCAGCGAGCAAGACACTCCAAATTCCGCTTCCTCTGTTCCAGAGGCATGTGGGCTGGCCTTTTTTTTGTTGAAGAGGGGCATGCAGTCGATGCTGAGCTGCAGGAGCACCATCTCGCCGGTGTATACGCAGCTCAGCTTTCACGAATAGGTCCTGCTGAGGACCCCATTTGGCAAGAGCCCAATAGGCGTGGCTATGGTGCTACTTCATTGAAGGCAAAGGTAGTCCGCTTGCCTGATGGGGAGGCGGTCAAATGTCGGGCATTCGAAGACCTTGCAGCACTGCTGGAACAGCTTGGGTTGGGAGAGTTGGCGGCTGAGCTGAGTCAAGCGCCGAGCGAGACCGAAGTAATTATCTTCGACGGGCAAAGCATTCAAGCGCTGATGATATTGGGCCAGGCTGGAGCGAAGAAACTCATCAACTACGATTTGGTGCTTGCTGAGCTTGATGGCGTTCGTCTTGATCCCGCATACGTCAACCTTCGGTCTGCCAAAGTTGCGATTGTTGGCTGCGGGTCTGTAGGTTCCAAGGTGGCTGTGCAGCTTGCCAGAGCTGGTATCGGCAAGTTTGTGCTGGTGGATGGTGACATTCTGGCCGCAGGTAATCTGGTTCGTAATGAACTCGACTGGCGTGCCGTGGGGATGCACAAATCGCAGGCGTTGGCAGCTCGCGTGAACGAGGTAAATGCCGATTGTGAAGTCCTCACTCGCACGACCGTACTAGGCGGACAAGAGAGCGGAGGGTCAACAGCTACCACGCTGGAATACATCGCAGAATGTGATGTGATTATTGATGCAACTGCCGACCCTGCGGTCTTTAACCTGTGTTCGGCCATTGCACGGAGAGCCAAAAAGTCATTGTGCTGGGCGCAGGTGTTTGGTGGCGGGGTTGGCGGCATAGTTGTTCGGTTGCGTCCAGAAGTTGATCCCACGCCTTTGGAGGCCCGTAGACGCATTGAGGCGTGGTACGCCGATCAGGGCGTAAATTGGCCTGATCAACCTGCCTCCCAGCCTTATTCCGGGGGCGACGAATCCGGAGCGCCGCTGATAGCCGACGATGCAGATGTAACTGTGATTGCTGCGCACCTGTCTCGCTTTGCAACTGACCTGATTGCTCGTCCCGAAGCCACGATCTTCCCATACTCCGCCTATTTGATTGGCCTGTCCGAAAGATGGCTTTTTTCGGCGCCATTTGATGTGAGGCCGATCGATCTTGGCCCAACCGATAGTTGGGGTACTGAGGCGCAAGATGGCGACGCTGAGGCTTTCAAGCAATTCGTCGCGGACCTTCTGCCAAAGGCCAACAATGCAGGTTGAATTTACGGATAACGTCAAAGAGAAGTTGCGCAAGGCGCTCAGAGCGGCGGGCAGCCGAGAGATTGGCGGTGTGCTGATGGGGGAGCAGATCGAGCCCGGCCATTTCCGAATCGTTGACTTGTCGCTTGATAGCCAGACGGGAGGGAAAGCGCATTTCGTTCGAAGCTCGGAAGCCCATGCCGAGGCTTTGAATGCGTTCTTCCGTGAAACGGGGGACCAGTATGACCGTTTCAACTACTTGGGGGAGTGGCACTCGCACCCTCGATTTCCGGTCACACCCAGCACTCAGGATGTTGAGTCTATGGTCGGTCTTGTCAACGGTGAACGTGGAATCGACTTTGCGGTTCTGCTGATCGTTCGGCTGCATTGGTGGCGGAAGATCGCATGCTCTTGCACCTTGTTCCGCCGCCACTTTAGCCCATCACCGGTTGTCATTCTGGAGGATAGACATTGATAAATTACTTCATCAAATCACTCATTGATTGGGTCTTCAGACGGCGCTCGCCGGGCGTCACACTCATTCGAGCGGGCGTTCCGCTCTTTGGTCTCGTGCTCGTAGGGTTGACATTCGGCATTACGATTCCAACTTCCCAAGGGCCGTTCACCTTTAGCTGGGACAGCTCTGGAAGTTCCGGTGCGTTGAGCTGGGGTGTGTTCGCGATAACTTGTGTGGTTGTATTGCTGGGTGTAGGGCTGGTTGTTCGTGATATCCGTCGAGAGAGCCGTAAGAAGGTCATCGTGATCGAGGCCAGAGGGTTGAGGGATTGGCAAGGTCAACCTCTGGCTGCAGCCGTCCCCTCATCAATACTTGGTCACCGTGAGCAGGTGATCGTCGATGTAAGGCAAGGAGTTGTAGACGGTCAGATTGTGAGCCCAGAGGCCGCAGTTCGCCGAATCTCCAGCCTGCCTGATGACATAGCACGACGTTGCGGTGGACTGGACCGATCCGATCTATCGTTTGTGCTCGGTGGGCTTGCGCCGGTGCCGTTGCTTTTTCTCCTGGGAGTGATCGTTGATGATGAGTCAAACACGGTCATCATGGACTGGGATCGGCAAATGCGTGCCTGGCGTGGGTTGAGCGCTGGTGAGGATGACGGCAATCGTTTTGTGGTGGCAGGCCTGGATACTTTGCAAGCAGGTGCCACCCGCGTGGCGCTATGCGTGTCCGCTTCGTACGATGTTCTTGATGTTGATGTGCAGACCGCTGAAGCGGGAACGCCTGTCATCCGGATGGATCTGGAGGGGCGTGGTACCGACACGCACTGGTCCGAGTTGAAACAACAACAACTCGCTCAGCAGTTCCTCGATACAGTGATGTCTTTGGCTCGAAACGGCATTACAGACATAACTCTCTTTCTGGCTGCCCCGGCAAGCCTGGCTTTGCGGTTGGGCATGCTCTATGACAAGCGGAACCTTCCTCGCGTGGAGGTCAATCAGTACGAACAGGCCAATCCCAAACGATTCCCTTGGATGGTACGTATGCCTGTAGCTGGGGTGCCCCAAGCTGAAGTCATGCATCGATGATGTGATTGTAGTTCTTGGGGATGCCTGGAAGTGCACTGATGCTAAGTATGGATTGCGGGCAATGAATGCATTGTCCGTGATCTCTATCAACTTAATGGTGGCCACATATGCTTCTTTAGGATCTTTGCTGACATGGCTACTTGATCTTGCCAGCAAGGCTGCTGCTGGCAAAGAATTCGGGAGAGGCGTCACGCAGACTGACAGCAGAATGTAGATGACTCCTGCTAGTAGTGCTGTAGGAACCAAGCAGCCCTTGGTCAGGTGATAGATAGGTCGGCTATCTGATGGCGTCGAAGCGACGAATGTCCCGTCGGAATTGCTCCCTGCCAGCCCCACTAAAGCTGCCGTGGTGAACCACTTTGTGGTCATTGCACAGCCGCCTTGGGCAATAACTCTTAGCAGGCCTGATTCGGTGGTATTCGTAGCAAACTAGCTATTGTGGCCTCACCTCCTGACAAGCCCACTCAGCCAACCCCCGGCAAGCTAGGAACAACCCATCAACAACGCCCTCATCCAGATGCCGCTCCGGCTCCGCTGCCACCCGGCAACGGTCAGCCGAGTGCAGCACCTCCAGCACCGTCAGCAGCCCCACCAACGCGCGCTCGGTTCTCGCCAAGCTCACACGGCGGCCGGGCGAGACGTCGGCCTCCGGCCAGGGCAGACCATCGGCACCCTCGCAGCCGCGCATGCGCTTGAGGATGCCGAGCAGGGAGTTCAGGTCGGGCAGGGGAGTGTCGTCGTTGATGGGTTCAACAACGGTGTACGAGGAGAAGGTGTCGGATTCGTTCATGGCGTCGGCTTCCGTGGCTGTGCTTAACAGCGCCACCGCGAAGGGTGGCGGACGATGCGTGGCTGCAAACCGGAAGAAGCGATGTCATAAGACCGGCGGGCCCGAGGGCCCCCACGCACCGCCCGCCATACAGGCCGACGGATTGCCCGCCGGCACCGGTTAAGGACGGTGCCGACGGGCAAGCGCAAACTACAGACATCGCTTTCTTCGGGTTTGCAGACCCGGCCACCCCTTGTCGGTGGCGCGCCATGGTGTTTACGCCGCCGCTTCGAATGCCAATAGAAATTCGCGAAGGAATCGCGGAATTCAAGAGCGAAGAACTATTGTTGCACGCACCATTCGTGCAGCACGCGACGCCAGCAGACGCATTCGCGCATCTGCTCTGCTGATAGCGAATCAAAGTGGCGCAATCGCCCACGCCACAAGCGAATAGCGCGACAGCCTTCTTTACAACAGTTCTTAGTCCGCACCGACTGGCAACAGAGCCCGATAAGCCGCACACCCCGAAAAGCGGTTCAAACCCGACACCACTATCAAGCCTCGCAGCTTCGACCTGCGCGATCCTCAGCCGCATTCCCCACCAGCAACTCAATCATCGCCCGCGCCGCCCCCGACTGCCGCCGATGCGGCGCATAGATCACCGAGAACGGCCGCGATCGCCCACCCAACTGCGGCAACACCTCCACCAGCTGCCCGCGCCGCATCCGCTCGCGCACGATGAACGCATAGCTCTGGCAGATACCAATGCCCTGTTCGGCCAGCGACACCACGCCCAGCACATCGTCGGAGGTCTCGATGGACGAGCGCGGCAGCCAATCCACGTCGCGCCCGCCGTCGCGGAAGATCCACGGCGCCAGCCGCCCGGTACGTGGCATCACGAAGGGCAGGCACAGGTGCTGCTGCAGGTCGTCCAGTGTCTGTGGCGTGCCACGGCGTTGCAGGTAGCCCGGCGCGGCCACCAGCAGCAACGGGGCGTCTTCCAGCTTCCGCCCCACCAGCCCGCTGTCCGGCAGCTGGCCCAAGCGGATGGCCAGGTCGAAGCCTTCGGCCACCAGGTCCACGTTTCGGT
The DNA here is from genome assembly GCF_001431625.1 of Stenotrophomonas geniculata ATCC 19374 = JCM 13324. Lineage (GTDB taxonomy): Bacteria > Pseudomonadota > Gammaproteobacteria > Xanthomonadales > Xanthomonadaceae > Stenotrophomonas > Stenotrophomonas geniculata. The sequence continues at coordinate 29,223 of NZ_LLXT01000081.1, forward strand.
TGGTGATGTTCAATTCCACCTGCACCTGCGGGTACTGCTGCGCAAAGCGCGCCAGCACGGGCGGCAGCCGGTAGTGGCCATAGGTGGTGGGCACGCTCAGGCGCACGCGGCCGGCCAGCGCGCCGTCCTGGGCCAGTACATCGCGCTCGGCGTCGTCCAGCAGGCCGAAGGCGGTGCGCACCTGTTCCAGGTAGAGCCGCCCGGCGTCGGTCAGGCCCACGCGGCGGGTGGTCCGCTGCAGCAGCTGCCGGCCCAACCGCGCTTCCAGGCGCGTGACCGCGCGGCTCAATACCGACGGCGTGGTGGACAGCGCCACCGCGCCCGCCGTGAACGAGCCGTGCTCGACCACCGCCAGGAACACCTCCACATCGCCCAGGTAGTCGAACTTGCGGCTCATTTGGCTCTCCGGGGAACAGATGTTTTGCGATGGGGCCAATTTATCGCCGCTGCGGCGATGAATAAAGTGGCGGCCATTCCCCGATAGGAGCTACCCCATGAACCTGATGCCCCGGCTGGCCGCAGCGCTGGCCCTGACCCTGGCCGCAACCGGCGCCCATGCCGCCAACGTGCTGGTGGTGCTGTCCGATGAAAACCACCTGGACCTGAAGGACGGCAAGGTGCTTTCCACCGGCTTCTATCTCAACGAGTTGATGCAGCCGGTCAAGCTGCTGCTGGACGCGGGCCACGAGGTGACCTTCGCCACGCCGCAGGGGCGCGCGCCGACGGTGGATGCGTCCTCGGTGACGGCAGCGTACTTCGGCAACGATGCCGCGCAGCTGAAACTGCACAAGGACCTGCTGGAGAAACTGGCGCTGACCTCGCCGACGGCCTCGCCGGTGGTCAGCCTGGCGCGCATCGAGCAGCAGGGCTACGCGCGGTTCGATGCGGTCTACATTCCCGGTGGCCACGCGCCGATGCAGGACCTGCTGAAGAGCCCGGCGCTGGGCCGGCTGCTGGCCGACTTCCACCAGCGCAACAAGACCACCGCGCTGGTCTGCCACGGGCCGATCGCGCTGCTGTCCACGCTGCCGGATGCTGCGGGTTTTGTAGCGAAGCTGGAAGCGGGTGCGATGCCGGCCACGCCGAAGTGGATCTACAGCGGCTACCAGATGACGGTGATCAGCAACCAGGAGGAAGAGCAGGCCAAGCCGCTGTTGGGCGGCGGCGAGATGAAGTTCTACCCGCAGACGGCGTTGCAGCGGGCGGGGGCGACGTTCAGCAGCAACGCGACGCCGTGGACCGGGCATGTGGTGGTGGACCGCGAGCTGATTACCGGTCAGAACCCGGCGTCGGCGCTGGAGGTGGGGCAGCGGCTGGTGGAGCGGTTGAAGTAGGGCGGGGCCTGCATCGCATGCGGTGCCGTGGCACCATGGCGGACTGGCCTCGTCCTTCCGGGCGGGGCCGGTTTTCCACGGAAGCTCTAGAACACGACATGCGAACGTCTTTTTTCATTCTCTCCGCCTTGTGCCTTGGCCTGCTGTCCGGCTGTGCCAGTGGCCCGGAAGAGCACGCCTCAAGCCGCGAGATCACCAGTGCGTTCGTGGCCGACGACGGCCAGCTGTACCTGCTGCCGCGCTATGACGAGCCGATGCGTTTCAATGCCGCGCCGTTCCGCGAGTACCGGGCGCTGATGGACAGCCCGCTGCGCGAGGCGGTGGCCTGCGCGCAGATGTACTTCCATGAGGATTGGCGCGACCCGGCCAACAAGGCCAAGGTGCACGGCAGCTATGCGCTGCTGCTGCGGCCGGAGCAGGTGACGGCGCAGCAGGCCGCGCAGTTCAAGCTGGAGCGGATTGAGGTCACCCCGCGTGAGGCCAAGGCCGTGGAGGAGCGGGCGCGCTATTACCTGCCGATGGACCGGACCCGTTATGCGCTGGCGTTTGACCGGGCCTGCAATCTTTCCAGGAAGGGCGGCAGCTATTACAGCGCGCTGTTCGAGGGCGACGGCGAGCGGGTGAAGCTGCCCGATGCTGCGGCACTGGCAGAGAAGGGGAAGCTGGCACAGCCGATCAATGCGCGGGCGCAGCGGATCCTGCCGGAGAGGGAGGACAAGCCGGGTGTGGGTTCGGCGGCGGGCAAGGTGCTCGGCGCGGCGCTGATTCCTGTGGCGGTTCCGGTGTTTGTGTTGAGCCTGCCGTTCCTGGGGCCGGATCATTGGAAGTGATGGGGCGTTGAAGCCAGAGCATCCACGCGTGGCGTGGATCTAGTCGGGCCTTGCAAGTGCCTGAACGTTCATCCTGGAGATCTGTGTGCCCAGCACGCTGGAAACTGCTTTGAAGACCGTAGGTTTCATTGTCCTTGCGGCGCTTCCGTTGGTGATCCTCTGGTTTACCCTTCGGCGAATGTCGGCAACTGCTCGCTCGTCCGTGAAATCGGGGCTGCGTTTGGATCCTCCTCGCCAGATCTCCGGAACATCCATGACCTTGGTGATGGTGGATGGCAAAGAGGATCGCGAGCACTACTTCTTTGATGCGGAGTCCTTCTACCTGCGGCGTGGGCCGGTGCCTACGGCGGTTCCGCTTTCGCAGATCACCTCAGTCACACGAACGTCCGACGTCATCTATTCGCGCTATGTCTGGCAGGTATGCTTCAGCAGAGCATCGGGTAGAAAGTGCGTGACGTTCACCAACAATCTGTCGCTGTTCAACCGCGACTTCCTGCTTTTCCTGGAGGCGGTGCGGAAGGCCAATCCACTGGCGACCGTTGATCGAGCGGGTCTGTTCTTCTGATTGCGCGGCGATATCAATAGCGCCGATTGGCAAACAGAGGGACCAGGAGGGCGGGTTGTTGTGAATGATTTCGCGCGTGTCTTACACACTCAGCCCATGCTGGCGGCACGGATCTGGATATCCTGCTGCACGCGCTGATCTTCCAACTGCTGTTCGAGTTGATTGGCGATGGCGCGCTGCTGCGCTTCGCGGCTGACGGCGTCGAACTGCTGCATGGATTCTTCGACTGAGGTCTGTGCGGCCAGTTCGGTCGGCATCGCAGCGCGCTGGTGTGCGGGGTCGCTGGGCTCGCCCTGTACGACGAACAGAGTATGACCGGCGGGTTTGTCCGCGGTGGCGTTGCTCAGCAGTACGTGGTCCACGCGATCCAGGTCGTTGTCCTTGGCGAGCACCAGCAAGCTGGCAGTCATGCGCTCGCTGGCTTCGTCGAACGTGCGGCCGTGCTTTGCATCTAATGTGGCTACGCCTGTGCGCACCTGCTGGTAGAGGGCGTGATCGGGATGCTCAGGCTGGGTAGGCAGCAGGGGGGCGGGCGGCGCTTCGGGCTCTTGCTGGGCCGTTGCGCTTGAGGGTGGTGCCGCCAGTGCTTCCACGGGTGGTGGCGCGTAAGGAGGCTCGTGCTCTGAGACCCTGGGCGCAGCGGCCTCGGCTGCTGCGAGGGGGGCTGGAACGTCTGGCTCAAGTTGGACTGGCGCTGGTGTTGCTTCGGCTTCGTGGAGACGAGCAGTAGCCGGGGCGGCGTCAGCCACTTCGGCCTGGATTGACGGGGCCAGAGAGTGGGTCTGAGTCGCAACGGGCTCCTGCGCAGGAGCGGGGTGTCCGACATCCGACGTAGGTAATGCACTCACTTCTGGCTGTGCGGGAGATCGCTCAGCGGAGGGAATGCCGGGTGACGGCACAGGGGCTGCCGGCATCGGGTGCGCAGGAGGATTTGCCTCGGTATGCGCTTGCCGCTCGCTTGACTCATCCGGTGCAGGTTGCGTTGCAGCGGCCGCGATCGGCTCCCGTCGTGGTGCTTCGCGGCGAGCCGGTTCCTGCACGGATTCCACACGATCCGAAGGCGTCGGCGCTGCAGGCGCAGGAGCGCGATGCTCCTGTACCAAGGGTGATGTGTTGGGCGACAGTGCAGCGCGTTCAACGCTGTGCGCATCGATCACGGCTTGTGGCGTCAGCCGTTCTTCGGCGTGCTCGCCGCGAACCTCAGCCACGGCAGCGGCGGCAACCTGCTGCGCTTGCGGTGCAGCGACACCCAGTCGATTGGCTTCCTGCATGGCCTGGTCGCGGGCTTCGCGTTCGTTGACGGTCAGTGCCTCGATACTGCGTTCGTGGGCGCCGGGTACCGGCGCCTCCATCTGTTGGATGGCGCGGATCTGCGGATAGGTTCGGTTCAACTCGTCGCGGATGTTGCCCTCGGCCAGCGAGTCGTAGATCCAGCCGTCATGCAGCCATTCGCCGTCGCCCTGTTGCTGATAGGTGCGTCCATCGGATGCCAGTACGTGATCGGGATGGTCTTGGGCCCAGATCACTTCATCCGGAATCGGTCCGTACTGGGACCAGCCTTGGGCGGTGTAGGCCTGCTCGTACTGCTTGGCAAAGGCCGCCGAGCTACGGGCGGCGTTGAAGGCCATGATGCCCTGTGCGGCGTCATCAAGCTGGGCAGCCTTGGTGGCGTCGGCTACTTCGACCGTGGTGTTCTTGATGCCGTGTTCGAGGACCTGATGGACGACCTCGCGCCGCCATTCGCCGGTTTCTGGATTGCGCTCCCAGGAGCGTGGCAGTGCGCTGGGCGTATCGCTGGCATCGCCGGCGATGCTGAAGGGATTGATCGGTTGATCCGGCGCGGACAGCCGCAGCCCGACGGCCCGGCTTGAGGCCTGGTAGTTCAGTTGCTGGGTCAATTCGGCGTCGGCCGTGAGCAGTGTAGTCGCGCCGTAGATCGGGCGATCGGCCAGGGTGCCGACGGTGCCGATGATCTCCCGCTCGCTGTGCGTCCAGCCCTTTTCGGGATGCGCCGGGTCAAACGTCCAGACCCTGCCGGTGCTGTCTGCCTGGTTGTTGATCTGGTACTTCTCGATCCAGTCGACGATCTCACCGCCACCCCAGGCGCCTAACCCGCCACCAATGATGCCGGTGACAATGGCGCCAGGGCCGGATTCGATGCCCAGCAGCGTACCGACCTTGGCGCCCACCACTGCGCCGGTCCAACCGCCGACGCTGCGTGCTCCGAAGTCCAGCAGCGCGGCTTCCGCGCCCGTCCGGTTGTCGCGTGCGTACAGGTCGGCGATCCTTGTTCCTTCCGTCGCGGCTTCAACGACCGTCGCTGCGGCGCCACCGATGACGGCGCCCCGCACCATGTTTGGACGCACGCGGATGGTGTGGTCGATGACGCGTGCTTCCTGGATGTTGGGTGTAATGCCTTCAACAACCTTGAGCGTTGCGCGCTCATCGAAAACGGCTGCCGCTGTTGGTGGACTGACCTTGTCGTTGAGGGGCAGGGTGTCCCCAAGCTCGGCGTGCCAGCGGCCTTGTGCGCGCCAGCCATCGCGCAATGATTGGGTGATTCGGGGGTCTTTCAGCCGAGCCTCACGTTCGGCTTCCAGCGCTGCGCCCGGTAGACGGGTATCGCTATGGCTGTCGTAGACCTGAGCGCCTTCGCGTCCGTAGAGTCGAATCTGGATGCCGGTCTCGGCATGAACCTTGTCCAGATTGCCGGGCAGGGCATCGTAAACGTGTTTGCGCACGTCTTCGGGGACGTAGCGGCCGAAACCGGCGCTATTCAAAGAGTCCGCAAAGCGCGCATCCACACCAAGTTCGCTTTCCAGCCGATGCGCGACGACGCCCCGAATCTCTACGTCGTAGCCTTTGGCCTGAAGGTCCTTGATCAGTGTGACCGCGCTATCACCGTTGCCGAGCGTGGCATCGAGGATGAGATTTCTACGCCCACCGATTGCTGCCGATCGCAGCTCTTTTGCCCATTGGCTGGCGTCTTCGTGGGTGTGGCCGGCCCAAGTGTATGGGTGCTGCTGACGCAGGCGTTCGACGTCCGGATGTGTATCGCGTAGATCGTCAGGATCGATGGGCACTACGTCATACCCCAAGTCGATCTTTGCCGCATCATTCAGTTTTCTCTTGCCAGCACCTGGTTGCCCGGCCAAGACGATGGCGCGCGGTACTTCATGATGGTTTGCGGAATTGAATCCACTCCGAGGGATGACGTGCCGCTCCAGGTATTCTGCATGAGTCGCGGGGGCAAGAACGGCACTGGGAGCTGGCATCAGTAGTGCTCTTTATGAGTTTCAAAGTAGGCCGCAAGATCACTGATGTTCAGCATCCCGCCGCCACCGCTTCGTGCCATGAACATCAGTTCGAGCTTCTCATTTGCCTGTGCAATGGCCTGCGGATTGCCTGACGTTTCGGCGGTGGCTAGTTCAGCTCGCGCTTCAGCGATAAAGCCACTGAGGTGGTCTTCCAATAGCCAGACTGCGGCCTCAAAAGGAGGGGTGGACTTTATCCTCCTGTCCTTCACCGAGTTGAGAGCCTTCTGCAGTCGTTCGATATACTCCGGATAGTCTTTGAGCATTTCCTGGAGCTTAGCCGGAACCGGGGGGGAGGATTGAGGCATGGTGGGTACCTGTTCAGCTGTCTGACGCGTTTTCATGAGTATCTGTACTTGTAATGGCGAGTTCAATGCCCCCTCAATAGCCAGCCGACTAACAGAAGCCGTCGCTAGTCGGGCCTTGAATGAAGCTCGAAGTACTTCCTGAGATCGCCAAGTCTGGCCATGCCAAAGTTGCTGGATCTCGCAAAGGACATGAGCCTTTCCTTTGTTTGAGACTGTGCGACTGCCTTGGGGGCGTCTGAAGCTTCGGCAATTGCTAGTTCAGCTCGCGCTTCGGCGACAAAGCTAGTGAGACAGTCCTCCATACTGCGGCCTCAAGGGGGGGCGTAACTCTGTCGCCTATGGCTCACTGAAATGAGAGCCTTCTGTAGCTGTTCGATGTGCTCCGGATAGTCCTTGAGCATTTCCTGGAGGTTCGCCGGGACAGGCGGAGGGGAAGCAAAAGCCATGACTATCACCCTTTCGGCAGATCCATGCGGATTCAAGGGTATCCGCACATTCCGTGGCGGGTCCAATGTCATTTGCGACATCGGGCGGAGTGCCTGAGCGGCCTCCGTCGGGCCATCCATGGGTGGATTGCGCTGACTATAGGGCCAACACCGATGGACGCGGAGGGTCTTCTGGGCACCCGGTCTTGTGGGTCTGGCGGGATGCCCTGGGATGGTGCTGGCATAATGCCAACGGGACGAAAGGATGCCCGCAAACAGGAAGGACGCCTGCGCCATGACGAACATGCCAACCCAGCTCACGACCGACTTCGATGCGGTGCTCGACCGTGGTGACATTGCCGAGGCGCGGCGGCTGTTGACTCCACAGCTTGCAAGCGGCTGTGCCGAAGCGTTGTTCCTCTCTTCTTCGATGCCCGTTGGGGAGGACGACGCACATGCCGAGGCGGACAGCTTCGCGACCCTCAAGCAGGCCGCAGAGAAGGGTTATATCCCGGCAATCCATGCGGTAGGACTGTGCCTGCTGACCGGCGACCGCGTCGAGCAGGACGTCATGCGGGCGGCCTCGTGTTTTGAGCGGGCATCGGAGGCCGGCTATCCGTCGGCCATGTTCGAGTTTGGCTTGGCGTTGTTCCATGGCAAGGGTGTTGCCAGGGACGTGCCGCGTGCGGTGGACCTGATTCGCGCTTCGGCGCAGGGTGGGAATGAGTACGCCAGGGAGTTCCTGTTGGCGTATTCGTTGGACGTGGGCACGTAGGAGGAGGGTGCGGAGGCCGGTAACGCTACACTGGCGGCCCACCCCCAATGGAAGCTCGCCCATGTTCAGTGGAAAGGTTGCGGTGGTCACCGGCTCCACCAGCGGTATCGGTCTTGGCATTGCGACTGCGCTGGCGCGGCAAGGTGCCGATGTCGTGCTGAATGGCTTCGGCGACGCGGCGGAAATCGAGCGCATTCGTTCGCGGCTGGAGGCCGAGTTCGGCGTGCGGGTAGCGCATGACGGCGCCGACTTGTCACGGGGCGAGGCGGTGCGCGGACTGATCGACCACGCCGTGGCGAAGATGGGCCGCATCGACATCCTGGTGAACAATGCCGGCATCCAGCACACCGCGTCGATCGAGGAATTCCCGGTCGAGAAGTGGGATGCAATCCTGGCGCTGAATCTGTCGGCGGTGTTCCATGCAACGGCGGCCGCCTTGCCTTACATGAAGGGGCAGGACGCCGGCCGCATCATCAACATCGCGTCGGTACACGGACTGGTGGGCTCGGCGAACAAGTCGGCCTATGTGGCGGCCAAGCATGGCGTGGTGGGCTTCACCAAGGTAACCGCACTGGAGAATGCGGGCACCGGCATCACCGCCAATGCCATCTGCCCGGGCTGGGTGCGAACGGCGCTGGTCGAGCAGCAGATCACCGCGTTGGCGGAGAAGGACGGCACAGATCAGGAATCTGCCGCCCGCGCGCTGCTGGCTGAAAAGCAGCCGTCGTTGCAGTTCGTGACGCCCGAGCAGCTGGGCGAAATGGTGGTGTTCCTGGCTTCGGACGCTGCGGCGCAGATCACTGGCACGGCGCTGCCGGTGGATGGGGGCTGGACGGCGCGCTAACTGGCCGAGGCCGACAGGCGAGTCTGCAGAGCATCCCAATCGGCCACGAAGCAGCCGTCGCGACCACGGTTGCACTCGGTGATCCACGCGTCCAGCGATTCGCTTTGTGCGCGGTAGTCGCTGACATCGCCCAGCACGGCAAAGTGCAGGCGGTAGTTCACCAGCATCTGCAGCCACTGACCGGCCATGCCGGAGCGAAGCTCGAAGAAGTCTGCCGAAAGGCGCTGCACCGGCACGGCAATCCACTCGGCCTGATGCCCAAGGGCGTCGCCGACCAGATCGCGCAGGCCGTTGGCATCGAGTGCGGGGCCCTGCGGCTCGATGCGCAGGAGGCGGGTGGTGCCGATGTGTTCAATGGAATCATTCATTCTGGAGGTTCTGCAGTTGACGCAGCCGGGCGAGGATGTCTTCGCGCAGGCCGGGGATGTAGTGATAGGCGTCTGCGAGCAGGGTGACGTCCGCCGTCGGGACGAGCCGCTTCATGCGTTCGGCGGCGGCAGGGGTGTCGATGAGGGCATCACGCGCGCCCATGACAAGGGCTGCCGGCGGATGCAACGCAGCCAGGCGCTCGTCGCTGATGCGGGGAATGCGCAGCGGACGTGGCCGAACCTCGGCACGGATCAATGCCAACAGGTCGAGCAGCGGCTGTGCACGTGCAGGTGCATGCAGTGGCGCGGGACCCATGACCGCGCGGCGCAGGTGCTCGCGTCCCCATCGGCCAAGCAGCAACAGTGGCAGCGCCTTGAGCAGGAATGCACGCTGGCGCCCGATACCCGAGGGGCTGACCAGGACCAGTGCGTTGACCCGGGCAGGCCTTCGCAGCGCGTAGCCCAGTGCCAGGAAGCCGCCGAACGACAGGCCCACGAATGCTGCGCTTTCCACGCCAAGTGCGTCGAGGACATCATCCAGCCATTGCGCATGCGCGTCGCTGTCCAGCGCAGGTTGCGTGCCTTCGCTGAGGCCCGGTTCGCCAATGATGTCGACGGCATGCACGCGGTAGTACTCGCTCCAACGTTCGGCATCGAACATCCAGCTGGCGGCATTGCTGAGGGTGCCATGCAGCAGCACCAGGGCAGGGCCGTGTTCCGGGCCGCAGCTGACCACAAATGTCGAACCGGCGCGGGTGGCGAGATGGTGCGATTCGTGGGGTACCGGCCAGCCCGAAAGCACCTGGCGATAGGCGGCAAGCACGTGCTGCGTGGGAATGCCGGGGCGCTGCCGCTTCATGCGCTGCGGTCCTGCAACAGGCGCTGCAGGCTGACCAGCAGCGCCGTGGAACCTGCCAGGCCACCGATCACGATCAGCTTGAGCACATCGTGCTCAGGCGAATAGATCGTCTCCATGCGCAGCGGCTCATCGTTGGCCTCGCGGCCGGTGACGCGCGCATGCAGGGCACGCACCAGGTCGGCGGCACGTGCCGCACCGCATCCGGGAATATCCACCACCGTGGTCAGTTGTGGGCGCGCAGCGGAGGGCTGACGCACGGTGCCGGTGAACACGTCGAGGTCTTCGGCGGTGATGCGATAGGACTTGCCGATGCGGGTCGCGCGCAGTTGGCCGCTACGGATATGCCGCAGGACGGTTTTGGGGTGCAGGCGGAGCTGCTGGGCAGCCTGATCGACGGTTAGCAACGCGAGGGACATAACGGAACTCGAGAACCATGTGCTCCCTATTGTTCCATGAAATGCAATGTGGGGGAGCGATTGGGGATTGTGCGGCGGCGGCGACAGCGGGCCATCTGCCCGGTGCCGCTCGCGCGGGCCAACCCTCCCGACGACTACGCCGGCTTCGCAAACACATCCAGCCCTTTGCCCGTCTCCAGCAGCGACTTAAGGCTCGACAGCACGATCGGCCAGCCCTGGCGGATGCCGGTATCCATGCCACTGCCGGGTTCAAGCTCGTCGTGGGTAACGGTCAGCCGCACCATGTCCTGGTAGGGCACGATGTCGAAGGTCACGCGGCTGTAAGCATCCGGGTTGTCGGCCTGCGAGGCGGCGGCCCAGGTGATGACCAGCCGCGAGGGCGGGGTGCTTTCCACCACCTCGCCGACCAGCTCAACCGAGCGCGTTTCGTTGGCGCGCACGTGCTGCCAGCGCGAGCCGGGCTTCCAGTCCGAGACGTTCTCATGGCCCCAGTAGCGGCTGGCGATCTCGGGGCGGGTGATGGCCTCGAACACCTTCTGTGGCGTGGAGGCGATATAGATCACGTGGATGAAGCGGGTGGTCTCTGCGGACATCGTCATTCTCCTTCCAGTTCTCGTTTCAGGTCATGCAGCAGGCTCAGGCGCTGCTGCTCGAACTTGCGTACCCAGCGCTCGTAGACTTCATGCAGCGGCACCGGGTTGATGAAGTGCAGCTTCTCGCGGCCTCGCCGCACGGTGCTGATCAGGTTCGCGTCTTCCAGCAGGCCCAGGTGCTGGGTGACCGATTGCCGGGCCATGTCCAGGTGCTCGCAGAGCTGGCCCAAGGTCTGGCCGTTGTTTTCGCAGAGCAGGTCCAGCAGCGTTCTGCGCGTGGGGTCGGCCAGGGCCTTGAACACCTTGTCTGCATTCATGCGGGGCGTCTTCAGTTCCAGTTGTCGATCCTGACGTCGTGCGGGTTGGGCTGGCCCTTGCCGGTTTCCAGCAGGGCTTTGAGGCTCAACAGGAACACCGCCCACTTGGTGCTGCAGTGGGAGGTGAACTCGACGCGTTCTTTCCAGCCTTCGTGGGTGAACAGCACGATGCAGTAGTCGCCTTCCTGTTTCAGTGCGAAACGCGCATGCGTGCCGATCCATTCGGCGGGACCGGCCAGGAACTTCCAGAGCACCAGCTCGCCGGGAATGAGCTGTTCCAGCAGCATTTCCATGGCGCCGATCTCTTGGCCGTTGTGGGTGAAACGGACCTTCACCGTGCCGCCGACGTTCCGGTCGCCGTGGGTGTCTTCAGCCCACCAGGCGGCGACGCCTTCGGGGGTGGCCAGGGCTTGATACACCTGGCTTGCGGGGGCCTTGATGCCGACCCGATGTGCGATATCCACCATTGCAGGTTCCTCGCGTGGGCGGGCAGGCGCCGCCGTCGAGTGGACTATATGCAGGTAAATGCCTGCATGTCAAATCCGGCCCACGGACGTCCGGCCCTGGTAGTGCCGGCCGCTGGCCGGCATCCTCGGTGCAGCCGATTGATGCGTTGAAAGGAGTACGTGCATGACTGAAGCTGGAAAGGACACCTTGACCATCCGCCGCGCCAGCGTGGCCGATGCCCCTGCTGTGCTGCGGCTCTTCGACGAGGTGATCGAATGGTTCGTGTCGATCGGTAATCTGCAGCAGTGGGGCAGCGAGCCGTGGTCGACGGTGCCGCGTCGAATCACCCAGGTGACTGATGCCTGCGCGCTGCCCGGCGCGTGGGTGGCGCAGAACGCACTGGGTGAGGTGCGTGCGTTCCTGGCGCTGGGTGAGGCGATGCCCTATGTACCGGCGCCCGATGGGCCAGAGCTGTACGTACGCGTGCTGGTGGCTTCGCGCGATGGCCGCGTGCGCGGCATTGGCCGCCGCTTGATGGCGTTTGCCGATGAGCAGGCGCGCGCTGCCGGACTCGACCATCTGCGCGTGGACTGCTACGGCGGTGGCAATGGGGATCTGGTGCGCTTCTATGAGTCCTGTGGCTACACACGCATCGCACCGTTCAACGTGGACGGTTGGCCTGGCATGCTGCTGGGCCGGCAGCTCTGACGCGGCTGCGTCATTCGGTCGCAGCGTGTGTGCAGGAAACGGTACATCGGTTCGGCGCTAGAGTAGGGCCATGACCTGCACGGGATGGCTGTGTCATCCCGCTGCGGGTTCCTGATGACCCCCTCCAGGAAGGAGCAGCGCATGTACTACAGCAGTGGCAACTACGAAGCCTTCGCGCGCCCGCGCAAGCCGGCCGGTGTCGATGGCAAGAGCGCCTGGTTTGTCGGTTCGGGCCTGGCCTCGCTGGCGGGCGCCGCGTTCCTGGTGCGCGATGGGCGCATGGCCGGTGAACGCATCACCATCCTTGAACAGCAGCAGATTGCCGGCGGCGCGCTGGATGGCCTGAAGGTACCGGAAAAGGGTTTCGTGATCCGTGGTGGCCGCGAGATGGAGAACCATTTCGAGTGCCTGTGGGACCTGTTCCGCTCGATCCCCTCGCTGGAGATCGATGACGCCAGCGTGCTGGACGAGTTCTACTGGTTGAACAAGGACGACCCGAACTATTCATTGCAGCGCGCCACCATCAATCGCGGCGAGGACGCGCACACCGATGGCCTGTTCACGCTGACCGAGCAGGCGCAGAAGGATATCATCGCGCTGTTCCTGGCCACCCGGCAGGAGATGGAGAACAAGCGCATCAACGAAGTGCTGGGCCGTGATTTCCTGGACAGCAATTTCTGGCTGTACTGGCGCACCATGTTCGCATTCGAGGAGTGGCATTCGGCGCTGGAGATGAAGCTGTACCTGCACCGCTTCATCCACCACATCGGCGGGCTGCCGGACTTCTCCGCACTGAAGTTCACCAAGTACAACCAGTACGAATCGCTGGTGCTGCCGCTGGTGAAGTGGCTGCAGGACCATGGCGTGGTGTTCCAGTACGGCACCGAGGTGACCGACGTCGACTTCGATCTGCAGCCGGGCCGCAAGCAGGCCACGCGCATCCACTGGATGCGTGATGGTGTAGCCGGTGGCGTGGATCTGGGCGCGGACGATCTTCTGTTCATGACCATCGGCTCGCTGACTGAGAACTCGGACAATGGCGACCACCACACTGCGGCACGCCTGAATGAAGGCCCGGCGCCGGCCTGGGACCTGTGGCGGCGCATTGCCGCGAAGGATGCAGCGTTCGGGCGCCCGGACGTGTTCGGCGCGCACATTCCGGAAACCAAGTGGGAATCGGCGACGGTGACCACGCTGGATGCGCGCATTCCGGCCTACATCCAGAAGATCGCCAAGCGCGATCCCTTCAGCGGCAAGGTGGTGACCGGCGGCATCGTCAGCGTGCGTGACTCGCGCTGGCTGATGAGCTGGACGGTGAACCGCCAGCCACATTTCAAGAACCAGCCCAAGGACCAGATCGTGGTCTGGGTGTATTCGCTGTTCGTGGATACGCCCGGCGACTACGTGAACAAGCCGATGCAGGACTGCACCGGCGAGGAGATCACCCGCGAGTGGCTCTACCACCTGGGCGTGCCGGTGGACGAGATCGACGAGCTGGCCGCGACCGGTGCGAAGACGGTACCGGTGATGATGCCGTACATCACCGCGTTCTTCATGCCGCGCCAGGCCGGTGATCGCCCTGACGTGGTGCCGGAAGGTGCGGTGAACTTCGCCTTCATCGGCCAGTTCGCCGAATCGAAGCAGCGCGACTGCATTTTCACCACCGAGTATTCGGTGCGTACGCCGATGGAAGCGGTGTACACGTTGCTGGATATCGAACGCGGCGTGCCGGAGGTGTTCAATTCCACCTACGACGTGCGCTCGCTGCTGGCCGCCGCCGGTCGTCTGCGCGATGGCAAGGAACTGGATATTCCCGGGCCTGCGTTCCTGCGCAACCTGCTGATGAACAAGCTGGACAAGACCCAGATCGGTGGCCTGCTGCGCGAGTTCAAGCTGGTACAGGAGGACTGAGCGGGGCGTGGGTAGCGCCGGGCCACGCCCGGCGAGTCCAACAGGGGGGAGTTGACAGCGCCTCAACCTACTAGTAGGTTGGCAGCATGAAAGAGTCGCTCTCGCCCAAGGCCCAGGAGATCCTGGCCCACGCCCGTTCGCTGCTGGAGGCCGGTGGCTACAACGGCTTCAGCTACGCCGACGTGTCGGCGCGGGTGAACATCAGCAAGGCCAGCATCCACCACCATTTCCCCAGCAAGGCGGATCTGGTGCGCACGGTGGTTGAGCTGTACCGGGCCGAGGCGCGTGAGGGCCTGGTGCTGCTGGACCGGCAGCTGGGCGACCCGTTGCAGGAGCTCAACGCCTATGTGGACTACTGGTCCAGTTGCATTGCTGGCGGCACGTCGTCGTTCTGTATCTGCGCGATGCTGGCCGCAGAGGCACCGATGATCCCAGCAGCGATAGCCGATGAAGTACGCGGGCATTTCGAGGATCTGAGCGGGTGGCTGACGGTGACGCTGGAGAAGGGCGCCGCGCAGGGCCAGTTGCGCCTGCAGGGCTCGGCGGCGGACGAGGCGAAGGCCTTCATGTCGTCGGTGCATGGCGCGATGCTGGCTGCGCGCGGTTTCGGCGATGCGGCGACGTTCGCGGCACTGGCGCGGTTGGCCATTGCGCGGGTGAGCGCGACTGCCTGACATGACTGTGGTGGGGCCCGCGGCGACGCGGGTCATTTTTTGAATCATGCAACTACCTACTAGTAGGTTTATTTAACTCTGGAGATGTTCCATGTCGCACTCTCTGTCCACGCTGGGCGTGTTCCATACCGTTGTCAGCCTGATCCCGGTTCTCAGCGGCCTGTATGCCTTCATTCGCCATCGCGCAATCGACCCTGCAACACGCTCGGGCAAGCTGTACCTGGCGGGACTGGTGCTGTCTGTCGCTACCTCATTCACCGTCTCCAGCACGGGCGGGATCAACCCGGGCCACGTATTCGGGGTGATCGTGCTGCTGGTGGCATTCGGCGGCGTGCTGGCCGCGCGGCTGCGCTGGCTGGGGCGCGCAGCGCGTTACCTGTCGACCTTCGCGCTGTCGTTCAGTTTCCTGTTGTCGCTGGTGCCCGGCGTCAATGAAACGCTGACCCGCTTGCCGGCAGCGCATCCGATTGCTGCGGCGCCGATGGCCCCGGTGGTGCTGCAGACGCTGCTGGGATTGGCTGTGGTGTTTGTGATGGGCTTTGCCGCGCAGTGCTGGCGGATCCATCGGCGCACCACCACGTTGTAAGCGATGCAGGCCCGCAGCACGAAGTACCGCAGAATCAGCAGCCCACCAGCCGATCTGCGCCAATCCCGCCGCGATGCTGGCTGCGGTACTCGGTAGGGCTCGCATCGACCTGACCCCGGAAGTGCCGACGGAACGATTCCTGTGAACCAAAGCCGGCCTGCTCGGCGACCCACTGCAGCGGCCGGTCGGTGGTTTCCAGCAGTTCGCGCGCGAAGGCCACGCGCTCGCGGATCAGCCAGTCGATCGGCGACAGGCCGGTGGCTTCCAGGAACTGCCGCTGCAGGGTGCGCTGGCTGAGTGCAGCCTGCTCGGCGAGACTGCCAAGGGAATGTGGCTCGCGCAGGTTGCGGCGCATCCATTCCATCAGCTTTGCCAAGCGCGTGGGCTCGCCATGGGGAATGGCCCGGCTGACGCGCTGGCTGCGGCCGGCGTCGCGCCACGGCGCCAGCACCAGCCGCTCGGCCACCAGGTTGGCTACACGCGCGCCGTAGTCCTTGCGCACCATGTGCAGCATCATGTCCATGCCGGTGGCCGAGCCGGCCGAGGTGATGATGCTGCCGGTATCCACATACAGCGCATCTTCGCGCACATCGATGCGTGGGAACTCACGTGCGAGCGCTTCGGTGAGGCGCCAATGGGTGGTGGCCTGGCGGCCATCGAGCAGCCCGGCCCAAGCCAGCACGAACGCACCGGAGCAGATCGAGGCGATGCGCGCGCCGCGTGCGTGGGCACGGTTGAGCGCATCGAGCAGTGCCTGCGGCGGGCGTTCGCTGGGTTCGCGCCAACCGGGGATGACGATGATGTCGGCGTCATCAACCGTGCTGAGATCGCAGGGCAGCTGCATCTGCGCATTGCCGAGCATGCGCAGTGCGCCGGGCTCGCCTGCGCATAGCTGGGTGCGGTACCAGGCCACGCCGAGCTCGGGCCTTATCGGCGCGAACAGGCCCACCGCACAGCCGAATTCGAACAGCCCCTGGCCGTGGCAGGCGACGATGGCAACGAGCGGCGCGGCGGGATCGGCGGGTGGGCTGGGCATGGCTTGATGCTACGGGGGGGTGTTTTTATACATATGTAGGCGCCGCCGGAGAGGGGAGTGG
>NZ_LLXT01000082.1 GCF_001431625.1 Stenotrophomonas geniculata ATCC 19374 = JCM 13324
GAGGAACATACAAGCCATGCTTGACTGCCTTTCGCACATGGCCTGATGAGTCGAGCATGGCTCGACTCCACAGAGGGCTTCCCTTCGAGCGCCGTCCGTGATCCTCTTGGGCAATATCGGGATCAAGGCATTGCCATGGAATTCAGGGTATTACCTGCCGACGCACCGGCACGGCAGCAATTGGCCCAGTGGTACCACGCGGAATGGGGCCAGGACGCCGGCCTGTCGCTGGAACAGGAACTGCAGCGGCTCAATCCGCCGCAGGACGCCGGAGGTTTCCCGCACCTGATTGCCGCCTTCGATGGAGACCAGTTGGTTGGTGCCGTGCAGCTCAAGCGCAGAGAGATGCAGGCATTCCCGCAGTATGAGCACTGGCTGGGCAGCGTGTTCGTGGCCGATAGCCATCGGGGCCGCGGGCTGGCCAGTGGGCTGGTCGAGCAGGCAGCGGCGCAGGCGGTTCGGATGGGCGTTTCCGAGTTGTATCTACAGACCGAAGCGCTGGATGGCGGCCTGTACGCTCGGCTGGGCTGGAAGCCGCTGCAGGAAGCCGACAACCGCAGCTATCGCGTGCTGGTGATGGTGCGCAGGTTGGCCGCATGAGCGCATCCACATCGCGCCATCCCCGCTCGGCCCTGATCTTCCTGATCGCGGCGATCGTTGCCGCGCTGGTGTCCATGCCCCTGCTGCGCGCGGTGGGCATGGTGCTGTGGCCGGTGTTCGTCATTGCCTGGCTGATCAACCTGGGCGCGGCCTGGCATCTGGCCCAGTGGGCACGCCAGCAGGGCCGTTCGGCGTGGGCGTTCGGGTTGCCGGCAGCATTCGGCACCGTCGCCTCGATCGTGGTCTATGTGCTGCTGGCATTGCTGGGGCCGAAGGCCGCGGTGCACTGAATTTTCGCGGCTGCCGTAGACAATGTGCCGAGCATGGCTCGCCACTACAGTAGGGCCAAGCCAAACAGCAAGGCCGAGCCAAGCCCGCACGTGTTGCGTGGAACGCCGGCGCACAGGCCGGCGCCACGTTGCCTCACATCGTCACCTTGCGCCGGTTGTCGTCGCTCACCCGGTCGATCAGCTTGTTATACGGATCGAAGCCCGCTTCATCCGGCTTTTCATCCACGGTCACCGTGATCTTCGGATCGGCGCTGGTGATGTGATGACGCTGCAGGTACAGCACTCTCTGGTCGCGTTCCTTGCCTGAAGGCCCGTTGGCGAACACGCCGATCTCGATCCAGTCATCCATCTTCCCGTCGCTTTCCTGGCCCTTGCCGTCGGCATATTGCTTGGCAGCATGCAGGTCCAGGGTCACGTCGTAGCGGCCGTCATCGCGCTTGCGGGCGCTGGCGACCATCACCCGGTTGTCGTAGAAACTGATCTTCTCGAACAGGTCGGTAACCAGCGGCTGGCGGTCGGCCGGGGTCTCGGCGCGGATGTAGGCCAGCAATTCGCGCGAGGTGGTGTAGGGCGGTTGCTGGTAACCCTTGTCCTGCAGGAAACGCTTCAATGCCCGGTTAAGCGCCTGCTCGCCGATCTCCTCGCGCAGCCGGTAGAACACCAGCGAACCCTTCTGGTAGTGGATGTACTGCTGGTTCTCCACACGTTCCAGCGGCTGTTCCTCGATGGCCTCGCCACCACGCCCGGACAGGTAGCCGTCCAGTTCGCGCTTGAGGAACTGGCGCATGTGCTGGCGGCCGTACTCCTGCTCCATCACCATCAGTGCCGAATACTGCGAAAGCGATTCGGACAGCACCGTCGCGCCCTGCACGTTGGCACCGATCACCTGGTGCGCCCACCACTGGTGTGCGATCTCGTGCGCGGTCACATAGAACACGTAGTCCACCTTGTCCGGGTCACGCAGGTCGGCGATGAAACCGATGGCCTCGGAGTAGGGGATGGTGTTGGCGAACGACTGCGCGAAGCGCGCATAGCCCGGGAACTCGATGATGCGCACCTGGCGATGCTGGTACGGGGTGAAGTTCGCCTCGTAGTAGGCCAGCGATTTCTGCACCGCCTCGATCATCCGGTCCACGTTGTAGCCGTGCGCCGGGTCGAAGTAGACCTCGATCGGGATGTCCTTGTACTTTGCCTTGCGCACCTCCCAGCGCGCCGACAGATAGGCGTAGAAGTTCAGCATCGGCCGGTCCATGGCATAGCTGAAGCAGCGCCGGCCATTGACCGTGCTCTCATGCTGCAGATAGCCCGGGGCCAGCGCCACCTGGTCTGGTGCCGTGCAGATCGTGGTGCGGAAGTCGAGCCAGTCGGCATCGTTGGAGATGTACGTGTTGGCACGCGCGGCTTCGTCTTCCAGCTTGGGCATGCGCCGCGGCTCACCCAGGTCGCGCTTGCGCCGCTCGTTGCGGTCGGTGATCTCCGCGCCCTCGTTGTAGCCGAACGACGGCAGTACGCGGCTGTTGAAGAAGGTGCCGTTGTCGACGATGTTGCTTGGTGCCTGGCCGGCGGTGATGCCGTTGGGCTTCTGCACCACCCGGAAATGTACGCTGCGGGTTTCACCCGGTTGCAGCGGTTTCTGCAGGCGGTAGATGCGGTAGCCGAGATCGGCGTCATGCATCGAAAGTGTCTGCCCACCCAGGTCGACCGCGATCAGCTGCTTGTCATCGCCCATCGAGACGTGCACGTCCTGGATCGGCGTGGCGTGGGTGTTGCGTACCGTCCAGTTCGCATCGATCACCATCGACTGCGATTCGGGGGACAGGTCCACGCGGTTGTCCACCGCCACGATGCGGGGCTGCGGCAGGTTGCGGTACTTCGACAGCTCGCGCTCGTAGCGGGCCTGCAGGTCCAGCTGCTGGTCCGGAGAAAGGAACTCGTTGCGGATGTTGGTGCTCCAGTACAGCCAGCCGCCCACGCCGACGAACGCCAGCGCGGCCACCGCGGCGAAGGCGCCGGTCGGGCCGCGCAGGCGACGGCCGGCCAGGGCCAGGCGCTGGCGCAGGCCCTGGCTGACACCTCGTACCCAGAAGGCCGACGCCAGGCACATCAAGGTCAGCAGGAACAGGGCCCAGTAGCCCTGGAATGCCAGCTGCCCGGTCAGGAAGTGGCCGTAGCCGTTCATGTCCGAATAGGGTGCGTTGGGCCAGCTGCCGAAGTTGTACAGGTTCTGCGTGTAGTCGAGCATGCCCAGCACACCCTGACCGATCATCACCACGATCAGCAATGCGTAACCGACGAACTTGTTGTTGGTGAGCACCTGCAGCACCAGCGCCAGGCCCCCCATGAGGATGTAGACCACCGAATCCAGCGCCAGGCTGCGCAGGTACAGCAGCGGCTCCAGATGCGTGTAACCCTTGGCCAGCTGCACGCCCATCGCCGCCAGCGCGCCGGCGGCCTGGAAACAGACGATCACGGCCAGCAGTGCGGTGAACTTGGCCAGCAGCGGCACCCAGTTCGGCACCGGCATGGCATCGGTCACTTCATTGATGCGCGCGCTGCGTTCCTTCCAGACCAGCTCACCGGCGAAGAACAACACGATGATCACCAGCAGCCAGCTGAAGGCGCCCTGCAGCCCCATGATCATCTGCGAGGTGACCGGCCAGATCGAGGTGCCGTACAGGGTCTGCCGGAACAGCGCGCTGGGCAGGAAGTTGGCCAGGCCCAGTATCAGCAGCACGATGAACGGCACGCTGCGCAGGACGCCGCGTGTATCGAAGCGGACCTGGCGCAGGAACTGCTGCCACGCGGTGGTGGCAGTGAACGCCGGTACCACGCGCGGCAGTGTCGCGCGGCTGGGGCGGATGCCGGCGGCATCGGCAACCGGCTGCGCCGGCCTGCGGCCCCAGCGCCGACGGCCACTGCCGCTGCGTTCGGTGCGGAACAGCGCGAAGGTGGCGGCGAACAGTACGGCAGCCACACCCAACCACAGGGCGCGGTTGGCCAGCAGGTAACCGGCCAGCTCGGGAATCCCGTTGTTGCGCTCGGCGGTGGACCAGTAGCGGATCGTGCGGCCCAGTGCGCGCATGCCCAGCGGTTCGCTCAGCACCGCGATCCACGTGTTGTCGATGTCGCGCAGCAGGGCCGCGCTGGCGCCATACAGCACCAGGTAGGCCACCAGGCCGATGTAGACCCACAGGATCGAGCGGGTCAGCGCCGCCAGCAGCGACAGCAGCGCGGTGGTGAACAACAGGTTGGGAATGACGATGACTGCGAACGTCCACGCATAGCCCTGCCAGCTGATCGGGCCCATGCGTTCGGGATCGACCCACGGCATGAATGGTGCCAGCCATAGGCCGAACGCGATCAGCACGTAGACCAGCAGGCCTGCCGCCAGGGCGGCGGCGATGCGCCCGGCCAGGTAGTCGCGGCGTTTCACCGGGCTGGCGAAGATCAGTTCAGCGGTACCGAGTTCGAAGTCACGCAACAGCGCGTTGCTGACGAACAGCGCGGTGACCAGCATGCCGAGCAGGGTGAAGATGCCCAGCATCTGTGCGATCACGGTGGGCGCGTTGCTGTGCACGTTGCCGGCGCCACCGCCGATCTGCACCGCGTCGCTGGACGCGGCGGCGAAGGCAAGCAGGGCGAACAGCCCGGCCAGCAGCCACAGCAGCGGGGAGCGCAGCTGCTCGCGCAGCTCGAAGCGGAAGAAGTTGAGGATCATGGCGTGCTCCGCTCAGGCTGCCGCGCGGGCACGGGCCTGCAGGCGCAGGCGCTGGAAGTACACGTCCTCGAGGTCGGGGGCTACGGCGGCGAAGCCGTCGCCGGGGTCATTGGCGCTGTGTACGTGAATCACCGGGCGACCACCGACCAGGCGGGTGGACAGCACCACGTAGCGTGCCTCGTGGTCGGCCAGTTCCGAAGGATCGACCTGCTTGCGCCAGACCTGGTGCTGCAGGGCGTCGATCGCTTCGCTGGGGCGGCCGGTCAGCAGCACCTGGCCCTTGTTCATGATCGCCATCGTCGGGCACAGATCGGTCACGTCTTCGACGATGTGGGTGGACAGGATCACCGCCACGTTCTCGCCGATGGCCGCCAGCAGGTTGAGGAAGCGGTTGCGTTCTTCCGGGTCGAGGCCGGCGGTGGGCTCATCGACGATCACCAGCCGCGGGTCTCCCAGCAGCGCCTGGGCGATGCCGAAGCGCTGGCGCATGCCGCCGGAGTAGGTGCCGAGCTTGCGCTTGCGCGCGTCCCACAGGTTCACCTGCTGCAGCAGTCCATCGACCACCTCGCGGCGCTGCGCGCGCTGGGTCAGGCCCTTGAGCACCGCGAAATGTTCCAGCAGGTCCAGCGCGCTGACCTTCGGGTACACGCCGAAATCCTGCGGCAGGTAGCCCAGCCGACGGCGCACCGCGTCCTTGTCGCGCAGTACGTCGATCGGCGCCTCGCCTGGAATGGTGAGGGTGGCCGTGCCGCTGTCGGCTTCCTGCAGGGTGGACAGCGTGCGCATCAGCGACGACTTGCCGGCGCCGTTCGGACCGAGCAGGCCGAACATGCCGCGCGGGATGTCCAGGGTGACGTTGTTGAGGGCATGCACGCCGTTGGCGTACGTCTTGGACAGCGAATCGATCTTCAGCATGCGACGTACACCTTTCCATGGGCGATGTCTGCGCGTTATCCGCGCATCGGCTTCCGTGCGCATCCGCCGTTGGTCATGGGGGGAGAATTCCGCCGTCGCACGTTGAGGCGTGGCGGGAGGTCTGGTGGCGCTTACCGGCGCAGCGACGATTCCCGCACCACCAGCTTCACCGGGATGCTCTGGCCCTCCACCGGTTGCCGGCCGATCAGCGTCAGCAGGCGCTCCACCAGCAGCTGGCCGGCCTGCTTGGTGTCCTGCTGCACCGTGGTCAGCGCCGGAGACACCGAGGCCGCCAGCGGGATGTCGTCGAAGCCGGTCACCGCCACGTCCTGCGGCACCCGTAGCCCGGCCTCGCGCAGGGCGCGCATCGCACCGATGGCGATCAGGTCGCTGGCGGCGCAGATCGCATCGATCGGTTCGCCGCGCGCCAGCAGCGCCTGGCAGGCCTCCTGGCCGGAAGCCTCGGTGGTGATCGCATCGTGCTGCAGCGCCGGTTCGGCGGCCAGGCCGTGGTCCTGCAGGGCCGCGACATGGCCGCGGTAGCGCTCCTGGAATTCGGGGTAATGGCTGGAGGCATGGCCGAGGAAGGCGATGCGGCGGCAGCCCTGCTGCAGCAGGTGGGTGGTGATGTCATGCCCGCCCTGGAAGTTGTCGCTGCCGATCGAGACACCGGGCTGGCCGGGCAGGGCGGCGCCCCAGCGCACGAAGTGCGTGCCCTGTTCGACCAGCCGCTGCAGGCGGTCGCGCGATTCGTGGTAGTCGCCGTAGCCGAGCAGGATGATGCCGTCGGCCTTGTTGCTGTCCTCGTAATCGGCCTGCCAGTCGGTGGACAGTTGCTGGAACGAGACCAGCAGGTCCTGCCCGTGCAGCGCGCAGGCGCGGGTGATCGAGCCCAGCATCGAATGGAAGAACGGGTTGATCAGCGAGTCGTCGTTGGTCGGGTCCTCGAAGAACAGCAGGGCCAGGGTGCCGGCGTTGCGCAGGCGCAGGCTGGAGGCGTTCTTGTCGACCTTGTAGTTCAGCTCGCGGGCGATGCGCAGGATGCGCTCGCGGGTCTCGGCATTGACCATCGGGCTGCCCCGCAGGGCCCGCGACACGGTGGGCTGGGAGACCCCGGCCAAGTGGGCGATGTCCAGGGAGGTGGCTTTGCCTTTGATCGTCATGGGCGCGCGGAAGGGGCTGGGGAAAAGGTGCCTGGGCATGATGCCATGGGGGGGCTGCAGGCAGTCCCGCCCGATGCTGCTTGTGGTCAAGGTCGCAGGCATGCGACGGTCAGTGCCACAGCCTGATGGAGCCAAGCGGTGTCTTTTCGCCTGTACCCGGATGTTCCGGATGATTTCGAGGCGCGGATCCGTATCCTCGCGCCGGAGGAGGGCGGGCGACGCAGCCCGGCCCGGAACGGTATCCGCTGGGACTTCGCCTACGCCGCTGTCGCCGGGGCGCCAGAGCTGTTCATGATCTGGCCCGACTTCCGGCACGCCGAGGGCGACAGCTGGGCGACCGAGCTGCCGCTGCCGGTGGGCGAGCCCCTGCTGGCCGGCCTGACCGTGGTCAATGAGGTGCTCAGGGCGGGGCTGCACCGGGAGCGTATCCGGCCCGGCGTGCGCTTCCACTGCCATGAAGGGCCAAGGGTGGTGGCGGTGGGGGAGGTCACACGGGTCACCGGCTTGCTGCTGGATCGCCCCCTGCTTCGTTGAGGTCGGTTCCGACCCGGATCGGCCGGATTCCCGACGGGCCGGGGGCGAAGGGAATGGTAAGATGCATCGTTCCGATATCCCCCATTCGCAACCGTGGGAGGTCCAGCGTATCGGCACCCCGTCGGGTGTGCTATCACTGGTCCAGCCCCGGACAACGGAAGAATCCATCTATGGCGCGCGGCATCAACAAAGTCATCCTGGTCGGCAATCTCGGCAACGACCCGGACGTGAAGTACACCCAGAGCGGCATGGCGATCACCCGCATCAGCCTGGCCACCACCAGCGTCCGCAAGGACAAGGATGGCAACCAGCAGGAACGTACCGAATGGCACCGCGTGGTGTTCTTCGGCAAGCTCGGCGAGATCGCCGGCGAGTACCTGCGCAAGGGCAGCTCGGTCTACGTCGAAGGCAGCCTGCGCTACGACAAGTACACCGGCCAGGACGGCGTTGAGAAGTACTCCACCGACATCGTTGCAGATGAAATGCAGATGCTGGGCGGCCGCGGTGAAGGCGGCGGCGGTGGCAACTACGGCGGCGATCGCCCGCAGCGTCAGCAGGCGCCGCGCCAGGAGTACGGCGGCGGTGGCGGTGGTCAGCGTGGCGGCCAGGGCGGTGGCTATGGCAACCAGGGCGGCAACCAGGGCGGCGGTTACGGCAACCAGGGTGGCAACCAGCGCCCGCAGCCGCAGCAGGCTCCGCCGATGGACGACTTCGCTGACGACGATATTCCGTTCTAAGCGCACCTTCGGTGCATCCCGACAAGGGCTCCTGGCATGCCTGCCTGGGGCCCTTGTCGTTTTTGAGGCCCTGCCGGGATCCTGTTGTCCGACGGCCGCCGATGCGGACGTTCCTCGATGTTGTCACCGATTGCAGAACACGCCCTGGTCCAGCAGGCAATCAATGAACGCCCCCAGCAGGGCGGGGCGATGCCGCCTGTTCGGGTAGTAGAGAAAAAGCCCGGGGCGCGAGACCGACCAATCCGCCAGTACCCGCACCAGCAATCCCTGGGCCAGCAGTTCCCCCACGCGATCCTGCTCGAAGTGATAGGCGATTCCAAGGCCGGCCAGTGCCGCCGCAATCCCGACGTCAGCGTGATTGGTGACGACAGGACCGTCCACGGCGACCTCCAGGTGGCGGCCTCGCTTCTTGAACTCCCATCGGTACTGCCTGCCGTCACTCTGCAGCCGCCAGTTGATGCATGCATGGTCCTGCAGTTCCGTTGGAGATCGCGGCGTTCCACGGCGTGCGACGTAATCCGGTGACGCCACGGCGACCATGTTCAGGTCGGGAGTGAGGCGGATGGCCACCATGTCCTTCTCGAGCTGCCCGCCCACACGGATGCCTGCATCAAACCGCCCACTGACGATGTCGCTGAGCGCGTCGTCGACCACGATGTCGACAACGACATCAGGGTAGGCCTGGTGGAAGCGGGCAAGCCGCGGGGCAATCAGTGTTCTCGCGGCGATGCCCAGCGTATTGATGCGCAGCGTCCCATTCACCCGCCCGGTCGCCTCGCGGGTTTCAGCGACCGCTACGGCCAACTCCTCGAACAGCGGCGCTATGCGCGCGTACAGTCGCCCGCCACTTGCTGATGGCGCGACGCTTCGGGTCGTGCGATTGAGCAGGCGGGTGCCGAGGCGGCCTTCCAGTTGGCGGATGGTCTGGCTCAGCGCCGAGGGCGATACCCCCAGATGTTCCGCAGCCCGCGCGAAGCTCTGGCGTTCCACCACCGCCACGAAAGCCTTCAGTTCAGTGAACTCGGATCCGCGCATTAGGTAGACTTTTCGACATAACCCATTCGGATTATAGGGCATTCACTTAACTGGCCTGCGTGCACATCCTGAGCGCCTCACCACTGCAGGAGCCCAGCAATGAATGCACTGACCCTCCCAGAGCCCATTGCCGCGTACTTCGCGGCCGAGCATGACCCCGAAGCCCTCGGGCGTTGCTTCACCACCCAGGCGATCCTCAAGGACGACGGGCGCACGCTCACCGGCGTCAACGCGATCAAGGCCTTCCTGGCCGAGGCATCGGCCAAGTACCGTGCTACCAGCGTGCCATGCGCCATCGCGCGGCAGGAACACTGTCACGTTGTCCGCGCCACTGTCAGCGGCAATTTTCCAGGCAGCCCGATCCTGCTGACCTACCGTTTCGAACTGCAACGAGGCCTGATTGCAGCGCTGGAGATCACTGCATGAGCTTCGATCTTCAACTCGGTGGCCTGCGGGCCGTGGTAACCGGCGGCACGTTGGGTGTGGGGGCTGCGGTGGTCAGGACCCTGGCCGAGGCCGGGGTCCGGGTGATGACGTCTGCGCGCAGCTTGCCGGCACGGCCGGTCGAAGGGGTCGCGTACGTGGCAGCCGATCTGTCGACGGCCGAGGGCACCGGCATCTTCGCCCAGGCCGTTCTGCAGGCGTGGGACGGTGCCGACATCCTGATCAATGTGCTTGGGGGATCAAAGACACCAGGCGGCGGCTTCGCGGCGATCAGTGATGCGCATTGGTTTGCCGAGCTGAACCTCAATCTGATGCCGGCGGTTCGTCTGGATCGCGCCTTGCTGCCGGCCATGCTCGCGCAGCGCGCTGGCGTGATCATCCATGTCAGTTCGATCCAGCGCATGCTGCCTCTGCCGGAGTCCACCACCGCGTACGCCGCGGCCAAAGCGGCACTTACGACGTACAGCAAGTCGCTTTCAAGAGAGGTCACCGCCAAGGGCGTGCGCGTGCTGAGCGTTGCGCCGGGCTGGATCGAGACAGAGGCTTCCCGGGAATTTGCAGAACGGATCGCGGCAGAAGCGGGAACCGATTATGAAGGGGGCAAGAGGCTGGTCATGGACTGGCTCGGGGGGATCCCGGTGGGGCGCCCCGCGGCACCGCAGGAGGTGGCCGATCTGATCACGTTCCTGGCGTCTCCCCGGTCTGCCTCGATTTCCGGAACGGAGTATCGGATCGACGGCGGCACGGTCTCGACCCTGTAGCCAACAGGCGTCGTCCCGCTGCCACCGCCCAGAAAGAAAGCCCCGCTCATGCGGGGCTTTCCTTTGTCCGCGATTCCTGCGGAGTTGTGCCCCGCAGCATCAGCTTTCGTGCACCGCGACTTGCAAACAGACAATTTCCTCCCCTATGGTGCAATCGATTGCATTGCAGTGAATCGTTGCGTTTGATACCGGTTGGGAGGCCGGCAGGTGGATGTCCGTCCATTCGATCAGACCGGCCCCGGCGACGGGGCTCACGCGGCGCGATGCGCTGCGCATCGCAGTTGCCGGCAGCATTGGCCTGGGGGCCGCGACAATCGCGGGCACGCTGCCCGCATTCGCCGCCACCGCGCCGCTCAAAGGCAACCTGAAGCACTCCGTCGCCCGCTGGACCTTCCCGCAGCTGTCCGTCACCCAGCTCTGCGCGACGGTGAAGGACATCGGCTTCGCCGCGATCGACCTGGTCGGCCCGGAAGACTGGCCGACGTTGAAGGCCCATGGCGTGTACAGCTCGATGTGCAACGGCGCGGAGCTGGGCCTGACCAAGGGCTTTGCCGGGCGCCAGTTCCATGACCAGTTGGTGGAGCGCTACACGCGGCACATCGATCTGGTCGCCGATGCCGGCTATCGAAACCTCATCTGCTTTTCCGGCAACCGCAACGGCATGGACCCCGCCGAAGGCATGGCCAATGCCGAGGCTGGCCTCAAGCGCGTCCTCGGGCATGCCGAGAAGCGCGGCGTGGTGCTGGTGATGGAGCTGCTCAACTCCAGGGTCGATCACCACGACTACCTGTGCGACCACTCGGCCTGGGGCTTGGAGCTGTGCCAGCGGCTGGGCTCGGACAACTTCGGCCTGCTCTACGACATCTACCACATGCAGATCATGGAAGGCGACATCATCGCCACCATTGGAAAACACCACGCCTGCTTCAAGCATTACCACACCGCAGGCGTGCCAGGCCGGAACGAGATCGGAGACCAGCAGGAGCTTCACTATCCGGCCATCTGTCGCGCGATCCGCGATACCGGTTTCGAGGGGTATCTGGCGCAGGAGTTTACGCCTGCAGCGCCCGATCCCGTTGCCTCATTGCGCGAGGCGATCCGCCTCTGCGACGTCTGAAACGATATCCACCCAGGTGAGAAACCCATGGCAGATAATCACTACGACGCCATTGTTGTTGGCTCGGGAATCAGTGGCGGTTGGGCGGCGAAGGAGCTGACCGAAAAGGGCCTGAAGGTCCTGATGCTGGAACGCGGTCGCAACATCGAGCACGTCAAGGACTACGTCAACGCGATGAAGGAGGCGTGGGATTTCCCGCACCGCAACCGTCCAACGCAGGCCATGAAGGCCGAGTTCCCGGTGCTGATGCGTGACTACGGCCTGGCCGAGAACCTGGAAGGGATGTGGGCCAATGAGCAGGAATCGCCCTACATCGAGACCAAGCGCTTCGACTGGTTCCGTGGTTACCACGTGGGTGGTCGCTCGCTGATGTGGGGCCGGCAGAGCTATCGTTTCTCCGATCTGGATTTCGAGGCGAACCTCAAGGATGGGATCGCTGCTGACTGGCCGATCCGCTACGCCGACATCGCGCCGTGGTACGACCATGTGGAAAAGTTCGCCGGCATCGCCGGCACGCGCGAAGGACTGGACGTGCTGCCGGACGGTGAGTTCCTGCCGCCGATTCCCTTGAACATCGTTGAGAAGGATGTGGCCGCGCGTATCAAGAAGGCCTTCGGCGGAACGCGCCACATGATCCACTCGCGCACCGCCAACATCACCAAGCCGATGCCCGAGCAGGGGCGCGTCAACTGCCAGTACCGCAACAAGTGCATCCTGGGCTGTCCCTTCGGTGCCTACTTCTCGACCCAGGCGGCGACGCTGCCAGCGGCGATGAAGACCGGCAACCTGACCTTGCGTCCGTTCTCGATCGTCAAGGAAGTGCTCTATGACAAGGATCGCAAGCGTGCGCGTGGCGTGGAGGTCATCGACGCCGAAACCGGCCAGACCTACCAGTACACCGCCAAGGTGATCTTCCTCAATGCGTCGTCGTTCAACTCGACGTGGCTGCTGATGAATTCGGCGACCGATGTATGGGACGGCGGGCTGGGCTCTTCGTCCGGTGAGTTGGGGCACAACGTGATGGATCATCATTTCGGTGCGGGTGCCTCGGGCCGGGTCGAGGGCTACGAAGACAAGTACTACTTCGGCCGCCGTCCCTGCGGTTTCTACATTCCGCGCTTCCGCAACGTCGCAGCCGACAAGCGTGGCTACCTGCGCGGGTTCGGCTACCAGGGCGGTGCCAGCCGAAACGGCTGGTCGCGCGAGATCGCCGAGCTGAACATCGGCGCCGACCTGAAGGAAGCGCTGACCGTGCCGGGTGACTGGCGCATCGGCATGACCGGGTTCGGTGAAATGCTGCCGCACCACGACAATACAATCCGCCTGGACCACGACCGCAAGGACAAGTGGGGGCTGCCGGTGCTGGCGATGGACGTTGCCATGCGTGCCAACGAACTGGCGATGCGCAAGGACATGGCCGCCGATGCTGCCGAGATGCTGGAGGCGGCCGGCGTCAAGGACGTGAAGATGCACGACAACGACTATGCCCCGGGCAAGGGCATCCACGAGATGGGGACCGCGCGCATGGGACGTGATCGCAAGAGCTCGGTACTGAACCAGCACAACCAGGTCTGGGATGCTCCCAACGTCTATGTGACCGACGGTGCCTGCATGACCTCCAGCGCCTGCGTGAATCCCTCGCTGACCTACATGGCGCTGACCGCGCGCGCGGCCGACCACGCGGTACGCGAACTGAAAGCGGGGAACCTCTGATGGATCGTCGCGAACTGCTGAAGATGATCGTCGCCGCCACCGGCGCGGCCATGGTTGGATTGCCTGCGCTTGTGCAGGGGCAGGCACCGGCGGGCGCCACGAAGATCCATTTCTCCGATGCCGATGTCGGCACGCTGGACGAGATCGCCGAGACCGTCCTGCCGCGGACCCGGACACCTGGTGCGAAGGACGCCGGTGCCGGGTTGTTCATGGCGACATTCGTCAGCGATTGCTACACCGCCCGGCAGCAGGCGGCGTTTCGCGCCGGCCTGGCCGACATCGACAAACGCGCAGGTGGCCGCTTCGTATCGCTCACACCGGAAGCCCGCGCCGGGTTGCTGCGAACGCTGGACGCTGAAGCGAAGGCACGCCCTGCCGACGTGACCGAGACCGGCACACCAGAAGGGGGCGAGGCGATGCCGCACTACTTCACGATGCTCAAGCAGTTGGCCATCTTCGGCTTCTTCACCTCCAAGGTCGGCGCGACAGGGGTGCTGCAGTACGTCGCGGTGCCGGGCCGTTACGACGGCGACCTTGCCTATGTTCCCGGCACGCCGGCGTGGGGAACCAGCTGATGGACGATATTCTGATGATCCGCTCTCTGTTGATGGCCACCGGCCTGCTGGCCGCAGTACCTGCCTTCGCGCAGAACGGTGCCGACGCTGCGCGTGACCCGAAGAAGACCGAGGTGTGGACGCCGGTGCCTGCAGTCGTGGAAACGCCCGCGGGCAAAGCGCCGTCCGACGCCATCGTGCTGTTCGATGGCAAGGATGTCTCGGCGTGGGAGGCAGAGCAGGGCGGGCGCGTGCCCTGGACCGTCGCCGATGGTGCGATGACCGTGGTGCCGGGCAGCAAAGGCATCCGCACCCGACAGCGCTTCTGCGATGTCCAGGTGCATGTCGAATGGCGTACCCCCACCGAGACGAAGGGCTTCGACGGCCAGAACCGCGGCAACAGCGGTATCTTCCTGCAGGAACTGTATGAACTGCAGGTGCTCGACAGTTACAACAACCCGACGTATGCCAACGGCCAGGCGGGTTCGATCTACAAGCAGGCCATGCCACGGGTGAACGCCTCGCGCGCACCGGGCCAGTGGCAGGTTTACGACATCATCTGGAAGGCGCCGCGGTTCTCGCAGGGCGGCGGCCTGACGTCGCCCGCGCGCATCACCGTGCTGCATAACGGCGTGCTGGTCCAGGACGACACCGTGCTGGCAGGCAAGACCGAGTACATCGGTGCGCCTTCGTACGCGCCCCATGCGTGCGCGCCGCTCTATCTGCAGGAGCATGACTCCAAGGTCAGCTACCGCAACATCTGGGTGCGCGAACTGTAGCGCCCACCCGCTATTTCGCCAGGTAGCTGGCGATGTCATCGATTTCCTGTTGCGAAAGCTGCGGGAAGGGCGGCATCAATCCGCCGCCCTTCCTGATCTTGTCCTTGATCTGCGCCGGCTGCAGTCGTTTGCTGATGTCGGTGAGCGCGGGAAACGCGCCCGGCATGCCAGCGCGATCGGCACCGTGGCAGGCCGTGCAGTTTGCGCTGTAGAGCTTCGCACCGGCCGCAGGATCGTCCTTGCACCAGGCCTTGGTCGCAAGCATCGCGCCGCACAGGACCGCGGTCAGGGTGAAGCTCAATTTCAGGCGAGTGTTCAAGCGAGGCTCCTTCGCATCAGCGCGGTGCGCGAGCAGGTTGGTCGATGGCCAGGTGTTCACGCAGGTAGTCCGCGCCGGTCTGGATGACCTTGGCCGGGTTGCGCGGCTGGTCGTGCTCGATGATGTACCAGTGCACGCCCGCGGCGGCCGCGGCTGGCAGGATCGCGTTCCAGTCCAGTACGCCCTGGCCGACGGCGGCGAATCCGCCTTCGTCTTCAGCCTGGCCCTTGGGCGCATTGTCCTTGGCGTGCACCGCGAACACGCGATCACGGAATTTTCCCAGCATCACGGCCGGGTCCAGGCCCGCACGTGCGACCCAGGCCAGGTCCAGCTCGGTCTGCAGGTCGGGGCCGGCCGCTGCGAACAGCAGCTCCAGTCCGGTGCTGCCATCGAAGTCGACCAGCTCGAAGTCGTGGTTGTGATAGGCCAGGCGCATGCCCTTGGCTCGTACCTGTTTCGCGATCCTGCCCAGCTCCTGGCCCAGTGCGGTCCAGCCCGCGGCGTCTGTCGGCCGATCCTTCGCATCCAGGTACGGCACCACCAGCGTGGTGTTGCCGATCGACCGGTTGAACGTCACCACGCCGTCCAGATCATTGCGCAGCTCGGCCAGCGGCACATGCGACGAAACCGCCTTGATCGAATACCGGTCCAGCAGCCGCTTGAGCTCCGCAGCGCTGGCGTTCTGCGTGCCGACCGTCTCCACTGCGTGCACACCGGCGTCGTGGACGATCTTCAGCTGCTGGTCGAGCGACCCGGCGTTGCGCAGGGTATACATCTGCACCGCGATCGGTTTCTGCGTGCTGGCGGCTTCGTCCGCGAAAGCGGGCAGGGTGGCGAACAGCAGGATGAGACTCGCACTTCTACGGAAAAGAGCTTTCATCAACAGATCCTCCCGGGATTCAACCGATGGTGGTCCAGGCACGCGACCTGGCCGATGCAATGACACGGTCAACGATCTGCGCCGAGCGCAGGCCGTCCTCGAAGGTCGGCAGGCCCTGCGGCCGCTCGCCTTCAATGGCGCGATAGGTGTCGGCGACAAACGCCTCGAAACACTGGGCGTAGCCCTGTGCATGCCCGGCCGGCAGCACGGAAAGGCGGCGCTGATCGTCACTGCCGGCACCGGGGCCGCGTACGAAGATCTTCTCGCGCTGGTCGGGCAGGCCGATCCACAGTCGTTCGGCATCCTCCTGGTTGAAGGCCACACTGGCCTTGGCGCCATCGATCTCGAACCAGAGGCGGTTGTGGCGTCCGGCCGAGACCTGGCTGACCGTCAATGACGCCAGCGTGCCGGCGTCGGTCCTGAACATCGCCGCAGCCACGTCTTCGCTCGTGACGGCCTGCATCGCGCTGGCGGCCGTTGGCGTGCTGAAGCTCTGCCCGCTGACGGCGCCGCGCTCGGCGATTACCGTGGAGAACGCCGCGCTGACCTCGGCGAAACGCTCGCCGCTGATCCATTCCACCAGGTCGCACCAGTGCGAACCAATGTCGGCGAACACGCGCGAAGTGCCCCCCAACGCGGGGTCCACGCGCCAGTTGTTGCTGGCCGGGTCCAGCAGCCAGTCCTGCAGGTAGCTGCCGTGGATCAGGTGCAACGGCCCCAGATCGCCCTGGGCGATGCGTGCGCGCGCCTCGCGGACCACGGGGTGGTAGCGGTAGACGAAGGGTACCGTGGCCACAAGGCCGCGCGAGGCCGCCAGCGCAGCCAACGCCTGTGCATCTTCCAGCGAGGTGGCCAGCGGCTTCTCGCAGATCACGTGCTTGCCGGCTTCCAGCGCAGCCTGGGCCATCGCGCGGTGCAGGTGATTGGGCGTGCAGACGTGCACGACCTGCACCTGCGGGTCGGTGATCACCTCCTCGATATCCCGATAGGCACGCGCGACATTCCAGGACTGCGCCGCCTCATGTGAACGCTGCGGTGACGAGGCGGCCACGCCGCGTACCTCGGCACCCGCCAGCAGTGCCGCACGACGATGCACTGCGCCGATCATGCCGGCGCCGACGATGGCGATTCCAAGCTTGGGCATCGACTGGGATCCTCAGGGCGTGGAGGGCGCGGCCGTGGCCGCCGGCCGGTCGCGGAACAGCAGCAGGAAGGCGACCAGCACCGCCAGTGCAACGCCTGCCGGGAACAGCCAGATCTGCTGCCAGTCGGGGCCGGCCGCAGTGGTGAAGTGCTCCACCACCGCGCCGGACAGGAAGGTGCCGATCAGCATGCCTACGCCGTAGGTGGCCAGGGTGATGAACCCCTGCGCGCTGCTGCGCGCGGCGGGGCCGGCATGTGCATCGGTGTAGATCTGACCGGTGACGAAGAAGAAGTCGTAGCAGATGCCGTGCAGCACGATGCCGATCACCAGCAGGGAGAAACCGCCGCCCGCATCGCCGAAGGCGAACATGGCGTAGCGCACCACCCAGGCGGCCATGCCCACCGCCAGCATCGTCTTCACCCCCAGCCGGACGAACAGGAACGGCATGGCCAGCATCAGCAGCACTTCGGAGACCTGGCCCAGCGACTGCAGGCCCGCAGCGCCGCGCACGCCCAGGTCGTTGAGGTACGGATTGGTGAAGTTGTAGTAGAACGACAGTGGGATGCAGATGGCGATGGAGGCCAGGAAGAACACCAGATAGGCGCGCGACTTCAGCAGCCGCAGCGAATCCAGCCCGAGGATCTGCCCGAGGCCGGCATCGCGCTGCTGCGCCAGCGGCGGCGTGTGCGGCAGGGTGAAGGCATACAGGCCCAGCAGCAGTGATGCCAGCGCCGCCATCCGGAACGTCAGTTCAAGCCGATGCGCCTGTTCCCAGCCCAGCCAGCCGATCAGCACACCGGCCACGATCCAGCCGACGCTGCCGGCCACGCGCACCAGCGGGAACTGCTTCTCCGGCGACTGCATGTGCCGCATCGCCACGCTGTTGGCCAGTGCCAGCGTCGGCATGAACAGCAGCATGTAGCCCATCACGCAGGCGGAGAACGTGCTGAAGCTGTCTGCTGTGGAGGCCAGCCACAGCAGCACCGCACCGGCCAGGTGCAGCACCGCCAGGATGCGCTGCGCGGCGAAGTAGCGATCCGCGATCAGGCCGACCAGGAACGGCGCGACGATGGCGCCGATGGACTGGCTGAGGAATGCCGTTGCCACCTGGCTCGCGCTGGCCTGCAGCGGGCCCTGCACCAGATAGGTACCCAGGGTGACGAACCACGCCCCCCAGATGAAGAACTGTAGAAACATCATCGCGCCCAAGCGCGACATGGCGTGCGTCATGGCTTGCCCTCCCGGGGCGGTGTCGGCTCAGATTCCCAGCATGCGGTGCAGTGATCCGGCGTCCGTGCCGCTGTCGGCAAAGTCGTCGAAGGCGCGCTCGGTCACGCGGATGATGTGGTCGCGGATGAAGGCGGCGCCCTCGCGTGCGCCGTCTTCCGGGTGCTTCAGGCAGCACTCCCATTCCAGTACCGCCCATCCGGGGAAGTCGTACTGGGCGAACTTGGAGAAGATCGCCTTGAAGTCGATCTGGCCGTCGCCGAGTGAACGGAACCGGCCCGGGCGATCGATCCAGTCCTGGTAGCCGCCATACACGCCACTGCAGGCGCTGGCGCGGTACTCCGCGTCCTTGACGTGGAAGATGCCGATGCGCGCGTGGTAGCGATCGATGAACCCCAGATAGTCCATCTGCTGCAGCAGCAGGTGGCTGGGGTCGTACAGGATCTTCGCGCGCGGGTGGTGATCGACCACGTCGAGGAAGCATTCGAAGGTCGCACCGTCGTGCAGGTCCTCCCCCGGGTGGATCTCGAAGCACAGGTCCACGCCGCAGGCGTCATACGCATCGAGGATGGGACGCCAGCGGCGGCCGAGTTCGGCGAAGGCTTCTTCCACCAGGCCGGGCGGGCGCTGCGGCCAGGGATAGAAGTAGGGCCAGGCCAGTGCGCCGGAGAAGGTGGCGTGTGCGGTCAGTCCCAGCCGCTGGCTGGCCTTGGCTGCCAGCAGCAGCTGCTCCACTGCCCAGGCCTGGCGCGCGGACGGGTCGCCGCGCTTTTCCGGCGGTGCGAATCCGTCGAACAGGCTGTCATAGGCGGGATGGACGGCGACCAGCTGCCCCTGCAGGTGGGTGGACAGTTCGGTGATCTGTACGCCATGCCCGGCCAGCATGCCGGCAAGGTCGTCGCAGTACGCCTGGCTGCGTGCGGCCTCGGCCAGGTCGAACAGGTGGGGCGCGCTGGTCGGCACTTGTACGCCAGAATAGCCCAGGCCTGCGGCCCAGCCGGCCAGCGTGTCCAGCCGATCAAAAGGAGCTGTGTCGCCGATGAACTGCGCCAGGAACAGCGCTGGACCCTTGAGCGTCTTCAACGTGATTCGCCCTCGATGCAATCGATTGCATTATCCTAGCAGGGGCTCACGCAGGACCTGTTGTGCAGTGCACAGCGGGCAGGAGATCTAACGCCATGGCCACCATCTACGACATCGCAAAGCACGTCGGCGTCTCCGCAGGCACAGTGTCGCGGGCGCTTTCGCGGCCGGACAAAGTCCTGCCGGCGACCCGCGCGCGTATCGAGCAGGCTGCCGCCGCGCTGGGCTATGTGCCCAACACGGTGGCCCGCACGCTCAAGACCCAGCGCAGCGGCAAGATCCTGGTCACCGTCCCGGACATCGCCAATCCGTTCTTCGCCCAGATCCTGCAGGGTGCGGAGGACGCCGCGCAGGCCGTTGGCTACGCGGTCCTGCTGGGGGACACCCAGCATCAACCGGATCGCGAGGAGCGCTATGCGCAGATGCTCCGGCGCAACGAGGCCGACGGCATGATCGTGCTGGGGCATCGCCTGCCACCGACGGCGCGTGACATCGTCGAACAGCGGGGTGCCGCCGCGCCGGTGGTCAACGGCTGCGAGTTCGATCCTTCGCTGGGCATCCCCAGCATCCACATCGACAATGCCGCCGCCGCGCGCGCGGTGATGGAACACCTGTATGGGCTGGGACACGAACGCATTGCGGTGGTCGGTGGCCCCCCCGACAATCCGCTGCACCAGCAACGGCTGGAAGGGGTGCGGGCGGCCGGCAAGGCGCGTGGACGCCTGCGCCAGCTGAACATCGTGCCGGGTGACTTTTCGGTGGAGTCCGGCCATGCCGCCGCGATGGCGATGTTGGCCGCCGCGCCTGTACCGACTGCGGTCTTCTGTTTCAGCGACCAGATGGCGCTGGGCACCCTGGCGGCCTGTCGGGAGCTGGGCATCCGCGTGCCGGAGGATCTGTCCATCGTCGGCTTTGACGACCTGGCCTCCTCGCGCTACCTCACGCCGCCGCTGACGACGATCAGACAGCCGATGCGGGAGATTGGTGAGCGCGCGGTCAACCTGCTGCTTGCCATCATCGAACACGTGGATGTGCCGCTGCAGCAGACGCTGGATTTCAGCCTGATGCTGCGGGGCTCGACGGCTGCACCCAGGGCCGGGTGAGGGCAGGACAGAGCGCGCTGCCTCACTGATTGTCGCCAGATGGCTTCTGCAACCTTGATCCCGAATTGACGCAGAGCTGTCAGACTCACCGCAGGCAGCCCGGCAAGGGCCTTGGTGGCAGCTGCGATCGCTCAAGGGGGTCGGCAATGCCGTTCTTGACGGACTCGACCGAGGTCTCGGTCGAAGGCATCGGCGCGGCACGGCGCATCGGCTGGATGCGTTTCGTGGGCAACGGGTTGGGGGCAATCCCCATTGCTTCGATCATGCTCGAACGCCAGGACGGTGCGCTGGCGTGGAGCCTGCTGCTGCTCAATGCGCTGGCCTGGCCGGCGCTCGCCCTCGTGCTGACCCATCGCTCACGGCAGCCCGCGGTGGTCCAGTTCCGCTGCATGGTGATCGATTCCTTCTTTGGCGGTGGCTGGATCGCCTTCATGGGACTCAGCGTGGTGCCCAGTGCGTTGTTCGCCGCGCTGCTGGTCGCCGACAAGATCGCCGCCGGCGGGGTGAAGCTGGCGGTACGGGCCACACTGGCGCTGGCAGTGGGGTTCGCGCTCACCTGGTGGGTACTCGGGTTTCCCTATCAGCCGGTGTCATCGCAGCGCACGATCGTACTCAGTGTGCCGTTCCTGTTCGTCTACGGCATCGGCCTCAGCATCCTCAGCTGGCAGCTGGCGCGGCGGGTGAA
This sequence comes from Stenotrophomonas geniculata ATCC 19374 = JCM 13324, assembly GCF_001431625.1. Taxonomy (GTDB): domain Bacteria; phylum Pseudomonadota; class Gammaproteobacteria; order Xanthomonadales; family Xanthomonadaceae; genus Stenotrophomonas; species Stenotrophomonas geniculata. The sequence goes on from NZ_LLXT01000082.1 coordinate 20,802, forward strand.
ATCGCAGAACCGCCAGTTGAAGCGGCTGAGCCGGATGGACCCGCTGGTGGAGCTGGCCAACCGCGGCTTCCTGATCGTCCGCGCGCAGCAGGCCCTGGACAAGGCGCAGGGGCAGGGTGGTTTCGCCTGCCTGCTGATGCTTGATGTGGATGACTTCAAGCGCATCAATGACTCGCATGGTCATCGTGCCGGTGATGAGGTGCTGCGGCATATCGCGGCGACATTGCGCACCTTTGCCCGGCCCGGCGATACCCCTGCGCGGCTGGGAGGCGACGAGTTCGTCGTGCTGCTGCAGGACTGTGCGCCCATCGATGCGATGCATGTGGCAGAGCGGGTTCGTCTGCAACTTCTGGAAGCAGCACGGCAGGCAACGCCGGGCATCGAGTTCAGCGTCAGCATCGGCATTGCTGCCACGCCGCGGGGCGGCAGCGTCGAGGACTGGCTGGCATTGGCCGACCGCGCGCTCTACCACGCCAAGCGCCAGGGCAAGAACAACGCCAGCTATGGAGAATGAGGTGTTGTCACGTCTCTGGCGCAGGCCAGCAGCTGGGCGGCCGTCGCGGGAGGATCGCAGCGCACTGCCAACTGCAGCGTGGTGGTCGGCATGCCCAGCTCCAGTGCAACAAAGGCCAAGCCGCTCCGGTGCATGCTCTGCATCGACGCCGGCACGATGGCGATACCCAGGCCGGCGGCGGCAAGGTTGATCGCTGAAGCCACCTGCGGCGCTTCCTGCTGGATGGCCGGAGTGAACCCCTGGCTGCGGCAGGCGGCGACTACGTCTGCACTCAGGCCCTGCCCCGATTTCCGAGAGAACAGGATGAAACGCTCATCGCGCAGCTCGGCCAGCGCGATGCTCGTCCGGCATGCCAGCGGGTGATCGGCTGGCAGCACTGCCACCAGTGGCTCGGCACTGAGTTGCTGTGTCACCCGTTCACCGGTGCCGGAAAATGGCGGGCGCACGATCACTGCGTCGAGCTCGCCATCATCCAGGCGCCGGACCAGGGATTCACTGCCATCTTCGACCAGCTGCACCTGCACTGCTGGATGCGCCCGCTGGAAGCTGCGCATCAGCGCGGTGACCGCTTCGTTATAGGTCGCCGATTCGGTCAACCCCAACGTCAACGTGCCGACCTCGCCGCGCGCGGCGCGCAACGCCTCTTCCTTGGCCTGGTCGACGCGCGCGAGGATGTCCTCCGCCGCTTTCCAGAACACCCGCCCGGCATCGCTGAGCACGATGCCGCGTCCCTGGCGATGGAACAACGGTGTTCCGATCTCTTCCTCCAGTGCGCGGATCTGCTGCCCCAGCGGCGGCTGGGCAATGTGCAGGGCCTCGGCGGCCCTGGTGAAGCTCTGCAGCTGGGCGGTCATGACGAAGTAGCGCAGGTGGCGCAGTTCCATTGGAACCTCAGACGTTCTGATGCTGTACGAACACGGTATTGGACGGTCGCCGGTGGCGACCACATCATCGGTATCCCACGCCAAAAGTCCATCTGCAAGGGAGACCACATGAAGAAGACACGCCAGCTGCGCGACCTGCTCGGGCACGGCCGCAGCGTGATCGCACCGGGGGTCTTCGACGGCCTGTCGGCCCGCCTGGTGGAGCTGGCCGGGTTCGAGGTGGTGTATGCCAGTGGCGGTGCCATCGCGCGTTCGGCCGGCGTGCCCGACATCGGGCTGCTCGGATTCACCGAAGTACTGGCGCAGATCGAGCGGATCGTCGATGCCTGCGACCTGCCAGTGGTCTCCGACGCCGATACCGGCTTCGGCGGAACCGCCAACGTGGAGCGTACGGTGCGTGCATTCGAGCGGGCAGGTGTCGCCGCGCTGCATATCGAGGACCAGGCGTTCCCCAAACGCTGCGGGCACCTGGATGACAAGACGCTGGTCGACGCAGGCGAGATGTGCACGAAGATCCGGGTTGCCTGCCAGGCGCGGCACGATCCGGAGCTGATGATCATTGCGCGCACCGATGCCATCGCCTGCGAGGGCCTGGACGCGGCCATCGAACGGGCGCAGGCCTATGTGGACGCGGGGGCGGACATGATCTTCGTGGAGGCACCGGAAACCCTGGAACAGATCGAGGCGATCTCGCAACGGGTGCCCGGGCCGAAGCTGATCAACATGTTTCACAGTGGCAGGACGCCGCTGGTGCCAGTGGAACGGCTGGCCGAACTCGACTACCGGTTGGTGATCATCCCTTCGGACCTGCAACGGGCCGCAATCCGGGCCATGCAGCGCACGCTGCAGGAGATCGCCGCGAGCGGGGACAGCGGACGTATTGCCGGCGAGCTGGTCAGCTTCGGCGAACGCGAGGCGATCGTGCGCACGGCGCGGTATCTGGCGCTGGACCGGGCGTGATTCCGGAGGCGCCGATGGGCGGGTGAGGGGCGCCGGAATCCTCGCCTGATGCCCGTTCATCCTGCACCCGGAATCGTCGTCGCCAATCCTCTACCATGGGCCACCCCGCCCGGACGCGCCGCCCATGCAAGACGCCCTCGTTGCCCAGCCCAAGCCCCCCGTTCCGAGGATCGCGGCCTGGCTGATGATGCTGCTGGGCATGTGGCTGGCGTTGAAGCTGGGCCTGGTGGTGACCCTGCTGTCGGGGCTGCTGGTGTTCCAGCTGACCCACGTACTGGCGTCGACCGTGGAAGGCAGGCTGCCGCCGGGAAGGGCGCGGGCAATCGCGGTGATCGTGCTGTCGGCGATCATCATCAGCGGACTGGTGCTGGCCGGCATCGGCGTGGCGTCGTTCTTCCGCAACGAGACCGGCGGGCCGGACGCGCTGCTGGCGCGGCTGATGGACATCCTCAATTCGTCGCGCCACCAGGTACCGGCGCTGCTGCAGCCGTATATCCCCGAAGACATGCCGGCGCTGCGTGCGGCGCTGAATGACTGGGCCGCCGAACACCAGCGCCAGCTGGGCGTGGCCGGCACGTCGGTGGTACAGGTGGGCGTGCGCGTACTGATCGGCATGGTGCTGGGGGCGATGATCGCGCTGTACGACGAACTTCCGCTGCCGAAGATGGGGCCGCTGGCGCAGGAACTGATCGGGCGCACCAGCCGCCTGGCCACCGCGTTCCGCCAGGTGGTGTTCGCGCAGGTGAAGATCTCGCTGCTCAACACCGTGTTCACCGCGATCTTCCTGCTGGGCGTGCTGCCGCTGTTCGGCGTGCATCTGCCGCTGTCCAAGACGCTGGTACTGATCACCTTCATCGCCGGCCTGCTGCCAGTGGTGGGCAACATCATCTCCAACACGATCATCACCATCGTCGCGCTGTCAGTCTCGTTCTACGTGGCCGTGGCCGCGCTGCTGTACCTGATCGTGATCCACAAACTGGAATACTTCCTCAACGCGCGCATCGTCGGCGGTGAAATCCAGGCCCGCGCATGGGAGCTGCTGCTGGCCATGCTGGTGATGGAAGCGGCGTTCGGCCTGCCCGGCCTGGTGGCGGCGCCGGTGTTCTACGCTTACGTGAAACGCGAACTGGTCGACCAGCGCTGGATCTGACCCGGCGTGACCTGTCGCATCTGACCGGCTGGACGGGGGGCGCCGGCGTTGTCGGCGCGTTCGCGCGCGCTGCGCTATATCCACCCCGGCGGATCGTACGGCGCTGGCTTGGCGCCGCCGGAGCCGCTCGCTACAGTGAGCCGCACTTCAGGGGAATTCTGCATGGCCGGCAAGGCATCGCCCATCAGGTTGCGGACCTGGGTCTGGATCCTGGCTGGGCTGTTCGTGGTGTGCACGCTGCCGTTGATGGCCATCGCCCTGGTCCAGGGTACGCTGCGCTACACCGGCGCCGAAGACAACCTGGCCAGCCTGCGCCAGCTGCGGCAGACCTTCGATCTCGCCAACCTGGCTTCGGCCGAGCGCGGTCCGGCCAACAGCCTGCTGGGGGCTGACCCGGCCGACGCCGCCGAACAGGCGCGGCTGGCCGCGCAGCTGGCGGCCGCGCGCAAGCGGGTCGACACCGCCATGCTGCAGCTGGAGACCGTGTTCAAGAACGCCCCGGGCGTGCTGGATGAGCGTGGCCTGCTGGCCGACGCGCAACGTCGCCTGCAGTCGGCACGGGCTGCGGTGGACCGGGTGGTGGCGCAACCGCACGATGCGCGCCGGGTGGAGGCGGTGGAGCGTGCGATCAGTGGCATGTTCGCCGTGGTTGATCGCCTGCACCTGCTGACCTCGGCACAGATCAACGTGCTGGTCAGCGCCGACCGTGAAGCGGCGATTCCGGCGATGCAGGGCCAGGTGCTGATCGATCTTCGCGAACATGGCGGCCGCCTGGCCTCGAACGTGATGGCGCCGGTCGCGGTACCGGGGGCATGGCGCGAGGAGCAGGTACGCGCTGCACTGCAGACCGAGGGCCGCCTGCTGGAGCTGTGGCGGTTGGCGGGCAGCCATGAGTCGGTGTTCCGCAGCGACCCGGAACTGTCATGGCACTGGGACATGGCACGACGGCAGTTCTTCGGCGAATCGCTGCCGATGATCGAGCAGTTGATCGAGGATGGCCGCCGTGGTGTACCACCGCCGTGGACCGCTGCCGAGTTCACCACGCGCTACGTGCCTACCCTGCAGTCGCTGGAAGCCCTGCGTGATGGCTACCTGAGCGTGTCCATCGCCCGATACGAACGCACCCGCAACCGCGAGGCCATGCGCCTGGCTGTGCTGGTGGCGACCGCGCTGGGCACGCTGGTGGTGCTGGGCGTGGCCCTGCGCATCGCCCACCTGCAGATCCTGCAGCCACTGCTGCAGGCGCAGAAGCAGGTGATCCAGCTCGCCACGGATGCACCTGGCCCGGAGCAGCATGTCACCCATCCGCTGGCCGAGATGCAGCGCCTGTTCGACGCCATCGAAGTACTGCGTGAGAAATCGCGCGAGCGCTCGGCACTGACCAGCGAGCTGCGCCAGCTCGCCGGCACCGACGAGCTGACCGGACTGTTGAACCGGCGCGCGCTGGATGAGGTGGTGCAGCAGAGGCACGCCGGAGGCGATGCAAGCGCCGTGGTGATCCTGCTGGATGTGGATCGCTTCAAGGCGATCAACGATGGCCATGGCCATGAAGCTGGCGACGAAGTGCTGGTGCAGGTGGCGCAGTTGCTGCAGCGCCACCTGCGCCGCAGCGACAGCATCGCCCGCTATGGTGGTGAGGAGTTCCTGGTGCTGCTGGCCGACGGTGATCTGGCCGGTGGCCGCCAGCTGGCCGAGTCATTGCGATTGGCCCTGCAGCAGATGGACATCACGCTGGCCGGTGGCACCGTGCTGCGGGTGACCGCCAGTTTCGGCGTGGCCGAGGGCGGCACCGACGCGCTGGGCTGGCGCACCCTGCTGCGTGCCGCCGATGCGGCCATGTACCGGGCCAAGGCGCAGGGGCGCGATCGGGTACGGGTGGCGGGGGGCGGTCGCATCACGCGCTGATGGCACGCGTCAGCCAATGCGTGCATGCACCCGTCGCAGCGTCTGCAGGATCGCCCGGCGCGCGATGGGGCGTGCAGCTGCTGCAAACGCAGGTGGGGTGGTGAGCAGCGCGTCACGCACGCGCCACGCGCCCTATCTCGCTTTCTGTGAAGAAGCCGACATTGACCTTCCACGCTTCGGTCACCGCTCTGCGCAGACGCTGGGATTCCACTTGATGAAGGACGACACCATGACCCAGCTCACACTGCCCGAACTGGCCAAGAAGATGGCCGACATCGATTTCACCATGCTGCAGACCCGCGCCGGCGGAGAAATTGCCGGTCGTCCGATGAGCAACAACGGTGACGTGGACTACGACGGTGACAGCTGGTTCTTCACCACAGAAGACACCGACATGGTGCACGAGATTGAGGCTGACCCCGCCGTTGCGCTGGGTTTTTCCGGCAGCAGGTCACTGCTGGGCAAGCCGCCGTTGTTCGTGCACGTGCAGGGAAGGGCGGCGCTGGTGCGCGATCGCGCTGTGATGCGCGAGCACTGGGTGAAGGATCTTGAGCGCTGGTTCGAGCAGGGCGTGGATACACCGGGGCTGGTACTGATTCACGTGCGCGCCAGCCGCATCCACTATTGGGATGGCGAGGACCAGGGCGAAATGGCAGTCTGACCCGGCAGCGGGAGGCTGGTGGCCATCGCGGCCATTGCGCGGCGCGCCAGGCCTTTGCCATCCTCCCTGCTGTTTTCCGTAGCGTGGAATTCCGATGCGTCCTGCGTTCTTCTGGCTGGCTTTGGCCCTGCTGCCCACCCTGGCGGTGGCGCAACCCGCGCGTACGCCCAAGGCCAAGGCGCCGGCGCAGGATCCCTTCAGCGAGCTGTTCGATACCGCCTGCATGCAGCACATCGGTGCCCCGGCGCGGTTGCAGTCGTTGATGGAATCCAATGAGCTGTCGCCGCTGCAGCCCGCCGAAGCCGCCACGCTGTTGCAGGGGCAATCGGGCGTGGCGTGGATGGTGCCTCTGGCCAGTGGCCGCTATGCGGTGAGCTGGGCGGACGATGGCACGTGTACGGTCTACGCCGAAAAGGCCGACGCGGCGGTCGTGCAGAAGGGATTCGCCCGGTTGGTGCAGGCCGCACCCAAACCGTTGCAGGTGCGATCGCTGCCAGGGCGTGGGCCACTGTCGGCCGATCAGGTGGCCATCCAGTACGGCTGGGCCACGCCGGGGCAGGCCAAGCTGCAGGTGCGCTTCCGCCTGGTCACGCGGCAGGCGGCCGATGCAGGGGTGCAGGCGATGGCCTCGGCGGCCCCGGGCGAAGCGATGCTGGAGCAGGGCGCGCCTGGGCCCTGACAGGGGCCACGCGCGCGATTCAGCCTTTCACGCGGCGTATGGTATATCGTTTATCGATAAATCCACTCCGGGGCGGCGAGGCCACCCCAATGCCGGAGGCCGCTTGACCGCTCGTCCCGCCCGCGCCAGACCCGCGCGAGGCTTGTTCACCCTGGCCCAGGCCGCCGTACAGGCCGTCCGGGCGATGTGCTGGCTGGGCATCCTGGCCGCACTGCTGGCGGTGCCGCTGGTGGCCCACGACCGCCGCTGGCTGCTCGACAGCGTGCACGACAGCGCCGCCGCCGCCGCGCACGGCAACGACCTGTTCCTGCACTTCTGCCTCGGCCTGGGCGCGATCGTCGCGCTGCTGGTGCTGTGCCTGCTGTTCCTGCGCCATCTGCTGCGGCTGCTGAAGTCGGCGGCGCGCGAGCGGCCGTTCACCCACGCCAACGCGCAGCGCCTGCAACGCATGGCGTGGTTGATGCTGGCGATGGAGCTGCTGTCGATCCTGATCGGCGCTTACGCGGCCTGGATGGGGCCCGACTTCACCTGGATGGAGGTGGGCGGCGGCATGTCGATCACCGGCCTGGTGGCGGTGCTGATGCTGTTCGTGCTGGCGCGCGTGTTCGCCGTGGGCGCAGCGATGCGCGATGACCTCGATGGTGTCATCTGATGGCGATTGTCATCACCCTGGACCGCATGCTGCAGGAACGGGGCATGACCCTGTCCGAGCTGGCCGGGCGCATCGACATCACCCTGGCCAACCTGTCGATCCTGAAAACCGGCAAGGCGCGTGCCATCCGCTTTTCCACCCTGGATGCGATCTGCCGTGAGCTGCAGTGCACGCCCGGTGATCTGCTCGGGCATGACCCGACGCAGGCGCAGGACGCTGACTGAGTGCTTTCCCTTTTTCCCTACCTACTGACGAAACGGACCTGAAATGGAATGGTTGGCTGACCCCTCGATATGGATGGGCCTTGCAACCCTGGTCGTGCTGGAGATCGTTCTCGGCATCGACAACCTGGTGTTCATCGCGATCCTTGCCGACAAGCTTCCGCCGCACCAGCGTGACCGCGCGCGGGTGATCGGCCTGGCGCTGGCCCTGCTGATGCGGCTGGTGCTGCTGGCCGCGCTGGCCTGGATCATGAAGCTGACCGAGCCGCTGTTGACGCTGTTCGACCACAGTTTCTCCGGACGCGACCTGATCCTGCTGGGTGGCGGCCTGTTCCTGCTGTTCAAGGGCACCATGGAACTGCATGAGCGGCTGGAAGGCCGCCAGCACGAGGACAATGGCAAGAAGGTCTACGCCAGCTTCGCGATGGTCGTGGCACAGATCGTGGTACTCGACGCGGTGTTCTCGCTGGACTCGGTGATCACTGCGGTCGGCATGGTCGACAACCTGGGCGTGATGTACGCCGCGGTGACCATCGCGATGGCATTGATGCTGGTGGCCAGCAAGCCGCTGACCCGCTTCGTCAACAAGCATCCCACGGTGGTGGTGCTGTGCCTGGGCTTCCTGCTGATGATCGGTTTCAGCCTGGTGGCCGAGGGCCTGGGCTACAAGATCCCGAAGGGCTACCTGTACGCGGCCATCGCTTTCTCGATCCTGGTCGAGGCATTCAACCAGTGGGTACGTTTCAACCGCGAGCGCAACGAGCGCCGCCAGCCGTTCCGCCAACGTACTGCGGATGCGGTGCTGCGCATGCTGGGCGCGCGCCCGACCAATGGCCACGACGACGAAAGTGCTGACGAACACGTCGATGCCGAAGAGCGCCTGCAGCCGGCCGAGCACGAGATGATCCGCAGCGTGCTGGGGCTGGCGGATCGCCCGGTGTCGAGCGTGATGACTGTGCGCGCCGACGTGCAGTGGATCGACCTGGCGCGTGGACAGGACGACGTGGTGGCACGCCTGGTGGCATCGCCGCACACCCGCCTGCTGGTCGGCGACGGCGACCTGGACAGCCTGCGAGGCGTGGTGCAGAGCCGCGACCTGCTGGCCGACCTGCTGCAGGGCAGGCCGCTGCAGCTGGAAGGCAACCTGCGTGAGCCGCAGTACGTGCTGTCCAGCGCCAGTGCGCTGCAGGCGCTGGAACTGATCCGCCAGCACCCGGTGCCGCTGGCGGTGGCGGTGGACGAGTACGGCAGCGTGGAAGGCCTGGTGACCGCCAACGACCTGTTGGCGGCCATTGCCGGTGACCTGGTCGACACCCAGGACGAGCGCTATGGCGTGGTCATGCAGGGGGAAGGCCAGTGGGAGGCCGACGGTGCGCTGACCCTGGACGATCTGCAGCGCCTGGCGGGCGTATCGCTGCCGCGCAGTGCCGACTACATGACCATCTCCGGCCTGGTGCTGGAGCGCCTGGGACGCCTGCCGGACATCGGTGACGCAGTGGAGATCGCGGATGTACGCATCACCGTACTGGCGATGGAGAAGCGTCGCATTGCCCGCCTGCGCGTGCAGCGCCTCGACGGAATGGCCTGACCCACCTGTTGCTGTACAGCCGAGCCCATGCTCGGCTGCATGTTGAGAAGCCGAGCATGGGCTCGGCTCTACACAACACGGCCCGCAACCGTCACCATGGCGGGCCCGCTTTCCTTCCCGGATGGTTGCAGTGCTGAGTACGATCGGTTTGTTGATGGGCCTGTATGTGGCCTGGCGCCTGTTCTGGCCGCTGCGCATGCCCATCTGGATGAAAGTCGTGCTGTCACTGCTGTTGGTGGGCGTTGCCGTGCAGCTGCGCATCGTCGCCATGTTCTGGGGCACGATGGCCTCGCCCGAGATTCCGAAACTGGCCATCGCCACGCTGGCCACCGGCTCCACGGCGGTGTTGCTGCTGGCGTTGCTGATGCTGGCGCTGGACGTGAGCCTGCTTGCTTCCCGCCTGCTGCGCTGGCCACGCGCGGTAGCCGCATTGCGCACGCGGAGTCTGCGACCGGCGGCCGGCATGCTGGCCCTGCTGGTCAGTGGCTACGGCGTCAGCCAGGGCATGGCGGTACCCAAGCCCCGGCAGATCGAGGTGAGCATCGCCGGATTGCCGGCTGCGTTCGACGGCTATCGCGTGCTGCAGCTGACCGACATCCATGCCAGCCGCCTGCTGACCGGTGACTGGGTGCGCAGGGTGGTGGACCAGAGCAACGCACTGACGCCGGACCTGATCGTGATCACCGGCGACCTGATCGACGGCAGTGTCGAGGCCCGCCGTGACGACGCGCGTCCACTCGTGGACCTGCGGGCGCCGGACGGCGTCGTCGCCATCACCGGCAACCACGAGTATTACGCGCAGTACCAGGCGTGGATGCAGGCGTTTCGCGCGCTGCACATGCAGGTGCTGGAGAACAGCCACATGCAGGTGCGGCGTGGCGATGCGGCGCTGACCATCGCCGGTGTCACCGACCCGGTGGCGGCACGCTACGGCCTGCCGCTGCCGGATATGGACGCTGCATTGGCTGGCGCCGATCCCTCCGCGCCGGTGATCCTGCTCGATCATCGCCCACGCAATGCGCGTGAGGCCGCTGCGCGCGGTGTGAAGCTGCAGTTGTCCGGGCATACCCACGGCGGCCAGATCATCGGCATGGACCAGCTGGTGAAGCGGGCCAACGGTGGCTATGTCTCCGGGCGTTACGAGGTGGACGGGATGACACTGTACGTGAGCAATGGCGCTGGCCTGTGGGCCGGATTCCCCGCGCGCATCGGTGTGCCGTCGGAGATCACCCTGATCACCCTGCGCCGCGCCCCGTGACCTGAAGTGGGGTCAGATCCCTTTCCGCAGGGAATTCGCTGCCTTTCGTGCTGTGATCCCTCTGTAGAGCCGAGCCCATGCTCGGCTGAACCAGAGGCAGCCGAGCATGGGCTCGGCTCCAAAGGTAACCGCCTCCTCAGGAACTCCGCAGCGGCGGCCGCGCATGCGCATCGCGCCGCAGCGACTGCGCCCGCTTGGCGATCGCACGCACCACGACGGCGGTGAAGAGCAACGCGGAGGGCACCGCGTACCAGAAGTTGCCGGGCACGCGCTTGAAGTACGAATAGGTGAACACTGCGGCGATGATCCACATGCCGGTCACGTGCAGGCGACGCCACACAGTGGGACCCATGCGGCGGGCGATGCCACGATGTGAGGTGATGGCCAGGGCGAGGATGGCTACATAGCCGATCGTGCCCGGCAGGTTGGCCAGGGCTGAGCGCGCCGGCCAGAACGCGGGGTTGAGGATGCCGAAGGCGGTGATCGCCACCGCATGCAGCAGGTGCGAGAACGCGAACGACAGGCCGACGATGCGACGCTCGCGCAGCAGGAAGCGGGTGAACGGGCCGGGCAGCAGGCTGGCGAACGAGGATGCGGTGAAGGCGACCAGGAACAGCAGGAACGATGTGCGTGCCGTCACCCGGATCGCCGCGCGGCTGCCCTCGACCACGTCGGGCTGCAGGGTGAACGCCGCCAGTGCGAAGGCGATCAGGACCACGGCGATGGCCACGAACAGGCGCCAGCCGTGCAGGGAGGACGTATTGGAAACAGCCATGATCAAACCTCGAATCAGGAAATGGGTGGCACCGGCCTCTGGCCGGCCAAGGAATGGGGAGTGCCGGCCGCTGGCCGGCGCCTTCAACAGTCGTTCGGCACAACCAGCACGCCGGCCGCGCACAGCTCGCCCAGCAGCGGAATGCAGGCTGTGCGTAGTTCGTCGGCGGCCACGCCATGCAGATCGGCCAGTACCTGCAGCGCGTCTTCCGCACGGGCGCCGTCATCGCCGAACGCCGACAGCAGCGCATATGCCAGCGGTGAAAGTTCCTGCACCTGCAGGCTGAAGTCACCCAGGCGTCGCAGCAGCAGCAACGTCGGCATCGCGGTAGGCGCACCGTTCTGGCCGGCGTCCTCATGCACAGGCCACTGGTAGCCCAGCACCCGCACCAGTGGAGACAGCGCCAGCACGCTGCCTGCCTGTGGCGCATGCAATGGCTGCTGGCCGGTGTCCCGCGCTTCAATGTGCAGTGCCTGCTGCGTGCTTTCGTAATGCGCCAGTTCCGCCACCCAGCCCGGCAGCGCGAGGTCTGCCTGCACGCCCAGCCACGCGGCGAATTCGCCGGCGATCTGCGGGAACAACGGGGTATGGCAGGCATGCCGCGCGTAGTAGTGCTCCACGGTGTCGCGCCAGCAGGCATCACCCAGTTGCGCCTGCAGGCGCGGCAGGCTGCCTGCCAGCAGGCTGTCCAGGCTGTCGATGCAGAGGCGGCGGTAGACCGCCATCCGCCGTGCATCGATGCCCTCAGGCGCGGGCATCGATGGGTCGCGTACATGGTCGGCCCAGCGCTGCTGCAGGGTGGCCAGCGGCTCAGCCATGGGCCACCTCGGGCAGCAGCACATCGGCCTGCGCGTGGCGGATCTGCTCCACCTCGGCCAGCAGCTCGGCCAAAGGCGGGAAGTTGAAATCGCGCTCCAGCAGGGTGGGGCGCACGCCGACACGCGCATAGGCTTCCCCCAGCAGCGCCCAGACCACGCCCTTCACCGGCGCGCCGTGGGTGTCGATCTTGAAGCCATCGTCTTCGTCGAAGTGGCCGGCCACGTGCAGCGAGGCGACGCGATGCGCCGGCACGCGTGCCAGGAAATCGAAGGCGTCGTAGCCGTTGTTGCAGGCGTTGACGAAGACATTGTTGACGTCCAGCAGCAGGTCGCAGTCGGCCTCGGCCAGCACTGCAGTGATGAAGTCGATCTCGCTCATGTCCGCGCCTGGCACGGCGTAGTAGGAGATGTTCTCCACGGCGATGCGCCGGCCCAGTGTGTCCTGCACCTGGCGGATGCGACCGGCAACGTGATGCACGGCCTCGGTGGTGAACGGCAGCGGCAGCAGGTCATAGACATGGCCGCCGGCGGCGCAGTAGCTCAGGTGTTCGCTGTACAGCTGCACCTGGTGCAGGTCGAGGAACGCGCGGGTCTGCGTCAGCAGGGTGCGGTCCAGCGGGTCCGGCCCTCCCAGCGACAGCGACAGGCCGTGGCAGGTCAGGCGATGGCGCTCACTCAGCTGGCGCAGCGCGGCGCCGTGGGCACCGCCAACTCCGATCCAGTTATCCGGCGACACTTCGAGGAAGTCGATGGCATCGGCCGGCATCGCCAGCAGTTCATCGATCAGGCCACGGCGCAGGCCGAGACCGGCACTGGCGGAAGGCAGGGGCAAGCGCATGCGACGGTACTCCAGGGCAGTGGCGCCGCCGTGGCGGCGGCGCCGGGGGGACGATCAGTCGTTGACGCGGGAGAACAGGCCCTTCGGCATCGGTTTGCCGTTGGCGGTGTAGACACTGCGCAGGTAGTCGTGCGCCTCCTGTTCGCTGATGTAGCCGTCGTGGTCGGTGTCGATGCGGTCGAATTCAGCGGCGCGCTTGGCCGCCACGGCGTTGAACTCGGCACGCGAGACCCGGCCGTCGTGGTCACGGTCGGTGCGGGCAAACGAAGCGTCGCCGCACTTGCCTTCGCCACACTGGCCTTCGGCCACCTTGGCCTTGGCGGCAGGCTTGCCAGTGGCGGCCTTGTTGGCGCCGCACTTGCCTTCACCGCACTTGCCTTCACCGCACTTGCCTTCGGCGGCGGCGCTCATGGCCACGGCACCGATGGCCAGTGGCTGGATCGCGGCCGCCTGGCCGGCCAGCAGCAGGCCACCGGCCAGGGCGATGCCGATGGCGCCGATGCGCGGCAGACGGGAAGCAGCGGTGTTCTTGGTCGAGACGGACATGGTGATGACTCCTTGGATGGGCACGCAGGGCGTGCGGGATGGACGCCGCTTGAAGGCGACGGAAACGAAGGGAAGAAGCGCGGGAAGGGGTGAAGCGGATCAGGCGTTGCGGCGACGGCGCAGTCGGTAACCCAGCAGCAGGGCACCGCCGAGTAGTGCGCCACCGAAACCGATACCGGGCAGCAGCGCGGCGACCGGAAGCAGCAGGGCGATCAGGCTCACGCCCCAGCCGAGGCCGTCGTTGCCCGCCGCGGCGCGCTGCGGGCCGGCCAGCAGGCGGTCCAGGCTGAGTGCACCGCCGCCGTTGAGGATCAGCGGCAGCAGCATGGCCAGGAACAGCAGCGGCAGCTTGAAGTTGCCGTAGCCCTGGTCGGTGATTGCGTAGCCCTGCCACAGCTCACCCAGGCTGTTCCATTGGTCCGGCCAGTGCACGGCAGCGATGGCAACAAGGGTCAGCACCCAGAAGATGTAGGCCACCGAGCGCGTGGCCAGGCCCAGCAGCAGCATCACCGCGCCCACCAGTTCCAGCCAGGTGGCCAGCTGCCAGTTGAGTGACGCAGGCAGGGTGGAGAACGGGAACGGGAAACGTCCTTCCAGGTCGGCGAACCAGTTCTGTCCGGCCAGCTTCTCGCGGCCCGATTCAAAGAACTCCCAGGCCAGCAGGGCGCGCAGCGCCAATGGCGAGAGCCAGCGGCCGACGGCGTCCAGGCGGGGTGTATACACGGAAGAAGCGGAGCTGATCATGGGAGTGTCCTGCGGGCCAGTGGTCGATGGAGGCCATTCCGAGCCACGCAGGTATCGGCAACGTGTGCTGTTGCCCGGGGTTTTGTCAGCGACTGTGGCTGTGTCAGGGGTTCGTACAGTCAGATACAAAGACGCCGCGTCGGGCGTTCGCCGGGCCATGCCCAGCGGCCGAATGTATCCAACTGTAGAAATCTGCCGCCGCCCTACAGTCCGGTACAACTCTGCCTCGCAGCGAAACAGCGCCGATACACCCCCAGGCGGAAATGGCCACTCCCAACACCGGAGTGCCACCCATGATCCGCACCACCCTGCTCGCCGCTGCCCTCGCCCTTGCCGGCGTCGCGACGCCGGCATTCGCCGCCGAGGCCGATGCCGGCGCCGCGCCCACCGTCATCCTGGTCCACGGTGCCTTCGCCGATGGCTCCAGCTGGAACAAGGTCATCACCACCCTGCATGACTGGAAACTGCCTGCGGTGGCCGTGCAGAACCCGCTCACCTCGCTGGCCGACGATGTGGCCGCCACCCGTCGCGCGATTGCCGCCGCACCGGGCAAGGTCGTGCTGGTCGGCCACAGCTGGGGCGGCACGGTCATCACCGAAGCGGGCAACGATCCCAAGGTGCAGGCGCTGGTGTACGTGGCCGCATTCGCACCGGATGCCGGGCAGTCATCGGCACAGCAGGGCGAGGGCTATCCGGTCGGCCCGGGCCTGACGCGCCTGCAGGAGAGGGACGGCTACCTGACCCTGCCAGCCGACGCCATCGCCCAGGACTTCGCACCGGATGTGATGAAGAAGACCGCTGCACTGTTGTACAGCACGCAGGTGCCATTGAAGGCCAGCGCGCTGGGTGAGTCCGTCACTGTGGCCGCGTGGCGCAGCAAGCCGAGCTGGTACGTGCTCAGCCGTGACGACCGCATGTTGTCGCCGCAACTGCAGGCGGCCACCGCAAAGCGCATTGGCGCGCAGCTGCAATCGATCGGCAGCAGCCATGTGTCGCTGCTCTCGCACCCGGCTCAGGTGGCTGACAGCATTCTGGAAGCCGCAGGCGTGAAGCCGGCCGAACTGCCGCTGGCCGAGCAGGGAGGCTGAACGATGGGCGCGCTGCGTGTGTATGTACTGCCGTTGCTGCTGGGCCTGCTGGGTGGGGCGGCACTGCTGATGGCCTTGCCCAGCCCGGAGGCCGGTGCGCATCCGGCGCAGGCCGCTCCTGCTGCCGGGTTCGATGGCGGCGGGCCCTGGCACAACAGCCCACCGCTCGCGTTGAATCAACTGCGTGGGCAGGTGGTGCTGGTCGAGTTCTGGACCTACGCCTGCAGCAACTGCCTCACCGTGGCACCGCATGTGCACCAGTGGCATGCACGTTACGCGCGGCAGGGGCTGCAGGTGATCGGCGTGCATACTCCGGAGTTCGCCTACGAAGGCCTGCCCGGCAATGTGCGCAAGGTCATCGCGCGGCTGGATATCACCTGGCCGGTGGTGCAGGACAACCAGTACCGGATCTGGAACGCCTGGGGCAACCGCTTCTGGCCGGCGCTTTACCTGGTCGACCGGCAGGGCAGGGTGGTCTACCGCCACTACGGTGAAGGCGATTACGCACGTACCGAAAGCGAGATCCAGCGCCTGCTGGCCAGCCCCTGAGCCGCGCTACCATGGCCGCGCCGCGCGGCCTTGACCTCCGTCTTCATCGAGAACGCAATGAACCACGTACCGCACATCCTTGTCGTCGACGATGACAGCGAGATCCGCCAGATGCTGGCCGACTACCTGCAGCGCAACGGCCTGCGCGTCAGCCAGGCCGATGGCGGCCGTGCGATGCGCGCGCTGATGGACACCCACGCGGTGGACCTGGTGGTGCTGGACGTGATGATGCCCGGCGAGGACGGGTTGCGCCTGTGCCGCAACCTGCGTGCCGGCAAGCATCGCGCGGTGCCGGTGGTGCTGCTGACCGCCCGCGACGACGAAACCGACCGCATCATCGGCCTTGAAATGGGCGCCGATGACTACGTGACCAAGCCGTTCTCCTCACGCGAACTGCTGGCGCGCATCAATGCGGTGATCCGGCGCACGCAGATGCTGCCGCCTAACCTGCAGGTGAGTGAAGCCGGCCGCCAGTTGGCCTTCGGCGACTGGCGCCTGGATACCACTGCCCGCCATCTGCTGGATGCGCAGGACACCGCCTATCCGCTCAGCGGTGCGGAATTCCGCCTGCTGCGCGTGTTTCTCGACCACGCCAACCGTGTGCTCAGCCGCGACCAGCTGCTCAGCCTTACCCAGGGCCGTGATGCAGAACTGTTCGATCGTTCCATCGATCTCCTGGTCAGCCGCGTGCGCCAGCGCCTGGGCGATGACGCGCGTGAGCCCACCTACATCAAGACCGTGCGCAGCGAAGGCTACGTGTTCAGCGTGCCGGTGCAGCTGCTGGGGCCGGAGGAATGAACGCCCGCGCGCGCCGCCTGCCGTGGCCGCGCACGCTGTCGGCGCGCCTGCTGCTGGTGCTGCTGGGCGGGTTGATCCTGGCCCATGCGCTGTCCTTCGGCCTGTTGTTCTACGAACGCTACCAGTCCACCCGCAGCATGATGCTGCGCAACCTGGACGAGGATGCAGCAGTGAGCGTGGCCCTGCTGGAACACCTGCCGGCCGACCAGCGCCAGGCCTGGGTGCCGCGGTTGGAGCGGCGCACGTACCGTTACCTGTTGCGCCCGGCACAGGCCGGCCCGGCGTTGGAAACCGATCGTGCGCGCCAGGTCACCGCCATCATCGATGACAGTCTGGAACACCGCTATCCGCTGCAGGCGCGGCAGGTGGCACGGCTGCCGGAACGTTTTGAAGTGGAGCTGCGCCTGCACGACGGTTCACCGTTGACCATCGAAGTCACACCGTCGGGCCTGCCCCTGGCGCGCTGGCTGCCGGCCGTGCTGCTGGTGCAGCTGGCCCTGCTGCTGGTATGCGCCTGGCTGGCGGTGCGGCTGGCATTGCGCCCGCTGCGGCAGCTCTCGCACGCCGTCGAGCAACTGCAGCCTGGCAAGGACGCACCGATGCTGCCCGAAGACGGCCCCGCCGAAGTGGGCACGGCCGCAGCCGCGCTCAATGCACTGCAGGCGCGGATCCGTGGCCATGTCAGCGAGCGGCTGCAGATTCTGGCGGCCATCTCGCACGATCTGCAGACGCCGATCACGCGCATGAAGCTGCGCGTGGAAACCCTGCCCGAAGATGCCACCCAGCAGCGCCTGCTGGATGACCTGGACCACCTGGGGCAACTGGTGCGCGAAGGCGTGGCCTACGCGCGCAGCAGCCACGTGGCCAGTGGCGCGCCAGTGGCGATGGATCTTGGCGCGTTCCTGGCCAGCGTGGTGGGCGACTATGAAGACATGGGCAAGGCGGTCAGTGGTGGCGCACCCACAGGCCTGACCGTGCAGACCTGGCCGCAGCCGCTGCGGCGGGTGGTCGGCAACCTGGTCGACAACGCGTTGCGCTACGCCGGTAGTGCCGAGATCGAGGCGGGGCGCGATGCAGCAGGCCGGCCGTGGATCAGCGTGTCCGACCGCGGCCCCGGCATCCCGGAGGACCAGCTGCAGGCGGTGCTGGCACCGTTCCATCGGCTGGAAAGCTCACGCAACCGCGATACCGGCGGCACCGGGCTGGGTCTGGCCATCGCCGTGCAGCTGGCGCAGTCGCTGGGCGGCTCGCTGCGGCTGCACAACCGTGAGGGCGGTGGCCTGCGGGCCGAATTGCAGCTGCCGGGGTAACTGGCGGGGTCAATGCATCCACGCACCTGCATGGCCTCGGGATCGGCGATCATCTAGCGGGTGTCGAAACCAGGAAACACGCAATGCAGGGAACGCAGCATTCAATCCAGCGTGCGCGCCACGTCGCGCTGCTGGTCGGTCTACTCGTGCTGGCCGCATGTCAGCGCACACCGGATGCGCTGACCGGGACACCCGCAGCGGGCACATCGCTTGCCGCCCCGGCCACGGCAACAGACCTCTCTCCGCTGCTCGATGCCTTGCCGACCTGCGCGCTGGACGGCTGGTACATCGATCATCAGACTGGGCGTCCGGCCCATCCCTGGCTGGCCGAGGACGCGTCGACACCCTGCAAGGTGGATGAGGAAAACGAGATCGCCACGTTCTGCGTGCGGGGGCAATGGAAAGGATTGCCGGTGGAGGAGGTGATCCTTCCGACGATGACGTTCGTTTCATTCCGTGGTGCGAAGATCGGCCTGCCGCTGGAGAGGGCACGCTCGATTGCCCGCCATCAGTTCGGGCAGGATTTCCCGGGTGGTGCGGCCTACGAGGCGGGACGCGAGCCGAAATTGATGGCCGATCCCGAGGATGCACAGCGCTCGTGGCTGCTGTGCAGCACGCCGGAACCGGGAGACGACCTGGGCGACCAGGCAGGCGTGAGCTATTCCGGCATGAACCTGCCCTACGACCACGACGGATGCAGCTATCGCTACAGCCCGATCGATTTCTGCGATGCGCAGCACGTGGCGCGCATCGAGGAAGCCCTCAGGAACGAAAAGCCCAACTTCAACCAGCACTACCTGCTGGTGCAGGTCGATGATCGCCCCGGGTTCTTCCAGCGCTCGGTGGTGCTGGTCGACACGCGCACCGGACGCGCCACGCCATTACCGATCGATGCCTTCACCGGGCCAGCGGAGAAGGGCGGAGACGCCATCCGCTACGGAACCCTGGAAACGGGCGTAGACCGGCAGCAGTTCTGCCTGGATGGCGCGTTGCTTGTCTATCGCGCGTTCGAGGAAGGGCGGTTCTGCTTTGGCTTTGACGGTGAGCGCTTCACCGGGCACGAGACGCAGTACATACAGCCGATGGATGGCCGATGACCGGCATTTCACCCGGGTCGTGACACCCTGCCAGGAACCTGCACCCACGGGAACGAGGCTGTTGAAGGCGAACAAGCAATGACCGCGGCGCGGCAGCGCTCGATGTGGGTGGCCGGCCTGTCCACGGTGGTGGAGTGGTACGACTTCACCCTGTACCTGTACTTCGCCACGGTGTTGTCGCGGGTGTTCTTCGGTGGTGGCGAGCAGGCGCTGCTCGTCACGCTTGCCGGCTTCGCGGTGTCCTACCTGATGCGTCCACTGGGCGCGCTGTGCTTCGGCCACCTGGGCGACCGCCTGGGCCGGCGCTGGATGCTGCTGGCTTCGATGGCGTTGATGGCGGCGGCAATGCTGGCCACTGCGCTGCTGCCAACCGCGGCCACCGCAGGCACCACGGCGGGCGTGCTGCTGCTGGTACTGCGCTGCGTGATGGCGTTTTCGGTGGGCGGCGAATACACCGGCGTGGTGGCCTACCTGCTGGAAAGCGCACCCCTGCGGCGACGAGGCCTGGTGACCTCGCTGGCGTCGGCAGCCAGCGAAGTGGGGGCGCTGCTGGCGGTGGCGATTTCCGCGCTCACGGTCGCGCTGCTGCCCATCGCGCAGCTGGACAGCTGGGGCTGGCGCATTCCGTTCTTCTTCGGTGCCGCGCTGGCACTGGTGATCCTGGTTGCGCGGTCGGGCATGCGTGAATCGCCTGAGTTCGAGCGCCAGCAGCGCGAGGGCAGCATTCCCGCCACGCCGCTGCGGCATGTGCTCCGCAACCATCCCGCAGCAGTGGCGCGCACCTTCGCGATCTCGGCGCTGGGCTCGATCACCTACTACGTGGGCATCACCTACGTGCCGTCGTTCCTGCATGCGCAGGGTCATGACGAAGCCGATGCGCTGTGGCTGTCGACGATTGCGGCAGTGGCGGTGATCGCGATCACGCCACTGTGCGGCGCATTGTCCGACCGCGTCGGACGACGGCCGGTGCTGCTGGGCCTGACCGTGCTGGCAGCGCTGCTGCCGCTGTCCCTGTTCGCGTGGATGGCGCAGGCGACGGCGCTGGGCATCGCGCTGGCCGCCGTGCTGCTGGCCTGCGTGGCCGGTGGTGTCAGTGCGGTCGCGGCCCCGGCCACGGCCGAGCAGTTCCCGGGCGAAGGCCGGGTCAGCGGGTTGGCACTGGGTGTGACCATGGCCACCGCGGTGTTCGGCGGCGCGACGCCTTGGCTGGCGCAATGGTGGGTGGAACGCAGCGGCTGGGCGGCGGCACCGGGCGCGATGATCGCGCTGGTGGCAGTGCTGGTACTTCCGGTGCTGTGGACCCTGCCCGAGACCGTCCCAGGCAGGGCCAGACGCTAGCCGATCAGACCTTCAGGGTCTGCTCGATGTCGGCCAGTACCGCGGCCGCATCCACGCCGATGGCGACGGACTGCAGCACGTGGCCATCCCACACGCTGGGGCCGAAGCCCATGCCTTCCGGCTTCGGAATGGTCATGCCACGGGCAACGCCGTCGGTGGCCACGCGCACGCTGGCACGCTCGAACTGGAACAGCTCCGGACGGGTCAGGGCAATGCAGGCGCAGCAGTCGTGCACGACCATGCCCTTGTGGCCGGCCTGCAGGTAGAAGTCCACGTAGTCCTGCGACAGTGCACGGACCAGCTCGGCGTCGGCGCCGCCGAGTGCGGCCAGCTTATCCAGGCCATCACGGTCCATTTCCACGCGGGTGGTCACGTCCAGGCCGATCGCGGTGACCGGCCAATCGGTGGTGAACACCACGTCGGCCGCTTCGGCGTCACCCCAGATGTTGGCCTCGGCGGCCGGGGTGATGTTGCCGTTGACGTGGAAGGCGCCGCCCATCAGCACCACGCCGCGCACCAGGCTGGCGATGTCCGGCGCCTGCTGCAGGGCCAGGGCCAGGTTGGTCATGCGGCCGACCGCGACCAGGGTCACCTCGCCCGGATGGGCGCGGACCAGGTCGATGATCAGCTGGTGGGCGGGGCGCGCGTCGGCGGTCACGTCCAGTTCGGCCGGCACCGGGTGGTTGCCCAGGCCGTTGTGGCCATGGATGTGCACCGGCCAGGCTTCCGGGGTGGCTTCCGGCTGCAGCGGGCCACCGGCACCGCGCGCGACCGGTGCGGCAAAGCCCCAGGCCTGCTTCAGGTACAGCGCATTGTGCGTGGTCGACTCCACCGAGGCATTGCCGAAGGTGGTGGTGACGCCGATCAGGTCGATCTGGGCGTGCTTGTGCAGGTAAAGCAGGGCCAGGGCGTCGTCGACGCCCGGGTCGGTATCGAAAATGACTTTCAGCATGTTGTTGTTCTTCTTCTTCCGTGTGGTGCGGGGGGCGCCGGCGGCCCGGAGACAGGCCGGCGCGCCCTACATTGTCCCATCTTCATGACAGGCAGGGCCATTGCCGGGGTGGCAGGCCATAATGCCCCCAGTCCAGGCACGGAGTCGCCGCATGCTGATCGTTGCCCTTCTGCTGGTCCTGCTGGTGCTGGGCCTGAACGTGGTGGCTACCGTGGTGATCGTCAGGCGTGATGGCCTGTCGGCGGGCGGCCGGACGGTGCAGCTGCTGCTGATCTGGCTGCTGCCCCTGGTCGGCGCGATCCTGTGCATGGCGGTCGCCACCGCCGATGGCTCGGGAGGCCGGGGGGACAACGGTCTCGGCGGTGCCTACGATCATTCGGGCGGGTATACCGGCGACAACCACAGCCAGCACAACCACAGCAGCTCCGACTGTGGAAGCGACGGCGGCAGCAGTGACGGTGGTGGTGGCAGCAGCAGCGACTGAGATCTCTGTAGAGTTGAGCCATGCTCGACTGCATTTCGCTCCAACGCCGCGGTGCTTGATTGAACAGCAGTCGAGCATGGCTCGACTCCACAAATGCGACGACGGCCTGCTCAGCCGCCGCCTTCGGTCGGCAGCGGCGCCGGCACATTCAACAACCCGCCTGCCGCGACATAGGCGGCCAACGCCTGACCCTGGCTGAGCAGGTGGCGCTCCATGGTGCGTTCGGCGGCAGCGGCGTCACGCTTGCGGAAGCACTCCATCAGTTCGCGGTGCTCTGCCAGCGACTGCGCGGTGCGGCCCGGGGTCAGCAACTGGCGGCCACGGTGCATCTTCAGGATGCGGTGCAGGTCGTGGGTGATCCGGATCAGCCACGGGTTGCCGGCATAGTGCTGCACGGTTTCGTGGATGAGGTAGTTGTTGCGGTAGTACTCGGCGATGTTGCCCTCGGCCGCAGCGGTTTCCATCGCCGCATGCAGGTCTTCCAGCCGTTGTACCCCAGCATCATCGATATGCCGGACCGCCTCGTGCGCGCAGCGGCCTTCCAGCATCGCCATCACCGGGAACAGCTGGTTGAGGTCCTCCAGCGTCAGTCGCGTGACCCTGCTGCCACGACCCGCATCGATCTGCACCAGGCCTTCGGCAGCAAGCAGCTTCAGCGCCTCGCGCAGCGGCGTGCGGCTGATGCCCAGTTCTTCGCACAGCGCGGGCTCGTCGATCCACTCACCCGGCGGCAGCCGGTAGTCGTAGATGCGCTCGCGCACGTGTTCGGCCACCTCTTCGTACAGAGGTGCGCGCTTCTTCGGTGACTGCGGGGCAGGGGCAATGGCCATGCGCAGAGTGTAACGCCAGGTCGCGCCGGGCAGCGGCCGGCACGACCCGATGGCGGTTACATCCAGCCCGGCACCACGAACACCAGCCAGGCCAGCAGCGGCCCCAGCGCGACCACCAGACCGCTGTACACCAGGAAGCGGCGGAACAGGGTCTCGCGTTCTTCCTTCGCGGCCGAGGCCACCACCAGTGCGCCATTGGTCGAGAACGGGCTGACATCGACGATGGTGGACGACACCGCCAGCGCGCAGATCACGCCGGCGGCGCTGAGGTGGCCCTGCAGCAGGAACGGCACCGCCAGCGGAATCGTGGCGCCCAGTACCGCCGCCGAGGAGGCGAATGCGGAGACGATGCCGCCGACGTAGCAGACCAGCAGCGCGCCCAGCAGCGGAATGCCGATGTCGGACACGCCGTTGCCGATGAAGTCCACCGCGCCGGCATGTTCCAGCACGCCGATGTAGGTCACCACGCCGCAGATCAGCAGCACGGTGGACCAGCTGATGCCATCGACCGCACCCTTCTGGCTTTGTGGCGACAACAGCGCCAGCGCCACCGCCACGGTGATCGAGACCAGGCCGACGTTGAGGTTGTAGATCAACGCGGCCACGCCCAGGCCGAGCAGGCCGATCAGGGTGAACAACCGCTCGCGGGTCAGGCCCACCGCGTCCAGTGCCGCCGGATCATTGCTGAGCGTGCCGCCGCCTGCTGCGACCAGCGCGCCATGGCCTTCGATCGCGAACTGGCGCGACGACGCCTGCGGGCCACCGGCCATCGCCAGTTCGGCAGTGCTGATCGTTCCTGCTGCGGTGATCGAGCCACGCCGCAGCAGGGCGACGCCACCGAAAGCGAAGAAGCAGATCGTGGCCATCATGAAGTTGAAGCCCAGGCTGGTCAGGAACACCGCCATCTCGGTCACTTCCAGCCCGGCCTTCTGCACCACGCCGTTGGTGATGCTGCCGTACACGCTGATGGGCGAGAAGCCGCCGGCCTGCGCACCGTGGATGACCAGCAGGCCCATCATCAGCGGGTTGATGTTGTATTGCTTGGCAAAGCGCAGCGCGACCGGCCCGATGATCGCCACCGCGGCGGGGCCGAGTGCGCCGAAGGCGGTGAGGACCGCGGTGATGACGAACATCACCCACGGAATGGCCACGATATGGCCGCGTACCGCTTTCACCGCCCAGTGCACCAGCAGGTCGATGGTACCGTTCTTCTGCGCGATGGCGAACAGGTAGGTGATGCCAACCAGGGTCAGGAACAGATCGCCGGGAAAGCCGGCCAGGACCTCCTTGCCGCCCATGTCGACCCACAGCCCACCGATGATGAAGGCCAGCGCGAAGGCAACGGCGCCCATGTTGATCGGCATCGCCGTGGCGACGATGAACATGATCACCAGACCGATGATCGTTGCGATTTGTGGACTCATGCGCCCTCCCAGACACGTGACTCACGTACAGCGCGGATGGAGACCCGCCATCCCGGGGTAAGGCGACGTACTGCGTGTTGCGTACTGCTCGAACCCGTTACTGCAGCCGCTCCAGCGCGCTGCGGACCCAGCCCGCCGCGCCGTCGAGGCTCTGGAATTCCTCCACCGCGCGCACCTCGCAGCACGGATAATCGGACGCGACCATGCGGGCCAAGGCATTGCCCGGGCCCAGCTGCAGGAACACCCGCGCACCGCGCTCGTAGGCCTGGCGCATCACCTGCGCCCACTCGATGGTCTGCGCCAGTTGCAACGACAGCGTGTGGACCGCCGTTGCGCGATCCCGCACCGGACGCGCATCGATGCCGGCCAGCAGCGGCAGGCGTGGGCCCTGCAGCGCCGAGGCATCGAGTGCGGCGGCGAACGCTGCGACAGCAGAGCGGAGCAGCGGCGTATGCGCGGGCACATGCACCGGCAGCGGGCGGATCTCCGCACCCTGCGCGCGAGCGTCATCGGCCAGCGCCTGCAGAGCGGCCTGCGTGCCGCCGACGATGAAGTGATCTCGGCCGTTGGCGATGGCCACATGTGCGCCGTGTGCATCACACAGCGGCTGCAGGGTATGGCGCTCCAGCCCCAGCACGGCCTGCATGCCTGCATCGGCAGGGCTGGCGGCATCCATCAGCCGCGCGCGCTGCGCGGCCAGGCTCAGGCAGGTGCTCGCATCAACGCTGCCGGCAACCACATGCGCCGCCAGTTCACCGATGCTGTAGCCGGCCACCAGCACCGGTGCTGGCACTGCTTCGCGAAGTCCCTGCCAGTGCGCGAGGCTGGCTGCACACAGCAGGGGCTGAGCGAGTGCATTGCCGAAGCGCGATTCGTCAGCGGCCGCCGCGAACACATCGCGTCCAAGCACTGCGCTGGCAGCCTCCAGTACGTTGTGCGCGGCAGGCAGATCGCGCACGCGCTCGAACATCGCGGCGTGCTGCGCACCTTGCCCGGGGCAGAGCAGGGCCAGGCTCATGCGCCCTCCTGCTGCAGCAGGAACCAGCTGCAGGCCAGTAGGTCGGCGCTGCCACCCGGGCTCAGGCGGCGCGCGACGAAGCCCTCGCCGATGTCGTGCAGGTGTGCCTGCCAGCCGGGTACGAAGGTACCGCCGTCCCGCAGAAAACGGCGCGCCTGCCGCTGGGCCCAGCGCAGGCCGTCGGCGCCGCCACGGTGCAGCAGGTTGAGGTCATCCACGCACGCGATCAGCTGCATCAGGGTCTGGCACATCGCGGCCTCGCGTGGCAGGCCGCTGGCCAGTGCGTGGCGCAGGGTAGGCAGTGCCACGTCGCGCAGCAGCGGGTAGCCGGTGGCCGCCTGTTCGCGCACACCTTGCACGCCGTGCCGCGCGCGCGCGCGCTGGCCAGGGCTGTTCGCATCCAGAGGTGCGCCGGCGAGCTCGGCAGCCCAACGGCGCACTTCCTGGCAGACCTGCTCACCCGTGGCGGCATGGCCCAGGTGGGAGCGACAGGCCGCGGCGGCCGCCACCAGCAGGCCGAGACTGAAGACCGCGCCACGGTGGGTATTGATGCCGGCGGTCGCGCGCTGCATCGCGGTTTCGGCGGCGATGCCACACCGGCGCAAGGCGTCGAAGTCCGCCCCGGCTGCACCGAGGTATGCCACGGCGGTGAAATAGTGGCGCAGCGCGAACAGGCTGCGCAGGAACGTGCCGGCGTCCATGTCGTGATGGCTGCCGGTGTCGAAGGGTGTGACCAGTCCGGGCTTGGGCGCCAGCGCCAGCTCCGCATGCAGGCTGGCGACGGCGAGGCGCCCCAGACGCGCGGTGTCCACGGCAGCTGCCGGCCTGACCGCCGGTTGCACGACGGCGTTCATGCGCTCACCCCGGCGGAGGCGAACAATGCCTCGCGTGGTTCCAGTGCGGCACCATCGAGGCGCTTGACCAGTACCTCGCGGCTGCGTCCGGCGTACTCGCGCCAGTTCACGGCGGCGTCGCCGCCCAGGCACAGCTCGCCATCGACCCGCCGGTCGTGTTCGGCTTCCCATGCCTGCAGCCGTGCAGCCAGGGCATCGGCCTGCGCGGTGGTGTCGATCGGCCACAGCAGATCGACGTCCGAGCGCGCGTGCACATAGCGCAGGCCAGTGAGGTGCTGCCACGCGAAGGCACCGATTACGCGCGCCCCAGCGATGTTCTGCAGCACTTCAAGGGGCCGCTGCCAGTCCTGTGGAACGTCGCCTTCCAGCACCGTCTGAAGTGTCGGCGGCGGCGCGGTGCGCAGCACATCGTGTGCTGGTACGCGCAGGGCCAGGCGCAGTTTGCCCTCGACGGGCGGTAGCGGCACGCCCAGACGCAGGCGGGGGTCCGCATCATCGGCGGCACGTCGCGCGACGATGGCCGGCCGGCCCTGCGCAAACCAATCGGCCAAGCGCGACTCATGCGCGGCAATGTCCGCCTGCCAGCCGGCGTGCGCTGACAGCCAGACCAGCGTATGGCGGGGCAGCCGCTCAGGCATCGCCCTGGCTCACGGCAGCAGCCACGCGTGCGGCCAGCATGCGCCCGCCACGTTCGGCTCCGCGCACGGCGCGGCGGTCGCCATCGGCGGGCGTGCGCAGTGCCTGCAGCAGGTGGGCGGCCAGGTTGCCGTTCCAGATCGAGTCCACCGCACCCATCGCTACGTAGTTTTCCACGCCCGGTGCGAACACCGGTGAGGTCTGGCTGAGCGACTGCAGCTTCTCCAGCGGCTGCTTGGTCACCCGTGCCATCGCGCGCAGGTCCATCACCCGCACCTGTGCATCGGGCAGGGCGTGGATGTGGTCGGCCATCAGACCGAATGAGAGGAAGCCGCCACTGACGGATTCACCGTAGACCAGCGTGACCAGTTGCGCACCACGGCGGCGTGCCAGATCGAGCGTCTGCGCGAGATGCGCAAAGTAACCATTGATGCCAAGCAGTTCGTCGCGCCGCGCCAGGCGCTGGCCGGCGGTATCCACCAGCATCACGATCGGCCGCTGAGGATGTACGCGGGTGCTGGCCAGCACCATCCCGGCCAGTGCCAGTGCGTGGTCCACGCCGACTTCGAGTTTGTCGGCGGTACCGATCACGGTCACCTCGCCGTCCTCGGTGGTAGCGCTGCCGGTCAGCACCGAATCGTTCACCGCAATCGCATGCCCCTGCGGGAACAGGGCATCGAGCAGGCTCTGCAGTTGCATGCTCATGGCAGGCTCCGGTCGGCGGTGGCGATGAGGAACTCATCGGTGTCGAGCAGTGGCAGGCGTTCGGGGTGGGGAATGCCCAGCCGCGCCCAGATCTCCAGGCCATCGCGGCAATCGCTCCAGGCCTGCACGCGCGCCTTCAATGCCACATGGCGTTCCTGCAGCGCGGCCAGTGCAGTAACTGGATCGATGCTGCGGGTATCGGGCTGCAGCGCATCGAATGCCGCATGCGCGAAGGCCTCGATGGCATCGGGTACCAGCACCTGTGCCTGGTCGATCAGGTAGCGGTGCTTGCCACCGGTCACGCGCCAGACCAGTGCGCGGTCGCGGGAATCGAACTCTTCCACGCCACGCACGGTCTCGATCACTTCCGGCCCGGACAGCGACAGGCGTCCTTCTTCGGACATGATGACCGTGCTGCAGCAGCGGGCCACGATGCCCATGCCGCCGAAGGCGCCGTTACCGCTGCCGATCAGCGCGATCACCGGCACGCCCGCTGCACGCGCGGCCAGGGTGGCGCGCATGATCTCGGAAATGGCGATGAGCCCTGCATTGGCTTCGTGCAGGCGCACGCCGCCGGTGTCGAGCAGGAGCAGCACACCGTCAGGGCGGGTTGCCGCCGCACGGCGCAGCAGCCCGGTCAACTTGGCGCCATGCACCTCGCCCACGCCGCCGCCCATGAATTCACCCTGCTGTGCGGCCAGCAGCACGCGTCTTCCCTGCAGCGTGGCTTCGCCGACGACGATGCCATCGTCGAAGGCCGCAGGCTGATCGAGCTGCGCCAGGTGGGGGCTCATCATCCGCCGCGCCGGGCCGAGGAATTCGCTGAACGAACCCGCGTCGATCAACCCGGCGATGCGCTCGCGCGCATCGGCTTCGTAGTAACTGTGGCGCTGCGTCCGGTTCATCGTGCATCTCCACTGAGCAGGGTTTCCACGGCCTGGTCCAGTCGCAGGCTGACCACCGCCGGAGTTGCACCCGCATCGTTGATCGAGATGCGTACATCGCGCAGCGGATGACGCTCTGCGAAGTCGCTGATCACCGCTTGCCACACGTTCCCGAAGCCCTGTGCGGCGGTGATGATGCGTACCGTCATCGCGCCGTCCTGCGCCGCCGGCTCCAGCAGGATTTCCAGGTTGCCCGAGGCCAGTACGCCGACCAGCACCGCATCGCGCGGAAACTGCACCGCAGTGTGTCCTTCGAATCGATAGTCGAGGGTTTCCATGCTCAGCCCTTTACCAGTTGCGGAAGCGCTTGGGCGGGTCGTACAGTCCGCCGGACCAGCGCACCAGGTCCTTCACCGAACGCGCCGCCAGCAGGTCACGGCTGGCATCGCGCACAGAGATGCCCAGGTCATCGGGACGGCGGATCACGCCGCGGTCGCGCAGGTTTTCCACCATCGCGCGGTCGCGGCCGAGGCCGACGGCGGTGTAGCCGGCCACGCCGCGGATCGCCTGCTCGCGTTCTTCCGGCGTGCGGCACAGCAGCAGGTTGGCGATGCCTTCCTCGGTCAGCACGTGGCTGACGTCGTCACCATAGATCATCACCGGCGGCAGCGGCATGTCCGCGCGCTCGGCCAGTTCCCAGGCATCAAGACGTTCAACGAAGGCCGGCGCCATGTGCTCGCGGAAGGTCTCCACCATCTGCACCACCAGCTTGCGCCCGCGCGGCATCTCGCCCGGGCGTGCAGCCTGTTGCCCGGCCTTGATCCAGGCATCGCTGGCGTGGCGACGACCTCGCGCATCCGAGCCCATGTTCGGTGCACCGCCGAAGCCGGCGATGCGATCGCGGGTGGCGGTGGAGCTGTTGCCCTGCAGGTCGATCTGCAGTGTGGAACCGATGAACATGTCGCAGGCATACAGGCCGGCGGTCTGTGAGAACGCGCGGTTGGAACGCATCGAGCCATCGGCGCCGGTGAAGAACACATCGCCTCGCGCCGCGATGTATTTCTCCATGCCCAGTTCCGAACCGAATGAGTGCACCGACTTCACGAAGCCCGATTCAATGGCCGGAATCAGCGCCGGATGCGGGTTCAGTGCCCAGTGCTGGCAGATCTTTTCCTTCAGGCCGAGCGATTCGGCGTAGGTGGGGAGCAGCAGTTCGATGGCCGCCGTATCGAAGCCGATGCCATGGTTGAGGCGGTTGACGCCGTACTCGGCGTAGATGCCTTTGATGGCCACCATCGCCATCAACACCTGGATCTCGGAGATCTGCGCCGGGTCGCGGGTGAACAGTGGTTCGATATGGTTCGGCTTCGGTGCCTGCACCACGAAGTTGACCCAGTCAGCGGGAATGTCGACGCGGGGGAGGGTGTCGACGATTTCGTTGACCTGGGCAATGACGATGCCGCCACCGAAGGCGGTGGCTTCGACGATCACCGGCGTGTCTTCGGTGTTCGGTCCGGTGTAGAGGTTGCCGTGGCGGTCTGCGGCCTGCGCGGCGACCAGGGCCACGCGCGGGGTCAGGTCGATGAAGTAGCGGCCGAACAGTTCCAGGTAGGTGTGGATGGCACCGATCTGGATGCGCCCTTCAGCCACCAGGTTGGCCAGCCGCACCGACTGCGGGCCGGAGAACGAGAAGTCCAGTTTCGAAGCGATACCACGCTCGAATACATCCAGGTGCGAGGGCAGGGAGAGCACCGACTGCACCATGTGCAGGTCATGCACCCGTGCCGGGTCGAGGTCGGCCAGGGCCTGGGCGAGGAAGTCGGCCTGCTTCTGGTTGTTGCCCTCCAGGCAGACCTTGTCGCCTGGCTCCAGCAGTGCGTGCAGCAGCTCGCCCACATCGGTGGCGGCGACCTCGCGTCCCCGGGCCCACGGCGCGGCACGTTCCAGGCGGGCCTGGCGGCTGCGTTCCAACGTATCCCAGCTCGGGTTCATCGACCGGCTTCCGATTGGTGTCGATGTAATTACGGCATAATTATGAAGAGGGGTGCAACCTGCAGTGCAGCAAAAAGAAGGGCCCGCACGAAGGCGGGCCCATTCAGGTAGGCCACGACGGTGGGTCGTGGCGGAGGGCGTGCCGACCAACGGTCGGCACCCACCAGGCACCCACCGGTTCGCGGGTGGCTCAGAACTTCCAGCGCAGGCTGGCCGACACGAAGCGCGGTTCGCCGTAGTTGTTGTAGTCCAGATTCGCCCAGTAGGTCTTGTCCAGTGCGTTGCGCACGCTCAGCGTTGCGGTCCAGCTGTCGCTGATGCGGTAGTTGGCATTGAACTGCACCAGCATGTAGGCCGGCTGGTTCACCGTGACCGTGCCGCCCAGCGGGTAGGCGATGTTGTAGCCCTGCACCTTGCTCTGCCACTGCAGGCCGCCGCCAACGCTCAGGCGTTCCAGCGCGCCGCGCAGCTGCAGCTGGGTGTTGAGCTGCAACAGATCCTTCGGCGGATTGGCGTACAGCAGGTCGGTAGCCGCTCGGGTGACCTTGACGTGGGTGTAGCCGGCATTGACCGTCCAGCCCGGCAGGATCTCGCCGTTGACGTCCATTTCCCAGCCGCGCGCCTTGGTGCCGTTGACGCCGACGTAGGCGGAGGTGCCATCGCTGAGCGAACCTTCCGGCACGCCCATGTCGCGCACCGCATAGTTGTCCTGCTTGGCCTCGAACACGGCGGCATTGGCGGTCAGGCGGCCATCCAGCCACTGGGTCTTGATACCTGCTTCCAGGTTCGAACCCTGCACCGGTGCCAGCAGGTTCTCGTTGCGGTCCTTGAAGTTCTGCGGGTTGAAGATCTCGGTGTAGCTGGCATAGGCCGACACGTTCGGGGTGATGTCGTAGACCAGGCCCACGTACGGGGTGACTTCATCGCTCACCTTGTAGGCGCCGCTGGTGCCGGTATAGGCGCCTGCGGCGTTGTACGAGCGGCTGAGGGTTTCCCAGCGGCTCAGGCGCGCGCCTGCAATCAGCGACAGCGGATCGGCCAGGCGCAGACGGGTGGCCAGATAGACGCCACTCTGCGTGGTCTTGGCCACGCGGCGCGCGCCGGTGCGGCGGTAGGTCACCTCGGAGATGTCGCCGTTCCAGTTGTACACGTTGGGAATGTAGTAGCAGCGCTCGCCGCCGCAGCGTGCCCAGTCGTTCGGGAAGTTCAGTGCAAGCGTGTTGGTGGTGCCTTCCAGGTCCGACCACTGTGCGCCAACGGTGAGGTCGTGCTCGCGGCCGAACAGGTCGAAGCTGCCGGACAGGTAGGCATCGACATTGCGGCGGGTGTCCTTGGAATCACCGGCGGCGGCACGCAGGTAGATGCCCGAGCCGGTCACCGGGTCCGGGTTGCCGGTGCCGTACAGGCGCACGTTCTGCACGTTGCCACGGGTGTAGGCGGTGTTGATCTTCAGCAGCCAGTTGTCACCGAAGCGCTGTTCCAGGTTGGCGAACGCGGTGTTGCTCTCGCGCTTCCAGTAGCTCCACTTCGGCGACAGGTTGGTCGAACGCGGCAGGTGGGCGAAGTTGCCCTGGTTGTCGAAGAACGGCACGGTGCCCCAGGTTGAACCGGTGGGATTGTTGTCCTGGCTCTGGTAACCGAGGGTGACGGTGGTGCTGTCGGTGACGTCGCCTTCCAGCACCGCCATGCCGGCCATCTTGTTCTCGTCGTAACGGTCGTAATACAGGCCACGATCGGTATAGGCGGCGACCACGCGGCTGCGGAAACGGCCGTCATCGGTCAGCGGCGCGGTCACGTCCGCCTCCATGCGCCGATAGTCCCAGCTGCCGGCGCTGACCGCGAACGAGGCATCGAACTCCTTGCCCGGGCGCTTGCGCAGCAGGTTGACCGTGGCCGACGGCACGCCGGCGCCACTGAGCAGGCCGTTGGCGCCGCGGATCACTTCGATGCGGTCGTAGAAGGCGGTGTCGTATTCCTGGTTGGTCGAACCGCTGTAGGTCGGGATCCCGTCGACCTGGAAGTCGGTGATGGCAAAGCCACGCGCGTAGTACAGCGGGCGCTGGGTGTCATAGAAGGACACGCTGACGCCGGTGACGTTGCGCATCACATCGTTGATGCTGAACAGCGATTCGTCCTGCAGGCGCTTGAGGCTGATCGCAGTGGCCGACTGCGGGGTTTCCTGCAGCGTGATCGGCAGGCGGGTGGTGCTGGATGGCGGAGCGGACTGCTCGGCACGGACGCTGACCCGGTCCAGGGTCTTGGCATCGGCGGCGCCATCGGCGGCGGCGAACGCGCTGGGCGCGGCCAGCAGGGACAGCGACGAAAGCAGGGCAGCCGGCAGCAGCGCGCGGCGGGGCAGGCGGTTACGCAGGGTCAGGGACATGGTGGGCTCGAGGCTTGGAAGCGGGGAAGGGCGGCAGCAGTCGTCCAGTACCCGGGGCGGCGGCTTCGGGCACATCAGGTCCATCTGGGAGGGGCGGTCACTGCGTAGGACGCAAATGTAAATAATTCTTAACAACATTACAATTCGCGTCATCGTGCATCGGATTTCCGGCACCAGGCATCGCCTTCTGTAGAGCCGAGCCCATGCTCGGCTGCTTTTTGCTGGAGCCGAGCATGGGCTCGGCTCTACAGCAGGGAGCCGCCCCAAAAAACGAACGGCCACCCAAAGGTGGCCGTTCGTGTGCGTCGAAAGGAAACGGCGGGCTTACAGCGCCTGCAGTTCCTCGTTGGCGTTGCGCTTTTCCTTGACCGGAGCCGGAATTGCGGCCGGTGCAGGTGCTGCCGCGTTGGCATCCACCGGCACTTCCAGGTAGGGAAGGTGCAGGGTCTGGCTGGTCAGCGTACGGATCTCGTTGACCAGCGCGGCACTGTCGTTGAGCTTGCGCCCGTACGACGGCACGATCTCGCGCAGGCGGGTTTCCCAGCCGGCCTTCATCTGGTCCGGGAAGGCCTTGGCCATCAGGTCCAGCATGATCGGCGGCGAGGTCGACGCACCCGGCGAGGCGCCGAGCAGGGCCGCGATGGTGTGGTCCTTGTCGGTCACGATCTCGGTACCGAACTGCAGCACCGGGCCCTTCAGCGGATCACGCTTGATGATCTGCACGCGCTGGCCGGCGGTGACCAGCTTCCAGTCACCCGGCTTGGCATTGGGGAAGTACTTGACCAGCTCGGCCTGGCGGTCGGCATCGTTCAGGCGTGCCTGGCCCATCAGGTACTGCACCAGGTCCAGGTTGTCCTTGCCCACTTCCAGCATCGGGCCGACGTTGTTGTGGGTGACCGAGGAATACAGGTCCCACCACGAGCCGTGCTTGAGGAACTTGGTGCTGTACAGCGCGAACGGCCCGAACAGCACCACCGGCTTGCCGTCCAGCTTGCGCGCATCCAGGTGCGGCACCGACATCGGCGGCGAACCGGTCTCGGCCATGCCGTAGGCCTTCACGCCATGGCGCGAGGTCACGTCCTGGCCCTGGAAGGCGAGGAACTGGCCACCGACCGGGAAGCCGGCGTAGTCCTTCGATTCCGGAATGCCGGACATCTGCAGCAGCTTGAGCGCGGCGCCACCGGCACCGATGAACACGAAGCGGGCGTGGGTGGTGGATTCGGTGCCGGCCTTGAGGTCCTTCACCGTCACGTTCCAGCTCTTGTCGGCGTTCTGCCGCAGCGCGCTCACTTCATGGTTCAGATGCAGGCTGAAGTTCGGGCTGCGCTGCAGGCCGGTGGTCAGCTGGCGGGTGATCACGCCGAAGTTGACGTCGGTGCCGAGCGGCATCCAGGTCGCGGCAACCTTCTGCTTCGGGTCACGGCCTTCCATCAGCAGCGGGGCCCACTGCTTGATCTGCGCCGGATCTTCCGAGTACTGCATGCCGTAGAACAGCGGATTCTTCACCAGGGCCTGCTGGCGCTTGTGCAGGTAGGCGATGTTGTCATCGCCCCAGACGAAGCTCATGTGCGGGGTCGGGTTGATGAAGTCGCTGGGCTGGCTCAGCCGGCCTTGCTTGACCTGGTGCGACCAGAACTGGCGCGAGACCTCGAACGATTCGGCGATGCCGACCGCGCGCTTGGTCTCGATGCTGCCGTCGGGCAGTTCCGGGGTGTAGTTCAGTTCGGCGAACGCCGAGTGGCCGGTGCCGGCGTTGTTCCAGCCATCGGAGCTTTCACCGGCGACGCCGTCGAGGCGTTCGTAGACCTGGATGTTCCAGTCCGGCTGCAGTTCCTGCAGGTAGGTGGCCAGGGTGATGCTCATGATGCCGGCGCCGACCAGCACAACGTCAACGGGCTTGTCGTTGCTGGCGGCGGGCACCGAGCGCTGGGTCAGCGGCCAGTACAGGAACAGCGCGGCGGCCAGCAACAGCAGCACGAGCAGGGCGAGCAGGGCCTTGCCAAATTTCTTCATGGGGGCGGGATCGTTGGCGGAGGGGAGGAGGTCAGGATGCGCATGAAGCAGGGAAAGGGCGTGAAGAAACAACGCCTTGCAACATCCTGGCGCGATTCTAACCGGTTCCGGTCCTTTTTTGATGCAACGCAGCATCCGGCCTTTCGCGGCCCGTCACCCATAGCGCCAGGTCATGCCTGGCGACGCCTTCAATCAGACCAGCTCCAGAATCTCGTCTCCGGCGTCGTCGATCTCGCCGGTCGGGCGCCAGCCCAGGCGGCGGTAGAAGCCGTGCGAGCGCGATCGCGGGTCGGCCGAGCAGGCCAGGAACAGCCGCCGGTGGCCGGCATCGCGGGTCAGGCTCACCACGTCCTGCAGCAGTTGGCGGCCGATACCGCGGCCTTCGTAGTCCGGCAGCAGGGCCAGCACCAGCACCTCGCCGCTGTCGCGGTCGGCGAAGCAGTAACCGGCCATGCGCTCGCCCTCCCAGGCGACGCGGCCGATCGAATCGCCTTGGGCGATGCCGGCGGCCCAGCTGTCCTCGGTGATGCCCAGTTCCGCCAGTTGGGCGGCACTGAAGGCGTTCTCGCGGGTGCGCCCGCGCAGGTCGATGCAGGCGGCGGCATCTTCGGGGCGCGCATCGCGGACGAATACAGGCATGCAGGGCATCCTTGCAGTGATCGGCCGACCAGTATCCGCATCACGCATGGACCCCGTGTGGAGGTTGCGTGGAGATTGGATGGAGCAAAAAGGGGACGGAGGGGATTAAGTCGTCTTTGCCCGATATGTCGTTTGGGTCTTGAACGACTTAATCCCCTCCGTCCCCTTTTCAGCGCTTGCGCCGGATCAGCGCGGAGGAGGCATCCAGCACCGCGCGGGTCAGCAGGGCCATGGTCTGCACGTCGCCCTTCCAATGCTGCCAGTACAGCGGCACGTCTTCCCACGCGCGCTGGCGCACGTAGACCAGTCGCCCGGCGTCCAGATGCCGCTTGACCAAGGGCAGGGGGTTCATGGTCCAGCCCATGCCGCCCAGGTTGGCCTGCACGAAGGCGCGGGTGGACGGAATCCACCAGGTCGGCGCGGTGCTGGGCAGGTCGTCGCCCGCCATGCGCCGGGCGAAGCGCGACTGCATTTCGTCCTTGCGGTTGAATACCAGCACCGGGGCCTGCGCCAGCGCCTGCGCGGTTACGCCCTTGGCGAAATGGCGCTCGCGGAACTCGGGGGTACAGGTCGCCGCGTAGCGGATGCTGCCCAGCGCGTGGATCTGGCAGCCCTGCACCGGCTCATCCAGGGTGGTCACCGCGCCCAGCACCGTGCCCTGGCGCAGCAGTTCGACGGTGTGGTCCTGGTCTTCCACGCGCAGGTCCAGCGTGGTGCCGGTGCTCTGCGCGAACTGCGAGGCGGCCTGCGGGAACCAGGTCTCCAGGCTGTCGTGGTTCACCGCCACCGGGATGCTTGCCTGGGGCAGGTCCTCGTCGGCCAGGCCCATACGGTGCAGGGCATCGTGTTCGAGCAGGGCGGTCTGCTCGGCCAGCTGCACCAGCACCTGGCCCTCGGCGGTGGCGGTGGCCGGAGTGCCGCGCTTGACCAGCAGGCGGCCGACCCGGTCCTCCAGCGCCTTGACCCGCTGCGAGATGGCCGAGGGCGTGACATTCAACGACTGTGCGGCGCGGTCGAAGCTGCCTTCGCGGATCACCGCGGCCAGGGCGCGCAGCTGGGCATGGTCGATACGCATCGAATTAAGTTCCGCTAATGTTGGTTTAGGAAGTTTAGCTCGTCTTTTTCATGTTGCGGCGCGACAATGGCGCCCGTTCCGGTGCTGTCCGCCTTCGCGAGGCACCGTCCCCCAAGCAAGTAAAGGCAGTGAATCCCATGTTCTCGGTCATCTCCGCCAGCACCGGCCTCGGTGCCTGGTTCTCTGGTGCAGCTACCGGCATCGGCCTGTTCGCCGTGGTCGGGGCCCAGAGCGCCTTCATTCTGCGCCAGGGCATCCTGCGCAAGCACATCGTGCCGGTGGTTGCCACCTGTGCGGCCATCGATGCGATCTTCATCTTCGCCAGCGTGGCCGGCCTGCGCACGCTCACCTCGGCACTGCCGTGGCTGACCACCGCCGTGCTGTGGACGGGTGTCGCGTTCCTGGCCTGGTACGCAATGAAGTCGGCACGCCGTGCGATCGCCGGTGGCGGTGGCATGGGCGAGGCCGACAGTGACGACGGCAGCCGCCGCGCGGTGCTGATGGCCGCGGTCGGCTTCTCGCTGATCAACCCGCACTTCTGGCTGGACATGATGGTGATCGGTTCGATCGCCGAGAACTTCGGCAACGCCCGCATGGCCTTCGCCGCTGGCGTGGTCACCGCCAGCTGCCTGTGGTTGACCGCGCAGGGCCTGGGTGCACGCCTGCTGGCGCCGCTGTTCACCAAGCCCAGTACCTGGCGCGTGCTCGACGGCACCATTGCCGTGATCCTCAGCATCCTGGCCCTCACGTTGGCGGTGCGCGGGGTCCACTGACCCGGCGCACGCCCCCCGAACCCACGTCCTGACTCTCTCTCCAAGGTAGTGGTAACGACGGCACCGGCAACGGTGCCGTCGTTTTTTCTGCCGATGTGGCGCGGCAATCGGTCACGTGCCTGGAATCGTGCATCCGGACAGGGTGTCCGGTTTTCCATGGGGGAAGGATGCGCAGGATTGTGCTGGCTGTACTGCTGGGAGCGGTTGTGGGTGGGGCATCGGCCGCAGCGCTGGACCTGGATCGCTATCTGCGGCAGGAGTCGTATACCGACATCAAGATTTCGCCGGGGGGCGAGTACATCGCCGCGACGGTTCCGCTGGAGGCGGGAACCGCCTTGGCGATCTATCGCATTGCCGACATGAAGATGGTCGGCAGCTTCCGCCCGCCCCGCAACGATCACGCCCACACCTTCGACTGGGTCAGCAACGAGCGACTGCTGGTGGGCATGGCACAGAAGTTCGGCGTGCTGGACCGGCCGACGCCGACCGGCGAACTGTTCGGTATCAATGCCAACGGCAAGGGCGGCGAGCTGCTGGTGGGTTACCGGGTTGCCGACCAGAGCCTGGGCACCAACATCAAGGTCAAGCCGGCAGGCCTGGTGGCCGCGTACCTCAGCGACGAACTCAAGGATGACGATCGTAACGCACTGGTGACGGTGATCCCGCTGGTCGGCAGTTCGCATGCCCAGGTCGAGCGCATGGATGTGATCACCGGTCGCCGCAACGCGGTGGCACGGGCTCCCATCCCCGATGCGGACTTCACGATCGATGAGCAGGGCGAGGTGCGTTTCGCGCGCGCTGTCGTTACCGATGGCACGCAGAAGCTCTACTACCGCACAGGCAGCAACAGCGACTGGATCCTGCTCAACGATGAATCCCTGAGCAAGCGCATCGAGCTGCCCCTCGGCTTCTCGGCCGACGGTCGCCTGGCGTACCTGCAGGTCGAGCAGGCAGACGGACCCGATGCCATTGTCAGCTGGGACCCCCAGAGCAATGAACGACGCACCGTGCTGCGCGATGAGAGCGCCGACCCGGCGCGCATCATCCGGCGCCCAGGCAGCCGCGTGCCGGTCGGGGCACTGTTCCTTGGCAGTGCGCCGCGAACGGCATTCTTCGATGACGCCTCGAACGAAGCCCGCCTTTATCGCAGCCTCGAAGCGGGCCTGGGCGGAGCGGCCTACATCACCTCCAGCACGCGCGATGGCAGGACGGTGCTGGTGGAAACCTGGTCAGGCAGCAATCCGGGCGATTTCTATCTCTATGACACGGTTGGCAAGAGTGCACGGCACCTGATCAGCCGCAGCGACTGGATCGACCCCGCGCTGGCGGCGGAGGTGCGTCCGATCAGCCTGAAGGCGCGCGATGGGCGTCCGCTGCATGGCTTCCTTACCGTCCCGCACGGCCGCGAGGCCCGTGCGCTGCCGATGGTGGTGGTGCCGCACGGAGGTCCGATCGGTGTTGCCGACGACGGCGCCTATGACGCCGAGGCGCAGATGCTGGCGGCGGCAGGTTACGCGGTATTGCAGGTGAATTTCCGCGGCTCTTCCGGTTATGGCCGGGCCCACATGCAGGCCGCGCGCAAGCAATGGGGACTGTCGATGCAGGATGACGTCACCGATGCCACGCGCTGGGCGATCGAACAGGGCGTGGCCGACAAGAACCGCATCTGCATCTACGGGGCCAGTTACGGTGCCTATGCGGCCATGATGGGGGCGGTGCGCGAGCCGGGCCTCTACCAGTGCGCGGCAGGCTACGTCGGCATCTACGACCTGCCGTTGATGTACGCCCGTGGAGACATCCAGAGTGATGAGTCAGGCCTGGCCTATCTGCGCAACTGGCTGGGATCGCCCAAGGATCTGGCAGAGCGTTCCCCGGTGAATCTGGCCGCGCAGGTGCGGGTGCCGGTATTCCTGGCCGCGGGAGGGCAGGACCAGCGTGCGCCGATCGTGCACAGTGAACGCATGGAAGCTGCGTTGAAGAAGGCCGGCTCGCCGGTGGAAACCCTGTTCGTCAAGAACGAAGGGCATGGTTTCTATTCTCCTGCCAATCAACGCACTTACTACAGCAGGTTGCTGGCCTTCCTCTCGCGCAGCCTGGGGGGACAGGTGGCCGCGCAGGCCACGCCTGCGGAAAAGAGCAGCGCGCCCTGAACAAGCCGGGGGCGGCGGATGATCGATCCGCCGCCCCGGATTTCGCCTGCAGCGGGCTTACTTGACCCCGTGCATCATCTTCTTCAGCAGCGGCGCGGCAATGAAGGCGGCCAGCGCACAGCCCAGGCCGATCCACATCAGCAGCCAGAACAGGTGCGCATAGGCGCCGGCGGCGGCCACCATGTCCAGCGATTCGCCTTCCGGCACCTCGATCGCGGCCAGCTTGCCGAACAGCGCGGCCAGCGTCTCCGAGAATGCGGTGGCCAGGAACCAGGTGCCCATCATCAGGCTCATCACCCGCGGCACGGCCAACTGGGTGACCGCCGACAGGCCGACCGGCGACAGGCACATCTCGCCACTGGCCAGCAGGAAGTAGGCCAGCACCAGCCACCACACACTGGCCATCTCGCCGGTAGCGCCGACCTGCTGTGCGGCCAGTGCCAGCGGCACGAACGACAGCGCGCCGATCACCAGACCCCAGGCCGATTTGACCGGCTTGCCCGGTTCCCAGCCGCGGCGGTCCATCCACGTCCACAGTGCGGCGAAGGCCGGTGCCAGCAGCACCAGGAACAGGCCACCCAGGTAGGTCAGCGAGCCTGCGGTCTGCGGGATCACCAGGCAGTCGCGCACCAGCAGCACCAGCATCAGCACGACGATGGCGGCGAAGAACGTGCGCGGCGCAGCCGAACCCGGGCGCCGTTCGGACAGGCGCGCGCTGACCACGAAGCCCAGCGGTGCCAGCAGCAGCGAGATGATCGACCACGGCAGCGGCGTACCGCCGGTGATCACCAGCGAGGGCACGATGTCCTTGGTCAGCAGGCGGTCGGTGAAGGTCACCCACGAGCCGTAGGACTGCTCGTACATCGTGAAGAACACCAGCGCCATGAAGATCAGCACCATCAGCGCGATCATCTGCTGGCGCTGCACCGGCGTGCACTTGCTGCCGGTGAACCAGGCGAACCAGACCAGCACGCCGCCCAGCACCACCAGCATCAGCATCAGCGCCAGGCTGATTTCACCGCCCAGCGCGAATGCGCCATTGCCGGCGGCCCACATCAGCCACGCCACCGGCAGCACACCGAGCACCGCGCACAGATAGATGAGCCATTCGCGCGGCAGGCCCAGCACCGTCTGCTTCAGTGCCGCCGGTTGCGGCGGTTCGGCATGGCCCTGCAGGTACTTCTGGCCCCACAGGAACATCGCCAGGCCGGCCAGCATGCCGATACCGGCTGCTCCGAAACCGTACTTCCAGCCATAGGCCTCGCCGAGGAAGCCGCACACCAGCGAGGAGAACAGCGCGCCGAGGTTGATGCCGGCGTAGAACAGCGAGAAGCCCGAATCGCGGCGCGGATCGTCCTTGGCGTACAGCTTGCCGACGATGGTGGAGATGTTCGGCTTGAGGAAGCCGACGCCCATGATGATCAGTGCCAGCGACAGGTAGGTCACCGCCAGTGCCGAGGTGTCGCGCACCACTTCGCCGTTCACCCGGTACGCGGCGTGGCCTTCGAAGGCCATGCCAAGGTGGCCGAGCACCAGCAGGATACCGCCGAACAGCACCGCTCGGCGCATGCCCAGCCAGCGGTCGGCCAGCATGCCGCCGAATACCGGGATGCAGTACACCAGGCCGCCGTAGGCACCGAGCAGGTCCAGGCCGGCCTTGTCGCCGAACAGGTGGTATTTGGTCAGGTACAGCAGCAGCAGCGCCTTCATGCCGTAGAAGGAGAAGCGCTCCCACATTTCAGTGAAGAAGCAGACGTAGACGCCCTTGGGATGGCCCAGGAAGTCGTCGGAAGCGATAGCAGTGGAATTCATCGCGGAATTATAGGCCTGTGGCCCGATCCGCTTTCAGTGGATCCACGCCATGCGTGGATTGCCGGATTGGTCTGGGCGATCACAGGTACCGCAACCACGCCAGGTCACGCCTTCGCGCCTTGAACCGCGCGAACGCCCGCGTCGGCGGGTACAGCACCACCGCCAGCGCACAGGCCACCAGCAGCAGGCCGGCCACCGAATCCAGCGCGTACAGGTCACCGTGCGTCGGTCCCCAGATTGCCAGCGCGGCCAGGTACAGCCCCTTCAGCACATACAGGTGCAGCAGGTAGAAGAACATCGGCGCGGCGCCGATATCGGCCAGCGGGCGCAGTGCGCGCGCCAGTGGCGGCCATTCGTACAGGCGCAGCAGCAACAGCCCCACGCCCAGGGTCAACAGCAGGAACTGCAGCGACGGCGGGTACTTGGTGATGTTGAACACGCTCATCCATGTGCGCAGCGTGCTGCTTTGGTAATGCCACGGTGCATCCCCGTACTGGTTGGCGAACCGCAGCAGCGCGAACAGGGCCAGCGCACCGATGCCTGCCCACAGCAGCCATCGCTGGCGCTGCTCTGGCGCGCGCTCGCGACCGAACCACGGCCCCATCAGGTAGCCCAGCGCAATCACCCCGATCCAGGGCAGCAGCGGATAGGACGTGCGCAGGCGCAGCGCACCGGCCTCGATCCAGTCGCGCTGGTGCAGCACTTTCCACAGCACCGGCAGCAGGCCATTGCCCTGCAGCCGTACGCTGTCGAACAGGTTGTGCCCGGCCACCACCGCGACCGCGGCCACCAGCAGGACGGGACGGGGCAGCCACAACAGGCCGCCCAGCGCGATCATGCTCAGGCCGATGGCCCAGATCACCTGCAGGTACAGCGTGTCCGGTGGCAGCTGGAAGGTCCAGGCGAAGTTCACCAGGGTCAGTTCCAGCACGACCAGGAACAGGCCGCGCTTGAGCAGGAGGGCGGACGTGGCCCGGCGCGGATCCGCCTGGCGCTGGCCGTACAGCCAGGCCGACAGACCGGTCAACAGGACGAACACGGGTGCGCACAGGTGGGCCAGCAGACGGCAGGCGAACAGCGCAGGGGAGACCGTCGCCGCGTCCATCGGGTCGCTCACCTGGTGCTGCAGGAAGAAGGTCTCGCGCACGTGGTCCAGCAACATCAACAGCATCACGGTGCCGCGCAGCTGGTCGATGGAGGCCAGGCGAGGGGAGGGGGAAGGGGGCATGCGATGCAGTAACAACAAGGTAGCATTAAGATATAACATATCATTTGCGGTGTGCCCAACCGGACTTTGCCGGGTCGGTCGATTGCCGGTCCACGTACTGGCCCATTGCGCTGCAGCACACGCCCCATCCTTTGGCACGCTGGACTTGATCTGTCCTGAACGCTAGCGTGGCAGGGATTTTTTGCCAGCAGGGGCTTCCATGAACCACGACGCTGCGCCCAAGCAGCTCACCTTCCGCGCAGTGGCCCTGGCCATCGTGCTGGCGGTGGTGCTGTCGGCCGCAAACGCCTACCTCGGTCTGTTCGCAGGCCTGACCATCGCCACCGCCATTCCCGCCGCGGTGATTTCCATGGGCGTGCTGCGCCTGCTGGGCGGTGGCTCCATCCTTGAAAACAACATCGTGCAGACCGGCGCTTCGGCCGGCTCGTCGATCGCCGCCGGTGTGATCTTCA
The DNA here is from genome assembly GCF_001431625.1 of Stenotrophomonas geniculata ATCC 19374 = JCM 13324. GTDB lineage: Bacteria > Pseudomonadota > Gammaproteobacteria > Xanthomonadales > Xanthomonadaceae > Stenotrophomonas > Stenotrophomonas geniculata. The sequence continues at coordinate 63,479 of NZ_LLXT01000082.1, forward strand.
CCATTCCGGCGCTGGTGATCATGGGCTACTGGCCGGACTTCAAGTACTGGTGGGTGCTGGGCATCGCCGGCCTTGGCGGCCTGCTGGGTGTGCTGTTCTCGGTGCCGCTGCGCCGTTCGATGATCGTCGAAGACCCGCTTCCGTTCCCGGAAGGCAAGGCCGCGGCCGAAGTGCTCAAGGCCGGTGAGAACCCGGGCCCGGGCCTGAAGATCCTCGGCCTGTCGGCGGTGATCGGTGCCTTCGTCAAGCTGGCCGCGGAAAGCGGCATGCGCCTGATTCCCGATGCCTGGGCCACTTCGGCCTACGTCGGCAGCTCCAAGGTCACCGCCTTCATCGGCACCAACCTGTCGCCGGCACTGCTGGGCGTGGGCTACATCGTCGGCCTCAACGTCGGCATCGTGGTGGTGTCCGGCTCGATCCTGACCTGGCACATCGCCATTCCGATCTACCAGGCGTTCTTCATGAACACCGATCCGGCACTGGCCGCGTCGGTCGCCACCGCTTCGTCCACCGAAGCCGCGTTTGCCATCTGGGGTGCGAAGATGCGCTACCTGGGTGTCGGCGCGATGCTGATCGGTGGTATCTGGACCCTGATCTCGCTGCGCAAGTCGCTGCTCAACGGCGTCAAGAGCGGCTTTGCCGCCGCCCGCAAGAGCGGCGGCCCGGTGCTGGCGCACACCGAGCGCGACCTGCCGATGAAGTGGATGCTGGTGGCCCTGGTGGTCTTCGTGCTGCCGCTGCTGGCCCTGTACCAGGCCATCGTCGGCCAGTGGCACGTGTCGATCCCGATGACCCTCATCATGATCGTCGCCGGCTTCCTGTTCGTGTCGGTCTCGGCCTACCTGGCCGGCCTGATCGGTTCGTCCAACAACCCGGTCTCGGGCATCACCATCTCCACCATCCTGTTCGCCTCGGCCGTGCTGGTGGTGCTGCTGGGCGCCGATGGCCTCAAGCCGGTCGGTGCCGGCGGTGCGCCGCTGGGTGCGGTGGCTGCGATCATGATCGGCGCGGTGGTGTGCTGCGCTGCGGCGGTCGGCGGTGACAACCTGCAGGACCTCAAGGCCGGCTACATCGTCGGCGCCACCCCGTGGAAGCAGCAGTTGATGCTGGGCATCGGTGCGTTCTCGTGCGCACTGATCATGGCCCCGGTGCTGAACCTGCTGGCTACCGCCTACGGCATCGGCGTGAAGTCCGAGCTGCACCCGAACGCGCTGGCTGCACCGCAGGCCAACCTGATGGCCTCGGTGGCCAAGGGCCTGTTCGGTGGCGAACTGCCGTGGACCTTCATCGGCATCGGTGCCGTGGTCGGCGCCGCCATCATCGCCTTCGACAGCTGGCTGAAGTCGCGCAACGCACGCTTCCGCGTGCCGGTGCTGGCCGCCGCCATCGGTATCTACCTGCCGCTGGAACTGATGGTGCCGATCTTCCTCGGTGGCCTGATTGCCCACCTGGTGGAGCGCTTCCACAAGGTGCGCGCCGATGACGAAGAAGGCCGCGACCGCGTGCACAAGCCGGGCGTGCTGTTCGCTGCCGGCCTGATCACCGGCGAGGCGCTGATGGGCATCGCCATCGCGATTCCGATCGTGGTCAGCAGCCGCGCAGACGTGCTGGCCGTGCCGTTCCACCTGCCGGGCGCACAGTGGATCGGCCTGGCCGTGCTGTTCCTGGTCGGCTGGCTGATCTACCGCACTGGCAAGTACGCCAAGGCGTAATGCAGGGGGTCGGATCCCTTCCCGGAGGGAAGGGCTCTGACCCCACGCTGACAGCGTCTGGGGTCAGAGCCGATTCCGCCGGAATCGGATCCGACCCCCGTGTCCCCACAAACCGCGCTACGGCGCGGTTTGCTGTTTCTGGCGATTGCCGCCCACAGGCATGACCGATGGCCTTGGCAGCCCCGGCCGCACGGGCCTAACATCGGTTTTTTGCCGTCCTGCGGAGACCCCGATGAAACTGCGTCATGCCCTGCTGCCACTGAGCCTGCTGGCCGCCCTGCCCAGCGTTGCCGCTGCCCGTGGCCTGGAAGTCCGCGACATGGTGGCCATGGACCGCGTCTCCGCGCCGGTACTGACCGCTGACGGCGGCACCGTGGTGTTCGCCAAGCGCAGCGTCGACGCCAACCTGAAGGCCTCCACCGCGCTGTTCGCACGCAACCTGCGCACCCGCGATGCGGCGCCGCCGAAGCAGATCACCCCGGCTGGCTGGAACGTCAACTCCGCATCGCTGTCGGCCGATGGCCAGACCGTGTACTTCCTCAGCGCCAAGAACGGCAGCCAGCAGCTTTACGCGCAGCCGATCAGCGGCGGTGCTCCGCGCCAGCTGACCGACTTCCCGGTGGACGTGGACAGCTACCACGTGTCGCCGCAGGACGACCGCGTGTTGTTCAGCGCCGGCGTGTTCCAGGCCTGCGCCTCGGATCTGGCGTGCACCGAGAAGAAGCTGAAGGACGTGGCCGGCGCCAAGGCCAGCGGCAAGGTCTTCGATTCGCTGTTCGTGCGCCACTGGGATACCTGGAACGACGGCCGCCGCAATACCCTGTTCGTGGCGCCGCTGCCGTCGGCCAAGGCCGGCGCGGTCAAGGGCGCTTCTGCACTGAGCGCGACCATCGATGGCGACGCGCCGTCCAAGCCGTTCGGTGGCAACGATGATTTCGCGTGGTCGCCGGATGGTGCCAGCGTGGTGGCCAGCATCCGTGTGGCCGGCAAGCAGGAGCCATGGTCGACCAACTTCGACCTGTACCGCTTCGACGCCGCAGGCAAGCAGGCACCGGTCAACCTGACCGCGTCCAACCCGGCCTGGGATGCCGGCCCGGTGTTCAGCGCCGACGGCAAAACCCTGTTCTACCGTGCGATGAAGCGCCCGGGCTTCGAAGCCGATCGCTTTGGCCTGATGGCGATGGACGTTGCCAGCGGCAAGACGCGCGAGATCGCCCCGCAGTGGGATCGTTCGGCTGGCGGCATCGCCCTGTCCGCCGACGGTGCCAGCATCTACACCACTGCCGATGACCTCGGCGAACACCCGCTGTTCCAGATCGACGTGGCCAGCGGCAAGGCCACCAAGCTGATTGGCGATGGCAGCGTTACTGCTGTCGACGTGGCCGGCAACAGCGTGGCCATCACCCGCAACAGCCTGAAGAGCAACGACCAGGTACTGGTCGGCCTGCTGCCGGCCGCGGGCGAAGCCATCGGCGAACTGCGCGCGCTGACCCCGGCTGCTGGCGAGGTGCTGAAGGACGTGACCTTCGGTGACTACGAACAGTTCGAGTTCAAGGGCTGGAACAACGACACCGTGCACGGCTACGTGGTCAAGCCGCACAACTACCAGGAAGGCAAGTCGTACCCGGTCGCGTTCCTGATCCACGGCGGTCCGCAGGGCAGCTTCGGCAACGGCTGGAGCTACCGCTGGAACCCGCAGACCTACGCGGGCCAGGGCTACGCGGTGGTGATGATCGATTTCCACGGTTCCACCGGCTATGGCCAGGCCTTCACCGATGCGATCAGCCAGCACTGGGGCGACCGCCCGCTGGAAGACCTGCAGAAGGGCTGGGACGCGGCGCTGAAGAAGTATTCCTTCCTCAACGGTGACAAGGCCTGTGCGCTGGGCGCGAGCTACGGTGGCTTCATGGTCAACTGGATCGCCGGCAACTGGAACAGCCCGTTCAAGTGCCTGGTCAACCATGACGGCGTGTTCGACCAGCGCATGATGGGCTACGCCACCGAAGAGCTGTGGTTCACCGAGTGGGAGCAGGGCGGTACCCCGTACCAGAAGGCCGCGAACTACGAGAAGTTCAACCCGGTCAACCACGTGGCGGACTGGAAGAAGCCGATCCTGGTCATCCACGGCCAGCAGGACTTCCGCATTCCGGTCGAGCAGGGCCTGGCTGCGTTCACCGCTGCACAGCGCCAGGGCATCGAATCGAAGTTCCTGTACTTCCCGGACGAGAACCACTGGGTGTTGAAGCCGAACAACAGCATCCTGTGGCATGACACCGTCAATGCCTGGCTGAAGCAGCACATCGGCAACTGATGACTGCAGCGCCGCCCTTCGGGGCGGCGCTTTTGTTTTCGACGGTGGGTGCCGATGTTCCCGCCGGTGGGTGCCGACCGTTGGTCGGCACACCTTCGCCAACAGCAGCCGAGCATGGCTCGGCTCTACAAGAGCACCTGCATGATCCAGAACGACATCGTCGTCTTCGGCTTGATCGCCGCCACCCTCGGCGCCGTGTTCTGGACCGCCTCGCGCGAGCAGGGCCTGTGGAAGCGCTTCTACACGTTCGTGCCGGCGCTGCTGCTGTGCTACCTGATTCCCGGCATCTACAACACCGTCGGCCTCATCGATGGCCAGAACACCAAGCTCTACAACCCGATCGCACGCGACATCCTGCTGCCGGCGGCGCTGATCCTGCTGACGCTGGCGGTGGACATCAAGGGCATCCTGCGGCTGGGCCCGAAGCTGGTGCTGATGTACCTGGGCGCATCGGCCAGCATCATGCTCGGCGCGGTGGTGGCCTTCCTGCTGATGCGCGCGGTGCATCCGGAAACCGTGGCCGGCGACACCTGGGCCGGCATGGCCGCGTTGGCGGGCAGCTGGATCGGTGGCGGCGCCAACATGCTGGCGATGCGCGAAGTGTTCGACGTCAACGCCACCACGTTCGGCCAGTTCGCGGTGGTCGACGTGGGTGTCGGCTACGTGTGGATGGCGGCACTGATCTTCCTGGCCGGGCGCGCCGCGAAGATCGATGCACGCAGCGGCGCCGATACCTCGGCCATCGATGAACTGAAGGAGCGCATCGCGCGCTTCCAGGCCGAGCACGAGCGCATTCCCAGCCTTACCGACCTGATGCTGATCGTGGCGGTGGCCTTCGGTGGCGTGGGCCTGTCGCACGCCATCGGCGCGCCGCTGGCGGCGTGGTTCAAGGCCAACGTCAGCTGGGCTTCGCAGTTCAGCCTGGATGCGCCATTCGTGTGGGTGGTGGTGCTGTCGACCTCGCTGGGCCTGAGCCTGAGCTTCACCCGTGCACGTACCCTGGAAGGGGCGGGCGCCTCGCGGCTGGGCTCGCTGCTGCTGTATTTCCTGATCGCCTGCATCGGCATGCAGATGGATCTGCTGGCGCTGCTGGATCGCCCGTGGCTGTTCCTGCTCGGCCTGATCTGGATTGCCGTGCACATCGTGCTGCTGTGGTGCCTGGGCAAGCTGCTGAAGGTGCCGTTCTTCTATTTCGCGATCGGTTCGCAATCGAACATCGGTGGCCCGGCCTCGGCGCCGGTAGTGGCGGCCGCGTTCCATCCGGCGCTGGCGCCGGTGGGCGTGCTGCTGGGCACGATGGGCTATGCGACCGGCACGTACCTGGCCTACATCGTCGGTATTACCCTGCGCGCGCTGGCCGGGCAGGGGTGATCCTGTAGAGCCGAGCCCATGCTCGGCTGCTTCTGGCTTTGCATTCGCGCTCGTGACAGCGAAGAGCAGCCGAGCATGGGCTCGGCTCTGCAGTAGATCCACGCCATGCGTGGATGGCGGTTACGCCGCCTGCAGCAACCCGCGTTCGATCAACCACGCCCGCGCATCCTCGGCGTCCTGTTCAAACCACGCCTTGGTGGATCCCAGCCGATACGTATACCCCCAGGCATCCATGTCGGCCATCAGCCGCGCAGTGCCAACACCCGGTAGCTGCCCGGCCAGCACGATCTGCAGGTAGCAGGTGGCATCTTCCTCGGCCACCGAGTCGGTGGCGTCGGTATGCACCCGCGCACGCCGCTCCGGCGGCAGCACGATCAGGTGGCAGGCTTCGTGCAGCATCGAATGCACGGGAGTGTCGTCGCGCACATACACGTTGCTGGCGATGATGCCGGCCTCGGGCTCGCCCCAGTAGCTGCCGGGAATCGCTTCACCGGCCGCGACGTGGTGCAGCCGCAGGCCATGCGCGGCGAGCAGGCGCTGCGCATCGGCGAAGGCGATGTCGCCCACGCAGGTGATGTCCACGGCGGTTGTCGTATCGGTCATGCGGTTGGGCGCCTCGCCCATGCAGGCACGGGCGGGGCAGGAGATCAGGGTTTGTCCGGGCCTTCAGGCAGCGCCACGGAGATGTCCAGCACGTCGTGCTGGCCATCTTTCACCAGGTCGACCTTCACCGCATCGACGTCGATGTTCACGTACTTCTTGATCACTTCCAGCAGCTCACGCTGCAGCAGCGGCAGGTAATCGGGGCCGCCACGGTTGCTGCGTTCCTGCGCGATGATGATCTGCAGGCGGTTCTTGGCGGTTTCGGCGGTGGTCTTCTTCGCTTTGAGGAAATCAAACAGGCCCATGCTTACCCTCCGAACAGCTTGCTGAAGAAGCCCTTCTTCTCGACGTTGGTGAAGCGCATCGGGCGTTCTTCGCCGAGGATGCGCGCGACGGCGTCGTCGTAGGCCTGGCCGGCAGCGGACTCGACATCCAGGATGACCGGCTCGCCCTTGTTGGAGGCGTTGAGCACGTCACCCGACTCGGGGATCACGCCAATCGCCTTCAGGCCGAGCACTTCCTCGACGTCGGCGATGCTGAGCATCTCGCCACTTTCCACGCGCAGCGGGGTGTAGCGGGTCAGCAGCAGGAAGGCCGGCACGTCCTGGCCGGACTCGGCCTTGTGGGTCTTCGAATCGAGCAGGCCGATGATGCGGTCCGAGTCGCGCACCGACGACACTTCCGGGTTTACCACCACCACGGCGCGGTCGGCGAAGTACATCGCCAGGAAGGCGCCCTTCTCGATGCCGGCCGGGGAATCGCAGATGATGTAATCGAAACCGTCGGCGGCCAGGTCCTTCAGGACCTTGCCCACGCCTTCCTGGGTCAGTGCGTCCTTGTCGCGGGTCTGCGAGGCGGCCAGCACGTACAGGTTCTCGAAGCGCTTGTCCTTGATCAGGGCCTGCTTGAGGGTCGCTTCGCCGTGCACGACGTTGACGAAGTCGTACACCACGCGGCGTTCGCAGCCCATGATCAGGTCGAGGTTGCGCAGGCCGACGTCGAAGTCGATCACCGCCACCTTCTTGCCGCGCCGTGCCAGGCCGCAGGCCAGGCTCGCGCTGGAAGTGGTCTTGCCGACGCCGCCCTTGCCGGAGGTGACTACGATGATTTCAGCCAAAGGACTTCTCCTGGTTCTGCATGAGTTTGGAGCTGCGTCAGTCCAGCGCAGCGATCTTGATCTGGTCCTGTTCCAGCCACACCTGCACGGCTTTGCCGCGCAGGTTGTCCGGGACATCGTCCAGTACCTTGTAGTGGCCTGCAATGGCCACCAGTTCCGCATGGAAATCACGGCAGAAAATGCGTGCCGCGGTGTTGCCCTGGGCCCCTGCCAGCGCGCGGCCGCGCAGGGTGCCGTAGATATGGATGCTGCCGTCGGCGATGACTTCGGCGCCGGCACCGACGGTGGCCATCACGGTCAGGTCGCAGTTCTCAGCGTACAGCTGCTGGCCCGAACGCACGTTGCCCAGCTGCATGCGGCCGGGTTGCGGTGCGGCGGCGTCGGCGACCTTGGCCACCGGCGTGGCCGGCGCCGGCTTCGGTTCGGCACGGGCCGCGCGACGCGGTTCAGGCGCGGACGGCGGCGGAGCCGGCTCGGCCTCGGCACGCTCGTACTGGGCGCGGAATTTGGCCAGCAGGGGCAGCCCGAGCTGCTGCGAGAGCAGGTCGACCGCGCTGGTGCCATAGGCCAACGCCACCGGCAGCACGCCGGCACTGCGCAGGCCATCGACCAGCGCCTGCGCGGTAGCCACGTCCGGCACCTGGCTCAGGCCGCCGAAGTCGAGGATCACCGCCGCGCGGCCGAACAGTTTCGGCGCACGGGTGACGCGTTCACGCATTTCCTGCACAAGGCGCTCGACATCAAGGGTGCGGATGCGCAGGTTGGCGACGCCCACCTGGCCGATCTTCAGTTCACCGGCCTGTTCGTAATCGAAATTCACCGCCACGCTCAGGTCCCCGTCGGCCGCTGTGCCTGTGCCGGCAGCTGCCGGGCACGTGTCCATGCCACATCCGGCAGCTTGCCGCCGTAGGTCTCCTGGACCCACGGGTAGCTGCACAGTTCCTTGGCCAGCATGCTGGCGCGCACATCGACCTGCGGCATGGTGTTCTGGCCCAGCTCGCGGAAGCCGAAGCTGCCGTGGAAGAGCAGGGCGGCATCGGCGCCATGGTCGAGGAAGACTTCGCAGGTCATCTGCGGGTAGCGCAGCTCGGCGAAGCTCTGCGCGTCGGCATAGAACGCACGGCCGACGCCACCGCCACGACGGCGGCTGGCGACCACGATGCGGTCGATATAGAAGAACGGGGTGTCCAGCTGCTGCTTGAACCAGGCGAAGTTGCTGCTGTCGTGCTGGCTGTCGCTGCCGAAGCCGATCAGGAAACCGGCCAGGTTGCCGTCGCGCTCGGCGACGCGGAAATACTCAGCGGTTTCGTAGAACAGGCGCAGGCGGGCCGCATCCAGGGGAAGGATGGCCAGGCCAGCGTTGTTGTTCAAAGCCAGGACGGAATCGAGCTCGTGCTCGCGCACGTCGCGGATGACAATCGACATTGTGACTCCGTGGGGTAACGCGGTTGGTCCGTCAAATTGGACCCTGCGCACGATTATTGCATGCCCGGGGTGGGCTGCGGCATGAACAGGGGGCCGCAGATGCATGACTTCCGTGGGAGTGCGCGACGCAGGCCGGGCCCGTAGAGTGCTGGCATGTTGGGAGTCCTCAGCCATACCCGCGTCCTCCGTCTGGCCGGCCTGTTTACCTGGGTCATGGTCGGCCTGCCACTGGCGTACTCGCAGTTCGAGAACCTGCACAGCCGCAGCGATATGGGCAGCTGGGCGATCCTGCTGTTCGTCGCCTACCTGTCCTTCGGCGCCGCGTACTACTGGCTGACCCGCCTCCTGCGCAGCGACAGCGACAGTCACACCACCTGGCTGGACCGCGGCCTGCTGCTGCTGCTGACGGTTTCGGCGCTCGGCGTCAGCTACCTCAGTGGTTCCGGCCTTGGCAGCATCCTGATGATGGTGGCTGCCGGCGTCATTCCGTGGATGCTGTCGGCGCGCCTGTGCGTGCTGTGGCTGCTGGTCAGCCAGCTGGCGGTGGCCCCGGTCTATTACATGCTGCTGCACTTCCCGCTGTTCGAAGCCGTGATGCAATCGCTGCTGTATGGCGGCTTTTCCATGTTCATCTTCGTGACCAGCCTTGTCGCGCGACAGCAGACCCAGGCCCGCGACGAGCAGCGAAGGCTCAATTCGGAGCTGCGCGCCACCCGCGCCCTGCTGGCCGAAAGCGCCCGGGTCAATGAGCGAACCCGCATTTCGCGTGAGCTGCACGATCTTCTGGGGCATCAGCTGACTGCGCTGACCCTGAACCTGGAAGTGGCCGGCCACCTGGCCGAGGGCCAGGCGCTGGACCATGTGAAGCGCTCGCACGCCCTGGCCAAGCTGTTGCTGGGCAACGTGCGCGAGGTGGTCAGCCAGCTGCGTGAGACCGGCGCCATCGATCTGGCCGCGGCACTGCGCCCGCTGACCGAGAATGTGCCTTCGCTGGACATCCAGCTGGACATCGAGGATCCGCTGAACGTGGAGGACCCGCAGAGGGCCCACGTGCTGCTGCGCTGCACCCAGGAGATCATCACCAACGCGGTGCGCCACGCCGGCGCCCGCCACCTGTGGATCAAGGTGTACCGTGAAGCCCCCGACCGGGTGGTGGTGGAGGCCCGCGACGACGGTGTCGGCGCGGATATGGTCAATGTGGGCAATGGCTTGCGCGGCATGCGCGAGCGCCTGCAACAATGTGGTGGCCAGCTGCAGGTCGAAACCCGCCCCGGTGAAGGCTTCCGGTTGCGGGCGACGGTGCCGGCAACGGTGCTGGCGGCCACCCTTACCAAGGTTCCTGAAGGAGTGCGTTGATGATTCGCGTCTGCCTGGTCGACGACCAAACCCTGGTGCGGCAGGGAATCCGCTCCCTGCTGGCGCTCGACGACGGTATCGAGGTGGTGGCCGAGGTCGGCGATGGCCGGCAGGCGGTCGAGCTGATACCGCAGGTGCGTCCCGACGTGGTGCTGATGGACATGCGCATGCCGGTGATGTCCGGGCTGGAGGCGCTGCAGGTGCTGTCGCGCCAGGAGCAGCTGCCGCCGACCATCATCCTCACCACCTTCGACGACGACCAGCTGGTGCTGGCCGGGCTCAAGGCCGGTGCCAAGGGCTACCTGCTCAAGGACGTGACCCTGGCGCAGCTGGTCGGTGCCATCCGCACCGTGGCCGAAGGCGGTTCGCTGGTGCAGCCGGCCGTGACCCAGCGCCTGCTGTCCGGCCTGGAGCACATGCGCAACGAGTTCGTCAGCCTGGACCGGCCGGACCCGTTGACCGACCGCGAGACCGAGATCCTGCGCCTGATGGCCAGTGGCTTCTCCAACAAGGAGATCGCCAATTCGCTGGGTGTGGCCGAAGGCACCATCAAGAACCACGTGTCCAACATCCTGTCCAAGCTGGGCGTGCGCGACCGTACGCGTGCCGTACTGAAGGCGTTCGAGCTTCAGCTGGTCTGAGGAAAACCTTTTCAGGACAATGACTTGAGGCCCAGGCATGGCCCTCGGGTGGGGTTGCCCCCTACTTCACGGGTATCGGTATGCGGTACCCTTCGAATTCTTTGTCCATACAAATACGCAGCCGGCAGGGAAACCGGTGCGCCAATCCCGATAAACAATGCCCGCGAAGCCTGCTAGGATTGGCGCTTCGCTTCAATCAACCCGGCCGTGGGATCGGCCCCGGAGACTCTCTGAATGACCCGTATTATCGAGTTCCTGATCGCCTTGGGGATCGTGGCTGGCCTGTTCGTCATCATTGGCGTATGTCTGCCGGGCGAGCGTCACATCACCGAAAGCATCGAGACCAACCGCAAGATGACGATCGTGTACGACACGGTCAGCAGCCTGCGCCGCTTCAAGGACTGGAACCCGCTGGTACTGCGCGATCCCGCCGTTGAACTGAAGCTGTCCGGCCCGGCCTCCGGCGTCGGTGCCACTCTCGACTTCACCTCCAAGGACCTGGGCACCGGTTCCTGGAAGATCACCGAAGCCGAAGAGAACAAGCGTGTTGCGATCGCCATCGATGACGCCACCAAGGGTCACGACAAGATCACCACCTTCACGCTGGAGCCGACCGGCAAGGGTGGCCGCAACGTCAAGATCACCCAGGACTACTCGGTGAAGTACGGCTTTGACCTGTTCGGCCGTTATGCAGGCCTGTATGTCAGCCGCCAGATCGGCGACGACATCAAGATGGGTCTGTCGCGCATGGCCAACATGCTGGCCACCGTCCCGAACGTGGACTACCGCACCCCGGAAGCCCCGCTGACCGATCTGGGCATCGTCGACGTGCCGGCTGAAGACCTGCTGGTCGTCAACGCCGGTAACGTGGACCGTGGTCAGGACACGATCACCAAGTCCATCAAGGACAACCAGGAGTGGATCAAGCGCGTGATGGAGGCCAATGGCCTTGAAGCCGCCGGTCCGTTCCGCATCATCACCACCGACTTCGGTCAGGAAAAGTACGCCTTCGACATCGCCCAGCCGGTGAAGAAGAAGGGTGCTGAAGGTGCCACCGCTGAAGAGCTGACCGTCAAGATCGACGGTGGCGCTCCGGTCAAGTACGTGCATGTGGCTCCGCACCGTTCGGCGCATGCCGCCTACACCGGCCACATGGCGGGTCTGGACGTGGCCCGCAACGGTCTGCGTGCCTGGGCCGTGACTTCCGGCAACGAAGTGATCGACCGTCCGTACGAAACCTGGAAGGACGGCATCGACAAGTCGTTCACCCCGGAAGGTACCTACGACATCTACTGGGCCGTCAAGTAAGCTTCGGCTGACCCATGTAGTGTTGGACACGAAAACGCGCCGCTCATTGCGGCGCGTTTTTTTTCATCTGGCGCCCGGCAAGGGCGCTGCGCAAGGAGCCCACATGTTCAATCTCGAACGTCGCGCACGTAAGCCTTCGCTGCTGGCCTGCCTGGGTGCGCTGCTGGCCGCCGTCTCGATCGGCCTGTCGGCCTACGCCTCGCACGGTGTGGCCGACCCGCTGGCGCAGCAGCATCTGAACATGGCGGCGCTGTATGCGTTCGCGCATGGTGCGGTACTGGTGGCGCTCGGACCGCGCGCGCAGGGAGCGATCGCGCATCTGGCGCTGTACTTGCTGCTGCTGGGAGTGCTGCTGTTTTCCGGCAGCCTGGTGGGCGGCGCGTTGTGGCAGTGGCCGACGCGGATGGCACCGATTGGCGGCACCAGCATGATGGCCGGATGGGTGTTGCTGGGGATCAATGCGTTGAGGCGGTGACGGCAGCGGAGATCGGCCAAGCACGACACCGCTGCGCCGTCAGCTTCTGTAGAGCCGAGCCATGCTCGGCTTCGAGCGAAGCGACCCGCTTTTGTCTTTGCTCTCTTGTTCCATCCTGCGGCCATGCACTGATTGCCCCAGGCTTTCGCCACGAGGGGCTCAGCCGTTGGCCGGCTTCCAGCACCAGTGCCACGGTTCGTAGACGATTCCGTGCGGGTTGTCGCGGGGGTAGCTCAGATGGAAGCCGTGTTCACCGGCATGGGCCTGCAGCCACGCGAACGCGTCGGTGGCTTCGAACGATTCTTCGGCCGGCGCGTCGCCCGGCGTGCCGATGTCCAGCGCGTGGCCGCTGTGGTGTTCGCTGAACCCCGGTGCGGCATTCACCTTCAGGATCTCTGCCACGCTCAAGCCGCGCGCCAGCTTCCGTTCGAAGATGCCCAGCTGGTAGGCATGGCTGCGGAAGCCGGAGATCGCGTCCAGCGCAATTCCGTCCTGTGCCGCGTGCAGTTGCATCCGCCGCCAGCCCTGCGCGGCGCCACGGCGCAGCCACAACGGGCGGGCGAAGCGGTCGCGACCGGCGAAGTGCAGCAGGCACGGTTCGGATTCCAGCGGCAAGCCGCTGCCGTCCGCGTAGCGCTGTGCATCCAGGCCAAGCTGCTGCAGGCGCTGCTGCAACCCGGCCAGCGGCAGCCATTGTTCTTCCAGCCCGGCGGCGAAGGGCCGCGCTGCCGCGGCATCCAGCAGCGCCAGTGCTTCCTCGACCCCGGGCTCGCGTTGCAGGCGCGGCACCATGGCGTGCACACCCTGCGCCAGTACCGCCGCCAGGTAGCGACCATCGCGCTTGCGCCGCAGCACCCAGTGCGCCTGCGACAGCAGGCGTGCATCCAGGTTGCTGCGTGCACGCAGCAGGTGGGCGGGCCACAGCTCGATGGCCTCGGTATTGATCAGCAGGGGGGCGCGTCGTTGCATCGCCGCAGCTTACTGCCGTGGCGCCGACGCGGCCACCTTGCGCAGTGCATCGAGTAGGGCCTGCGGCCGGTCCACGCTGAGCAGCGTGCTGCCATCACTGACCGGCAGGGCGAGGACGCGCGCACGGTCGGTGACCAGGGCGAAGCCCTTGCCGCCGCCCTGCAGGCGGAAGTGGCCCGAGTAGAAGCCCGGCATTGAATAGCCATTGGTTTTGACACGGATGCCGTAGCGGCGGTCACGCTGCAGGTCGACCACCTCGGCCTGGTCCAGCCGCAGCTGCGCCACCGGCACGCGCCGCCGATACATCGTCGAGCGCACGTCCAGCACGTTGCCGGCCAGCGCCACGCGGCGGCGGAAGAATGCGGCTCCCAGCCCGACAGCGAGTACAGCGATGACGATCAGGCTCCATGCCGCACTGCCGCCCATCCGGAACCAGGGCGGCGACAGCGTCACTTCGATCCAGGGGGCGCCTGCCGGTGCCTTGTACAGCTGTGCGTACAGGCAGGCCACGAAGGCAGCCAGCAGCGGCAGCACGATCCAGAGCACGCGCAGCGGCGAGCTCTCGGCCACGTCAAAGGGTTTGGGGTCGCTGCCGCCCATGGTTCAGGCCTCCTTTTTGAACACCAGCATCGCCGGGCGCATCGGGGCCGGGATGATGACGTTGACCAGTTCCCAGCCAAGCTGGCCCTGGCGGGTCAGTTCACTCTGGATGTCCTCGGCCTTCAGGGTGCCCATCATCGTGGTCTTCACTTCGATGGTCTGGTAACTCCAGCGCGTGCTCATTCCTTGTCCTCCGGCGATGGCGTGGGTTTCGGCAGGCGTCCTGCCCTGCGCAGGGCGTCGCGCAGCACGTATTCGATCTGCGCGTTGAGGCTGCGCAGCTCGTCGTCGGCCCAGCGCTGCGCCGCGGCCAGGACCTCGGCGTTGATGCGCAGCGGATAGGCTTTCTTCTCACTCATGGGGGCTCCTGGCGGGGCGGTGGGGCGCCCCGTTGCGAGTGTGGCTCAATACAGCGAGCCGGCATTGACGATCGGCTGGGTGCCGCGGTCCGAGCACAGCACGGTCAGCAGGTTGCTGACCATGTGCGCCTTGCGCTCCTCGTCCAGTTCAACCACGCCGTTCTTATGCAGTTCGGCCAGGGCCATCTCGACCATGCCCACTGCACCGGCCACGATGCGCGTGCGTGCGGCGATCACCGCGTTGGCCTGCTGCCGCTGCAGCATCGCCTGGGCGATTTCAGCGGCGTAGGCCAGGTGGCTGATGCGCGCGTCGATCACCTGCACACCCGCATCGGCCAGGCGCTCGGCCAGCTCGTTCTTCAGGTGCTGGGAGATCTCGCTGGCGTGGCTTCGCAGGGCCAGCTGGCCGTCCTCGTGCTGGTCGTAGGGATAGCTGGTGGCCATCGCACGCAGCGCGGATTCGGACTGGATGTGCACGAAGCTCTCGTAGTCGTCCACGTTGTAGACCGCTTCGGAGGCGTCGACCACCTGCCAGACGATCACTGCGGCGATCTCGATCGGGCTGCCGTCCAGCTCGTTGACCTTCAGCTTGCCGCTCTCGAAGTTGCGCACGCGCTGGCTGACCCGGCGCTTGGCGTAGAAGGGGTTGTTCCAGCGCAGGCCGTTGTCCTTGACGGTGCCGACGTACTTGCCGAACAGGCTCAGCACGGCCGCCTGGTTGGGCTGGATGGTGTACAGGCCGGCCAGGATGAAGACCGCGGCAGCGACCACCAGCACGCCGGCCAGCATCAGCAGCAGGTTGGGCGAGCCGGTGCTGGCCTTGGCCGCCACCCCCAGCACGAACAGCGCCCCGCCGGCCAGCGCAGCCAGCAGGGATCCGGCCAGGGTGCCGAGGCCGTTGAGGGAGGCAAGCGACTTCTCTTTCATGGCGGTACGTCCTTGAGGGTTCAAGGTGAAGATATCAAAGTGATATCACTTGTCGACTACCGTTCGTCGGATGCCATGGCCCGGGTGCCCGGCCAGCTAGAATGCCCACCCGCCTTCACATCGCTGCTGGAACTGCCATGGCCAAGCTTGGAACTCCGTTGTCCCCCTCCGCCACCCGCGTGCTGCTGCTGGGCTCGGGCGAACTCGGCAAGGAGGTGGCCATCGAGCTGCAGCGGCTGGGCGTGGAGGTGATCGCCGCCGATCGTTACGCCGACGCGCCGGCGATGCAGGTCGCACACCGCTCGCACGTGATCGACATGCTGGACGCGATGGCCCTGCGCGCGCTGATCGCCCAGGAGCAGCCGCACCTGGTAGTGCCGGAGATCGAGGCCATCCACACCGAGACCCTGGTCCAGCTGGAACAGGAGCAGGGCCTGCGGGTGATCCCGACCGCGCGTGCTGCACGCCTGACCATGGACCGCGAAGGCATCCGCCGCCTGGCCGCCGAAACCCTGGGCCTGCCGACCTCGCCGTACCGCTTCGTCGATACCGAGGCCGAGTACCGTGCTGCCGTGGCCGCCATCGGCCTGCCGTGCGTGGTCAAGCCGGTGATGTCGTCCTCGGGCAAGGGCCAGAGCACCCTGCGCAGCGAGGCGGACATCGCCCCGGCGTGGGAGTACGCGCAGACCGGTGGCCGTGCCGGTGCCGGCCGCTGCATCGTCGAAGGTTTCATCGATTTCGATTACGAGATCACCCTGCTGACCGTGCGCCACGCCGGCGGCACCTCGTTCTGCGCACCGATCGGCCACCTGCAGAAGGACGGCGACTACCGCGAAAGCTGGCAGCCGCAGCCGATGTCGAGCGCGGCACTGGCGCGCGCGGAAGAGATCTCGCGCGCGATCACCGACGACCTCGGTGGCTGGGGCCTGTTCGGCGTGGAGCTGTTCGTGAAGGGCGACGAAGTGTGGTTCAGCGAAGTGTCGCCGCGCCCGCATGACACTGGCCTGGTGACGCTGGTATCGCAGGAGCTGAGCGAGTTCGCGCTGCACGCGCGCGCCATCCTCGGCCTGCCGATTCCGGTGATCCGCCAGAGCGGCGCGTCGGCCTCGTGCGCGCTGCTGGCGCACGGCGAGGGCGTGCCGTACTTCAACAACGTCGCCGCCGCCCTGCAGATGCCGGACACCGCCGTGCGCCTGTTCGGCAAGCCGAGCGTGCACGGCCATCGCCGCGTGGGCGTGACCCTGGCGCGCGCGGAAACCATTGACGTAGCACGCGCCATCGCGCGTGATGCCGCCGACGCCATCGGCGTCGAACTGCGCCCGTAAGAAAGGAGCGACGACCAACGGTCGTCGCCTACCGAAACCCGGTGGGTACCGACCGTTGGTCGGTACAGATTTCCGTGCAGTCGACTAACAGTCGACTCTACCGCACATCCACCCACACCAGGTGGTGGTCGCTGCCGTCGGCGATCTTCGCCTCCGGGCTTTCATTGGCCGGCCAGAAGATGCCGCTGCCGATGTACTCGAAACCGGTCGAGGGCAGTACGTAGTCCAGGCGCATGGTGCCGGACTTCGGGCCGAAGTCGCCGGTGGCGTGGAACGGTGCGCCCTTGCGCTCGATGCCCTTGGCCGCATAGGCCAGGCTGGTCTGCTCACCGCCGACGCTGCGCGGGGTGGGGTAGCGCAGCACGCGGGCGTTCTCGATCAGCTCGACGATCGCCTCATGGCGGCCATCGCCGTCGACCGGGTCGTTGTTGAGGTCGCCCAGGATCACGAAGCGTGCGTCCTGCGCCAGGCCACCGCACTGGCCCTTGTCGTCACACAGCCACGGCTTGTCACCCTTGGAAAGGTACTCCTGCCACAGGCGCAGCTCGTCGTGGTTGCGCGCCGCGTTGCGCTTCTCCGGGCCGTCGAACACCGGCGGGGTCGGGTGCGAGACCAGCGCATGCACCACGCCGGCCGGGGTCTTCACCGGCACGTCCCAATGCGACTTCGACGACAGGCGCAGCTGCGACCACACCTGGTCGTTGTAGAAGCTCTGGCCGGTACGCGGATCGACCGGGCGGATGGCACCCGGCATCGCACTCCATTTCAGCAGCTGGAAGCTGCGTACCTTGGCTTCATCGATCGGGTAACGCGACAGCACCAGCATGCCGTACTGGCCCGGGTGCAGGCCGTAGCCCCACGCATCGTTGCCGCGGCTGCGGCCTTCGCCGCCGACCACGCCGTTGTTGTCCAGGTCCAGGCCACTGGGCACGCCGGTATTGACCGGGGCCAGATAGCGGTAGGCGAAATGCAGCGGCTTGCCGCCGCCGGGCTGGGCGACTTCCAGGTAGCGCTTCTGGAACAGGTCGGCGGCGCGATGGGCGTCGTCGAAATCGAATTCGTTCAGCAGCACCAGATCCGGGCGCACCTGCTGCAGTACCGCGGCGATCTTGCGTGCGTGCTCGCTGTCGCCTTCCAGTTCCTTGATCAGGCCACCGGCGTCGTCGGAGTACAGCGAGGTATTGTAGGTAGCCAGGCGCAGCGCAGTGGACGGCTTTTCGGTCATCGCGGGGGACGTGGCGAAGGCAGGGGCGGTGGCGCCGCAGAGCAGGGCCAGGGCGAGGATCAGGGGATGGCGGCGGGTCATGTTCATGGGCCGTATTGTGCACCTGGCCTGGTGTCAGCGGTTTGTCAGCGCCCGTCCAGTTCGTTGTCGAAATCGTGCCAGCGGCGGCCGTCGTACGCCTCCAGCGGATGGAAGCGGCGCTTGTAGTCCATCTTCTGGTGGCCGCGGATCCAGTAGCCCAGGTACACGTGTGGCAGGCCCTCGCGGCGCGCCCATTCAATCTGCTGCAGGATCGCGAAGGTGCCCAGCCCGCGCGCGGCGTGGTCCGGGTCGAAGAACGTGTAGACCGCCGACAGGCCGTGCTCGGTGACGTCGGTCACCGCCACCCCCAGCAGTTGGCTGGGCTGGCCGTCGTGGCCGGGCAGGCGCATTTCCATGAAACGGGTGTGCGACCAGCTGCCGATCAGGAACTGCTCGAATTCGTGCGGGCCGTGGTCGTCCATGCCGCCATTGGCGTGGCGGTGGGTGAGGTAGCGGTGATACAGCGCGAACAGGTCGTCGCGGGCGGTGGCGGCGGTGATCCGTACCTCCAGGTCGGCATTGCGGGCGGCGCAGCGGCGCTGGCTGCGGTCCGGAGCGAAGCGCGCCACCGGGATCCGCACCGCCACGCAGGCCTGGCAGTGCGCGCAATGGGGCCGGTAGACCAGATCGCCGCTGCGGCGGAAGCCCCAGCTCAGTGCCAGCGGATAGAGCGCACCGAGGCGGCGGTCGTTCGGGTCCAGCACCAGGTCGCGTGCCACCCGGTCCGACCAGTACCCGCAGGGGTGCTCGCCGGTCTGGAAAAGTCGCAGTTCGTCGTCTCTGTCGCCATGCATCGCCATGGGCACAGCATAGCCCCAGGTTGTCGCAGTGGCGGCGACTGTCCGCCGGATGAATGGCACCGGCAGCGGCGTCAACCGATGTCGCGCCCGGGCGTTGTTGTCCCCCGAGGGTGAAGTGATCACCCCGACGCTGTTCCCATCCCCAGGAGTGACCTCATGATCCGTACCCCCCTGCTGCTGGCCCTGCTGCTCGGCACCTCCGCTTCCGGTATCGCGCTCGCTGCCGACACCCCGGCCACGCCCGCGCAGCGTCCGGCCAAACTGGACACCAACGGCGACGGCGTCATCGACCGCGGCGAAGCCGCTGCCAACCCGCGCCTGGCCGCGAAGTTCGACGAGCTGGACAAGAACAAGGACGGCAAGCTCTCGCGCGATGAGCTGCCGCGCTGGAAGCATGGCCGCCGTGGCCACGGCGGTGAGCGCTGGGCCAAGCTGGACGTCAACAAGGACGGCCGCATCAGCCGCGAGGAAGCCAAGGCCGATCCGCGCCTGGCCGCGCGCTTCGACCAGCTTGATCTGAACAAGGACGGCTATCTGGACAAGGCCGACCGCGAGCTGCGCATGAAGCAGCATCGTGATGCCTGGTTCGCTGCCGCCGACACCAACAAGGACGGCCAGCTGAGCAAGGCCGAGTTCGACGCCGCCAAGGGCCCGATGCACGGTGGCCCGCGCCATGGCGGTCCGCGCGACGGTGGCGCACCGGCGCCGCAGCGCTGAGGGTCGACGCAGTGAATGACGACAACGCCGGCAGACTGCCGGCGTTGTCCGTTATACGTTTCCGCTGCGCATCAATGCATACACCACCAAGGCGATCACGAAGACGTTCGCGCCGATGATGCCGGTGCGCCCGTAGACGGATTCGTATTGCCAGTTGGTTCCGCTGCGGCCGCGCCGCGCCGAATCACGCGCGATCATGGGGGCCATCACGCGCTGCAGCGGCACCAGGCACTGGTAGTTCACCGTACCCAGGCCGATGACGAGAATGGCAAGTTGCAGCCACAGCGGCACCTGCAGCATCAGCGAAACCAACAGGCTGGTGCAGACGACCATCGCAGTGAACGTATTGAGGTGCACGAACCGTCGCACGGCCGCCCGTTCCTGCGGGGTGTCTGCGAAGCGCAGCAGGAAGCGGCCCCCCAGATAGCTGCCGATGATGCCACCGACGACGCCCCCGGCAACGGCGGCCCAGTTGCTGGCGGGTATCAGGTGCAGCTGGCTGGCGGCGGCCGTCAGTGAACCCATGGCTGCGCCGCCTGCGGCACTGACGCCGCCCAGGCCCAGCTTGCTGCCGCCCACGCCGACGCCGGTGCTGAGCAGGATCGCGGCACTGGCGGTGCCGGGTGCGGCCACCAGGACCATCGACACCACGGCGGTGGCGAATGCAGCGCTCGGCGCGCTGCTGCGTGCGAACTCACCGAAGTGCTGCAGCAGGCCGTCGCGCACCAGGGTGCGGGCGCGCGACAGGCGCTTGCGCACCGCCGCGTCGCTGAGACCGAGCAGGTCGGCCACCTGCTGCGAGCGCTGGCCTTCGCGGTAGTACAGCAACAGCACTTCGCGGCTGTCGGCGGGTAGGGTGGAGATGATGTCCTCGGCGGCGATTTCTTCCTCCACCCGCTGCAGGCGATCGGCGGCGCCCGGCGATGGATCTGCGGCCATCCCCATCGCCACCTCGGCCGCCTCGCCGGTCAGTGGACGGCCACGCTGGGCGCGCAGCCAGTCGCGGGCCAGGTTGCGGGTGATCTGCCGCAGCCACGGCAGGAAGCTGGTCGCGCTGCGCAGCTGGTGCAGCTGCTGCCAGCCCTTCACAAAGGCTTCCTGGGCAATGTCCTCGCTGGCCTGGCGGTCGCGGGTGATGGCCAGCGCGATGGCGGTGACCGTGTTCTGGCAGGCCAGCACGATGCGGCCGTAGGCGTGCTGGCAACCGCTGGCGGCAGCGGGCAGTTCGCGTTCCAGGGTCTGGTCGATCGATGCGGCGAACGTCGTCATGGCGGCGGCTCTCCTGCTGGGATTGTGTCCCATGACGGAGCTGCGCGCCCAATGTGACCGCAGATGCTGATGCATCTGCGGTCCGCGCATTCCACCTCATCCCCGCGCCGTTGGCGCACCCCCTTGAACAACAAGGGGGCTCCAATCCTGACGGGTTACGGTGAAGTCGCGACCCTGCTGCCAGGCCGCTGTGCTCGCCGGGCATGGCCCGGCGCTACCGCCTCTTACTTGGAGGGCTGGATACGGACCCGGACTTCTTCCTCTTCCGGCGCGGCCTGAGGGGCCGGTTGCGCCTGCTGCGGCTGGGCCTGCGCGGCAGGAGCCGGTGCGGCAGGTGCCGGGGCGCCGCGATGGCGCAGGCCGATCACCAGCGCCACGCCGGCGATCACCACCAGCAGGGCGATGCGGATGCGCCAGGCCCAGCCGCGGCCGCTGCCGCTCGTTTCGGCGGCGTCGCGGAAGGCGAACTCGGCGGTTGGGTGGTCGCGGCGGGTGGTGTCGAGGAGGCGGGCCTCGCGCAGGATTTCGCGTGCGCGCGGCTGATCGTCGGCGCGCACGATCCAGACTGCCGGGTAGGCGTTGGCGTTGCCAAGGTCGGTATAGCTGAACTGACCGCGGCGGCGGGTCTTGTACGAGCGCCCGTTGGTCACCTTGACGTCGATGCCGTGCTCGCGCAGCAGGTCGGCTACGCCTTCGACGGTTTCCACGCGCTGGCTGCTGAAGATCTGGCGCATCGGTTTACTCCTTGGCCGGCACGGCGGCGGCCGCGGCCTGGTCGGGAACCACGCGGATCAGGCCCTCCTGCGCGGTACTGGCCACCAGCACGCCGTTGCGGGTGAAGAACTGGCCGCGGGCCAGGCCGCGCGAATCCTGCGCGCTGGGGCTGTCCAGGGAGTACAGCAGCCAGTCGTCGGCGCGGAACGGGCGATGGAACCAGATCGCGTGGTCGAGCGAGGCCATCTGCACGTGCGGGTGGTAATAGCTGATGCCGTGCGGGAAGGTTGCCGTTCCCAGCAGGTGGAAATCGGAGGCATAGGCCAGCAGCGCCTGGTGCAGTTCCGGGGCGTCGCCGACCGGCTCGCTCAGGCGCAGCCACACCTGGTGGTAGGGCGGACGCTTGGGCGGGTTCAGTTCGTCACGCGGGTAGACATGGCGGAACTCGAACGGGCCGCCGCGCGACAGCCAGCGCTGCACCTTGATCGGCAGCCGCTCCAGCACTTCGGCCGGCAGCGGACGGTTCGGTTCGATGTCTTCCGGCTGCGGCACTTCGGGCATCTTGTGCTGGTGCTCGGCGCCGGTCTCGGCCTGCTGGAACGAGGCCGCGCAGAAGAAGATCACCTTGCCGTGCTGGATCGCAGTGACCCGGCGTACCGAGAAGCTGCCGCCGTCGCGCGTGCGGTCCACGTCGTAGACGATCGGGTGGTCGATGTTGCCGGCGCGCAGGAAGTAGGCGTGCAGTGAGTGCACGTGGCGGCCGTTGTCGACCGTGGCCTGGGCCGCGGCCAGCGCCTGGCCCAGCACCTGCCCGCCGAACACGTACTTGGTGCCGATGTCGCGGCTCTGCCCGCGGAACAGGTTGTCCTCCAGCCGCTCCAGGGTGAGCAGGTCGATCAGCTCGGAGACGACGGGTTCGGGCGTGTCGTTCAAGGGGGCGGCCACGGCAGTGAAAGAGGGCCTGATTATACCGGTCAGGGGTCAGTTCCCTTTCGCCCGGCGAAAGGGATCTGACCCCGGGCGAGGCAACCGCTATTTGCCGAGGCGGGCCACGAGCGCCTGCAGGGCGTTCTGTGCGTCCGGCGCAAACCAGGCCTCGACGAAGCGGTCGAGCTGGATCAGGTCCGGCTGCAGCGCCACGTGCAGGTCCGCGCGGGCGATGGCGCGGGTCAGCAGCATCGGCTGGCGCGGCTGCTTGAGCAGGTTCTGCAGCCAGGCCACGGCACGCGCGACCACCAGGTCACCTTCGGCCAGTTCGTCGACCAGGCCGATCTGCAGCGCCTGTTCGGCCGGCACCAGCGAACCGGTGGTCAGCAGGACACCGGCGCGGTGCACGCCCACCGCACGGCGCAGCAGGCGCTGGATGCCCTCCGGTGCGATCAGGCCGACCTGCACTTCGTTCAGGCCGATGGCATACGGTCGCGACGGATCGGCGCTGCGCGCCATGACGCGGTAGTCGCAGCACAGGGCCAGCACGCAGCCACCCGCCGGGGCGTGGCCGGTGATCGCCGCGACCACCGGAATGCGGCTCTCGGCCAGCGTGCGCACGGCGCCAAAGAAGGCGTTCCAGGTGTCCAGCAACTTGTGCTTGTCATCTCCATGCGAGAGCAGGTGCGGCACGTCCATGCCGCCGGTGAAGATGCGCTCGCTGCCCGACAGCACGATGCCGTGCGCGTCTTCGGCCATGGCCAGCTCGATGGCATGGATCAACTGCCGGCACAGTTCGGTGTCCAGTGCGTTGACCGGCGGCCGCGCCAGGCGCAGTTCGCGAATGGGGCCATGGTTGATCACCTCGATGAGCGTCGTCATGCTGCGGTCTCGTTGCGAAGAAGGAACCTGGACGATGATAACCAAACCATTCGTTGGCGTACTGTTGGTTCTGTGTGCGGCCGCAGCATCGGTTTCGGCGGCGGAACCGGCCTGCGTCACGGTGGAGCAGGGCTGGGCGCGGTTGCCACCGAATCCGGCGATGCCGATGACCGCCGGCTACGGCGTGATCCACAACGGCTGCAGCAAGGCGGTGGTGATCACCGGCGCAAGCAGTGCGGTGTTTGGCGATGTGTCGCTGCACGAAACCACCATCGTCGATGGGGTCAGCCGGATGCGCGCGATCGAGCGCCTGCCATTGGCACCGGGCGCGCGTGCCGAGCTCAAACCCGGTGGCCTGCACCTGATGCTGATGCAGGGCAAGGGCCCGTTGAAGGAAGGTCAGGCGCTGCCGCTGCGGCTGCAGCTGGAAGGCGGTGGCGAAGCGAGTGCGGCGCTGACCGTGCGCAAGGCTGCGCCGTAGCGGGATGGTCGTGCCGGCCGCTGGCCGGCAGCACAGGAAATGCCGGCCAGCAGCCGGCACTACTGCGGGGGCTTACGTCCAGTCGTACGAGAACAGCACCGTGCGGCTTTCCGGCTCGTACAGCATCACGATCGCATCGGCACCGGTGGCGCACCAGTTGTAGCCGGCCACGTCGGCCACGGCGAAGAACGTGTTGCCATTGCGGGTGATGATCACCGTTTCAGCATCGTCCGCAGCGTTGGGGTCATCGGCAGCGTCGGTGAAGCGCAGTTCGAATGCCGCGGGAATCTCCGCGGTCTCGGTCCAGTTGCCGAAGCCTATCGGTCCCCCCAGCGTATCCAGGTAATCGCGCTCGCTGGCCTCACCGTTGCCGTAGCGCGAGTAGCAGGCGAGACGGCCGTGCGCGGCATGGTAGTCGCGGGCCTTGGCGTAGCTCTCGCGCATCTGTGCGATGTGTTCCTGCGCGTGCTTGTCCTGCACCGCGTCGCCGATGAAATAGCCCTCGTTGCCGAGAAAGCGCATCTCGTTGCCGGCGGTCAGTTCGAAGGCGATCCAGTTGGTGCCGGTGAAATCGTTGTGGTGTTCTTCGGTGGTCTCGCCGATGCAGCCGTCATACGGCTCGATCGGGCACAGCATCGTTGCCACCTGGCCGGCCAGTTCCGGGCGCAGCACGCCCAGGTCGATCTTCAGCAGCGGCAGCAGATGCTGGGCGAGCCACGCTTGGTCAGCGGGGAAGACGCCGGTGGGGAAGGGGACCATGCCGGGCAGCAGGTCGCTCAGTTCAGTCTGGTGGATCATGTCAGTCCTTTGAATTGCAACGGTATCGCCGGGCCATGCCCGGCGGACCAGACGCCGACCAAGGTCGGCATCTACCAGAAGCGGATCAGCTCGACGCGCTGCGGATCGCCTCCGGCAGCGGTGCGCTCCTGCCGGTCTGCGTATCCATCCACACCACCACTACGTTGCCATCCGAGTACAGCTTTGAGTCGTCCTGCTGGTCGACGATGCGGTGGCCGATGGTCACGCTGCTGTTGCCCAGGCGCTCGACGAACAGCTCGACCAGGATGTCGTTGGGCCACACGATCGGCAGCCGGTAGTTGACGTTGGTCGCGGCCACCACCGGTGCGATGCGGTCGGTCATCGACACGCCTTCAACGCCCAGCATCCAGCGCACGCGGGCTTCTTCCAGATAGGAAATGTACTTGGCGTTGTTGACGTGGCCCATGCTGTCCATGTCGCGCCACCGCACGCTGATCGGGATGCGGGCCAGGATCTTGTGTTCGCTGCTCATCAGGCGTCCTTCTTCTTGCGGGTCGTCGCGGTCTTGCTGGTCTTGCCGGTGCTCTTGGCAGCCACCGCCTTCTTCGCCGGCTTCTCAGGCTTCACCTTGCGTGGCGGACGGGCGTCGGGCTTGTTGGCCACCGCAGCCGGTTGCTCCGGGCGCGCGCTGGTGGAGGGCAGCATGCGGGCCAGGAACTGGCCGGTGTACGACTGCGGGCAGGCCGCCACGTCCTCCGGCGTGCCGGTGACCAGGATGGTGCCACCGCGATGGCCGCCTTCCGGTCCCAGATCCACAATCCAGTCGGCGGTCTTGATCACGTCCAGGTTGTGCTCGATCACCACCACCGTGTTGCCTTCGTCGCGCAGCTTGTGCAGCACGCCCAGCAGCGCTTCGATGTCGTGGAAGTGCAGGCCGGTGGTCGGCTCGTCGAGGATGTACAGGGTGCGGCCGGTATCGCGGCGTGACAGTTCCTTGGACAGCTTCACGCGCTGCGCTTCACCACCGGACAATGTGGTCGCGCTCTGGCCCAGCTTGATGTAGCTCAGGCCGACGTCGACCAGCGTTTCCAGCTTGCGCGCGATCGACGGCACCGGCTCGAACAGCTTCAGCGCATCCTCGACGGTCATTTCCAGCACGTCGTTGATGTTGAAGCCCTTGTACAGGATCTCCAGCGTCTCGCGGTTGTAGCGCTTGCCATGGCAGACATCGCACGGCACGTACACGTCCGGCAGGAAGTGCATTTCGACCTTGATCAGGCCATCACCCTGGCAGGCTTCGCAGCGGCCGCCGCGCACGTTGAAGCTGAAGCGGCCCGGCGAATAGCCACGCGCACGCGCTTCGGGCACCTGTGCGAACAGTTCGCGCAGGGGAGTGAACAGGCCGGTGTAGGTGGCCGGGTTCGAACGCGGGGTGCGGCCGATCGGCGACTGGTCGATGTCCACGACCTTGTCGAACAGGTCCAGGCCATCGATCTCCTTGTAGGGAGCGATCGGATGCGAGGCGCCGTTGATCTCGTTGGCGGCCAGCGAGAACAGGGTGTCGTTGATCAGGGTCGACTTGCCCGAGCCGGACACGCCGGTCACGCAGGTCAGCAGCCCCGACGGAATCGCCAGGTCCACGCCCTTCAGGTTGTTGCCGGTCGCCCCGCGCAGATGCAGGGTCATTTTCGGGTTCGGGGTGTGCCGGCGCGCCGGGATCTCGATCGCGCGCTTGCCCGAAAGGTACTGGCCGGTCAGCGAGCGTGGTGCCTCCAGGATGTCCTGCAGGGTGCCCTGGCCGACGATCTCGCCGCCGTGCACGCCCGCGCCCGGGCCGATGTCCAGCACATAGTCGGCCAGCCGGATCGCATCCTCGTCATGCTCGACCACGATCACCGTGTTGCCCAGGTCACGCAGGCGGGTGAGGGTGCCGAGCAGGCGTTCGTTGTCGCGCTGGTGCAGGCCGATCGACGGCTCGTCGAGCACGTACATCACGCCGACCAGGCCGGCGCCGATCTGGCTGGCCAGGCGGATGCGCTGCGCCTCGCCTCCGGACAAGGTGTCGGCCTTGCGCTCCAGGGTCAGGTAATCCAGGCCGACATCGACCAGGAAGCCGAGGCGTTCGCCGATCTCCTTGACGATCTTCGCGGCGATCTCGCCGCGCCAGCCCGGCAGGCTCAGTTCGCTGAAGAACTTCAGTGCCTCGTCGATCGGCAGCACCACCAGCTCCGGTAGCGGACGATCGGCCACGAACACGTTGCGTGCCGCCTTGTTCAGGCGCGCGCCGTTGCATTCCGGGCACGGCTGTTCGCTGATGTACTTGGACAGCTCCTCGCGCACCGCCGGCGATTCGGTTTCCTTGTAGCGGCGTTCGAGGTTGGGAATGATGCCCTCGAAGCGATGCTTGCGCTGGGTGCGGCCACCGGCTTCGGTGAAGTAGGTGAAGGTGATCGTTTCGTCGCCGCTGCCGTACAGCACGGCCTGCTGGATCTTGGCCGACAGCGAGTTCCACGCGGCGTCCACGTCGAACTTGTAGTGCTTGGCCAGCGAGGCGATCAGCTGGAAGTAGTAGGCGTTGCGACGGTCCCAGCCACGCACCGCACCAGCGGCCAGCGACAGCTCCGGGTGCACGACCACGCGCGATGGGTCGAAGAACTCGGCGATGCCCAGGCCATCGCAGCCGGGACAGGCACCCATCGGTGCGTTGAACGAGAACAGACGCGGTTCCAGCTCCGGCAGCGAGTAGTCGCAGACCGGGCAGGAGTACTTGGAGGAGAACAGTGCCGGCGTGGCGTCGGCGGTGTCCAGGCTCTGCACCGAGGCCATGCCATCGCCGAGCTTCAGCGCGGTCTCGAAGCTCTCGGCCAGGCGCTGCTTGATGTCCTCGCGCGGGCGGAAGCGGTCGATCACCGCCTCGATGGTGTGCTTCTGGCGCAGCGCCAGCGGCGGCACCGCATCGATTTCATGCAGCTCGCCGTCCACGCGCACACGCACGAAGCCCTGCGCGCGCAGCTGGTCGAACACCTGGGCGTGTTCGCCCTTGCGGTCGCGGATGACCGGGGCCAGCAGCATGTAGCGCTGTTCCGGGTCCAGGGTCAGTACCTGATCGACCATCTGGCTGACCGTCTGCGCTTCCAGCGGATAGCCGTGGTCCGGGCAGCGCGGAGTGCCGACGCGGGCGTACAGCAGGCGCAGGTAGTCGTAGATCTCGGTGATGGTGCCGACCGTCGAACGCGGGTTGTGCGAGGTCGACTTCTGCTCGATCGAGATGGCCGGAGACAGGCCTTCGATGTGGTCCAGGTCCGGCTTTTCCATCACGCTCAGGAACTGGCGCGCATAGGCCGACAGCGATTCGACGTAGCGGCGCTGGCCTTCTGCATAGATGGTGTCGAACGCCAGCGAGGACTTGCCCGAACCGGACAGGCCGGTGATCACGATCAGCTTGTCGCGGGGCAGGTCGAGGTCGAGGTTCTTCAGATTGTGCGTCCGCGCGCCGCGGATGCGGATGAAATCCATCGCCATGGGGGATCCGGTTGTGGGGGCGTTGGCTGGGTGCCGGGCCAGCAGGGAACGGCAATCGGTCAGCCTACCGAGGTGACCAGATGGGGGCAATGGGCGACAATGCCAGCCCGATGTCTCACCTGATGAGACAGGCCGACAGCTTTGTGTAGAGCCGGACCATGCCCGGCTGCCTGGGCCCCGGACCGTTCAGCCGGGCATGGCTCGACCCTACAGGGCCGGCCCCCGGGCTGCGCAGGGGTTGACTTGACCCGCGCCCGCTGATCTGCGTACAATTCCGCTCCTGTCCGCCCTCGATGGCGGCAGCTCAGACCACAATAACTACAGAGGAAGGCCTGGTCATGTACGCAGTACTGGTCACCGGCGGTAAGCAATACCGCGTGGCGCAGGGCGAAAAGCTCCGCATTGAAAAGCTCGAAGTCGAAGTCGGCAGCGAGATCAAGTTTGACAACATCCTGATGCTGGGTGACAGCGACGGCGTGAAGCTGGGCGATGCGCTGAAGGGCGCTGCCGTCACCGCCAAGGTCCTGTCCCAGGGTCGTGCTGACAAGGTCCGGATCATCAAGTTCCGTCGCCGCAAGCACCACATGAAGCGTCAGGGTCACCGTCAGTACTACACCGAAATCGAGATCACCGGCATCGCCGGCTAAGCATCAGGAGAAGCAGTCATGGCACATAAAAAGGGCGTAGGCTCCTCGCGCAACGGTCGCGACTCCAACCCGAAGTACCTGGGCGTCAAGATCTTCGGCGGCCAGGCCATCGAAGCCGGCAACATCATCGTGCGTCAGCGCGGCACCCAGTTCCACCCGGGTTCGGGCGTTGGCCTGGGCCGTGACCACACCCTGTTCGCCCTCGTGGACGGCAAGGTGGAGTTCTCGGTCAAGGGCGCCAAGAAGCGTCGTACCGTCAGCATCGTCTCGGCCGACGCCTGATCCAGGCATCGCCGGCACCCATGCCCCGGCATGGCTGTGCTGGATGAAGAGCACGTTGCATGGAGAGCCCCGCTTCGGCGGGGCTTTTCGTTAGAGTGAACGCAAGACCGGCCATGCCGGGTTGTCGGCCCGCGGCCGGCATGACATTCAAGGCGACGGCAGTCAGGCCGCGCCCATCGCAGGCATCGAAACAATGAAACTGGTAGACGAAGCAGAAATCGAAGTGTTCGCCGGCAACGGCGGCAACGGCTGCATTGGCTTCCGTCGCGAGAAGTTCATTCCGCTCGGCGGCCCGGACGGCGGCGACGGCGGTGCGGGCGGCAGCGTGTACATCCGCGCCGACGAAAACCTGAACACCCTGGTCGACTTCCGCCATGAGCGCATCTTCAAGGCGCAGCGCGGCGAGAACGGCATGGGCCGCCAGGCCTATGGCAAGGGCGGCGCAGACCTGACCATCACCGTGCCGGTCGGCACCGTGGTGATCAACGTTGCCACCGATGAAGTCATCGGCGACCTGACCCAGCACGGCGACCGCCTGCTGGTGGCCAAGGGCGGTCGCGGTGGCCTGGGCAACATGCACTTCAAGAGCTCGACCAACCGCTCGCCGCGCCAGGCGCTGCCGGGCGAGCCGGGCGAAGAGCGCACGCTGAAGCTGGAGCTGAAGCTGCTGGCCGATGTCGGCCTGCTGGGCTTCCCCAACGCGGGCAAGAGCACGCTGATCCGTGCCGTTTCGGCGGCAACGCCGAAGGTGGCCGATTACCCGTTCACCACGCTGTACCCGAACCTGGGTGTGGTGAAGGTGGAGAACCACCGCAGCTTCGTGATTGCCGATATTCCGGGCCTGATCGAAGGCGCGGCGGATGGTGCCGGTCTGGGCGCGCAGTTCCTGCGCCACCTGCAGCGCACCCGCCTGCTGCTGCACCTGGTGGACATCTCGCCGATGGAAGGTGGGGTGG
Source organism: Stenotrophomonas geniculata ATCC 19374 = JCM 13324 (assembly GCF_001431625.1). Classification (GTDB taxonomy): domain Bacteria; phylum Pseudomonadota; class Gammaproteobacteria; order Xanthomonadales; family Xanthomonadaceae; genus Stenotrophomonas; species Stenotrophomonas geniculata. The sequence goes on from NZ_LLXT01000082.1 coordinate 93,240, forward strand.
AAGGCATTTCCCCGGTCGAGCAGGTGCGTGCGATCGAGCGCGAACTGGAAAAGCACGATCCGGAGCTGCTGCAGAAGCCGCGCTGGCTGGTGCTGAACAAGGCTGACCTGATGTTCGAAGACGAAGCGAAGGCCGCGGCCGAGCAGATCGTCGCCGAGCTGGGCTGGAAGGAGCCGTGGTTCCTGGTCTCGGCGCTGGGCCGCGAAGGCACCTTCCCGATCATGAGCCGGATCATGGCGTTCTTCGATCGCCAGAAGGAAGACGAGCTGGAAGCCCGCAACGCGCAGTGATGCCGTTGTGGTTCCGTGCAAAAACCCGGCTTCGGCCGGGTTTTTTGTTGGGACTGCTTTTGCTGTAGAGCCGAGCCATGCTCGGCTTTCCGCGCAGACGGCAGCCGAGCGTGGGCTCGGCTCTACATAAGCTGGATCGCAGGCAACAAAAAACCCGGCCGAGGCCGGGCTTTTGTCTGCAGCCCAAACCCCGAAGGGCAGGGCGGCAACGCCGGATCAGGCGGCCTTGAGGGCCTTGATGCGGTCGTTCAGGCGGCTCTTATGGCGAGCAGCCTTGTTCTTGTGGATCAGGCCACGCGCGCTGAAGCGATCCAGGATCGGCTGGGCAACGGCGAAGGCGGCTTCGGCGCCGGCGGCATCGTTGGCGTCCAGCGCCTTGATCACTTTCTTGACAGCGGTGCGCAGCATCGAGCGCTGAGCCACGTTGCGCGCGTTGCGCACGACGGTCTGCTTGGCGCGCTTCTTGGCGGACTTGATATTGGCCACGGTGGTGGTTTCCTGAAAAAATCGGTGTTATGGGAACAGCAAGCTAGCTAGTATGATGGCCCGAGAAATGCACGTCAAGTCGATTGTCAAGAGGGACGCTGAGTGAGTTCACCGAAGATGTTGCGAGGCCTGCTGTCGTTCAGCAGCATGACCATGGTCTCGCGGGTGCTCGGACTTGTCCGGGACCAGGTGATCACCACCACGTTCGGCACCAATGCGGTCACCGATGCGTTCTGGGTTGCCTTCAGGGTACCCAATTTCCTGCGCCGGTTGTTCGCCGAAGGCTCTTTCGCCACCGCTTTCGTGCCGGTGTTCACGGAAGTGAAGGAAACCCGCAGCCACGCCGAACTGCGTGAGTTGATGGCCCGCACCGCCGGTACCCTGGGTGGGGTGCTGATGCTGGTCACCGCCGTGGCGCTGATCTTCGCACCGCAGCTGGCCTCGGTCTTCTCAAGCGGCGTTGATACCGACCCGGTGAAGCAGGGCCTGCTGATCGACCTGTTCCGCCTGACCTTCCCGTTCCTGTTGTTCGTCTCGCTCACCGCGCTGGCCGGCGGCGCGCTGAACAGCTTCCAGCGCTTCGCCATGCCGGCGCTCACCCCGGTCATCCTCAACCTGTGCATGATCGCCGGTGCGCTGTGGCTGGCCCCGCGGCTGGGCGGCACTCCAGAGAAGCAAATCCTGGCACTGGGCTGGGCGGTACTGGCCGCCGGTATCCTGCAGTTGCTGTTCCAGCTGCCCTCGCTGAAGGGCATCAACCTGCTGACCCTGCCGCGCTGGGGCTGGCGCCACCCGGGCGTGCGCAAGGTGATGACGCTGATGGTGCCGACCCTGTTCGGCTCGTCGGTGGCGCAGATCAACCTGCTGCTGGACACCGTCATCGCGGCCAAGCTGACCGATGGCTCGCAGTCCTGGCTGTCGCTGGCCGACCGCTTCCTGGAGCTGCCGCTGGGCGTGTTCGGCGTGGCGCTGGGCACGGTGATCCTGCCGGCGCTGGCCCGCCACCACGTGAGTACTGACCGCGAGGGCTTCTCGCGCTCGCTGGACTGGGGCCTGCGCATGACCCTGCTGATCTCGGTGCCGGCCATGCTGGGCCTGCTGCTGCTGGCCGAGCCGCTGATCGCAACCATCTTCCAGCACGGCCAGTTCAGCGCCTTCGATACCCGCATGACCGCGCTGTCGGTGTACGGCCTGAGCTTCGGCCTGCCGGCGTTCGCCCTGTTGAAAGTGGTGCTGCCGGCGTTCTACGCCCGCCAGGACACCAAGACTCCGGTCCGTGCCGGTGTGGCCGCGCTGGTGGCCAACATGGTGTTCAACTTCGCGCTGCTGGCCGTGCTGTACCAGGTGATGGTGCCCGATGAGCTGAAAGCGCAGGGCGTAATGGCGGCCATCGGCAAGCAGCCGGGCCTGCACCTGGCGCTGGGCATTGCCAGCGCACTGTCCAGTTACCTGAACCTCGGCCTGTTGTGGTACTGGCTGGGCAGGACCGACGTCTACCAGCGCCGGCCGGGCTGGGGCGGCTATCTGCTGCGCCTGCTGCTGGCCTGTGCGGCCATGGTTGGTGTGCTGCTGGCCCTGTTGCACTGGCTGCCAGCGTTCTCCGCGATGGGTGTCTGGGAGCGGATCGGCAGCCTGTCGCTGCTGGTCGGCGGTGGCGGTGCGACCTACGCGGTGGCCATGCTGGCGATGGGCTTCCGCCCGCGCGACCTGCGTGGGCATTGATCGCGGCCTGTGGCGGCTATACTTCAGGGTTACACCATTGAAGCGGCGGCCCCGGTCGGGCCGGAACGAGAGTTGATGAGCAGGCTGTTCAGAAGCGTCGAGGGCGGGGAGCTGTTCCCGAACGGAAGCGTGGTCTGTATCGGTGCATTCGACGGCCTCCACCTGGGTCATCGTGCGCTGGTCCGCCACGCGGTTGCCCGCGCGCGCGCCTTGGGCGTGGCCGCGGTGGCCGTGGCGTTCGAGCCGCTGCCGCGTGAATTCTTCGCCCAGGGCACGCCGCCGCCGCGGCTGACCCTGGCCCGCAGCAAGGTCGAGATCCTGCGCGAGCTCGGTGTCGATGCGATCGGCCTGCTGCGTTTCGACGCGGCAATGGCGGCGATGCCGGCCGAGACCTTCGTGCACCAGCTGCTTGTCAATCGCCTGAGTGCGCGTGAGGTCTGGATCGGGCCGGAGTTCTGCTTCGGCAACCGCCGTCGCGGCGACCTGGCCCTGCTGCAGAAGATGGGCGCCGAACTGGGCTTCACCGCGGGTGAAATCGAAGCGGTCGACCTGCATGGCGAGCGCATCTCCAGCACCCGCATCCGCCAGCTGCTGCAGGAGGGCGACTTCGCCCGCGCCAACGATCTGCTGGGCCGACCGTACGCGATCAGCGGCCGGGTGGTGCGCGGGCGCCAGCTCGGCCGTACGCTGGGCTTCCCCACCGCCAACCTGCGTTTCCCGAAGACCCCGGCGCTGTCGGGCATCTACGCGACCTGGGTGCACGGCGTGTTCGACCAGCCGTGGCCGTCGGTGTCCAGCTTCGGCACGCGGCCGACGGTGGAGGGCGTGGAGCCGCTGCTGGAAGCCCACCTGTTCGATTTCCAGGGCGACCTGTACGGTCGACACATCGAAGTGGAATTCGTCGCCAAGCTGCGCGACGAAGAGAAATTCAATGATCTGGCGGCCCTGACCGACCAGATGCACCGCGACGCCGAACAGGCGCGCGCCATCCTTTCCGAACATAGATTGCGAGCCACTGCGTGAGCCAGGACTACAAGACCACCCTGAACCTGCCAGCCACCGAATTCCCGATGCGCGGCGACCTGCCCAAGCGCGAGCCGGGCATTCTGGCGCAGTGGGAAGCGCAGGGGCTCTACCAGCAGCTGCGCGACAACGCCGCCGGCCGCCCGCTGTTCGTGCTGCACGATGGCCCGCCGTACGCCAACGGCCGCATCCACCTCGGCCACGCGGTCAACAAGATCCTGAAGGACATCATCGTCAAGTCGCGCTACCTGGCCGGCTTCGATGCGCCCTACGTGCCGGGCTGGGACTGCCATGGCCTGCCGATCGAGATCGCGGTCGAAAAGAAGTGGGGCAAGGTCGGCACCAAGCTCGACGCCGTTGAATTCCGCCAGAAGTGCCGCGAGTTCGCCGAAGAGCAGATCAACATCCAGCGCGTGGACTTCAAGCGCCTGGGTGTGACCGGCGACTGGGACAACCCGTACAAGACCCTGAGCTTCGACTTCGAAGCCAACGAGATCCGTGCGCTGGCCAAGGTCGTGGCCAATGGCCACCTGGTCCGCGGCGCCAAGCCGGTGTACTGGTGCTTCGACTGTGGCTCGGCGCTGGCCGAGGCCGAGATCGAGTACCAGGAAAAGGAATCGCCGGCGATCGACGTGGCCTACGCCGCGCGTGATGCGCAGGCCATCGGCCAGGCGTTCGGCGTGAGCGTGCCGGCCGACGTCGAAGTGGCGGTGCCGATCTGGACCACCACCCCGTGGACGCTGCCGGCCTCGCTGGCGGTATCACTTGGTGCGGAGATCAACTACGTCCTGGCCGAAGGCCCGGCGCACAACGGCAAGCGCCGTTGGCTGGTGCTGGCTGCCGCGCTGGCCGAGCGCGCACTGCAGCGCTACGGCGTGGACGAAGTGGTGCTGCACGGTGAAACCACCGGCGCGGCGCTGGAAAACCAGCTCCTGGCGCATCCGTTCTACCCGGAACGCGGGATCCTGGTGCTCAACGGCGACCATGTGTCCGACGAGGACGGTACCGGTGCGGTGCATACCGCCCCCGGCCATGGCCAGGAAGACTTCGTGGTCAGCCAGAAGTACGGCCTGCTGGACAAGTACAACGCCGGCCAGGTGACCCCGATCGACGGCCGTGGCGTGTACCTGGAATCGACCCCGCCGGCCGGTGACGTGGTGCTGGCTGGCCAGCACCTGTGGAAGGCGCAGGAGGCCATCGTCGGCGTGCTGCGCGACAACGGTTCGCTGCTGGCGTTCCATCCGATCCGCCACAGCTACCCGCACTGCTGGCGCCACAAGACGCCGGTGGTGTTCCGCGCCACTCCGCAGTGGTTCATCTCGATGGACAAGGCCAACCTGCGCAACGATGCGCTGGCCGCCATCGACACCGTCGGCTGGTTCCCGACCTGGGGCAAGGCGCGCATCCAGAGCATGGTCGACGGTCGTCCGGACTGGACCATCTCGCGCCAGCGCACCTGGGGTGTGCCGATCGCACTGTTCACCCATCGCCAGACCGGCGAGATCCACCCGCGTTCGGTGGAACTGATGCAGCAGGTCGCCGACCGCGTCGAAGCCGAGGGCATCGACGTGTGGTATTCGCTGGATGCTGCCGAACTGCTGGGTGCCGAAGCGGCCGACTACGAGAAGGTCACCGACATCCTCGACGTCTGGTTCGATTCGGGCGTGACTCATGAGGGCGTGCTCGCCGCGCGTGGCTTCGGCAAGCCGGCCGATCTGTACCTGGAAGGTTCCGACCAGCACCGTGGCTGGTTCCAGTCCTCGCTGCTGACCGGCGTGGCGATCGACAAGCGCGCCCCGTACAAGCAGTGCCTGACCCATGGCTTCACCGTGGACGAGCACGGCCGCAAGATGTCCAAGTCGCTGGGCAACGGCATCGAGCCGCAGGACATCATGAACAAGCTGGGCGCGGACATCCTGCGCCTGTGGATCGCCTCGGCCGACTACAGCAACGAGATGTCGCTGTCGCAGGAGATCCTCAAGCGCAATGCCGACGCCTACCGTCGCCTGCGCAATACCGCACGCTTCCTGCTCGGCAACCTGGACGGTTTCGATCCGGCCCAGCACCTGCAGCCGCTGGATCAGATGGTCGCGCTGGACCGTTGGATCGTGCATCGCGCGTGGGAGCTGCAGGAGAAGATCAAGGCGGCCTACGACGGCTACAACATGGCCGAGATCGTGCAGCTGCTGCTGAACTTCTGCAGCGTGGACCTGGGCTCGCTGTACCTGGATGTGACCAAGGACCGCCTGTACACGATGCCGACCGATTCGCACGGTCGCCGTTCGGCGCAGAGCGCGATGTACCACATCGCCGAAGCGTTCACCCGCTGGGTCGCACCGATCCTGACCTTCACCGCCGACGAGCTGTGGGGCTACCTGCCGGGCGAGCACGCCGGCCACGTGCTGTTCACCACCTGGTACGACGGCCTGGCGCCGCTGCCGGCCGATGCGCAGCTCAACGCCGCCGATTTCGACCAGCTGCTGGCTGTGCGCGAGCAGGTGGCCAAGGTGCTGGAACCGATGCGCGCCAACGGTGCCATCGGTGCCGCGCTGGAAGCGGAAATCACCATCGCCGCCAGCGAAGAGCAGGCCGCGCGCTGGCAGCCGCTGGCCGATGAACTGCGTTTCCTGTTCATCAGTGGTGACGTGCAGGTGCGTCCGGCGACCACCGACGAGGTGTTCGTCAGCGCCCAGCCGACCACCAAGGCCAAGTGCGTGCGTTGCTGGCACCACCGCGCCGACGTCGGCAGCAATGCCGATCATCCGGAGCTGTGCGGTCGCTGCGTGAGCAACATCACCGGTGCCGGTGAAGTGCGGAGCTGGTTCTGATGGCCGCGCCCCGTCCACATCCGAACGCCCTGGTCTGGCTGCTGCTGTCGGCGGCCATCATCGGCCTGGACCAGTGGTCCAAGGCCTGGGTCCTGTCGAGCCTGCCGGAGTTCCAGCCGGTGGTGGTCATCGATGGCTTCTGGAACTGGTACCGCACCTACAACACCGGTGCGGCGTTCAGTTTCCTGAGCGACGCCGGTGGCTGGCAGAAGCACTTCTTCACCGTGCTGGCGATCGTCATCAGCGGCCTGATGGCCTGGTGGCTGCGCGGCACCGCCCGTGGCAACTGGAAGGCGGCCGTGCCGTATGCGCTGATCATCGGCGGCGCGATCGGCAACGTGATCGACCGCCAGGTGCATGGTCATGTGGTCGATTTCATCCAGTGGTACGTGGGCAGCTACACCTGGCCCTCGTTCAACATCGCCGATTCGGCCATCGTGGTGGGTGCCATCGGCATCGCCCTGTTTGGCCTGTTCGACGGCAAGTCCGCCAAAAAGGCGGATAATGCCAATCCGAAACCGTAAGCCGGCCGCTGCCGGGAGATTGAACTGATGGATGTGCTGCTCGCCAACCCGCGTGGTTTCTGTGCCGGTGTCGATCGTGCGATCGAGATCGTCAAGCGCGCGATCGAAACGCTGGGCGCGCCCATCTACGTCCGCCATGAAGTGGTGCACAACCGCTTCGTGGTCGACGACCTGAAGCAGCGCGGCGCGATCTTCGTCGAAGAACTCGATGAAGTGCCGGACAACAACACAGTCATTTTCAGCGCCCATGGCGTGTCCCAGGCCGTGCGCCAGGAAGCCGATCGCCGTGGCCTGAAGGTGTTCGACGCCACCTGCCCGCTGGTGACCAAGGTGCACTTCGAGGTCGCCCGCCACTGCCGTGCCGGCCGTGACGTGGTGCTGATCGGCCACGCGGGTCACCCGGAAGTGGAAGGCACCATGGGCCAGTGGAACCGCGAAGCCGGCACCGGCCAGATCTACCTGGTGGAGGACGTGGAGCAGGTTGCCACGCTGCACATCAACCAGCCGGAAAACTTCGCCTACACCACCCAGACCACGCTGTCGGTGGACGACACGCGCGGCATCATCGATGCATTGCGCGAGCGCTTCCCGGCGATGCAGGGCCCGAAGAACGACGACATCTGCTACGCCACGCAGAACCGCCAGGACGCCGTGCGCGACCTGGCCAAGCGCTGCGACCTGGTGCTGGTGGTCGGTTCGCCGAACAGCTCCAACTCCAACCGTCTGAGCGAGCTGGCCCGCCGTGAGGGCGTGGAGTCGTACCTGATCGACGGCGCGCACGAGATCGATCCGGCGTGGGTGGCAGGCAAGCAGCACATCGGCGTGACCGCAGGTGCCTCGGCGCCGCAGGTGCTGGTCGACGGCGTGCTCGCGCGCCTGGCCGAGCTGGGCGCCAGCGGCGTGGGCGAACTGGACGGCGAACCGGAATCGATGGTGTTCGCGCTGCCGAAGGAACTGCGGTTGCGGTTGGTCGACTGACCGCGGAAGCGCCTCATCCACGCATGGCGTGGATCTACTGAAACTGCTCTGGCGGGTGCGAACCCGGGTTCGCACGCTTTTTCGCATGCAAGGATGGGCGGCCTGCCCATGACCTTTGGCCATGGGGCGGGGCACGTTACAGGCCTAGCATCGGAAGATTCTCCGTTGTTGGAAGTTGCCCGATGAAGCCCCGAGCCTTGGCGATGTCGTTGCTGTTCGCGCTGGCGGCCACGCCTGCACTGGCGCAGACCTCGCCACCGGCGAACGCGGCGGCTGCCGGCCTGCTGCGCATCGAGGTCGACGCACGCGACCTGGCCCGTCGCATCTTCAAGGTGACCGCCACCGTACCGGCCAAGCCCGGCCCGATGACCCTGCTGTACCCGCAGTGGATTCCCGGCAACCATTCGCCCACCGGCCCGATCGACAAGCTGGCCGGCCTGCGCGTGACCGCCAACGGCAGGCCGCTGGCCTGGCAGCGCGACCAGTACAACGTCTATGCCTTCAAGGTGAACGTACCGGAGGGCGTCAGCGAGATCGTCGCCCACTTCGATTTCCTGTCTTCGCAGGGTGGCAGCCAGGGGCGGGTAGTGATGACCCCGGAGATGCTCAACCTGCAGTGGAATACCAATTCGCTGTATCCGGCCGGCATCGATGCACGGCAGCTGCAGGCGCAGGCCAGCGTGACCCTGCCCAAGGGCTGGTCGTTCGCCACTGCGCTGGAAACCGCGCGCCGCGACGGCGACACCGTGGTGTTCAAGCCGATCTCCTACGATCACCTGGTCGATTCGCCGTTGTTCGCCGGTGAGCACTACCAGCGCATCGATCTCGACCCGGGTGCGAAGGTGCCGGTGCACCTCAATGTGTTTGCCGACGACGCCAAGTCGCTGAAGCCGAGCGAGGCGCAGATCACGATGCACCGCGCGCTGGTGCAGCAGGCCGACAAGCTCTACGGTGCGCGCCACTACAACCACTATGAGTTCCTGCTGGCATTGACCGACCGCCTCGGTGGCATCGGCCTGGAGCATCACCGTTCCAGCGAGAACAGTGCCGATCCGGGCTACTTCACCGAGTGGGACAGCAACGCGTGGATGCGTGACCTGCTGCCGCACGAGTACACCCATTCCTGGAACGGCAAGTACCGTCGCGGCGCCGACCTGGCCACCGCAAACTTCAACGTGCCCATGGGCGACAGCCTGCTGTGGGTGTACGAAGGGCAGACCCAGTTCTGGGGGCAGGTGCTGGCAGCACGCTCGGGGTTGTGGTCGGCTGCGCAGGCGCGCGACATGCTGGCCAATGTGGCCGCGACCTATGACCGTGGCCGCCCGGGCCTGGCCTGGCGTCCGCTGCAGGACACCACCAATGACCCAACCATCGCCCAGCGTCGCACGCTGCCGTATCGCAACTACCAGATGAGCGAGGACTACTACTCCGGCGGCCAGATGCTGTGGCTGGAAGTGGAGGGCAAGCTGCGCGAACTGAGCGGCAACCGCCGCAGCCTGGACGACTTCGCGCGCGCCTTTTTCGGCGTCGGCAATGGCGACTGGGACGTCAATCCGTACACCTTCAATGACGTGGTCGCGACCTTGAACGGCATCGCGCCGTACGACTGGGCCACGTTCCTGCGCGGGCGCCTGGACGGCCACGGTTCGTTGACTGGCGGCCTGGAGCTGGCGGGTTGGAAGCTGGTCTACCGCGATACCCCGAACGATGCCTACAAGGCGCAGGAGAAGCGCGCGAAGGCGGCGCTGCTGGCGTACTCGCTGGGTGCGACCGTGCTCGACAACGGCACGGTCGGTGATGTGATCTGGGACAGCCCGGCCTTCAACGCCGGTCTTGCACCTGGCATGAAGGTGATCGCGGTGGGCGGGCGCGAGTACAGCAGCCAGCGCTTGAAGGACGCGGTGGCTGCGGCAGCGAAGGACAAGGCGCCGATCATGTTGCTGGTGAAGCAGTTCGACCGCATTGAAACCATGAGCATCGCTTATCACGGTGGCCTGCAGTACCCGGTGCTGGAGCGCATCACCGGCAAGCCAGACCGCCTTGCAGATCTGTGGAAGGCGCGATGAAGTCGCGCGCCCGCGATGGCGTGGTCCTGTTGATGACGATCCTCGCCATCGTCGGCGCGTTCCTGCACGGCGATGGGCGATGGCTGCACTGGCTGGCCAAGCCCGCGACCACGCTGCTGATCGCGGCCATCGCCTGGCGTGTGCATGATCCGGCGCAGCCGTTCTACCGCCGCGCGGTGCTGGCCGGCATGCTGCTTTCGTGCGTGGGCGACATCGCGCTGATGCTGCCGATGGATGCGTTCGTGCCGGGACTGGTCGCGTTCCTGCTGGCGCATGTCTGCTACATCGTCGCCTTCCGCGATGGCCTGCGTGCCGGGCGTGGGCTGTTCGGCGCCGCTGTGCTGCTGGGTGCATTTGCCGTGCTCAACGTGATGGGCCTGTGGCCGCACCTGCCGGTGCCGATGCGTGTGCCGGTGCTGGCCTACGTGGTGGTGCTGGCGTCGATGGCGGTGCTGGCCCTGGCACGGCAGTGGCGCAGCCCGCAGCCCGGTGCCGTGGACGCCCGAAGCGCGCGCTGGGCCGCGGCAGGTGCATTGCTGTTCGTGGCCAGCGATTCCCTGCTGGCCTGGGACCGCTTCGCCGGTGGCCTGCCGTTGGCCAGCCTGCTGGTGTTGTCCACCTACTACGGCGCGCAGTACGCCATCGCCCGCTCGGTGAAATAGAAAAAGGGGACGGAGGGGATTAAATCGAAAACCGCACCAAGGCAGATACGACTTAATCCCCTCCGTCCCCTTTTTGTGTGGCCTATCGGCGGTGCACGCCGCGCAGAGTGCCCTGCGCATCGAACTGCAGGCGCACGGATTCGCGGTCACCGGCCACTTCGTCCGGCAGCCACACCAGCTTGCCGCCCTTGCGCACGATCACATACACGTGGCCGACTTCGGATGCGGGGTTCTGCAGGGCATTGCGTTGTTCCTGCAATGCCTGCGCCACGCGCGGCACGGCCTCGAAATCGATACTGGCCAGGGATGTGCTGCTGCGCTGCAGGCTGATGGTCGGCGCGAACTGCTGCGGGTTCACCGGATTGCCCTTGCGCCACTGGCCACGTTCAAAGTGATAGCTGTCGACGTGGCCCGGCTGTTGCGGATCGACCAGATCCAGGTTGATGCGGCCATCGTCGTAGAAGTGGATGCTGTGGAAGACCGTCAGCCGCTGGCCGGCCAGTGCCGGCAGCTGCTCCAGTGCCTGACGGGCAGCCAGCAGGTAGTCCGCATCGAACAGGCGATTGTTGCGCTCGGGCGCCGCGGCGGTACTCGCCGCGGGGAAGGGCGCCGGGGACGGCACAAGCGATACGGGTTGTTCGCGCTGTGACTGAGACGGGACGGAGGGGGGCAACCGGTCCGGCTGTACCGAATGCCCCAGCGTTTCGCTGATGGTCTGCACTGCGCCGCCGGCAATGGCCGCGCCCGCCAGAACCAGCAGCAGTACCAGGAACACCGTGCGGGTGGAGGGAGGCTGTTTCATATTCCCTCCAGCCGCACGTTGCTGCGGTCATCCGGGTCGTACAGCAGCGTCACGTGCTCGCGCGGGATGTTGGCCAGTTCAATCAGCGGGATGAAGCGGCGCACGCGGGCCTGCTGCACGCTGCCTTCGCGGTCGATGTATTCCAGCTGGAATTCCACCTGTGGTTGTTCGTTGAGGTAGGTGCCGGTCTGACGGACCTTCAATACCCGGGCCTCCACGCCGATGCCGCGATACTTCAGCGCATCACCGCGGGCATCGGCGTGCAGCAGGCGGCCGAGCAGGCGCAGCCCCAGCGCATAGCCACACAGCACCAGCGGGCATACCAGCAGCGGGTGACCGAACGACAGGAAGGTCCAGCCCAGCCCCTCGTTCTGCAGCCGGTAGGCCAACACATAGGCAGCGGCAACGGCTGCGATGCCGAGTGCTGCACCGATGCCACGCCGCCACAGGCTGGCGACATTCAGTTCGGGCTGCGCATCGTCCAGCACGATGTTGGGGAATGCCCCGGGCGTCCGGCCCAGGCGCGCATCGATGTGCCTGCCCACCTCGAAGCGATGCAGCTGGGGTTTGCTGTCGACCACCAGCATCTGTTCGCGGATCGGCGTACCTGACAGGTTCTTGAAGGACAACTGCAGTTTCCACTGCGCGAAGCCGCGCACCTGTACGCCGGTCTGTTCGGCCTGTTCGATCAGCGCACTGCGCGGTTCACCGTCGGCCAGGATCGACTGCACCCGGTGCAGTGCGCGCGGTGGCCCCAGCAACAGGTAGTGCAGGAAGGCGAACAGCAGCGTCAGCCACAAGGCCAGCGACAGTGCGAGCAGCAACAGTGCCGGCCACGGCGCGCTGCGGTCGACCAACGCCACCGGCCACGAAGTGCCGAAATAGAGAATGCAGGGAAAAGGCAACGCGAAGAACAGCAGGAACGCGCCCCAGAACCAGAGATAGGCTTTCATGGGGGAAGGGGACCGCGGTGGAACAGGGCGCGTAGATTACTACGCTTCAGCGGAACTGCAGGGTAAGCAGGTAGTAGCGGCCGAGCGGATCGTCCAGGCCCGGCATCTGTCCGCCATTGCCGACCAGATAGTTCACCGGTTGCGCATCGAGTACGTTGTGCACATCCAGCGCTGCAACGAGGCGCGGCCCCAGCCGACGTGCGAGGTGCAGGTTCCAGCGCAGCTGGCGTGGATTCATGCACTGGTTCCGATCGACCTGATCCTGCGGGCACTCGGCCCCGGGCAGCCAGGCACGGGTGCGCCCGACCTGGTTGCCGCGCAGGGCGATGTCCCAGTTGCTGTTCTGCCATTGCACGTTCAACACCGCAGCCAGCTCGGGTGTCACGTGGCCGCGCAGGTCCACGGCGGCCTCGTGGTCACGGCGGCGGCGCAGCTCCTGCTGTTTCAGCGCATCGAGCGAAAACAACCACTGGCCGTTGCTGCCGCTGTCGATGCGGTACTCGCCACGCAGCACCCAGTTGCGGGAGGTGGTGCGGCCGATGTTGTCGAACGACAGGCGCAGGCTGCTCAGGTGGCCGTCTTCATCCAGTTCCCAGGTACTACGATTCCACACCGCATCGCTGGGCTGCAGGGCGAGGATCTCGTTGCGCAGTTCCACGATGTTGTGGGTCAGCGACAGCGAGAACGTGTCGCTGGGTGTCCACGTGGCTGCCAGCGAATGGCTGCGCGATCGCTCGGCCTTCAGTGCATCGTTCTCTACGACGTTGGCCGTGACGCTGCAGCCGCCACCGCGGGTGGCGATTGCACATTCCGGAAGGGCATTGGACACCGGAAGCGTGATCGAGCCGAAGTAGCCGGGAGGCCGCCGTTGCTCGAACAGGCTCGGTGCACGGTAACCGCGCCCGCTGGCCAGCAGGAACGACCAGTGCGGCGTCGGGCTCCAGCGCAGCCCGGCACGAGGCGAGAACGCCATGAAGCCGCCGTCGCGGTCCCAGCGTGCAGCCAGGTCCGCGCGCAGCGTGGGTGCCAGCGGCAGGCCCAGCTCGGTATAGACGCCACTGCTTTGTCGCGACAGGCGGCGTTGCTGCTGCGGCAGGCCCAGCGCAAGGTCGCCCTGGCTCAGCAGCGCATCCGGACGCGAGACCCAGCGTTCATGGCGCAGGTCGATGCCGGTGGCCAGCTGCGCATTGCCCCCGGGCATCGCCATCAGTTCACGCTGCACACCCCACCAGCCCTGCCATTGTGCGGTGCTGCCGCGGTTGCGGATGGACGGAAACAGCGTGTCCGCCTCGGCCGCCGGCGGCGCGTCGAAACCGGGGGTGAACCTGCGCGCCTGCGTTGCTTCAAGCAGGCGCGTCGTGCGCACGGTGCCGGCAGTGGACAAGGTGACTTCGCTGCGCTGCGCGCTGATGCCCACCTCCCAGCTGCGCCGGCCCTGGTCACGGCCGATGCCGACGGTGACGTCCGCATCGGTGGCGCGGACGCTGGGGCGCACGTTGCCGGCCTCGCGCAGCACACTGTTGAAGGTGATTCCGCGCGAGACTACGGCAACGGCAGTCGGGCCCAGGTCGAAGCGCTGACGGTTGTGACTGGCCCGTGCCTCGACATAGGCATAGCGTCCCTCGCCACGTTCATGCCGGTAGTGCAGGTAGGCCGACGCGGTATCCGAGGCGGGCTGCAGCGAACGCGGGCGCGCGCTGTCAAACCAGCAGCCATCCTCGCGCCGCTTCAGGGGCGGCTCGCAGCGTCGGGCGGGCACGTACCAGTTGCCGAAGATCGCGCCGATCGGATACAGCGAGGTTTCCGCATGCCAGTCACGCTGGTCACCGGCGACATGCTCGACACGGTGCAGATCCAGGCCGGCAAACCAGCGGTCCCCATTGCCACGCGCGCCGCCCGTGGCGGCCTGCAGGCGGTACTGGCCCGCATCGCCGCGGCTGCTGAGTCCGGTCTGCAGCATGGCTTCGGGCCCATCGGCCTGGTCGCGCAGGATGATGTTGACCACGCCGGACATGGCATCGGCCCCATAGATGGCCGAGGCACCGCCGCGTACCAGTTCGATGCGGTCGACGAAGCTCAGCGGAATGCCGCCGAGGTCGGTGAGCCCGCCCTGTTCCAGCGACACCATGGGATAACGCGGCAGGCGCCGGCCGTTGACCAGGAACAGCGTCGCCCGCGGGCCCATGCCGTCCAGGCTGGTGGTGGCCGCTGCACCCACCGGCAGGTACTGCGAATCGCCGCCGCGCGAGGTACTCATGGCGGGATGGCCGTTCATGCCGGGCAGGTGCCGCAGCAGGTCGAACAGATTGCCGTAGCCACTGCGCAGGATGTCGTCGCGATCGATGGTGGTGACCGGCAGTGTGGTCTGCACCGAAGAGCGCGGCAGCCGGCTGCCGGTGACGTGGATGGGTGCCAGTTCCACCTGGTGTGGCGTGTCGGCGGACCTGGGAGCCGGGTGCGGCAGGCGCGGGGCTGCGACCGCTTTCGGTGGCGTGGCAGGTGGCTCGGGATGGACACGTCGCACGACAAAGGCACCCGAGGACGTGCGCAGGATGTTCACCGGCAGGCCGGCGACCAGCAGCTTCAGGGAGGCCCCCGTATCGCGTTGGCCACGTGTGCCAGTGGTGCGCAGATCATCCAGTTCACGTGCGTCGAACAGCAGGGCGGTGCCACTCTGCCGGGCCCATTGCTGCAGTGCCGGTATCAGTGGGCCCGCACCCACGTCGATCTCCAGCGTGCCGGCGGGCTCGCCGGCATCGGCCATCGGTAGTGCGGCAACACCCAGTGCAAGGCATAGCAGGGCGCGGAGCAGCCCCCACTGCAGCGCACCCGGACCTGCCGTCACTGCCGGTCTCCTCAGTAGGTGCGGCGCAGTTCCAGCGCGCCATCCGGACGCGTCTGGCCAGCCACGGACCAACCCAGTTCCAGCGCCGACAGCAGCTCCTGTGCATCACCGGCGCGGAAGGTGCCGCTTACAGCCAGGTCGGTGATCTCCGGATCGACGATCACCAGCGGCGTGCGGCCATAACGGTTCATGCGCTCGACCACGATCGACAGGGGCGTGGCATCGAACACCAGTTGCCCCCGCAGCCAGCCTTCAGCGGCTGCGTTGGACGAGAGGGCAGGGCCCGGCTGGATGCGGCCGGAGGGCAGTACCTGCAGCTGTTGGCCAGGCGCCAGCGTGTGCTGCGCTGCGCCGTTGCTGACTTCCACGGCACCTTCCAGCAGCGCGACCTCGACCAGGCCGTCGCGCAGGCGTTCCACCTGGAAGGTCGTGCCGATGTCACGGATCGTACTGTCGCCGGCGTGCAGTTTCAGCGCCTTGTTCGACGGTGCGACCTGCAGTTGCAGCCGGCCCCGCTCCAGCACCAGATCACGATGGCGCCAGCCGAAGCGTGCGCGGAGGGTGGTGCCGGCATCCAGCATGGCGACGCTGCCATCGGCCAGCGTCTGCTGCTGTGGCTGGTGCGAATCATTGGCGTAGACCTGCGGCGTCGGGTTGCCGTCGACGGCAACCATCCAGCCGATGCCGATCGCCATGCAGACACCGGCGGCAGCGGCCACGCCCGGCAGCCAGCGCCGGCGCGGCGGACGCGCCGCCCGTGCCGCGGCGGTGCGCAGCCAAGGGTCAGCCGCAAGCGCCGCACCCTGCTGGAACAGGGCTTCGGCCTGCACCCAGGCTTTGACGTGGGCCGGATCTTCGGCCAGCCAGTCCTCGAACGCCTCGCGTTCGACCGACGTGCAGTCCGGGGCTTCCGGGCGGGCTACCCAGGCGCTGGCGCGTTCAAACAGCTGTGCATCATCCCTGTGCGGGGTGCCACTCATTGGCCGTCCCTGTCGTTGTGCAGCGGATCCGATCCCAACTCCTGACGCAGGCCCTGCAGGGCCCGGGCGATATGTTTTTCCACGGTCTTGGCAGTAATTCCACAATGCCGCGCGATCTGCGTGTAGCTCATGCCGGTGATGCGGTTGAGCAGATAGACCTCGCGTGCGCGTTCGGGCAGCTTGAACAGGGCCTGCCGCAGCAGGGACAGCATCTGCCCTGACTCGGCCTGGCGCAATGGATCGGGCGAGGAACTGGACGGTTCGTCGCTGCCATCGTGTTCGGCCAGCGGCAGATGCGGCCGCAACTGCGGCGAGCGGCCGCGGTCTGCCAGGCGGTTGCGGGCGATACGATACAGCAGCAGGCGCAGTTCGTCCGGGCCCTGTGCGCGGTAGCGGATCAGCCGCTCCATGCAGTCCTGCGCGATATCCTCCGCATCCTCAGGCCCGACCCCCCGCGTGCGCAGGAACGCGCACAGCGGTGCGCGCTCTTCGCGTACGAACGCGATGAAGGCATCCGCAGGTGCGGGTAGCTCCGGCGCGCGATGTATCAGGGGAGACGGGGTGGACAGGGCTGGCCTCGACTGTCGGTGGCGAATGCGTCATCGAGTTTTACGCGACGATGACCGGATGGGGAAGAGTGTGCATCGATCGGATTCTCATTGTGAATGTATTCATTTTTCAGGATCCGTTCCACTGGGGGAGATCACCCCGCTGTGGCGTTGATCGTTCTACCCGCGTGTTGCGGGTGGAGAGAGAACACATGAAGTATTCGAAGTTGAGCCTGGCCCTGGCCGGGCTGATGGGCGTTGCCGCCATATCCGTGGTGGATGACGTCATGGCAATGAATTATCACGTGCAGGGCGATCGCATCTTCCTGAGTGGCGATGTGACCTACGCCGACGTGGTGTCCCTGCCGGCACTGCTGGCCAAGGCGCAGGCCGAAGGCCGGCCGGTCCGTGAGGTGGTGCTGCGCACGTCCAATGGCGGTGCGTTGATCGCCGGCGAGTGGCTGCAGGGCATCATCCGCACCTCCGGACTGAACACCATCGTGTCCGGCAATTGCATCTCGTCCTGCTCGATCATGCAGTCCGGTGGCGTCGAACGCTATCTGGCCGGCGATCTGCCGCTCATCGACTCGGTGCAGATCCACGCGGCCAGCAGCGGCGGCAAGGTGATCTACACGCCGTCACCGCGCATGACCCAGATCTATACCGGCAACTACGGTGGTGGCATGGATGCCGGGCTGCTGCACAAGGCCATGTACGAAGTGGTGAAGCCGAACGGCCTGCTGGTGTTCCGCGATCCGGCACGCAGCACCGGTTCCTCGGTCACCTTCGACCCCGATGGCAGTGGCAGCAAGCTGGAGTCGTTCCCCGGCCAGGACATCTACAGCAACAGGATCATCACCGCGAACGGGTACCGCGATCCGGGCGACACCTTGAATGTCACCGCCAACGTGACCGGCGACATCAACCCAGGCTACCTGCGTACCGGACGCCAGTTGCAGGCGTTCGTCGATGATGATTTCGCGCGCTGGAATACCGACTGGCGATCCACCTACATCAATCTCGCGCAGAGCATCTACAACGCATCCAGCAAGGGTCCGCAGGGCATCGGTGCGCTGTCGGTGCAGGGTTACCTCAGTGACCCGGACATCCAGGACCTGTTGCTGTCCAAGCTGCGGCTGGCTGATCTGGATGTCTCCACGCTGGACAACGCCATGGGCGTGATCCGGGTGACCAACGGCGCCACCTGGCGCACGTCCGCGACGACGGGTGCGGATTTCATGCTGGTCGACAATGGCACCATCGCGCTGGAAGGCGGTGCCCTGCGCGCATCGGAAGTGCGCGTGCTCGGCGCAGGCATGCTGGTCGGCCATGGCGACGTGGCGGGTACTGCGATGGACCGCGCTGCATTGCTGGACGGCACCGGCCCGTCGTACCGCGAAGACGGTTTCAACCGCCTGCGCGTGTTCGGCACGCTGATGCCGCGCGGTGGCGACCTGGTCACCCATGGCTACGTCAACATCATGCCGGGCGGCAAGGTGCTGTTCGACGTTACAGAGAATGGCGGCACCGCTGCAGGCCGCCTGCGCGTGGGTACCTTCTTCGATGACGAGCAGACCGAGGGGGCACTGGTGATCTCCAAGGGGGCCTTCCTCGAACTGAACGTGGCGCAGGGCTACTACGGCCAGGATTTCCGTCGTGATCTGGTTAAGGGCCCGATCTACCAGGGTGGCTTCGAAGAGGCCGTGCGCCTGGGTGACACCGGCTACAGTGCCAGCATCAGCGGTGATGTGTTCCGTCCCCGCCACAATTCGCTGTTGAGCTTCAACGTGAAGCAGACGGCCGATGGCCTGTGGCTGACCGCCAACCCCGGCTTTGACCAGCTGGGCCTGTTCGCCAACGGTACGTCCGGCGACGGCCTGGGCCGTGCGCTGGCGACGGCCTCCGATCGCCAGGACAAGGGGCTGAGATCGCTGCTGGGCGCACTGCAGTTCGCCGACCGCGATGTGATCGCACAACAGGCCGGTGCCCTGCGCGGTGATGCGCACGCCAGCCTGCGCCTGGCAGACACCGCACTGGTGGGCAGCATCGGCAACGTCGTGCAGCAGCACCAGTCGGCCATGCGCAGCGGCGGCGATGCCGATGGCCTGGCCTCGCAGGTGGCGCAGTCGGTCTCCTCCCAGCCGGGCATGCGCCATGGCAGCCTGTTCAACCAGCTGGCGATGCACTTGGTCGAACCGGCGCCGGGCAGCGTTGCGGGTAGCGGTGACGCCGGACGCAGCCATGGCATCTGGGCACGTGGTTTCGCCAGCCATGGCCGCATCGATGCCGGCGGCGGCGTGGCCGGCCTGAGCCACAACATCGGCGGCGTCGTGGTCGGTGCCGACACCCGCGTGGCCGATGACCGCGTGACCCTGGGCGTCAGCGTGGCCGCGGCGGACATGTCGACCAAGGCCAGCGATGGCTCAGGTTTCACCGGTGATGTGCGCGCGCTGGACGTGGGCGGTTACCTCGATGCGACGTACGCGCGCGGCTATCTGTCGGCGGCCGTGCGCTACACCGATCTGCGGCATGACACCCGTCGCAGCATCGGCGGTATCGATGGCCTGCAGCAGCCCCTGCGCGCGAAGTACAGCAACGATGCGATCTCCGCACGTGTTGAACATGCGTTCTCGTTCACCAACGGCAAGGGCCTGGTGATCCAGCCGTTGCTGCCGGTGGTGGACTACGCGCGCACGTCGGCCACCCGCTTCAACGAAGGGCAGGGCGCCGGTGCGCTGGTTGGCCGCAGTGGCAGCCTGGAGAGCATCCGCGTGGGTGCGGGCCTGCAGCTGTTCAAGACCTTCGAAGGCAACAACGGTGAGCGCATCACCCCGCGCGCCCGGGTGGTCTGGCAGAAGGAGCTGGGCGATTCGCAGGCCCGCTACAGCACCGGCTTCGCCGCAGCTCCGGATCTGATGTTCGGCGCCAGCAGCCAGGCGGTGGGCGAGCAGGTGCTGGCCTGGAACCTGGGTGTGACCAGCCGTGCCAGCGAGCGGCTGTCGATCATGGCCGATTACGTGGGCGAGCGCCGCGACGGGCAGATCCAGAACGGCGTGATGCTGGGCCTGGGCTACAGGTTCTAAGTGGCACCCGGCACCGGCGATGACGGCATCGCCGGTGCCATCCCAACGCGGTCGCTGCTGCGGTATGGTCGGTATGGCATTCCACCCAGGCCCATCCATGCAGATCGCCGTCTTCAGTGCCCGTCCCTACGACCGCCGCTTCCTTGATGAGGCGAACCAGCGCGATGCGTCTCGGGGCGGCTTTGCGTTCGTGTACTTCGATGTGGCGCTGGACGTGCACACGGCGGCGCTGGCGCAGGATTGCGCAGCCGTATGCGTGTTCGTCAACGACCGCCTGGATGGGCCGGTACTGCACGCCCTGCATGCGGTGGGGGTGCGGGCCGTGCTGCTGCGCTGCGCAGGTTTCAACAACGTGGATCTGGCGGTTGCAAAAGCGCTGGATCTGTTCGTCGCACGCGTACCGGCCTATTCGCCGGAGGCGGTGGCCGAGCATGCGCTGGCGCTGGTGATGACCCTCAACCGGCAGACCCATCGCGCCTACAACCGGGTGCGCGAAGGCAACTTCATGCTCGATGGCCTGCTCGGGCGCACCCTGCATGGCCGCACCGTGGGCATCATCGGTACCGGCAAGATCGGCCTGGCCACTGCGCGCATCTTCAAGGGCATGGGCTGCATCGTGCTGGGGCACGACCCGTATCCGTCGGCTGCGTTCGGCGGAATCGGCGATAGGGTCGGACTGGATGAACTGCTGGCACGCGCCGACATCGTGTCGCTGCATTGCCCGCTGACGCCTGAGACCCACCACCTGATCAATGATGCGTCGCTGGCGCGGATGAAGCCGGGCGCGATGCTGGTCAACACCTCGCGCGGCGGGTTGGTGGATACCCATGCGGTGATCCGCGCGCTGAAGGCGCGCCGGCTGGGTCATCTGGCCATCGACGTGTACGAGCAGGAAAGCGCGCTGTTCTTCCAGGACCTCTCCGGCGAGATCATCGACGACGAGGCCTTCCAGCGCCTGATGACCTTCCCCAATGTGATGGTGACCGGCCACCAGGGCTTCTTCACCGTGGAGGCGCTGCAGGAGATCTCGGCGATCACGCTGGGGAACCTGCAGGATTTCGCGGCTGGGCGGGTGTGCGCCAATGCGGTGGGGACTGGCTGAGCCGGCGACATCGTGACTGCGACGCCTGTTCTGTCGCGCACCACATCTCCGGATCCACACGAACGCGAAGTGCAGCCGGAGGTGGCGCTGGGTGCGCTGGTGCTGGTGCTGGTGGCGGACGGCGATGCCGGCTTCAATGATGGCTTCAACGGCGTCCGGAACGAATGCGATGGCGTCGAGCGGTCGTGCTGTGACGCAACGCGACAGGTTGGGATGTGATGCGTACCATCAAGGCGGCCAAGGGGGCGCCGACGATTCCTGTACCTATGAGTAAAACGACGTTCCGAGCCACCATGAAGTGGGTCAACCTCGCGGCGGCGGCTTCAATTGACCTGCTGACCGGCACCCTCTAGAATTGCCTGCTAAGCCGGAATAGCTCAGTTGGTAGAGCGGCGCATTCGTAATGCGTAGGTCGCAGGTTCGACTCCTGTTTCCGGCACCAGTTTTAAGCTCGAAAAAGCAGTAAAATCAAGGGGTTGGCCGGATTTCCGACCAGCCCCTTTTTCTTGCCCTCCTGGTTCACCCCGGGAAAAACAGGGATTTCCAGGGATAGTTTTTCCCCACTTTTTCCCCAGCCCATGACCGGAATGCTGCCCATCCTGCGCGCCATGTTCCCCGACAAGCCGCTCTTGTCGGTCGAGGACGTGGCGCGGGTGCTCAACCGAACGGGGGCCGGCAGCTACGAGCAGACCCGCGAGCAACTGGCGGCCGGCGTCATCGTTCCCGGCTTGCGCAAGTTGGGCGGCAGTTGGCTGGTGCCGGTGACTGCGCTCGCCGAGGCGCTCGACGGGCTCACAGACACTGACGTTGCAGGACAGGCCACCCCCAAGGCCCACCCAGCCCGGCACACAGTCACCCGTGCCAACCCCATTGTGCCGCGCAAGGGTGGGCGGGTTCCTGACCGGGCCAAGCACATGGCACTGGCCGACATGACGTCCCTGGCCTTTGCCTTGGCCACCTTCGATGCAACGGAGTTTTGGGGCGAGGTGTTGGCCGTGCTGGGGCAGCCTCAGCAGCGCCCTGCGCTGACCGCAACGCCCGCCGACTGCTTCGCTGAGCTTCAGCCCTGGGTGCGGCAGGACGGGCGTTTGGTGGGCCATGTGCAACTGCTGCCCATCGAAGAGCGCGACAGGGCCCTGGCAGAGGGCGAAATCTGGGAGGCCCCCCTGGCCGAGGCGCTGCTGGAGCCTTGGACCAGCGTCGCGGCGCGCGAGCCATTCGATGACGCAATGGAGGCGGCACAGTCCGCGTTTCAGGCGGCGTGGAGCGAGGTCCGGAACCAAGCCCGTGCTCAAGGTTTGGACGAAGGCCTGCCGCCCGCGGCGAACCCAATCACTCGCAGGCCGTTCCGCTTCTAAGCTGCCACAGTCCCCTTTGACACCGGTGCCTCTCCAACATGTCGTTTGATTCAAAAGCAAAGACCGAAGCGGCGCTGATCCGTCGCTATGCCGACCGCTACGGGCACGCGGACGACACGTTCGCGGGCGGGTGGGGCGTGCCATGGGGGAAGCTGGTGCGCGTGCTCGACACTGACCTGGCCGTTGAGAGAACGCAGCGCCAGGAGCTGGAGGCCGGCAAGCGGCAGGCGGCGCGGACGGACACATGGA
>NZ_LLXT01000083.1 GCF_001431625.1 Stenotrophomonas geniculata ATCC 19374 = JCM 13324
TTCATGCCGAGGATGGCCTGGCCGTCCTGCAGGATATGCACGCGGTTGCCGCTGAGGCTGCGGATGACCGGAGCGCCCGCGTTTGGCCCGAAGGCGCTGCTCTGCACGCCGGAGACGTGTTCGAGCAGGCCGCCGAGGGTGCGGTTCTGCGCCTGTGGTTTGTCGACAGTGACCCGGGTGTGGATGCGCGAGGGCTGGGAGGCTGGGACCTGGAGGGTGGGGAGGGTGGGTTCGTCCGCGGCCTGGGCGGTGTGGACGGCGAACAGAATGGCAGCAGCAAGCAGGTGGCGACGCATGGCATGATCCGTGAAAACAATGTGAAATGTTATAACGTAACTATTTGTATCGACAAGGGCGAAATGGGCCTTGCGGCAGGCGGTGGATATGAGAATGGTTCTCATATGAAAATGCGGGACGATCCCCTCTGGTCCCATCATGCTCAACCTCACCCTTGCCGACCTTGATCGCCTGGGCCGCAGCAGCGGCTTCCGCTATCGCCTGCCGGCGTCGGCCGCCGATCTGTCGGGTGAACAGTGCGTGGTGCAAGGCAGGGTGGAGCAGCGTCGCCTGCGCCCGGGCATGACCCTGGCGCTGTCGGACGTGATCGCCCATCAGCCGTTCGAGGCAACTTCGGAATCGCCGCCGGCCTTCTCGGCGATTGTGATGCTGGAGGGACGCGCAGGGGCGCGGCTGGCGGGGCAGGCAGTGATCGGCATGAACCCGGGTACCGGCACGATGGTGCTGGCCGAGGCAGCACCGATGACCGCGATTCATCCCGCCGGGCAGCGGATGCGCAGCCTGAATGTCTCGTTGGACGCACCTGCCGGGATTGACGACCCGATGATCAGCGAACTGCTATCCACCGCGCATCGCACCGGTCACCCGCGGTTACGTGGTTGGCTGGTTCCCGGGCATCTCGAGCACGCCGCTGACCAGCTGCTGTCGGGCAGCTGGCACGGCGCGATGCATGCACTGCTGTGCGAGAGTATCGGCCTGCAGATGCTGGCCCTGGCGCTGGGGTCGCCTGCGAGGGAGGCATCGCCGGACCTGCGTGTTTCAGCACGTGACCGCCGCATGCTGCAGCGGGTGATCGATTGCCTGCAGGCGGCACCGGCCGCCGAACACAGCCTGGAGGATCTGGCGGGCCTGGCCTGCATGAGCCCAAGCAGCCTGCGCTTGAAGTTCCAGCAGGTGTATCAGTGCTCGGTGTTCGGCTGGCTGCGCGAGCATCGCCTGCAACTGGCCTGCGCGCAGCTGCGGCAGGGCTGCAGCGTACAGCAGGCCGCGCATTTCGTCGGTTACCGGCATGCCACGAATTTCGCGACCGCGTTCCGTGCGCGCTACGGCATCGCGCCCAGCCAGCTGCGCTGACGCCGGATCAGCGTCGGCAGTGCGCATACATCTGCTGCGTCTACGCATACGTGTGCTCACGATCAAATGACAATAATTCTCATCCAGCCTTTCTCTCCTGCTGGATCTCCCATGCCCGCCTGTATCCGCCCGCGCGCCCTGGCAACCGCCATCGGCACGACCCTGGCGCTGTTCAATACTGCCCACGGCGCCGAGCGCGCCCCCGCCGCGAACACCTCGCAGCTGCCCACCGTGCAGGTCACGGCCGATCTCGATGGCAGCACCGAATCCTCACGTTCCTACACCACCGACTCCATGGGCACGGCGACGGGGTTGTCACTGACCTCGCGGCGGACGCCGCAGTCGGTCAGCGTCATCACCCGCCAGCAGATCGAGGACCGGGGCCTGCTCGGCACCGCCGATGCGCTGGCCACTGCTCCGGGCATCTCGGTCACGCGCAGTGATGCCAACCGCTACTCGTTCTCGGCACGCGGCTTCGACATCGACAACTATCAGTTCGATGGCGTGGTGATGCCGGTGCTGTCGCCGTGGAATTTCGGCGAGAACAACCTGGACATGGTGGTGTACGACCGCATCGAGATCGTGCGCGGCGCCAATGGCCTGATGACCGGTGCCGGCAATCCGTCGGCGGCGGTGAACTACGTACGCAAGCGCCCGCTGCGCGACGTTGCTGCCAATGGCGGCATCAGCCTCGGCAGCTGGGACGCGCGCCGTGCCTGGGTGGACGTGTCCAGCCCACTCAGCCGGGAAGGGCGCGTGCGTGGCCGCATGGTCGCTGCGCAGGCGGAGGGCGACAGCTACACCGCTGGCCTGGACAGCACCACGAAGACGCTCTACGGCGTGGTCAGCGTGGACCTGGGCGAGGACACCGGATTGATCGCCGGTATCTCCTACCAGGCCAACGACAATCGTGGCTTCGGCAGCGGCTTTGCGCTGTTCAATGCCGACGGCACGCGTACCCGCTTCGACCGCTCGGTATCGGCCACCGCGCCGTGGGCACGGATGAGCACCGATACCCGCAACGGCTTCTTCGATTTCAACCATCGCTTCGGCAACGACTGGCAGGCACGCGTGTCCTACAGCCGCTCGCATACCGATATGGAGATGAAGCATCTCTACCGGGGCGGCTATCCCGATCCGGTGACCGGGGCGATGCCCAATGGCAACAGCTTCACCCGCTACGACGGTCCGGTGCGCCGTGAGGCGGTCAGTGCCAGCCTGACCGGTCCCTTCCAGCTGTTCGGCCGCCAGCACACGGCGTCCGTCGGCTGGTCGCGCTCACGCGACGAGATCGCACTGGGGCAGTACCGCGCACTGGCCCCGTTGCCGCCGTTGGCCAGCTATTTCGACTGGCACGGGCCGGGCACGCCCGAGCCGGTGTGGGCCAGCAACAAGACCCAGGCCGATGATCTGGACAATCATCAGAGCGGTGTCTATGCCGTGGCGCGGCTGTCGCTGGCTGATCCGCTGCATGTGATCGTCGGTGGCCGCCTGAGCAACTGGGAGACCGACCAGGTCTACTTCGGCAGCAAACGGAAGTACCGCTACCGCAACGAGTTCGTGCCCTATGCCGGTGTGGTCTGGGACCTCAACGACTACAGCAGCGCCTACGCCAGCTACACCGGCATCTTCATGCCGCAGAACAACCGCAACGAATCCGGACAGATCCTCGACCCGGTCAGCGGCCGCAGCTATGAGCTGGGCGTCAAGGGCAGCTGGCTGCAGGAGCGCTTGAATGCGTCGGTGGCGCTGTTCCGCACCCAGCAGGACAACCTGGCCGAGGCCACCGGTGGTCTGGTCGAAGGCAGCACGCAGGCGGCCTACCGCGCAGTGAAGGGCGCAACGGTAGACGGCCTGGAACTGGAACTGGCCGGTGAGCCGCTGCCGGGGTGGAGCCTGGGCACCAGCTTCACCACCTTCATCGCGCAGGACGCGCAGGGCAGGGCGATCAACACCGCCAAGCCGCGCAGCCTGTTCAAGCTGTTCACTACCTGGCGGCTGCCGGGTGCCTGGGACCGGCTGACCATCGGCGGTGGCGTGGACTGGCAGAACCGCATGTACCAGACCGCCACCGCGCCCGGAAATCGCCGGGTGCCGGTGCAGCAGCCCAGCTACGCACTGGTGAACCTGATGGCGCGCTACCAGTTCAGCTCCAATGTGTCGGCGGCGGTCAACATCAACAACCTGTTTGATCGCCATTACTATTCGCAGATCGGCTTCTACAACCAGGGCTGGTACGGGGCACCGCGAAACGTGATGTTCACGGTGAAGGTCGGTTACTGAAGATGCCGTCGCGCGGTTCAGGGATCCAGCGGATCCATCGGATCGATGCGCAGCGATTCGGGAGCCGGCACGAACGGGATCGCGTACGGGGAAACGCGTGAACCGACCTTGCCCGGAACGTAACCCAGTTCATGGCGGTTGCGCTCGCTGAAGGCGCTGCTGGCGACCGAATCGATATGCGATGGACTGCTGACCACCAATGCCGGTTGCCGCGGCGGTGCCTGCAGGGCCGCCAGCAACCGGGCCGCATTGCGCAGATTGGTGGTGGTGTGGCGGGCATACGGCTCGATGATGATTGCATCTGCGGGAATGCCGAAGCGTGCCATCAGCGCTTCGCGCATCTGCACCGCTTCGACGCTGCGGGTGCCGCGTGGATGTACCGCACCACCCGAGACGATGAGGAAGGGTGCATCACCTGCCGCGTAGCGCTGCGCGGCCGCCTTCAGGCGCAGCTTGCTGCCGGCGCTGAGCGGGGTGGTCAATTCGTCCGGTCCCTGGCCCAGCACGATGATCGCGGTGTACGGATGCGCATTCCAATCGAGCTGCCGCGCACGCGCAAACGGCGCGGCGTTCATTCCTGCGCTGATCGGCTCGAAGCGGATCGCATCGAGGCGGTCATTGGCATCGAGCAGGCCTACCGCCACCGCGATGCTGCGATCGAAGGCGGTGTAGGCCGCGCTGGCGTCCACCTCGCTCATTTGCACGGCAATGGCGACGTCGCCGGCCAGTCGCGTGCTGCCCGCCGTGCCGACCGGGCCGTCGATGGCGTCGTAGCGGGGCGGCTGGCCCTGGCCATAGACGGAGAGAATGTTGTTGAGGCCTGCCAGTTCCCGTTCGATGGCTTGGGCGTGCGCGGGAGCCGCGGCGATCAACAGGCCGGCCTGCGTGGGCGTCCAGCGTGCGGACGCGAGCGTGCAGGTGGCGGTCCGGCAGTCGGCCAGCTGCTGCATGCGTTCGGCCAGGAGGGCGCGCGCATCACCGGGCAGTGTATCGGGCTTCAACTGCATGAGGGTCGGGAACAGTCGTGCGGCCAGCGCGGCGCTGTCGCGGTCGTCGGCCGCCGCCGCAAGCGGCAGCGCCGCCGCGGCAAGTAGGGCAAGGGACAAGGCAAATCGTCGATGCATCACCAGCTCCTGCTCACCATCAGGCGGACGTTGCGGCCGAACAGCGGCCGTCCATAGATTGCCTCGGCCGAACCCTGTCCGGCCAGGGCATCGGTGCGGGTGTTGCCCTCGGTGAGTCCCTTTTCATTGGTCAGGTTGTCGCCCACCAGCTGTGCGCCCCAGTTGCCGCGTTTCCATGAAACGCCCAGCCCCAGGGTCTGGTAGGCAGGCAGCGCCGTCTGGTTGAACAGATCAACATAGGATTTGCCGACCACGTCATAGCGCAGCCAGGTCTCGAACTGGTCCTGGCCGTGCTGGAAGCTGAAGGTCGGGCGGAGGTTGCCGTAGAGCTTGGGCTCGCGAACGATCTGCTTGCCGTTGACGGCGGCCGGATCGGCGCCGGAATCGTTCTGCAGGCTGTCGTACTGCGGATCGCTGACCGTGATCGAACCGGCAATGCTGAACCAGTCGAGCGGCCGGAACAGCCCATCCAGTTCGATGCCCTTGGAGACGGCGGTACCGATGAACGGCACCGACTGGTCATTGCGGCCGGTCGTCGGGTTGAACGCCACGAACGAGGCGTTGAGCGGGTCGAACTTCGTGTAGAACGCAGTCAGGTACAGGTAGGACCGGCCGAATCCGGCCTTCAGGCCCAGCTCGTACTGGTCCAGCTGCGTCTGCACGATGGTGGGATCGATCGAGCGTGCCACCGACGAGTTGGGGACGATCTCCATGTGCGAGACACGGGCGTAAGCACCCACCGAAGAGGTGAAATCGAAGTTCGCGCCGACGGTCCAGTTGGTCGCGGACGGATCCAGGCGATGGTTCTGGACGACGCCGGTGAACCGGCGCGTGGTGTTGTCGGCCAGTGTGGTGCGGTCGCCGAGGTCGACCTGGGCGGTCTGCTCTGCATAGCCTTCATAGCGGTAGCGTTCATGGCGGATGCCTGCGTCGAGCTTGAAGCGGGCCGTCAGTGCCCACGTGTCATTGGCATACACCGCGAACATGCGGGCATCCACTTTGCCGCGATTGAGGGTAGTGGTGTAACGCAGCGCGCCCTTGTCGGTGACGTATCCCAAGGGGGCGCCATCGTTGCCGTAGGCCACCAGATCCAGCAGGCGTGGCTTGCCGCGCATCTCCATCAGCATGTCCTGGTACAGACTGAAGGCCGTGGTGCCGAAGAAGGCCGTATATGCGCCGATGTTCAGATCGTGGCTGCCCCAGGCCGTTTCAAACAACCGCGTCGCACTGAAGTCGGCCTGGCCGGAGTAGAAGTCCGAATCTGCGGCCCGGTACTGGGCCGAGATCACCAGGCCGGAGTCGGCATAGGGGTCGTAGGCGCTCGCCCCGTTGCTGCCGGCCAGAGCGTAGTCCATCCGCGCGACGCCGGCGCCGAAGGCGCTACGGGCCGCGCCCAGATAGCCGTTGGCGAAAGTGCGTGCGTCGACCGGGTTGGTGGTCGAGTACAGTGCGTCGAAGGTGTTGCGGCCCTTGGTGTAACCGGTTTTCAGCGAGATCGTCCAATCGCTGGCGGTATTCTCGTACTGGAAGCCGATGTTGCCGAAGCGCATGTGCCGGCCATCGGCCAGGTCGCGGTTCATGCCCTGCAGGACGCCGCCGCCATCGAGGTATTTCAGGTTGACACTGCGCAGCGACGGCGAGTTCAGCGTACCGTCGAAGTAGTCGATGTACGGGTCCAGCGGGACGCTGGGATTGCGCGGATCGGCGACCGGGATCGGCAGGTAGAACGTATTGTGGTCATCGACGAAGGTACCGCTGACCTTGAACCAGCTGGTGTCGTCGAAGTAGTGCTTGATGTTGCCCCTGATCTGCCCGCCCTTGTCGTTCGGGAAGCCGTTGTCGCGGTAGCCATCGTGCTGGCGCAGGAATCCACCGACCGCATAGAAGGTGTCCTTGCCGAGGGCGCCGGACTGGTACATCTCGCCACGGTACAGCCCGGTGTCACCGACGGTCAGCTGGGCCTTGCCGTGGGTCTGTTCCGAGCCCTCGGCCAGGATGTTGTTGACGATGGCGCCGCCACTGCTCGCATAGATCGGCGCCGGACCACCACGCACGATCTCCACCCGCTGGTTCATCACGTCGAACCGGTTCATGCCGTCGCCGGAATTGAAGAAGTGGCCATCCAGCTCCTGGTAGAGCGGCAGGCCGTCCTGCTGGAAGGCGATGAAGCCACGATCGGTGGGAATGCCGCGCAGCCGGGTGATGTTCTGCACCTCGCCGCCGGTGGCTTCGACATGGATGCCGGGCACGGACCCGAGCAGGTCGGCATAGCTTTTCGGTGCGAGTTTCTGCACGTCTTCGCGGCTGAGCGAATTGACTGCGAAGGACGCATCGAAACGACGCTGGGTGCGCGCCGCACCGGTGACCACCACCGCATCCAGCGTTGCGGCGTCGACGCTGCCCTGGTTCTGGACCGGGGCGTCCTGCGCAGAAGCGTTGCCGTGCAGGGATATCAAGGCCAGGGAGATTCCCAGGACCAGGGGGCTGATGTTCATCGGAGGGCGGCCATGCAGGGAAGGGGGACCGCTGCACGGTAGGTCCGGGCGATGACGGAATTGTTTACTTCGGCGGAAATAAACAATTAAACGATGGCATCGGCGCCCAGCTGGTGGATCGGCAGCAGCGCCGCGCCCACCGATACCGCGGATCCTCCCAGCCGTGACACATGCACCTGCGGCAGGCGCAGGCTGTCCAGCGCGCTGCTCCAGCGTGCCGGCTGCTGCAGGTGTTGCCCCAACGCTTCCAGTACCTGGCGGGGCAGCGAACCGGACAGGATCACGGCGCCCGGATCGAGCCACGCCACGCCGGTATTGGCCGCCGCGCCCAGCTGGTTTCCCGCGCGTTCGGCCCAGGCACTGATGATGCCGGCATGGCTTTCCAGGCAGGCCTCCAGCTCGAACAACGAAGGAATCCCGGCGCCGGCGTCGCGCAACGTGGCCAGCAGGTCGATGCCCGAGGGGCGCGGTGCGTCCATGCGGAACAGGCGGCCGATGTCGCCTGCATTGCCGAACTCACCGCGCATCACATCACGCCGGTGGATCACGCCGCCACCCACGCCGTGGCCGACATACAGCAGCAGCGCCGAAGCGCAGTCGCGGATCAGCCCGCTGTCGTAGTACTCCGCCAACGCCGCCAGGGTTGCATCGTTCTCCACCCACACCGGGAAGCCGAAGTAGTCTTCGAAGAACTGGTCGTTGTCGATGTCGCGCCAGCCATGCAGCCAGTCCACCGCGTGCCGGCGTGCCGGACCGGTTTCGACCACGGGCCCCGGAACGGCCACGCCGAGGCCCAGAAAGCGCGCGCGCATCAGTCCGGTGCTGCTGGTGAGGCTGCGCAGGCGCTGGTCCACGCAATGGACGAAATCGAGGGGATCTGCGCTGTCGAATGCGGTGGCATCGCGGGCGATGACCTGGCCGGCGAAATCCACCAGTGCGATCTCCAGCCAACCGGGATGCACCGTGGCACCGGCGGCATAGCCGCCCCGACCGGACAGCGCCAGTGGCACCGAGGGACGGCCGCGCTGGCCATCGGACAGTTGTCCCTGTTCCTCGATCACTTCCAGCATCAGCAGTTCACGCGCCAGGCGGGTCAACGCGCCGTTGTGCATGCCCAGCTGGTGGGCGATGGTGATGCGGGGAACCGCGCCCATCGTGCGCAACAGCCAGATGATGCGCTTATGGTCGGCCTCGAGCGCGATCAGCGGCTTGCGGCGCAGCCGCGATGTCGGGGCCAGGCTCACGGGCGCAGGCCCTCGCTGCGTGCTGGAGGGATGGGCCAGGCCAATGCGGCCAGCGAAAGCAGGCTGCCGATGGCGACCAGCGAGACCAGGGCGACCGAGGTGTCCAGATCGCCCGCCTGTATACCGGGCAGCACTTCGCCCAGCAGCAACGAAGAGGCCGCGATGGATAGCTTCATGGTTCCGGTGAGCAGTGCGAAGCAGCTGAGGTCATCGTCGCGTCCGCCATGGATGGCGTGGCGACGGGCGATCAGCGCGGTGCGTCGCCACAGTACCAGGCCGACGCTGGCCACCGCCGTCCCGTGGGTCGCGGCACATGCAATCGCTATGGGCGTGGAGGGGAGGGCCAGGTACACGCCGACGGCTCCGACGGCCAGCACCGACATCAACGCGAGCATCCCGGTCTCGCTGTGCAGCTTTGTACGCAGGCGCAGGCAGAGCCAGGGGGCAACCACCATGCCCGCCACCATCGCGAAGGTCAGCGCTGCCCCATGTTCGGCGAAGGGGAACAGACGCCCTGCCAGGCCGA
The DNA here is from genome assembly GCF_001431625.1 of Stenotrophomonas geniculata ATCC 19374 = JCM 13324. GTDB lineage: Bacteria > Pseudomonadota > Gammaproteobacteria > Xanthomonadales > Xanthomonadaceae > Stenotrophomonas > Stenotrophomonas geniculata. Next base: position 9,044 of record NZ_LLXT01000083.1, read on the forward strand.
CCAGCGTCGTCTCCGCCGCCGCGGCCAGCAGAACCGGCAGCAGCGCTGGCAGGGGCAGGGCAACAGCAGCGGGCCTGGTTGCGCTGGGCCGTGGGGGCGTTGCGACGCAGGCCAAAGGAAGCGCAGCGGCCGCGATCAGCACGCCGATGACCATGCAGATCAGCAACGCGTTGCCACTGCCCTGGGACGCAGGCGTACCGACCACGACGAACAGCGCCGAGGCAATGCACAGCTTGGAGATCGGCACTACCACGGCGCGGGTGGAGACATAGCGCATGGCCTCGACCTCGTCACGGGGCAGCAACGACGTCAACGCGTTCTGGGCCACGTCGTAGACTGCATAGCAGGTACGGAACAGCAACGATGCGACCAGCAATGGCAGGAAGGCGGGCTCGGTTGCGTTGCCCGGGCTGAACAGCAGGCAGGCGCTGGCCGCCGTGCCGAGCCCGCCGATGAGCTGCAGGCGCAGGGCGAGGCGCTGCTGGTTGCGCAGGCGGGTGAACACGGCGGCCAGCAGCAGATCGAGCAGGCTGCTGTAGGCCAGTGAAATGGCCAGCAGCTGGCCGGTGTGGGCCGCCGACAGCCCCAGCCGGGCGTGCAGGTAGTAGCCCAGCACCAGATCCACGAATGACCAGGCCAGGGTGCGGGCAAAGTGGCCGGCGGCATAGAGGTGCCGTGGCGAGGGCTGCGCGTTCAACGCCGTGTACTGGGGGAGAAGAGCCGGAGATGCTGGATCGTTCTACTACCCCTGTGTGACATGGTCCTGACATGGCGGGTGGCCGGGCATTCAGCGCGTGGCTTGCACCCCCTGCCGCGGGCGTGCAGCATTTGCCCTGCTGCCCCCACCACGCGTCACGCAGCGCTTTCTTCACTGGAACGGAGCAACGTATGAAACTGTTGTCCGCTGTGTTGTTGTCTGCGCTTTCGCTCTCCGCCGTTCCGGCGCTGGCAGTGGAAGCTTCGCCCTCACCGCTGTTGGGGCGCTGGTCGCTGGATATCGCCACGTCTGCACTTCCCGAAGCGCAGCGCCCGAAGCATGTGGTGCTCGAGTTCAAGGACGCCGGTGCGGGGCGTTGGAGTTCACATGTGGACATCGTCCTGCACGACGGCAAGACCATGAAGTCCGACGGCACGCTGGCGCTGGACGGCACGCCGGGGCCCTTGTCCGGTACTTACGGCGCGGACAAGGCCAACCTGAAACTGCCGGCGCCGAACACCCTGGTGATGCAGCTGGTGGACCACGGCACGCCGGCCTCCACCCGCATCTATACCGTGGCGGCCGACCGTACGACGATGACCGAGACCAAGGCGTTCTACGGCCACGACGGCACGCCGATCCTGCAGACCAATCTGTTCAAGCGCATGCCCTAGCGATGCTGTGTTCACCACGTCCGCACAACGGGCGTGGTGAACACGGCAGCCTCACACCGCGGCCGGATCGCGTTTGCCGGTGTCGATGCCGTACTTGTCGATGGCCCCCTGCATCCGCAAGCGTTCGATGCGACCTTCGTCAGCCAGTGATTTCAGGGCGGCCAGCACGATGAAGTGGCGATCCACTTCGAAGAAGGTGCGCAGCGATTCACGTGTGTCGGAACGGCCGAAGCCATCGGTGCCGAGTGCGGTGAAGCGGCGGTCGTTGATGAAGGGACGGATCTGGTCGCCGACGATCTTCATGTAGTCGGTGGCCACCACCACCGGGCCTTCATGGCCCTGCAGGCACTGCTGCACGTAGGGTACGCGCGGCTCCTCGGCCGGATGCAGCAGGTTCCAGCGTTCGGCGGCCAGGCCGTCGCGGCGCAGTTCGGTCAGGCTGGTGGCGCTCCACACATCGCTGGCGACGCCGAAGTCCTGCTGCAGCAGTTCTGCCGCGGCTTCCACTTCGCGCAGGATCGAGCCGCTCCCCATCAGCTGCACGCGTGGCTGCGAGGCGGTATCGGCGGCTGCCGGATGCAGCAGATACAGGCCCTTCAGGATGCCCGCTTCCACGCCCTCCGGCAGTGCCGGCTGCGGGTAGTTTTCGTTGAGCACGGTGATGTAGTAGTAGATGTCTTCCTGGTCGACATACATGCGGCGCAGGCCGTCATGGATGATCACCGCCAGCTCGTAGTTGTAGGTCGGGTCGTAGGACACGCAGCTCGGAATCACCGACGACAGCACGTGGCTGTGGCCGTCATCGTGCTGCAGGCCTTCGCCCATCAGCGTGGTGCGGCCCGACGTGGCACCGAGCAGGAAGCCGCGGGTACGTGCATCGGCAGCGGCCCAGGCCAGGTCACCGACACGCTGCAGGCCGAACATCGAATAGAAGATGTAGAACGGAATCGTGGCCAGGCCGTGGTTGCTGTAGGCGGTGCCGGCGGCGATCCACGAACAGATCGCTCCGGATTCATTGATGCCTTCCTGCAGGATCTGGCCGTCCTTGGCTTCCTTGTAATAGCTCAGCTGGCCGGCATCCTGCGGGGTATACAGCTGGCCCAGGTAGGAGTGGATGCCGATCTGGCGGAACAGGCCTTCCATGCCGAAGGTGCGCGATTCATCAGGCACGATCGGAATCACCAGCTTGCCCAGGTCCGGGTCCTTCAGCAGGCTGGTGAGGATGCGCACGAAGCCCATCGTGGTGGACTGGCCACGATCGCCGCTGCCCTGCAGCTGGGTGTTGAAGATCGACAGCGGCGGCAACGGCAGCGGATCGACCTTCGCCAGCCGCGCCGGCAGCTGGCCGCCCTGGATGCGGCGGCGCTCGGCGAAGTAGGCGGCCTCGGCGCTGCCCGGCTCCGGACGCAGATAGGGCATGTCCTCCAGTTGCTCGTCGCTGACCGGCAGGTTGAAGCGGTCGCGGAAGGCGCGCACCGCGTCGGCGCTCATCTTCTTCAGCTGGTGGTTGATGTTCTGGCCTTCGCCGGCTTCGCCCATGCCGAAACCCTTGACCGTCTTGGCCAGGATCACTGTCGGCCGGCCGCGGGTGTTCACCGCCTGCTGGTAGGCGGCGTACACCTTCTGCGGATCGTGGCCACCACGTGCCAGCGCCCAGATCTCGTCGTCGCTCATGTGCGCGACCAGCTCCAGCAGCTCGGGGTAACAGCCGAAGAAATGCTCGCGCACGTAGGCGCCGCTCTGCGACTTGAAGGTCTGGTAGTCGCCATCCACGCATTCCATCATGCGCTGGCGCAGCAGGCCGCTGTGGTCGCGGGCCAGCAGGTCGTCCCAGCCGCTGCCCCAGATCAGCTTGATCACGTTCCAGCCGGCCGCACGGAAGGTGCCTTCCAGTTCCTGGATGACCTTGGCGTTGCCGCGTACCGGACCGTCCAGGCGCTGCAGGTTGCAGTTGACCACGAACACGATGTTGTCCAGCCGCTCGCGGCCAGCCAGGGAAATTGCCGCCAGCGATTCGGGCTGGTCCATTTCGCCGTCGCCGAGGAAGGCCCAGACCTTGCGGCCCTGGTGTTCTTTCAGGCCGCGGTATTCCAGGTAGCGCATGTAGCGCGCCTGGTAGGCGGCGGTCAGCGGGCCCAGCCCCATCGATACGGTGGGGAACTGCCAGAACTCCGGCATCAGGCGTGGGTGTGGATACGAGGACAGGCCTTCGCGGCCGGCTTCGCGGCGGAAGTTGTCCATCCGTGCCGGATCGATGCGGCCCTCCACGTACGCGCGGCCGTAGATGCCCGGCGCGGAGTGGCCCTGGATGTAGATCATGTCGCCGTCGAAGGTGTCGGTGCGGCCACGGAAGAAGTGATCGAAGCCGACGTCGTACAGCACTGCCGCGGACTGGTAGGTGGCGATGTGGCCGCCGACATTGGAATGCTTGCCGGCACGCAGCACCATCACCATCGCGTTCCAGCGGATCATCGCGTTCAGGCGGCGCTCGATGGCCAGGTCACCCGGGTAGGCCGGCTGGCGCTCGGGCGGGATGGTGTTGACGTAGGCGGTCCAGGCACGGGTATGCAGGTCGCCGTGCTGCTGGGCGTCCAGATCGCTCAGCTGGTCGATCAGGTAGTGCGCGCGCGGCCGGCCGCCGGCCTGCATCACCGCCTCCAGCGATTCACGCCACTCCCGCGTTTCCAGCGGGTCGGTATCGAAGGGGATCAGGGCTTGGTTCATGACGGTCTCCAGAGGGCGCCGGTCGGACTTCTGCCTGGGCGACAACACCGGCAGGGCGCACAGCACTGGAGCGGGGTCGCAACGGCAGGGCCGTGACGCGAAGGGCGACCGTGGCGGCCACCGAGAAGACAAGCGTAGGCCTGCCCCCCACGCTTCGGTAGGCGGGCGGGGCTTGGGTCTCTGGCAAGCAAGGGTTGGCGCCGCGCGCCGTATCATGGGCCGATGCGCTGGGTGCGCCCGCTGATCAGGCCGGGGACAGCCCAGGCAGGAACACCGGGATGATCGCCACGCCGACGCCCAGCAGGCACCAGGCGACGATGGGCAGCCAGCGCGCCAGGCGTTGGGCGGATTCCGGTGCACGACGGCCGCCGATCCACAGCAGCAGCGTGAGCACACCTAGCGCATAGGCGAGGACGACGACTACCGGATGCACATGGATGACCCGGCTGGGCGGCCACATCTGCTGCTGGTAGGCGGTGGTGTGGGCGACCAGCAGCAGGAACAGCAGGCTGCTGAGGGTGTTGATGGCGGTGCGTGCGTTGATGGGAGCACTCCTTGTGCGGGCTGCCGGGCAGTGCAGGGGCCGCATTCTAGCGGCTGCCCGCCGGTCGTTGAAACGCCACTGTCATCGATGGCGGTCACCCTGCGGGGCTTTCCAGCCTCGGGGTGGTTGGCCGGCCGTGAACAGCGTGAGGATCTGGGAGAAGAGCTACCAACTGCGGCGCCGGCTGCTGCGTGGCTTCTTCCTGCGTCGCGGTTCGGCCAGTGAGGATGCCGAAGACCTGGCGCAGGAGGTCTACCTGCGCCTGCTGCGCAGCACCGGCGAAGATGCCGATGCGGTCGAGAACCCGGAAGCCTACCTGTTCACTGTGGCGGCCAACCTGGCGCGCGAGCATGCGCGCGCGCGGTCGTCGCTGCCGCCGCTGGAAGATGTCGATCTGTTGGCCGAAGTGCTGAAAAGCGAAGAAGACATCGAGGGTGAATTCGAGCATGCGCAGCGCTGGAGTGATATCCGCAGCACCATCGCACGACTGCCGGCAACCACGCGGCGGGTGATGGAGCTGCACTACCGCGACGGGTTGGACTGCCCGGGAATCAGCCAGCAGCTGCAGGTGTCGGTGCACATGGTGCGCAAGCACATCGGCAGGGGGCTGGAGGCCTGCAGGAAGGCGCTGGGCGCCAGGGAGCACACATGAGCCGGAACTCATCGACCGTGGCCGACGACACGATCGCCTGCGAGGCCATGGACTGGTTCCTGCGCAATCGCGACGGAACACTGGGTGAGGCCGAGCGGGTTGCGTTCCTGGACTGGATGAAGTGCTCGCCGGAGCATGTGCGCGCCTATATGCACGCCCTCGCGCTGCACCGGCAGGTCGGTGAGGCGCTGCAATCGCCGTTGCCTGAAGAGGCGCCGGTGCCACCGCGGCAGGTCGCCGCCAAGGTGGTGCCGCTGTTCGGTAGCGTGCATGCGCCGCCGCGCGCTGTGCGGCCTCGGGGGCGTGCGCGCTGGTGGGTGATGGCTGCCGCAGCCTGTACGGCCCTGCTCGGCGTGGGCCTGGTTCCGCAGCTGATGCCCACCGCGCAGCTGTACAGCGCCGACCATGGTGAATTGCGTGACCTGGTGCTGCCCGACCAGACCCAGGTGCGGCTCAACGCGGACAGCCGCCTGCGGGTACGCATGGGCTGGTTCAGCCGCAAGGTGGAGCTGTTGCAGGGTGAGGCCACGTTCGACATCGCCCGCGACCGCCGTCCGTTCGAGGTGGAGGTGAACGGCCTCGAGATTCGAGACATTGGCACGGTGTTCGATGTCGCGCGACGGTTGCAGAGCACGCGCATCGGCGTGGTTTCCGGCGAGGTGGAGATCTGGAGCCAGGGTGCGGACGCCCGGCGTCTTGCGCAACTGGGCGAAGGCCGGGTGGTGCAGGTCGACGCGCGCAGCCATGCGGTGGAGTCGCTGGATGTACCGTTGTCGATGCTGCTGGACTGGCAGCAACGCAAGGTGTCCTTCCTGGATGAGCGGCTGGACGAGGTGGCCGCTGCCTTCAACCGGCACAACCAGGTACAGGTCCGCGTGCTGGACGAAGGCGCTGCATCGGCACGGTTGTCGGGCAGTCTCGATGCGCATCGCATCGGTGCGCTGCAGGCCTTCCTCGAACGCGACCCGCGTTTCCTGGTGAGGCGCGAAGGCGACACCGTGCGGGTCGGCAGTCGCTGAGGCCGACGTGGCCGTGGACTGTCAGAAAAAATTCATCGAATCCGCGTTCTCCACTTCGGTGGATGCGGGCTCTTACTTGGGAGAAGCCACTGCCGAGCCACGCAGCGGCGCCTGCTGCCTTCTCTCTTCCAAGGACCCGTGATGCGCAACACGCTCTACCTGTCGATCATCCTCGCCCTGTCTCCCTGCAGCGTGCCGCTGGCGGTCGCGGCCACTGCCGATGGCCTTGAGGCCCGCGTTTCGGCGCCGATCGCGGCGCAGCCGTTGGCACGTGCACTGGAGCAGTTGTCGCGCAGTTCCGGAGTGCAGTTCCTGTACTCGGCCGGCGGTGATGCGCGCATGGCCGGTGCGGTGCCGCGCGGTGCCACCGTCAAGCAGGCGCTGGATGCACTGTTGGCCGGTACCGGCCTGGGCTACACCGTGGTCGATGGCAATGTCATCGCCATCGATCCGGCGCCCGTAAGCAACGCGCCGAAGCCGGCCGCGCCGAAGCCGCGCGAGGCCGAGGCGGTGGTGGCGCCGACCCTGGACACCGTCAAGGTGATTGCCGCGCACGAGGTGATCGACCAGAAGAAGTCGTCGCCAGTGATCAAGGATTCGGTGGTCTACGACGAGATGGACAGCTACGGCGACGAGACCCTGGCCGAGAGCCTGATGGCCGCTCCAGGCCTGAGTGCGGTGGAGGATGCCGGCGAGCCACGTTACGTGACCGTGCGCGGCGTACAGGCCAACCTCAACTACACCACCATCGATGGCATCGCGATTGCCAGCGTGGGAGGCAGTGGCTCCGGCGAGCGAATGAACAACCTGCAGCTGATTCCCAGCGACATCGGCACCCGTACCGACATCTACAAGAGCTTCAGTGCGGAGCAGGCACCGGATGCGATCGGCGGCGTGATCGACATCATCAGCCGCAGTGCTTTCGACCGGTCCGGCAAGTACGTGTTTGCCGATGTGGCGGGCATCTATTCCACCGCCGAGACCAACGTCGAGCGCAGCGCAGGCGGCAACCACGAGACTCTGGGCCACTTCGGCAAGAGCGCCAAGATGGTGTTCTCCAACCAGTTCGGCGCCGACCAGGAGTTCGGCATCGTTGCGGTGGCACGCTACGAGCAGCGTTCACGCAACAGCGTCAAGCGCTGGGTGGAGTCGAACTACTACTACAACGACGCTGGCAAATACCTCACCGACGGTACCACCGGTCCGGACGAGGCCAAGGGCTGGAACGGGCTGCGTGCTCCTGGCAACTTCAGCACCGGCACCTATACCAACTTCATCACCAACTTCGGTGGCTCCGCCAAGCTTGAGTGGAAGCCCTCGGATGATCCGTTCTACGCATCGCTGCTGCTGTACTCGTACCGGTTCTACGAGAACTCGACGATGAACAAGACCGATCTGTACGGCAATGCCAAGTTCCCGATCCGCAACCAGACCGAGGACAGCGGCGCCACCCAGATCAACAGCATCTACATCAAGAACCGTCACGACCGCTGGGACCGCAGCAACCGTGGTGCCGTCGCCAGTTTCAACTGGGACATGGGCGACCGTTCGCGGCTGACCCTGCGTGGCGGCCATACCGAAGAGACCTTCCACAACAACCAGGTCTACTGGGGTGTGCGCGCCTACCCAAGCAATCTGTTCGTCGACTACGAGAACGACAGCCATGGGTTCCCCAACGCGGTGGCGGTTTCCGATTCCAGCCTGCTGACCAGCTCCGCGTTCAAGCTCAATCCGGCGCAGGCCTATGTCTCCCCGCGCGATGCCAAGGAGAGCATCGACAACCTGCGCGCCGATTTCAGCTACAACATCGACGCCGATGCGCGTGGCTTCGGCCTGGCCGCCGGCGCCGAGTACCGCCATCTGAAGATCTGGCAGGACATCGACTTCGACTACTTCAAGAGCAGTGCCACGCTCAACGATTACCTGTATCCGGGTTCGACGCTGCTGGGCAGCGTGCCGGGCTTCCCGCTGATCGACAACCGCAAGTGGAACGAGGAGCTGCTGCCGAAACTGGGCAACAACAATGCGGCGTATCCGAATGCCAACTTCACCAGCGACTACACGTATGTGGAGGACATCACCAATGCCTATGTATCCGCGCACTACGCCTGGGACCGGCTGCTGCTGATCGGCGGCCTGCGCTACGACCACACCCGCTTCGATGCCTACAGCCCGTTCAGCGATGATGGCGGCACTACCTATACCTCCGCCTTCCGCAATACGAGCGGTGGCTACAACAACCTGCTGCCTTCATTGAATGCGACGTTCAAGCTGAGCGAGGACCAGCGCCTGCGCTTCTCCGCCAGCCGCACGCTGGGCCGGCCGACGCCGAGCAACATCGCCCAGGCCACCAGTACCAGTTGTGGCGATGACGAGGAGGGCAGGGGCTTCTGCAGCATCAAGCAGGGCAATGCCGATCTGCAGCCGCGACGTTCCACCAACATCGACCTGGCGTGGGACCTGTACTTCAACGGAAACAACGGCCTGGTCTCGGTGGCGCTGTTCGACAAGGTGATCAAGGACGACATCTACACCCTGACCACCTTCGAGAACGTGGGTGATGCCCGCTATCGGGTGACCCAGCCGATGAACACCGATGAGTCCACGCTGCGCGGTGTCGAGTTCGCGGTGGCCAACCGCAACCTGCAGTGGGGACGCCAGCGCTTCGACATGTACTTCAACGCTACACGGCTGGAAGGCCAGACCAACTACCGCATCAGCGATGGCACCGAGCGCCGCCTGGATCGCCTGCTGTACCAGCCGGACTGGTCGCTCAATGGTTCGGTGATCTGGCGCATGCCGTGGAAGAGCGCGCAGCTGCGCCTGTCCGGCACCTACCGCAGCCGGATGCTGGTCGACTTCGGTGACACCGAATGGCTGGATTCGTACTACGACCCGTACATGACGTTCAACATGGCCTTCAGCCACAAGCTCAGCAGGCACGTGACGCTGAAGTACGAAGCCAAGAACCTGTTCAACACCCAGCCGACCTACAGCACCGGCCCGAACGGGCGCTTCCGTACCGAGATCGACGACTACGGCCGCTTCTTCTACTTCCACATCATCTACAACTGAGGGCACAGCCGTGGAGACGATCAATCGCAGGCGATTCCTGGCCCTGGCCGGCCTGTCCGCTGCCGGTGCCTGGATGGGCACGGCACACGCGCTGGCCGCGCAGGCCGATGCCACCGCGCTGAACCCGCGCAACCTGCTGGCCAAGCCGCGCTTTGCCAGCACACCCTTCACCCTGGGCGTGGCCTCGGGTGATCCCTCGGCCGATGGCGTGGTGCTGTGGACGCGCCTGGCGACCGAACCGCTGGTGTTCGGCGGTGGCATGCCGACCCGGCCGATGGCGGTCGAATGGCAACTGGCAGCAGACGATGGCATGCGCAAGGTGGTGCGCCAGGGTTCGGCAATGGCGCATCCCGAACTCGGCCACGCCGTGCACGTGGAGCTGGACGGGTTGGCGCCCGGACGGCCCTACTGGTACCGCTTCACCGTAGGCGGCCACGCCAGTGCGGTCGGTTGTACCCGTACGCTGCCCGCAGCCACGGCCGCAGTGGATCGTGTGCGCTTTGCGGTGGCCGGTTGCCAGCACTACGAAGAAGGCCACTACACCGCGTGGCGGCGCATCGCCGAGGAACCGCTGGATTTCGTCTTCCACTACGGTGACTACATCTACGAAGGCGAAAGCCAGCCGGGCCTGCGGAAGATGAACGGCCAGCCGTTCACCAACCTGCGCAACCACGTCGGCCCGCAGATCTACACGCTGGATGATTACCGCCGCCGCTACGCCCAGTACAAGAGCGATCCCGACCTGCAGGCCGCGCATGCGGCGGCACCGTGGTTCGTCACTTTTGACGACCATGAAGTGGACAACAACTGGGCCGGTGCCGAAGACCAGGATGACACGCCCAGCGAAGTGTTCCTGCTGCGTCGCGCACAGGCGTTCCAGGCCTACTACGAGAACATGCCACTGCGCCGCTCTGCATTCCCGCGCGATGGCCACATGCAGATGTACCGGCGCGCACGCTACGGCACGCTGATGGACCTGCACCTGCTCGATACCCGCCAGTACCGCAGCAAGCAGGTGAACATGGCGTTGCGTGAGGAGGTGGAATCGCCAGAGCGCAGCATTGTGGGGGCGAAGCAGGAGCGCTGGCTGTTCGACGGCCTGGCCGATGCTGCACCACGCTGGCACACGATTGCCCACCAGGTGGCGCTGGGCAACTACATGCGCGAGAAGGACGGCGTGGTGCAGTCGTCCGACGACCAGTGGTCAGGCTATCTGGACAGCCGCCGGCGCCTGCTTGACCACATCCAGAAGGTGGGCTTCGGCAACGTGGTGACCGCCTGCGGCGACGCGCATCGCCACTATGCGAGTGATCTGGTGCAGGACCACCGTGACTCGGGCGTGATCTCCAGCGAGTTCCTCGCCACGTCGATCACTTCCGGCGCCGATGGCCAGGGTGTGGACGCGTATGCCAGCAACCAGATTACGCACAGCCCCTATCTGAAAGCGACCACCGACAAGCGTGGCTACGTGCTGTGCGATGTCACCCGCGATGCGTGGATCGGCGATATGAAGACGCTGGATACCGTGATGCAGCCGAATGGCGCGGTGCAGAGCTGGAAGCGCTACGCGGTGGAGCACGGCCGGCCGGGGCTGCAGGAGGCCTGATCCTACCGGTCTGGCCTGTAGAGCCGAGCCCATGCTCGGCTGCTTTTCCGGTCAGTTATCGAAGAGCAGCCGAGCATGGGCTTGGCTCTACAGAGATCCTTCAATCGTGCTCGAACCGCAATGGCTCGCTGCCCATCGCCGGATCACTGGTGCCGGGGCGCCCATCCTCGGCGCGGCCGGCCAGGCGCAGGGCACTGTCGCCCGCACCGACAAGCAGGTCGTACCAGCCTGCGGTGGGCGTTGCGTCCCACGCCAACGCGGTCTCTGCATGTGCGGGCAGCACCAGCGTCTGCTCGGGCATATGCCCGGCATAGGCGCCCGGCTGCACACGCACCTGCTGCGCGCTGTCACCCAGATTGCGCAGGCGGAGCCGCAGTTGGCCATCCGCACGATCGGTTGAAGCCTGCACGGCAGGACCCGTGGCCGCTCCCTGGAAGTGGCGGTGGAAGCCGTTCGGGCCCAGCAGCCACAGGTCATAGCGACCCTGGGCGTCCAGCGGCCAGCGCTCGCGCAGCGGCATGCCCGGCAGCAGCGTGTAGCGGCGTGGCACCGCATCCAGCCGCAGCCGGTCGTAAACATGCAGCACTGCTGCTGCGCCTTCGCAGGACAGCGCCAGATCCACACCCGAGGCGTCGACAGCGGCAATCGATGCCTGCGGCCGGTAGGGCAGGGCACGCGCCGGGCGCACGCCGCTTTCCTGTTTCGCCGGCTTCAGTCCCTCGGGCAACGCGGGCACGGTGCGTCCCGGCAGGGCGGCGGCGCGCGCGGCCACCGCGCTCACGTCCGGCAGGCCGCGTACGAACGGGCGGGTATCGCGCTGGGCGAAGTCGAACGCGTTGCTCAGGTCGCCGCAGACCGCGCGGCGCCACGGCGAGATGTCCGGTGCGGCCACACCGAAGCGACGTTCGATCAACCGTATGACCGAGGTGTGGTCGTACACCTGCGAATCGACCCAGCCACCGCGGCTCCACGGCGAGATCACATACAGCGGCACGCGCGGACCCAGCCCATATGGGCGGCCACGCAGTTCGGCGAGGTCGTACTTCTCGTCGCCCGGTGCCGGATGGCGGTGGTACTCGCCCTCGGTACTGACCGAAGACGCACCGGCCCAGCCGGTGCCCAGCGGTGAAGGCGGTGCCGGTGGCGGCATGTGGTCGAAGAAGCCGTCGTTCTCGTCGAACATCAGCAACAGCGCGGTGCGGCTCCACACCTCTGGATCGGCGGTCAGCGCGTCCAGCACGCGCGCGGTATAGGCCGCGCCCTGGGCGGGGCTGGAGGGGCCGGGATGCTCGCTGCCGGCCGCGTCGGCGATGATGAAGCTGACCTGCGGCAGGCGCCCACCGATCACGTCCTGGCGCAGCTGCGCCAGGCCACGGGTGCTGACGCCGCGTGCGCGCAACTGCGGGTCATGCCCCGGCGCGGCGCGATGGGCCTGGCGGAATACCTCGAAACCGGCCAGCGGGTTGTCGGTGAAGTTGTCGGCCATGTCCTGGTAGATCTGCCAGGACACGCCGGCGTTCTGCAGGCGCTCGACATGGCTGGTCCAGCGGTACGACGCCGGGTACCCGCCCTGTTCGGGGAAATTGTCGTGCGAGTTGGCGATCACCGGGCCACCAGCACGCGCGTGTGCATCATTGTGGCCGGTCCACAGGAACACCCGGTTCGGGTTGGTGCCGGCCTGCATCGCGCAGTGATAGGCGTCGCAGATGGTGAAGGCGTCGGCCAGCGCGAACTGGAACGGCAGGTCGCTGCGCTGGAAGTAGCCCATCGAGTGGTTCTGCTTGGCCTTCGGCCATTGCCCCATGCGCCCGTGGTCCCAGGCACGCTGTGCGTCCGGCCAGGTGTGCGGTGTGCCTTCCACCCGCATGTAGCCGAAGTGCGCGGCGGTATCCAGCGGGAACGGCGCGATCGCGCGCGCGCCGCTCGCGTCGGGCTGCAGCCACAGGCTGCGGGTGCGGCCACCGGCCTGCAGGGCCGCGGCAGGGGCCACGAAGCGATCACCGAAACCACGTACCCCAGGCAGCGTGCCGAAGTAGTGGTCGAACGAACGGTTCTCCTGCATGAACACCACGATGTGCTGCAGGTCTTCGAGGCTGCGCGTCTGCGCCGCAGGCGCGATCGCTGCGGCCCGGGCGATGCTGGGCAGCAGCGGGGAAAGGCCGGCGGCAACGCCGGCCTGCAACAACCGGCGTCGGCCGATATCGGTCACGGGCTCACTCACAGGTCCACACGGAAGGAGATGCCGACGGTGCGCGGGGCGCCGATGAAGGCGTTGTCGCGGCCGTCCACCCCTGCAAGATACCGCTTGTCGGTGAGATTGCTCACCACCAGGTTGGCACCCATGCCCTTCAGGCGCGGCGACAGCCCCTGCAGGTCGAAGCCGATGTTGGCGTTGAACACGGTGGCCGAGGGCAGCTTGTTGACGTTGGCGGCGTCGAGATAGCGCGTGCCCAGGTAACGGCCGGACAGGCCGAAGTTCCAGTTCTCGCCCTGCCAGTCCGCCGACAGCACCAGGGTCTGTTCGGGCTGGCCGATCACCTTGGCGCCATCGACGATGCCCAGCTGGGTATCGCGTGCTGCATCGCCACTGCCCAGGTACTTGGAGCGGTTGTAGGTGTAGGCGGCGTTGAGCCGCCAGCCGTTGTCCCAACCATAGCCGAACGCGGCTTCCAGGCCGTTGCTTTCCACGCCGCCGAAGTTCTCGTAGACACCGTCGGTCTCGCCCAGGTAGTCGATGCCACTGACGAAACCTGCCGGCAGATAGACGATGCGGTTGTCGAACTTGATGTTGTACAGGGTCACCGATGCGGTCAGCGGCCAGCGGCTGATGCGCATGCCCACTTCGATGTTGTCGGCGGTCTCCGGTTCGACGTTGCGGAAGCGCTGCGGGTCGGTCTCGCCGAGCACGCCGGAGGGAATAGCGGCGAAGTTCTGCGAGAAGCCGGCGAACAACTCCATGCCTTCCACGCCCGGCGCCCAGGTGAAACCGGTCGACAGCAACGGGTCGGACTTGGAATCGGAGGTCACGTGTTCGCTGGCGCCGATCACGCGGCGACGCGACTGGTCGACGAAGAACTGCTTCACGCCCAGGCGTGCACTGAACGGCCCGAAGCGCGCCACGTCCTCCACGTAGTACATCTGCTCGTCGACCTTGTACTTGTCTTCGAACTGAACCCAGTACGGCTGGTGGTCGAAGTCGATGCTCTGGCCGACGTTGAGCAGGCGGTGCCAGTCGCGGCGCGCCGAACGGTCCAGCTTCTCCACCCACAGGCCGCCGCGGATCGTGTTGTCGACCGCGCCGAAGGTCTGCCGCCACTCGACGTCGGCGGTCACGCCCATGCGATCGTTGTCGTAGTGGGTGTGGCGATACGACTGCGCGCCCAGCACGTTGCCGGCGTAGCAGTTCGGATCGTACTCGGCGGTGAAGCCCAACCGTGGCGTGCAGCTGGCCAGCCGCTGTGCCGCGCTGCCATCAGGATTGACGAAGAAGATCTGGCCGCGGTTGCTGCCGCCGTACACGGTCTTGCCACCGAGGTACTCCGACTCGGGGCGGCCCGCACCATCATCGCTGACCTGCGCCAGGTACGGTGGCAGCCAGTCACCGCGGCCCTGCATGCGATGCCCATAGGCGGCCACCGACGCTTTGAAACCATTGCCGCCGTCAAAGGCCGCACGCAGGTAGCCGAAGGTGTTCTCGCGCAGGGCGCGTGAACCGGAGCGGTAGTTCTGGTCCAGGTAGGGAATGCCGGTGAGGGTGCCGACCAGGTTGTCGCGCTCCGGGTTGGTTGCGAAGCCCGTCGGCGAAACGCTGGTGTATTCGGGCTCGTCGGCGTCGTTGTAGGACAGGTAGCCGGTCAGCGTCCAGCGGTCCAGTTCGGTGATGAACTTGCCGGCGATGTGGTCGTTGCTGGCGTGGCCGGTGCCGTCGATCCAGTCGTGCACCTTCGACGAGGAGGCACTGACCCAGGCGCGGGTGTGGCCGCCGAGCAGGCCGGTGTCGTAGCGCACGTAGTACTTGCGTGCCTCGTTGTCACCGGCACCGACCACAAAGCGCAGGCGGCTGTCCTGCAGCGGATCGCTGGTGAGGAAGTTGAGCGTGCCGCCCAGCGCCTCGTTCGAGCGCGAGGAGATATCGGCGGTGCCCTGGCTCACTTCCACCGTCTCCAGATCAAGGGTGTCGATGTAGCGGTTGGCCAGCGATCCACCGCCGTAGCCCGAACCACCGTTCGGCACGCCGTCGATGGTGGTGCCGATCTGCTGCGTATCGCGGTTGGTGACGAAGCCGCGCATGCTGATCTGCGTGCCCCACACCGACGAACCGGTGGCATCGGCCTCGCTGACCACCACGCCCGGCACTTCATTGAGCGCATCGTTGACGCTGCTCATCACCGTCTGCCGGTTCAGTGTTTCTGCGCGCACCGACGTCTTGGCGTAGCTGGTGGCCTGGCCGATCACCTGCACCTGGTCGAGGGTGCGGGCATCGCTGCTGCGCGCTTCGGCCGTCTCGCCCTGCGGTGCTTCGGCCAGGGCGTCCAGTGCGGGGGCGATCAGCAGGGCAAGCAGCGAAACACGGGGAAAGCGCGCAATCGTTCGCATCGATACCGGACCTTGAAGGGAGAGAAGCCCCCGAGTGTCGGCAGCACCAATGACATCGACATGACGTAGAGATGCAGGAACCGTGTTGTGTGACGGCCGGCACCTGCTGCCTGCTTCAGTACCGCGCGTCCTTGGGTTTCGGGTCGCGCGGCCAGTCCTTGCCCTTGTTGGCGAAGTCCGGCCGCGGCTGGTTGATGAAATAGCCGGCGATGTCCACCGCGTCCTGGTCGGGCATCACCTGCTGTCCCAGTGGCGGCTCGCGGGTCACCGCCGGCGGCATGTTGTGCTTGACGAAGCCGGCGGCCTTGTACAAGCGCGCCATGCCGGCGCCGATGTTGAAGCTGTGGTCGCCCCATAGTGGCGGGAAGGCGATGTCACCGCTGGCGTCGCGCCGTCCTTCGCCGTTGTCGCCATGGCACGCGGCACACTGCACGGCGTACAGCGCCTGGCCACGGATCGGGTCCGGGGTGAGCGTGCTGTCGATCGGCCCCTCGCTCGGCGCGTCCACCTTTGCACCGCCGGGCACCGGACTGCTCAGCCACGCCATGTAGTCAAGCATCGCGCGCATCTGCGGCGCGTCCTTCGGTAGCGGCTTGCCGTTCATCGAACGCTGCAGGCAGCCATTGATGCGCTCGGTCAGCCCGATCACCTTGCCCGGGCGCGGCATGTAGCGCGGATAGGCGCCGCCGCCGGTATTGAAGTAGTGATTGCCGAACGGCCGCTTGCCTTCGGCCATGTGGCACGAGTTGCAGTTCAGATCGTTGCCGACATTGTCCGGCAGCAGCCGTGCGGTCTCGTTGAGGATGCGGCGGCCGAGCATCACCGATTCGGCATTGCCGAGCCCGGCGATCTCTTCGGCGCTGGGCGCGCGGTAGTGGCCGACCACCTTGCCCTGCGCATCGAGGATATCGATCGTGCTGGCCACAGCGGCATCCAGGTCCGGATACAGATGACGGTAGGCGAGGGCACCGACGCCGGCCAGCACCACGAGGCTGATCGCACTGCCGATCAGCAGGCGGGAACGCGTGCGCGAACGCTTCATCGTGCGGCCTCCTGCGGAACGTAGTGCACCGGCTTGTCGCGCACCACCCGGCGCATGCGCGCGACGTCGACCTCGCTCACCGCGCTGGCCTGGTTGCTCCAGCTGCTGCGGATGAAGGTCAGGATCTGTGCCAGCTGCGCATTCGGCAGCTGCTCGAAGCCTGGCATGGTGAAGGCCATGCGGTCATGCGGGGTATGCGGCGTGCGGCCGCCGATCAAGGTCACCTGCACCAGCGAACTGGGGTCATCGGCGAACACGATCGAGTTGCCGGCCAGGGCCGGATAGACGCGGGGCATGCCGCGCCCGTCGGCACGGTGGCAGGCCTGGCAGTGCTCCGCATAGGCCAGCGAACCGGCAACACGGTAGTCGCCGCTGCGCAGTGCGGCGGTGGTGGTGTCGGTACCGGGGGACCACTGCGCACTACGGCCCTCACGCGCTGGCAGCTGCTTCAGGTAGCGGGCCATGGCCAGCAGGTCGGCGTCGGACAGGTACTGCGTGCTGTGCTCGACCACGTCGGCCATGCCACCGAAGGCCGCCGATCGATCGGTGCGGCCGGTGCGCAGGAAGTCGACGATCTCGCCCTCGCTCCAGCTGGCCAGGCCGGTCGATTCATTGCGCAGGTTCTTCGCATACCAGCCTTCCAGCACCGAACCGGACAGGAACTGGCGGCTGCCATCGTCGGCCATGGCCTTTTCCTGGAAGGCCAGGCCGCGTGGCGTATGGCAGGCACCGCAATGGGCCAGGCCTTCAACCAGTTCAGCGCCGCGCTGCTGGCCGGCATCCAGTTTCGGATCCGGGCTGAAGCTGCGTGGGCGCGCGAACAGCAGCTGCCACCAGGCCAATGGCCAGCGCATGTTGGCCGGCCACGGGATGGTGCTGTCGGCGTTGTCCTGTTTCACCGGTTGCACCGAGCCCATGAAGTAGGCGTACAACGCCTTGACCTCGGCATCGCTGGCGATTACATACGAGGCGTACGGCATGGCCGGATACAACGGCTGGCCATCGTGGCGGATGCCACGGCGCACCGCGCGCTCGAAGTCGGCGTAGTCGTAGGCGCCAATGCCGGTGTCCGGATCGGGCGTGATGTTGGTCGAGTAGATCGTGCCCATCGGCGTCTGCATGCCGAGGCCACCGGCGAACGGCTTGCCGCCGGGCGCGGTGTGGCAGGCCGCGCAGTCGGCCGCGCGCGACAGGTACTGTCCCTGCGTGATCAGCGCCGGATCGTGGATGTCGACCTGCGCCGTCTGTCGCGGTGCGAACCAGTAGGGCGTGGTGCGGGCGATGCCGTAGGCGGCGGCCAGCGTGGCGGCCAGGGCAATGGCGAGCTTGAACGAGGTGCGCATGGCGGCACTGTGGGCAATCCCGCGCGCGCGTTCATTGATCCGGATCAATGACTGAACGGATACAGCTTTTACACCAAGCTGAATCGTTCCTGCGTTGTCATCAAGCCGTCATCCACGCGCGATAGATGGCCCACGCGCGCGTCGCTAACCTGCCACGCTGTCGCACCTTTTCCCCGATTGCCCATGAAGCGCCTGCTGCTGTTGTTGCTGGCGTGCGCCGGCCTGTGGCTGGCTGCATGCTCGTCCTCGATCAATGCCTCGTCCACCTCGCTCGCCGATCGGCTGATCGCGCCGGGTGGCGTATCGACCCTGCTCGATCGTCCGCGCATTGCCGCGGCCATTGCCGAACTGCCCAATCGCCACGGCTTCGCGCCGGGCCGCGATGGCGTGCCGATCTTCTGGCGTGTGTTCGATCCTGGCGATTACGGCGCGCGTTACCACTACCTGCCGCAGCGCCACGAGAACGGCCTGCCGCTGGATACCGGCTTGAGCCTGGCAGTACCGCGACCGTTCCGCGCGCAGGCACCGCGCGGCACCGTGGTGCTGCTGCACGGCTGGATGATGAATGGTGATTCGATGCTGCCGTGGTCGTTGCAGCTGGCCGAATCCGGCTACCGCGTGGTCACGCTCGACCTGCGCAACCATGGACAGTCCGGTACTGGGCCGTCGGGCTATGGCACCTATGAATCCGACGATGTGGTGGATGTAATCGGCGAGCTGCGCGCACGTGGTGAAGTAACCGGCCCGCTGTACCTGTTCGGCGTGTCCTACGGCGCCGCCACAGCGGTATTCACCGCCGACAAGCTCGGCGACCAGGTGGAAGGCGTGGTGGCGATGGAATCGTTCGCCAATGCCGGTGTAGCGATCCGCACGATGATCCCGCACCTGATGGGACTGCAGCCGGAAGGCCTGAAGGCGCAGGCGGTGGCGTCGTACGCGCGCTGGCGCTACGGCGGCCAGGACATCAACCAGGTAATCGCCGCCGCCAGCCGCCGCATCGACGTCGATCTGGACCGCGTGGATGTAGCGCGTGCGCTGGCCGATACCCGCGCCTGCGTGCTGCTGCTGCACGGGCAGGGCGATCAGCACATACCCGTCAGCCAGGGCCGCGAGCTGGCCCAGGCCAATCCGCGCGCCCACTACATCGAGATGCGCGGCGAGGACCACATCACCCTGCCGCTGCGGCTGGATCTGCTGGCCGGAGTGGTCGACGACTGGATGGCGCGCGACGAGCACCATCCGCAAAGCGCCTGCCCGGCACCGCAACTGCCGGCCCAGGCCGAGTGGCTGACGCGCAGCTGAGAAAAGGGGACGGAGGGGATCAAGTCGTTTCCCGCACACCAAGGCAGGAAACGACTTGATCCCCTCCGTCCCCTTTTTCTGTCAGGCCACCCGTCGTGCCAGTGCTCGCGCGGATGCGGCTACGCCCAGCAGCAGCGCGGCCACGCACAGGAAGGCGAAGCCGAGGCTGGTGCCGTGTGCCAGTGCACCGATCGCTGCCGGGCCGGCGAGGATACCGGCGTAACCCAGCGTGGTCACCGCAGTGATGGCGATGCTCTCCGGCATTACCCGCTGCTGGCCGGCCATCGAGAACAGTGCCGGCACGATATTGGCGCAGCCCAGCCCGACCAGCACATAGCCCGCCAACGCCACCGGGAACGACGGTACCAGCGTGGCCAACGTGAACCCGGCTGCGGCGGTGATGCCGCCGAAGACCAGGGTGCGGGTGCGGCCGAGGCGCTCGACGATGCCGTCGCCGAACAGGCGCATCGCGGTCATCGCCAGCGTGAACAGCGCGAAGCCGGCGCCGGCCTGGTCACGCGGCACCTGCCGCACTTCGGCCAAGAACACCGCGCTCCAGTCCAGCATCGAGCCCTCGGCGAGGAACACCACGAAGGCCAGCACGCCGATGAACAGCACCACGCCGTGCGGCAGCGCCAGCAGTGGGCCTTCGTGCAGGATCCGTTGCGGTCGCCAGTGCGGCGCCGACAGCACCGCAACCAGCAGCAGTGCCGCCACCGACACCAGCGCGGCCAGCCACAGCGGTGTACCCAGGATCAGCAGGCCGGTCATGCAGCCGGCGCCGACGAAGCCACCGATGCTGTAGAAGGCGTGGAAGCCGGACATCATTGCGCGCCCGGCGTCGCGCTCGACCGCGACCGCCTGCATGTTCATCGCACAATCCAGCGCACCGACGCCGGCGCCGAACACGAACAGGGCCGCGCCCAGCGCCACCGGCGAGGGCGCCAGCACCAGCAAGGGCAGGGCGCACAGCATCATCGCGCAGGTGATCACCATCACCCGTCGGCAACCCAGCCGCCCGGTCAGCGCGCCCGCCAACGGCATCGCCAGCAGCGAGCCGAGCCCGAGGCACAGCAGCACGGCGCCAAGGCTGGCGTCGGACAGCCCGGCCTTGACCTTGGCGTAGGGCACCATCGGCGCCCACGCGGCGGTGGCGAATCCGGGAATGAAGAAGGCGGCACGGGTGGCGTGCTGCTGGGCACGTGGGGATGAAGGCGTCATGCGCGATGCGAAGCTCCAGGGGACTTTTATGAAAACGTTTTCAGGCCGGATCGGCAAGTGCCATGCGTGACATCGGGCGACGCATACGATTGCAGTGACTCGATCGCGTCACCAGCGATTAACGTCGCCCACGGACAGTGGCTGCACGGTCGGCACCCCGCCGGCCGCTGCCGGAGATCCGTACATGAGCACGACACCGACCATCCTCCTCGTCCATGGATTCTGGGGCGGGGCCGCACACTGGGCCAAGGTGATCCTGGAACTGCATCGCAACGGCCACGACCGGGTGCAGGCGGTGGAATTGCCGCTCACGTCGCTGGCCGACGACGCAGGACGCACCCAGAAAATGATCCGGCAGATCGACGGTCCGGTGCTGCTGGTCGGCCACTCCTACGGCGGTGCGGTGATCAGCCAGGCCGGTAACGAGCCCAACGTGAAGGCCCTGGTCTACATCGCTGCCTTCGCGCCTGATGCCGGCGAGAGCCCGGGTGGCATCACCCAGCAGCACCTGCCGGAGGCGGCGCCGAACCTGGCACCGGACAGCGATGGCTACCTCTGGCTGCGTGCGGACAAGTTCCATGAGAGCTTCTGCCAGGACCTGAGCGCCGACGAGGGCTGGGTGATGGCAGTGACCCAGAAGGCGCCGCTGGCCAGCACTTTCGGCGACACGGTCAGCGATCCGGCGTGGAAGCACCGGCCGAGCTGGTACCAGCTGTCCCGCCACGACCGCATGATCGCGCCGGAAAACCAGAAGGCCATGGCCGCAAGAATGCAGCCCAAGCGCCTGCTGGAGCTTGATGCCAGCCATGCCTCACTGGCCTCGCAGCCGAAAGAAGTGACCGCGCTGATCCTGGAGGCCTGCGCCGCCATCGGCGCCTGATCCCGCACCAGCACACCGCACGACAGCCGGGGCGCAGGGGAGTACACTCCTGCGCCTGCGGCCATTCGGCCGCGTCCCTCTCTTCCCTCCAGCCGCCGCCAGAGGATCCCACCCTATCGTGGAGGTCCCGCCGTGCTGTCTGTGCCTGTCCGTTTTCCGCGCTTGTTTCCGCGTCGCCTGCCGCTGCCGCATGCACTGGCTCAAGGCCTGCTACTGCTTGCACTGAGCAGCGGCACCGCTGCTGCCCAGTCCACCCAGGACGAGGACAAGGCCAAACCGGCACCCGCCTCGCAGACCCTGCAGACCGTGCAGGTCACCGCCAACCTGCTCGGTACCATCACCGAGGGCAGCGGCGCCTACACGCCCGGCACCATCGCCACCGCCACCCGCCTGGTGCTGACGCCGCGACAGACGCCACAGACCATCAGCGTGATCACCCGCGCACAGATGGATGACTTTGGCCTGCACGGCATCGATGACGTGATGCGGGTGACCCCCGGCATCAGCATCGTCACCTACGACAGCGAGCGCACCGAGTACTACGCGCGTGGCTTCGCGGTGCAGAACTTCCAGTACGACGGTATTCCGATGTCGCGTGACTCGGCCTACTCGGCGGGCAACACGCTCAGCGATACTGCGATCTATGACCGCATCGAAGTGCTCAAGGGCGCCACCGGCCTGCTGACCGGCATGGGTGATCCGGGCGCGACCATCAACCTGGTGCGCAAGAAGCCGGGCGAGGACTTCGCCGGCAGTGCCTCACTGGGTGTCGGCCGCTGGGATGACTACCGCGCCGAGCTCGATGTCGGTGGTCCGCTGACTGCCGATGGCCGCGTGCGTGGCCGAGCAGTGGGGGCCTGGGAAGACAAGCACTCCAACCTGGACAACTACCGGCGCACCAGCAAGGTCGGCTATGCCGTGCTGGAAGCCGATCTGGGCGAACGCACGCTGCTGTCGGTCGGTGGCGACGTGATGGACAGCGACCCGAAGGGCTCGACATGGGGCGGCATTCCGCTGCTGGACAGCGCCGGCAACTTCAACCGCATGCCGCGCTCGTTCAACAATGGTGCGCAATGGGCCGGCTGGCGCCAGTACGTGCGTACCGGTTTCGCTACGTTGGAGCACACGTTCGCCAACGATTGGATCGCCAAGCTGCAGCTCAACCACCAGGTCAACGGCTATGACGCCGCACTGGCCGGTGCCGCCGCCGGCAATCCTGATCCGTTGACCGGCGAGGGCGTCAGCCTGTGGCTCGGCAAGTACGTCGGCAAGACCGTCAGCAATGCCGCCGACTTCTATGTGAGCGGGCATTTCGGCCTGTTCGGGCGTGAGCATGAGCTGGTGGTTGGAGGCAGTGCCTCGCGCAAGCGCTGGACCAATACCGGCTACGGCCCGCAGGCGGGGTTCCCGGATACGGTGCCGGACTACCGCAGCTGGAATGGCGACATTGCCGAGCCGCAATGGCAGCGCAGCTACGAGAACAATGAAGTGACCCGCGAGAACGGCCTGTACGTGGTCGGCCGCTTCGACGTGGCCGATCCGTTGAAGCTGATCGTCGGCAGCCGTCTGGCCAGCTACCGTTCGCCGGACACGCGCGAGACCGGCGTCTATGTGCCATATGCCGGCGTGGTCTACGACCTCGGCGAGCACTATTCGGTGTATGCCAGCTACAGCACCATCTTCAAGCCGCAGGGCCAGCGTGACGAGCAGGGCAAGGCACTGGATCCGCTGGAAGGCCGCAGCTACGAGATGGGGCTGAAGGCCGAGTTCTTCGATGGACGCCTCAATGCCAGCGCGGCGCTTTTCCAGCTTGATCAGGACAACTTCGCCCAGCCCACCGGCGGCAAGACGTCGGATGGCCAGGATGCCTACCGCGCGTTGATGGGCGTGCGTACCAAGGGCTATGAGCTTGAAATGTCGGGTCAGCTGGCCGAGGGCTGGCAGGTGCAGGGTGGGTTCTCCCACAAGATCGCCCGCCAGGCGGGAACCAAGGTGACCACGCTGGAACCGGAGAACCAGTTCAGCCTGCACACCAGCTACCGCCTGCGCGGTGCCTGGCAGGGGCTCACGCTGGGCGGTGGCGCGCGCTGGCAGGATTCCACGTTTGGCGAGATCACCAACCCGGCCACCAGCACGCAGGTCGTGCATCGCACCCAGCCGTACTGGCTGCTTGATGCGATGGCGCGCTACCAGTTCAACGATCGCCTGTCGGCCACGGTCAACGTCAACAACCTGCTCGACAAGCGGTACTACACGATCTTCAACTGGTACAGCACCTACACCTGGGGTGAGCCGCGCAATGTGCGGCTGACCTTGAACTACAGGTTCTGACACGGGTTTTGTAGAGGCGAGCCCACGC
>NZ_LLXT01000084.1 GCF_001431625.1 Stenotrophomonas geniculata ATCC 19374 = JCM 13324
CGGCATCCATGCCGCGGACACTCCCGCCACCGGACCCACCCCGCCTTCGACAGTTTTCCGCGGTCTGTTGGGACGACCTTGGGTCGGATCCGTTTTCCGGAGGAAAACGGATCCGACCCCATTTTGACTGTCGATACCTGACAGATGTGTCGACCAAGGTCGACACCCACCAACAGCCGCTACGATCTTTCAGAGGTGGGGCGGTGTGGGCTTGCAGGACCGTTGGCGCCATGGATGGCGCCATCGAGCCCCCATGGATGGGTTCACGGCGTGTCCTGCAAGTCCACACCGCCCCGCCAAACCAAGAATAGTCCGCTGTTGCTGTTGCTTCGGCCTTTGCCCTTGCTTGAAAGCCTCTGCGGGTGCCGGGCGCCGCCCGGCCGACTTCCGCCACTTGCGGTGGCAGCGACGGCCCACTAGCCTTCGGCCGTCGTTCACCACCCAAGGACCGCCCGTGAAACACCGTCATCTCCTGCTGGCCTCGGCAGTCGCCGTCGCCACGCTGGCCCTGGCCGCCTGCAAGAAGGAAGCTGCCCCAGGCACCGATACCGCCAGCAGCAGCGCCCCGGCCGGCGAAACCGCCGACCAGTTCGTGGCCCGCATCAATGCCGAATTCAAGGCCGCCTACCCGGAGATGACCTCGGCACAGTGGCTGTCCTCCACCTACATCAACAGTGATTCGGAACGCATCGCGGCCAAGGCCAACGAGCGCTCGCTGACCCAGCTCAACAGCTGGATCGAGCAGGCCGCCAAGTTCGATGGCAAGCCGATGAGCGAGGACAGCAAGCGCGCGATCCACCTGCTGAAACTGATGTCCTCGATGCCGGCGCCACGCGATCCGGCCAAGCTGGCCGAGCTGACCCAGATCGCCACCCGCATGGAAGGCAGCTACGGTGCCGGCAAGTACTGCACCGACGCCAACGATCCCAACTCCTGCCGCCAGCTGGGCGAGCTGGAACAGGTGCTGGCACGCAGCCGCGATTACGACAAGCAGCTCGACGCTTGGCAGGGCTGGCACAGCACCACCAAGAGCATGCGCGGCGACTACCAGAAGTTCGTCGGCCTGGTGAACGAAGGTGCCAAGGGCATGGGCTTCACCGATGCCGGCCAGATGTGGCGCAGCGGCTACGACATGCCGCCGGAGCAGATCGGCCCGGAAACCGATCGCCTGTGGGAACAGGTCAAGCCGATGTACGAGCAGCTGCACTGCTACGCACGCGGCAAGCTGGACAAGACCTACGGCAAGGACAAGGCCGAAGTGGGCAACGGCCTGATCGCGGCGCACCTGCTGGGCAACATGTGGCAGCAGGACTGGTCGAACCTGTGGGACCAGCTGGAACCCTACCCCGGCGCCGGCAGCCTGGACATCACCGCGGCACTGGAAAAGCAGTACCAGACCAACCTGAGCGCGGCGCTGGCCAAGGCCGGCAAGGACGCCAACGTGGCCGCCCAGTACAAGGCGCAGCGTGAGGCCGAACTGCGTACCGCCAAGCAGATGACCGAGCGCGCGCAGGACTTCTACGTGTCGCTGGGCATGCCGTCGCTGCCGCAGTCCTATTGGGAAAAGACCCAGTTCATCAAGCCTGACGACCGCGACGTGGTCTGCCACGCCAGCGCCTGGGACATGAACATGGAAGGCGACGTGCGCACCAAGATGTGCATCAAGCCGAACGAAGAGAACTTCACCACCATCTACCACGAGCTGGGCCACATCTATTACGACCTGGCCTACAACCCGCTGCCGCCGCTGTTCCAGGGCGGTGCCAACGATGGCTTCCATGAAGCAATCGGCGACACCATCGTGCTGGCGATGACGCCCAAGTACCTCAGCTCGATCGGCTTGGTCGATGCGCCGACCGAAAGCCGCGAGGCGGTCATCAACAACCAGATGCGCATGGCGCTGTCGGGCGTGTCGTTCCTGCCGTTCGGGCTGATGATCGACCGTTGGCGCTGGGGCGTGTTCGATGGCTCGATCACCGCCGACAACTACAACAAGGCGTGGTGGGACCTGAAGGCCAAGTACCAGGGCGTGGCGCCGGCCAGCACCCGTGGCGAAGAGTTCTTCGATCCGGGCGCGAAGTACCACGTGCCGGGCAACACCCCGTACACCCGCTACTTCCTGGCGCGCATCCTGCAGTTCCAGTTCTACAAGGGCCTGTGCGACGCGTCCGGCTACAAGGGCCCGCTGCATGAGTGCACCTTCTACGGCAACAAGGAAGCCGGCCAGAAGTACTGGGCGATGCTGAGCAAGGGTGCCAGCCAGCCGTGGCAGGCCACGCTGAAGGAACTGACCGGTACCGACAAGCTCGATGCCGGCCCGATGATCGAGTACTTCACCCCGGTCAACGAGTGGCTGAAGCAGCAGAACGAAGGCCAGATGTGCGGCTGGCAGGCCAACGCGGCCCCGGCAGCAAAATGAGAAAAGGGGCGGGTCCGCGAGGATCCGCCCCTGATGTTTCCGGTAGCGCCGGGCCATGCCCGGCGGCTCTTCATCGCACCGCTGCGCTCGCCGGGCATGGCCCGGCGCTACCCACGGCGGATCAGCTGTTCTTCTTCGCCGCCATCGCCGCGGCCAGCTCGGCCTTGAATTCCTCGAAGGTCTGGCCTTTCTCCTGCGCTTCGGCCTGTGCGGCATCGCGCAGTGCATCGGAGTACATCAGGCGCACCGGCGTGCCATTGCGCTCGTGCAGCTCACCGGCCTGCATGATCAGCGCCAGCACCTGCGCAGCGCTCTCGCTGTGGCCCGCGATGCGGCCGTCCATGCCCAGCACCCATTCGCCGTCGCGGCGCACGACACCGGCCAGCAGGGTGCGCTGAGCATCGCGCAGTTCGGCATGCGGTTCCACCGGCGACGCCTGCGCGGCGGCCTTGTTGGCGGCCTGCTTTTCCTGGCGACGGCGCTGGTCGCGGCGGGTCTTGGAACTGGTGGACATGGTGCGGTACCGCTGCGAAGGGGGGCGCAAGGATAGCGCACCCCGCCCACAGCGCTGCTTCACGCGTGCTCGATCCAGTCAGGTCAGTCCAGCACCTTGCCATGCCGCCAGTAGCCCATGAAGGTGATCGCGCGGCGGTCCAGCCCGCAATCGCGCACCAGGTGGCGGCGGATCGCCATCACCGCCCCCGCCTCACCCGCCACCCAGGCATACAGCGGACCGGCCACGCGGGTATCAGCCTGCTCCCAGAGGATCTGCGTATCGACGTCGATCTCCTCCAGCGCATCGCCGGCAGCCACGCTCGAGGTCGCTGCCAACCGCGCCTGGACCGCCTGCAGCAACGGCTGTCCGTAGGCGGCCTGCCCGCGCGGCAGCCAGACCAGCTCGGCGCTGGAGGGCGCCTTCAGGTGCACCGCATCACCGGCCTGCGCCACCTCCAGCAGCGCCAGCGTGCGCGGTGGGTCGACCATGGCCGCCAGTTCCTCAAGAATTCCGGCCACCGCCGGCAGCGCGGTTTCATCCGCCACCAGCAGCACCTGGCCGACTCCCGCCGGCGGTTTCCATTCCCAGCCTTCGCTGCTGTCGGCACAGTCGGCATCGGGGGCCAGCAGCACTACGCGGTCGCCCGGTCGCGCGTGGATGGCCCAGCGCGAGGCCGGCCCGGTCTCGCCATGAAGCACGAAATCAACGTCGACCTCGCCCTGCTCGGCGCGCAGGTGGCGGATGGTGTAGGTGCGCATGGGCGGGCGCTGGTCGTCCGGCAGCGCCCGGTAGCGCGGATACCAGTCCTCGCCGCTGGGCACCTGCGGCACGTCCTGGCCGGGCAAGGGGAAGAACACCTTGATGCGCTGGTCCGGGCCTTCGGTCTTCATCCGCGCCACGTCGGCACCAGTGAACACCATGCGGTCCAGGGAAGGGGAAAGAACGCGGCGCTCCTTCAGCGCCACCTCGAACAGGCGATAGGTCTGCTGCGCAGCCATGGGGGAACCTCATGCAACGACATCGGATCGGCTGGCTGTCGTGCATCCACGCACCGGCTGGCTGGAGTCCCCAGCCTAGTCCGGTCGTTCCTCGCCGCAAGCCTTACGGGCATCGCGGCCTGCCCTACCCCTGCGCACTGCTCAATGGCCCGTGCAGGCTGCCTGCGCCGCGCGTTCACGCTGGTGTTCCCAGTACCAGAAAACGAATCCGGCGCCGAAGAACGCGGCCTGGCCCAGCGCCAGGTGCAGCGGGCTGGCACTGAGCAGCGGCGACACCACGCCGGCCACCACGGTGCTGATCATCAGCTGCACGAAGGCCTGCAGCGACGAGGCCAGGCCGCGCTGATGCGGGTACATGTCCAGCACCGCCAAGGCCAGGATCGGGAAGATCAGGGCCATGCCCATGCCGCCCAGGAAGATCGGCAGCACCGCCCACGGCAGCACGAACTGCGGCGACAGCGCCACGTAGCCGACATTCAGCAGCGCCGACAGCGCGCACAGGCTGAAACCGATGGCGACCTGGCGTGTGGGCGTGGTGTGCCCGGCCATGCGCCCGGACAGGAACGAGCCGGTGGTCATGCCGCCGATGGTGGGGATGAACAACCAGGCGAAACCGCCCTCGCCCAGGTGCAGGTGCTGCATCACGAACACCGGTGCCGAGGAGATGTACAGGAAGATGCCGCCGAAACCGATGCTGCCGGCCAGCGCCAGGCGCAGGAAGCGCGGGTTGAAGCCGATGCGCACGTAGTCACGCAGCAGCACGCGCGGCGACAGCGGCACCCGTGCCTCGACCGCATGGGTTTCCGGCAGGAAGCGCGCGGTGGCCGCCAACAGCACCAGCCCGAACACCACCAGGAACCAGAAGATCAGCGGCCAGCCGGCGCCACTGAGCAGGATCCAGCCACCGATGATCGGTGCGATGGCCGGAGCGATGCCGAACAGCATCGACACCTGGCTCATCAGCCGCTGGGCATCGTGGCCGTGGTACAGGTCGCGGATCACCGCGCGGCCGACGATCATGCCGACACCCGCCGACAGGCCCTGCAGCGCGCGGAACGCCAGCAGCGTGGACAGGTCGGTGGACAGCGCGCAGCCAACCGAGGCGCCGACGAACACCACCAGACCGCCGAGGATCACCCGCTTGCGGCCCCAGGCATCGGACAGCGGGCCGTGCGCCAGACTCATCAGGCCATAGAACAGCAGGTACACGCTGATGGTCTGCTGCACCGCCACCTCGTCCACCGCCAGGCGCTGGGCCAGCTGCGGGAACGCCGGGAAGATGGTGTCGATCGAGAACGGGCCGAACATGGCCAGGCCGGCAAGCAGCAGGGCCATGCGGCGGGTGGAAGGGGCAACAGCGGCGGTCATGGAGGAAGCGTCCGGCAGGGCCATGCGGGGCACGCACGGCGGGCGCCGGTCCCGCAACAACGGGGACGGCGCCAGATGAATTCGGGTATCCGCCCATCATAGGTGGGGATTGCGCCTGATGCCACGCAGCACTGCACAAAACGCACGGCCGGGCCATCGGCCATTCAGGCGCGGCGGCACCGACCGGCGGCCGCTGGCCGGGCCCGCAACGGGCTATAATCGGCGGGCAACACGGTGGGAGAAGCGGAACACCGCTGCCGAAGGCGCAACGCCCGTAATCGCTCAGGCCCGATACCACCCGTAACACAACTCTGGAGAGACCGGTTCGATCCGGCGCCGAAGGGGCACGAAGCTGCGGTTTTCCGCGCTTTTAAACTCTCAGGCAAAAGGACAGAGGGGCGCCCCGCAGACCGCCGACCGGCGGCTTGTGCCCGTGCGTGTGCCCTTTCCTGACGGATCCTTCGCCATGTCCCAGAACACCCCTTCCCTGCGTGAGCTCGAGCACCACAACGCGTTCGTCGAGCGCCACATCGGCCCCAACGACGCCGAGATCGCGCAGATGCTCGATGTCGTCGGCCACGCGTCGCTGGATGGCATGACCGATGCCATCGTACCGGCCAAGATCAAGTCGCCGGCACCGCTGGCGCTGCCGGAGTCGATGACCGAAGTACAGGCACTGGCGAAGATCCGTGCGATCGCCGACAAGAACACCGTGCTGCGCAGCTTCATCGGCCAGGGCTACTACGGCACCCACACGCCGAACGTGATCCTGCGCAACATCCTGGAAAACCCGGCCTGGTACACCGCCTACACTCCGTACCAGGCGGAAATCTCGCAGGGCCGCATGGAAGCGCTGATCAACTTCCAGACCCTGTGCGCCGACCTGACCGGCATGGAAATCGCCAACGCCTCGCTGCTGGACGAAGCCACCGCCGCTGCTGAAGCGATGACCCTGGCCAAGCGTTCGGCCAAGTCCAAGTCGGACACCTTCTTCGTGCACGACGCCGTGCATCCGCAGACGCTGGAACTGCTGCGTACCCGCGCCGAGCCCATGGGCATCGTGCTGCGCGTCGGCACCCCGGCCGAAGCGCTGGAAGCGGAAGCCTTCGGCCTGCTGCTGCAGTATCCGGATACCTTCGGCCAGGTGGGCGACTACAAGGCGCTGGTCGATGCCGTGCACGCACGCGGCGGCCTGGTGGCCGTGGCCACCGACCTGCTGGCCCTGACCCTGCTGGCCGCCCCGGGCGAATGGGGCGCGGACATCGTGGTCGGCAACAGCCAGCGTTTCGGCGTGCCGTTCGGCTTCGGTGGCCCGCACGCCGCCTTCATGGCCTGCCGTGACGCCTACAAGCGCTCGATGCCGGGCCGCCTGATCGGTGTTTCGGTCGATGCCCAGGGCAACCCGGCCTACCGCCTGACCCTGCAGACCCGCGAGCAGCACATCCGCCGCGAGAAGGCCACCTCCAACATCTGTACCGCGCAGGTGCTGCTGGCGGTGATGGCCTCGATGTACGCCGTTTACCACGGCCCGGAAGGCCTGACCCGCATTGCCCGCCGCACCCATCGCCTGGCCTCGATCCTGGCCGCAGCGCTGCGCAATGCCGGCGTGCAGGTTGGTGGCGATTTCTTCGACACCCTGCATGTCACCGGCGTGCACGCCGATGAGATCCATGCCAAGGCCCGCGCCGCCGGCTACAACCTGCGCGCGATCGACAGCGACTCGGTCGGCATCAGCCTGGACGAGACCACCACCCGCGCCGACATCGTCGCCGTGGCTGCGGTGTTCGGTGCTTCGCTGGACGTCGACGCGCTGGATGCCAGCACCGCCGACGCGCTGCCGGCCGGCCTGCTGCGCCAGTCCGCGTTCCTGACCCATCCGGTGTTCAACACCCACCACAGCGAGCACGAACTGCTGCGCTACCTGCGTTCGCTGGCCGACAAGGACCTGGCGATGGACCGCACGATGATCCCGCTGGGCTCGTGCACCATGAAGCTCAACGCCACCGCCGAGATGATCCCGGTGACCTGGCCGGAGTTCTCGCAGATCCACCCGCTGGTGCCGGCCGACCAGGCGCTGGGCTACAAGGAACTGATCGACACGCTGGAAGCGATGCTGGTCGAATGCACCGGCTACGACGCGGTCAGCCTGCAGCCGAACTCCGGCGCGCAGGGCGAGTACGCCGGCCTGCTGGCGATCCGCGCCTACCACCGTTCGCGCGGCGAAGATCACCGTGACATCTGCCTGATCCCGGATTCGGCACACGGCACCAACCCGGCTTCGGCACAGATGTGCGGCATGAAGGTGGTGGTGACCAAGACCGATGCCAACGGCAACGTCGATGTAGAGGACATCCGCCTCAACGCCGAGAAGTACAGCGACCGCCTGGCCGCGATCATGATGACCTACCCGTCCACGCACGGCGTGTTCGAGGAAGAGGTGGTGGAGATCTGCGAGATCATCCACAAGCACGGCGGCCAGGTGTACACCGACGGTGCCAACATGAACGCCCTGGTCGGCGTGGCCAAGCCGGGCAAGTGGGGTTCGGACGTTTCGCACCTGAACCTGCACAAGACCTTCTGCATCCCGCACGGCGGTGGCGGCCCGGGCGTTGGCCCGTGCGCGGTCAAGGAGCACCTGGCGCCGTTCCTGCCGGGCAAGCTGGGTGACAACGGCCCGGTCGGCATGGTCAGCGCGGCCAGCTTCGGCAGCGCCTCGATCCTGCCGATCAGCTGGATGTACATCGCGATGATGGGCCGCGAAGGCCTGCGCAAGGCCACCCAGGTCGCGCAGCTCAACGCCAACTACATCGCCAAGCGCCTGGCACCGCACTTCAAGACCCTGTACACCGGCCGCAACGGCCTGGTGGCGCATGAGTGCATCCTGGACGTGCGCCCGCTGGAGAAGACCAGCGGCATCGGCGCCGAGGACGTGGCCAAGCGCCTGATCGACTTCGGTTTCCACGCACCGACCCTGAGCTTCCCGGTGGCTGGCACGCTGATGGTGGAGCCGACCGAGAGCGAATCGCTGCACGAGCTGGATCGCTTCATCGACGCGATGATCCAGATCCGCGAGGAGATCACCGCGATCGAAGACGGCCGCCTGGACCGCGAAGACAACCCGCTGAAGAACGCGCCGCACACCGCCACCGCGGTGACCGCCAGCGAGTGGACCCACGCCTACCCGCGTGAACTGGCTGCATTCCCGCTGGCCAGCCTGAAGCAGAGCAAGTACTGGCCGCCGGTGGCGCGCGTGGACAACGTGTACGGCGACAAGAACGTGATGTGCGCCTGCATTCCGGTCGATGCCTACAAGGATGATGAAGTCGAGGCTTGATTCCTCGCTGCATCGGTAAAGAGAACGGCCCGCGCAAGCGGGCCGTTTTCATGAGGGTGTGTGGACCAAAGTCCACACCCACAAACATCCGATCACGGGTCCGGCATCTGCCCCAGGCTCAACTGCCACGACACGCCGAAGCGATCCTGCACCCAGCCGTAGCGGTTGCTGAAGTCATAGTCGCCCACCGGCATCAACCAGTGGCCGCCCTCGCCCAGCACACGCGCGGCGCGCTCGAACTGCTCGGCACCGGAACACTCGACGAACAGCGAGATCGACGGGCTGAAGGTGAAGTCGTGCACGTCCAGGCTGTCAAAGCACAGGTAGTGGGTGCCGCCCAGCAGGAAGATGGCCTGGCGGACCTGCCCGGGCACGCCGGCACCGGCGCCCTCGGGGTGGCGCTGCAGGGCCAGCAGGCGGAGATCGGCGAAGGCTTCGGCGTACAGGGCCAGGGCGGCCTCAGCCTGGCCGGTGAACATCAGGAAAGGACGGCTGCGCAGCATGCGGTACTCCCGGTCGACGGGCCGCTGGCGGCCCACGCGATCAGGATGGCACGGCGGATGTATGCCTGCTGTAGAGCCGAGCCCATGCTCGGCTGGCGGCCGCGCGAACAGCAGCCGACCGTGGGTCGGCTCTACAGAATCACGCCTCGCGCATGCGCCGCGCGATGGCGCTGCCAGCGGCGATCGTGGCGGTCAGCGCCACCATCGACAGGAACTGCAGGCGGGTGTGCGCCTCGCTCAGCAGCAGGCCGAAGATCAGCGCCAGGATCGCCAGCGCGCAGCAGGTCAGCCACGGGAAACCGGCCATGCGGAACGGCAGGCGAGTGCCCAGGCGATCGGCGCGGCGGCGCAGCACCAGCTGCGAGACCAGCGACAGCGTCCACACCAGCAGGCAGGTGGAACCGACGATGTTCAGCAGTACCGGCAGCACCCGGTCCGGAAACAGCAGTTCCATTACCGTGGCGGCGAAGCCGAACAGCACGCTGGCCAGCACGGCGATCACCGGCACCTGGCGCGGATCGGTCCAGCCCAGCACGGCCGGCGCTTCACGGCGCTGCGCCAGCGAGTACATCATGCGCGAGGCGCCGTAGAGGTTGGCATTGAGCGCCGACAGCAGCGCGATCACCGCGATCAGGGTGATGGCAGTGCCGGCACCCGGAATACGGGCGATATCCAGCACGGCGGCGAACGGCGACTTCAGCGCCTCGCTGGTCCACGGCACCACAGCGATGATCACGCTCAGCGAGCCGATGTAGAACACCAGGATGCGCCACGCCACGGTGCGGATGGCACGGGCGATGCTGCGCTCCGGATCTTCGGTCTCCGCCGCCGCAACGGCCACGATCTCGGTACCACCGAAGGCGAAGACCACCACCAGCAGCGCGGCACCGATACCGGCCAGACCCTTGGGTGCGAAGCCGCCATGTTCGGTGAAGTTGCTCAAGCCCGGCGAGGTCACCTGCGGCAGCCAGCCCATCAGCAGCGCCACGCCGATGGCGATGAACGCCAGGATCGCCGCGACCTTGAGGATGGCGAACCAGAACTCAAACTCGCCGAAGTTCTTCACCCCGAGCAGGTTGATCGCGGTGAAGAACAGCATGAAGGCCAGCGCTGCCATCGGTACCGGCACCGCAGGCCAGACCGTGGCCAGCAACCCGGCCGCGCCCACCGCCTCGGCGGCGATCACGATCACCAGCTGCACCCACCACAACCAGCCGACCGTGGCACCGGCGGTGGCGCCCATGGCGTCGGCCGCATACACCGAAAACGCGCCGCTGGTCGGTTTGGCCGCCGCCATCTCGCCCAGTGCGTTCATCACGATGATCACCAGCGCGCCTGCGACCAGATACGACACCAGCACTGCCGGACCGGCCACCTGCACGCCCACGCCCGAACCGAGGAACAGGCCGGCGCCGATGGCGCTGCCCAGGCCCATCATGATCAGCTGGCGGGGCTTGAGCGAATGCCCGAGGCGGGACGGCGAAGCGGTCGGAATCGAGTTGGGCATCGGCGGGGCTGGCGGCGGGCTACAGGGGCGACACCTTACCCTGTCCCATGCCTGCGGGGATAGGCACAGCGCAGCAGGCGGCTCAGGCCAGCGCTGGCTCGCCGACACTGCCGCCGATGCGGGCGCGGTAGGCGCGCGGCGAGAAACCGGTTTCAGCCTTGAACTTGCGGGTAAAGGCGCTCTGGTCGCTGAAACCGCAGGCCTGGCCGATGCAGGCGATGCTGTCGTCGCCGTGCAGCAGGTGCATGGCCATCTGGATGCGCAGCCGGGTCAGCACCTGCTGAGGGGTCATCTGGAACACCTTGCGGAAACTGCGCTCCAGCTTGGACAGCGAAAAGCCGGTGATGTCCAGCAGGGTCTGCATGCGCACGTTCTCGGCGTAGTGCGCATTGAGGTGGGCCAGGGCCAGCCGTAGCTGCTCGTACTGGGTACCGAGGCTGTCCTTCTGGCCGAGGTCGCGGGAAATGCCGATCAGGCCCTCGATGGCCCCATCGACCACCAGCGGGCGCTTGCAGGTCAGGCACCAGCCCGGTTCGCGGTTGGCGAACAGGTGCAGCTCCATCAGGTTCTCGATCACCTCGCCGGACAGCACGCGGGCGTCCTGGTCGACGTAGTCCGCACTGAGCCCGGTCGGGTAGATCTCGGCCGCGGTACGCCCGATCACGTCCTTGCGCGCGCGCAGGCCCAGCCGCCGCAGCATGGTCTGGTTGACGTGGGTGTAACGCCCCTGAAGGTCCTTGATGAAAAACAGCACATCCGGGATGGCGTCGAACAGGGCTTCGATGTCGGCGGGCTCGACTCGCATGGAGCAAGCATACCCGAGCCTGCTTTTGCCTGTACGTTCACCTCTGCCGGACCTCGGTTTAACGGGGCTGGTTCCAGTGTCGTGGTTCCTTCTGATGATCCGGAGCCAACGTCAATGGCCGCCAGCAAGCCGACCGGCAAGCGCGCAACCGCCCCTGCCGAAAACCACCGCCGGGGCGACGGCGATGAACTGCACCAGCAGGCCGGGGGCACCCATCCGGTGATGACCACCGATCAGGGCATCCCGGTGGCGGACAATCAGAACTCCCTGCGGCAGGGGCCCCGAGGGCCCACGCTGCTGGAGGACTTCATCCTGCGCGAGAAGATCACCCACTTCGATCACGAACGCATTCCCGAGCGCATCGTGCACGCACGTGGCAGCGCAGCACACGGCTACTTCGAGCTGACCCGGTCACTGGCCGCCCATACCCGCGCGCGCATCCTGACCGAGGTAGGCGTCAAGACGCCCGTGTTCACCCGTTTCTCGACGGTAGCCGGCGGCGCGGGCTCGGTGGATACCCCCCGCGACGTGCGCGGCTTCGCGGTCAAGTTCTATACCAAGGAGGGCAACTGGGATCTGGTTGGCAACAACATTCCGGTGTTCTTCATCCAGGACGCCATGAAATTCCCGGACCTGGTGCACGCAGTGAAGATGGAACCGGACCGTGCGTTTCCGCAGGCCGCCACGGCCCACGACACCTTCTGGGATTTCATCTCGCTCATGCCCGAGTCGATGCACATGATCATGTGGGCGATGAGCGACCGCGCCATACCGCGTTCGCTGCGGATGATCGAAGGCTTCGGTGTGCACAGCTTCCGCCTGCTGAACGAGGCGGGAGAGTCGACCTTCGTCAAGTTCCACTGGCGGCCCAAGCTGGGTATCCAGTCCACGGTCTGGGACGAAGCGTTGAAACTGCAGTCGGCCGACAATGACTTCCATCGCCGCGACCTGTTCGAGGCCATCCAGCGCGGCGACTTTCCCGAATGGGAACTGGGAGTGCAGCTGTTTACTGAAGAAGAGGCCGACGCATTCCCGTTCGATCATCTGGACCCGACCAAGATCATTCCCGAATCGCTGGTGCCGTTGCAGGTCATCGGGCGCATGGTGCTGGACCGCTGGCCGGACAACTTCTTCGCCGAGACCGAACAGGTGGCGTTCTGCCCGGCCAACGTGCCGCCGGGCATCGACTTCAGCAACGATCCACTGCTGCAGGGCCGCCTGTTCTCCTACCTGGACACCCAGCTGCTGCGGCTTGGCGGCCCGAACTTCCACCAGATCCCGGTGAATGCCCCGAAGTGCCCGTTCGCCAATCACCAGCGCGACGGCCACATGCAGATGCAGGTGCCCAAGGGCCGCGTCGCCTATGATCCCAGCTCGCTGCAGGAGGACTCGCCGCGCGAGACGCCCGCAGGTTTCCGCAGCCATTCCAGCGCCGACGATGGACGCAAGGGCCGCACCCGCGCGGAGAGCTTCGCCGACCATTACAGCCAAGCCCGCATGTTCTTCCGGAGCCTGGAAAAGCCGGAGCAGGCGCACCTGGCATCGGCGCTGGTGTTCGAGTTGTCCAAGGTGGAAACGCTGAAGGTGCGGGAGCGTACCGTCAGCCACCTGCGCAACATCGACGAATCACTGGCGCAGCGCGTAGCTGATGGGCTCTCGTTGCCTGCACTGCCCGACCCCGCGCCGACCGCCACGCCGGTGCAGGACATGCCTGCCGCTTCCGAGGTGCGCGTGATCGGGCGCAACAAGCCCACCCTGCAAGGGCGCAGCATCGGCATCCTGTTTGATGAGGGCTCCGACGCGCGCGTGATGGCCAGCCTGAGCAAAGCGGCCCGGAAGGCGGGTGCAGACGTGAAGCTGGTCGCGCCCAAAGTAGGCGGCGCCACGCTGAGCGATGGGGCGATGCAGACGGCGGATGGGCAACTGGCGGGCACGCCATCGGCTGTGTTCGATGCGGTGGCCGTGGTGCTCAGCCCGGAAGCCGCGAAGGCCTTGTCGAAAGAGAGTGCAGCCGTCGAATTCGTCAGCCAGGCGTGGGCGCACCTGAAGGCCATCGCCAGCGACGCAGGCGGCCAGACGCTGCTGAAGGCGGCGCGGGTCGGCAACGATGCCGGCATCGTCGAAGCGGAAGACGCCAAGGCCTTCCTGGCGGCGGCCGCCACCCGCCAATGGGCGCGTGAACCGAAGCTGCGCCTGCTGGCCTGACTACTACGACAGGAGATCCGTCATGCCCCGTGGTGACAAATCCGCATATACCGAGAAACAGAAGCGCCAGGCCGAGCACATCGAGGAAAGCGAACGTGATCGCGGCGCGAGTGAAGGCACCGCCGAGCGCATTGCCTGGGCCACCGTGAACAAGCAGGACGGTGGAGGCAAACGTAGCGGCAGTGCCCGCAAGGGCGCGAAGAAGGCGACCAGCAAGAAGGCTGCCAAGAAGGCGCCTGCCAGGAAGTCGGCCACAAAGAAGGCCACGACCAAGGCGACGGCAGCGAAGAAGGCACCTGCGAAGAAGGCGGTGGCAAAGAAGGCACCCGCTCGCAAGACCGCCACAAAGAAGGCCACCAAGAAGGCCGCAAAGAAGACGGCGAAGAAGGCTGCGGCCAGGAAGACGGGTACGGCCGCCTCGCGGAGCGCCGCCGCAAAGAAGGCAGCCAAGACGCGGGCCGCGAAGAAGACCGTGCGCAAGGCGGCGGCGAAGAAAGCTGCGCGTACGCGTACGCGTGCGCGCGCCTGAAGCGTCGGTCAGGGGGGGAGCGCCCTCATCCATGCGACAACTTCGGCTGCGTCAGCACGGCCTTCAGCAGTAGACGGGCTCCTTCCAGCGAAATACGGCCGCTCAAGGCGGCCGTATTCCTGTCGCTGCACTGCCCGCTCAGGCTGCGCGACGGGGCACAGCAGAGACCGCCGCGCCTTCTACCTTGAATACCGCCACCGACGTGGTCAGTGCATGCGCCTGTTCTTCCAGCGCGCGGCTCGCGGCAGTGGCTTCTTCCACAAGCGCGGCGTTCTGCTGGGTCACCTGGTCCATCTGCACCACCACCTGGTTGACCTGCTCGATGCCGGCGGCCTGTTCCTTGCTGGCCGCTGCGATGTCGCTCATCAGCTGGGTGGTGCGCGAGCTGGCCTGGGCCACGCGCGCGATCGCGGCTTCCGATTCAACGGTCACCGCCAGGCCACTCTTCACCTTGGCAGCGGCGTCTTCGATCAGCTCCTTGATCTCCTTGGCGGCGACACCGGCACGCTGCGCGAGCGTGCGCACTTCGCTGGCGACCACGGCAAAACCACGGCCCTGCTCGCCTGCGCGCGCAGCTTCCACTGCAGCATTCAACGCCAGGACGTTGGTCTGGAACGCGATGCCGTCGATCACCGTGGAGATCTCCGAGATGCGAGCCGACGACTGATCGATCTCGCCCATGACCGATGCCATCTGTGCCATCGCCTGCTCGGTCTCGCGCACCGCGGCACCGGCGGCATGCGCTTCGCTGTCGGCCTGACGTGCCAGCTCGGCGTTCTGGCGTACGGTGGAAGTCAGTTCCTCCATCGATGCGGCCGCTTCTTCCAGATTGGCGGCCTGCTGCTCGGTGCGGCGCGACAGGTCGTTGTTGCCGGCGGCCAGTTCCTGCGCCGCGTTGTTGATGCTGTCGGCAGCCACCTGGATGCCCCGCACGATGCCAGTCAGCTGCGCAGTGGTGGTGTTGGCGTCGTCGCGCATGCGGGCGAACACACCGTCGTACTCGCCATCCATGCGTGCGGTCAGGTCGCCGTGCGAGATCGCGCGCAGCACGTCGGAGACATCGGCAATGCTGGACTGCGAACTGGCCATCATGCCGTTGAGGTGCTCGACCATCGCCTTGAACTGGAACTGGAACGCAGTGGCATCGCCACGCATGCTGAAATCACCGGCACGCGCGGCGCGGGCCAGTTCATCGATCTGCGCGTTGATCGCCATCAGGCTCTGCTTCACCGCGGCCAGGGTGCGGGTCAGCGTGCCCTTCTCGCCCGGGTAGTCCGGCAGGTCGCGGCTGAGGTCACCGATGGCGTAACGCTGCATCACTTCAGCCATCAGCAGTTCCACCTGCACGTGCGATTCGACCAGGCTGTTGGTCGCCTGCACCATGCGGCCGAAATCGCCAGGGAACGCACTGGCGTCCATGCGATAGCGGATCGCGCCCGCCTCATGCTGTTCGGCCATCTGCAGCTGCGCGCCGATCGCCGCCTGCACGCTCTGCCGCACGCTGGCCATCGCCTCACCCAGCTGGGTCAGTTCGTCACGGCCGCCAAGACGGAATTCCTGTTCCAGCTGGCCCTTGGACAGGCGTTCGGCCAGGTTCACCGCGCGGGCCAGTGGGCCGGTCAGGCTGCGGCCGATCATCACCGAGGCACCGATGCCGACCAGCAGTGCGACGCCGCCCAGCACCAGCAGCTGCAGCAGGCTGCGCTCGCCCAGCCTGATCGCCTCGGCGGCTGCATCGCGGCTTTCCTTCTCTTCGAAGTCCACGCCGTCGGACAGTGCCTTGTTCCAGCCATTGGCCGCTTCCTGCACCGGGCCCAGGGTCAGCGCCACGGCGCCCGGGTAGTCGCCCTGCTCCATCAGTTCGCTGGTCTGCTTGTTGAGCGGGCGCGCGATGGCGCGCTTGGCCGCGATGGTTTCCGCGATGGCCTTGCCCTCCGCATCACCCGGCAGTGCCTGATAGGCGGTCCAGCTGGCCTCATAGCGCTTGACCAGATCGGCGATGCGCTGCTCGTCGCTGTCGCGCGCTTCGCCCTGGCGGATCAGCATTTCACGGCGCACCACCATCATCTGGTTGTTGGCATCGAGCATCTGCGACAGCAGGCGCACCTTGGCCACGCTGACGTCGACCACCTGCTGCATCGCGCGCTTCTGCACGACACTGGCGGTGGCGCCGGTGGCCACCACGGCGGCGACCAGCAGCAGCAACAGGCCAAAGCCCAGCCCAAGACGCCAGGCAACCCTGACATTCCTCAAGTAGTTCATCGGTACATCCAAAACGGGGGGATGCGCCCCTATCGGCCGTGCCACCGGCAATCTTGATCGGCAACACGCACGCGCGTCGGCAGCCGTTCACCTTGGTGAGGCCACGCGCCGCGCTTCTGCGGCAAGGTCCAACCGCCCGCCGGGACCGCACTGCTCATGCCAGCATCAGGTTGCTTTCACGGGGGCTGCGCAGCCTCTCCGGGCAGGGTGGAGCTGCCATCTGCCGGAGATCTCCATGCCCGTATGTCGCCCCGCCCTGCTCGCCCTGTCCTTGCTGATGTCCCCCGCCTTCGCGCAGGTGCCGCCGCCGGTCCAGCTGCCGGAGCCCATTGCCGAGAAGACCGGACCCGATACCGCGGCGCGATCGCCACTGCACGCCCAGGTGCTTCTGGATCGCGCCAATTTCTCCCCGGGCGAGATCGACGGTGAGGTCGGCAGCAATCAGCGCCGGGCCGTGGCAGGCTTCCAGGCGGCCCACGGCCTGACAGTGAGCGGAGAGCTGGACGATGCCACCTGGAAAGCACTGCAGGCCGATGCGACCACGCCGCTTGCCAGTTACACGTTGACCGCCGAGGACGTGGCCGGGCCGTTCATCGCCGTTCCGAAGACGCCCGCCGCGCAGGCAAAGCTGAAGGCATTGGGCTACAGCAGCGTCGAGGAATCACTGGGAGAGCGTTTCCATGCGTCGCCGGCATTGCTGAAGGCGCTCAACCCCGGCGTCGATCTGGCCAAGGCCGGCAATCGCATCCAGGTGCCCAACATCGCACCGGCTGCATTGCCGAAGGCGGCGAAGATCGTGGTCGACAAGTCCGATTCCACGCTGCAGCTGCTGGATGTGCAGGGCAAGGTGATCGCGCAGGTGCCGGTCTCTTCCGGCAGCCAGCATGATCCGCTGCCGATCGGTGAATGGAAGATTCTCGGCGTATATCGCGACCCGCCGTTCCACTACAACCCCAAGCTGTTCTGGGATGCGCGCAAAGGCGAGAAGAAAGCCACGCTGCCGCCAGGCCCGAACAATCCGGTCGGCCGGGTCTGGATCGACCTGTCCAAGCCCCACTATGGCCTCCACGGAACGCCGGTACCGGGCCATGTCGGCAAGACCGAATCGCATGGCTGCGTACGCATGACCAACTGGGATGCGCTGCGCGTGGCCGATGCGGTGGATACCTCCGTCCCCGTGGTGATGCAGGAGTGAGCCGATGCGTTTTTCGCAGCTGATCGTGCTGGGCGTGCTGCTGGGTGTGGGACTGGGCTGGTGGCTGCGCCGCGATGCTGGCGAATTCGTGGCCGCGTCCACTCCTGCAGCGCAGCCCAGCGTGGCCACAACGCCGTCGATGCAAGCTGCCGCGCCGCGCGCGACGGCACCGACTGGCATCGACGCAGCCTCGGGCACCCTGCTGCTGCCGGTGCAGGGGGTACTGCCCTCTCAACTGCGCGACACCTTCACCGATGCACGCAGCGAGGGCCGCGTGCACGATGCGATCGACATCATGGCCGATGCCGGTACGCCGGTGCTGGCGGTGGCCGACGGCACGGTGGAGAAGCTGTTCGACAGCAAGCGCGGTGGGCTGACCATCTACCAGTTCGAGCCCAGCGGACGCTGGTGCTACTACTACGCGCACCTGCAGCGCTATGCCGATGGCCTGAGCGAAAAGCAGGTGATCAAACGCGGGGATGTGATTGGTTATGTGGGCAGCACTGGTAATGCCAGCGCGGAGGCCCCGCACCTGCATTTCGAAGTACACGTACTGGGGCCGGAGAAGCAGTGGTGGAAGGGGGAATCGATCAATCCGTATCCGCTGCTGAAATCGGCTGCTTCGACGCCCGGCGCTGCCAGCGCCGCAAGGTGAACGTGAACACCGCCAACGCACCCCCGGGAATCAGCAGGAACAGTGCCGCCACCTTCCAGAAAAAGAACGGCCACAGCCAGACGTAATCCAGGTCGGTCAGCTTCAGCAGGTCCAGCGGGGGCTGCAGTTCGATCACGGCCGCCCTGCCCGCCAGCGCCGGGTCCACCTCCAGTACGGTTACTCGCAGCCATGAGCGCCCGCGTGGCAATGCATCACCGCGGCCATATCCAAAGCAGGACGCCATGAGCCCGCTGGACTCAACCGATGCCAGCCTGCGGTTGATACCCTGCCCGGCCACTCCCGAACGCTCTCCTGCGCGGAAGTCCCCATGACCGGTGAGAGTGTCGATGCGCAGCAGCACTTCAGGGTCAGCCTCAGTACCGTCTGCGGCATACCGCAGTCGCAGCCGCAGTTGGTCATCAATGAAGCGGTAGACCGTCACCTCGGCCGTCGCGCCGGGGCTGAGCAGCAGCGGCAGGGTCTGGGTACGCGAGGCCAGATGGTTGGCGATGGCGCCGAGCGCCAGAACCGCGCAGGCGATGACCCACAGGCTCCACAACACCAACAGGGTGACCCGCACCACGGTCTCGCCTTTCACGCTGACATCCTGGTCATCGCTTCGCTTCCTCGCCGGCACTGGCAACACAGTAACGAAAAAGCCCCGCGTTCGCGGGGCTTCTTCCTTCTGCGACGCCAGGCATGGCCCAGCGCTACCAGTCACGCACTCAGGCGAACGGATCCTGCAGGACCATGGTGTGGTCGCGGTCCGGGCCGGTGGAGACGATGCTGATCGGGCAACCCGCCAGCTCTTCCAGCGAACGCAGGTAGGCACGTGCGGCCGGCGGCAGGTCGTCCCAGTGGGTGATGCCGTGGGTGTTCTCGCTCCAGCCCGGGAACTCCAGGTACACCGGGGTGCAGTCTTCCCAGCCCTGTGCGTCCAGCGGGGCGTACTCGGTGCGCTTGCCGTTGTATTCGTAGGCGATGCAGACCTTCAGCTTTTCCATGCCATCGAGCACGTCCAGCTTGGTGATGCACAGGCCGCTGATGCCGTTGATGGCCACGGCACGCTTCAGCGCGACGATGTCCATCCAGCCGCAGCGACGCGGGCGACCGGTCGAGGCACCGTACTCGGCACCGCGGTCACGGATGCCCTGGCCGACTTCGTCGTCCAGTTCGGTCGGGAACGGGCCGCCGCCGACGCGGGTGGCGTAGGCCTTGGCGATACCCAGCACGTAGTCGATCGAATCGGCGCCGACGCCAGAACCGGCCAGCGCACCACCGACGGTGGTGTTGGAGCTGGTGACGTACGGGTAGGTGCCGTGGTCGATGTCCAGCAGCGCACCCTGCGCGCCTTCGAACAGCACGCGCTTACCCTGCTTGCGCAGGTCGTGCAGGATCCCGGCCACGTCGGACTTCATCGGCTGCACGTACTCGCCGAAGGCCAGCGCTTCGTCGAAGGTCTTCTGGAAATCGACCGCATCGGTGTTCAGATACTTGGTCAGCACGAAGTTGTGGTAATCCAGCGCAGTGCGCAGGAGTTCTTCCAGCTGCTTCGGGTAGTGCAGGTCGGCGATGCGGATGCCGCGACGCGCCACCTTGTCTTCGTAGGCCGGGCCGATGCCACGGCCGGTGGTACCGATCGCCTTGCCACCGGCAGCGCGCTCGCGCGCCTGGTCCAGGGCGATGTGGTACGGCATGATCAGCGGCGCGGCCGGGGAGATCTTCAGGCGCGAACGCACTTCCACGCCGGAGGATTCCAGCTCGGCGATTTCCTTCTGCAACGCGGCCGGCGAGATCACCACGCCGTTGCCGATCAGGCACAGCGCGTCGTCACGCAGGATGCCCGACGGGATCAGGTGCAGGACGGTCTTCTTGCCGTTGATGACCAGGGTGTGGCCGGCATTGTGGCCGCCCTGGAAGCGCACGACGGCGCCGATTTCCTCAGTGAGCAGATCGACGATCTTGCCCTTGCCTTCATCGCCCCACTGGGCACCAAGCACTACGACAGACTGACCCATGACGGGCTCCTCATATGTTGCGGCCATCGGGGCCGCGGACGGGTAAACCGTGGCGGGGCTGGCCAGCACCTGGAGGGCGGCTCCAAACGGGGAGCAGCCGGCGATGGAAGGCCCAGACACGGAAAAAGCCGAACGGGGAGGCCCGTCCGGCTTTTGTGCATTATCCGGGTTTCCGGGGTCGGGTGCCACCTTTCCGACGGACGGCTTCACCGGCCGGTCAGCCGCCCCGCCCGGTCGTGCCGGCCGCTGGCCGGCAATGCCAGCCAAGGTTGGCCTCTACCAGAGCAGGGCCACGCATGTGAACGCAGGCGGCCGTGCCGGGCCTTCAGTGCCGCACCCACCACAGCAGGCTCAGCCCGGCCAGCAGCACCAGCCCGCCGAAGCTGCGCAGGGCCGGGCTGGGCAGGTCCAGCAGGCGCTCGGCCATGCGCTTCCAGGCGAACGGGGCGACGAACAGGAACAGGCCTTCCAGCACCGCGACCAGGCAGACGGCGGCGAACAGATCTTTCATGGGGGACTCCGGAAAAAGCACGGGGCCCGGCGTCTGGCCGGGCCCCGTGGGGTAGTGCCCTGCGACCTCAGCGGTCGTTCTTCAGGTACTGCAGGAACGGGTCGTTCTTGTCCAGCACGATCACGCCGTTGCCGTCGGTCATGGAGCCACGGTAGGCCTCCAGGCTGCGGTAGAACGCGTAGAACGAGGGATCGGCCGAGCCGGCCTTGCCGTAGATACGGGCGGCATCGGCATCGCCTTCACCACGCAGGCGCTGGGCATCACGCTCGGCCTCGGCGATCAGCACGGTGCTGTCACGGTCGGCCTGGGCACG
Source organism: Stenotrophomonas geniculata ATCC 19374 = JCM 13324 (assembly GCF_001431625.1). Lineage (GTDB taxonomy): Bacteria > Pseudomonadota > Gammaproteobacteria > Xanthomonadales > Xanthomonadaceae > Stenotrophomonas > Stenotrophomonas geniculata. Next base: position 21,119 of record NZ_LLXT01000084.1, read on the forward strand.
GATGGTCAGCGACTGCTCCTCGCCCTCGGCGCGCAGCTTGGCGGCTTCCTGCTTGCGCTGGGCGCGCATGCGCTCGTACACGTCATTGATCACCTGGCTGTCGGTGGGCAGGTCCACCTGCTTGATGCGCAGGTCGATCATCTGCATGCCGAGGCCGGCCACGGCTTCGTTGATTCCCTTCAGCTGCTCGGCGATCAGCTCGCTGCGGTCGCCGGAGACCAGCTGCTGCAGGGTGCGCGAGTTGATCTGGTTGCGCAGCGAGTCGGTGATGATCGGTGCCAGGCGGGCATTGGCGATCCGCGGATCGCCGCCGGTGGCACGGAAGTAGTCCCCCACGTTGGAGATGTAGCCGATGGCGAAGAAGTCGACGCTGACGTCCTTCTGCTCGGCGGTGAAGTAACGCGCCGGCGCGGTGTCGAGCACCTGGAAGCGGCGGTCGAAGACCTTCACCGTTTCCACCACCGGCACCTTGAAGTGCAGGCCCGGCTTGATGTCCGAACGCACCACCTTGCCCAGGTTCAGGACCATGGCGGTCTGGTCCTCACGGACCACGTACACCGAGCCGAGCAGGCCCAGCACCACCGCCACGATCACGGCGATCCAGATAGGACTCTTCATCGGCTGCCCTCCTCACGGCCGCTCGGTCGCCCGGTCGGGCGGCCCACCGGCCGGCCCGGATCACGGGAAGCTTCCGCCGCTGCACCCGGCAGCGACGGCATCACCACCTCCGGGTTCGTCACTCCCGGCGGAGCCGGGGTGGTGGGACGGGTATCGCCGGTCATCGGCACGTAGATCAGCTGGCGGCCATCACCACCGATCACCTTGCGGTTCTCGCTCAGCACCTGCTGCACGGTCTCCAGCCACAGGCGCTTGCGGGTCACTTCCGGGGCGTCCTTGTACTGGGCCTGCAACAGGCTGAAGCGCTGCGCGTCACCCTCGGCCTTGGACACCACGGCCTGCTTGTAGCCTTCGGCAGTGGTACGGGCGCGCGAGGCCTGGCCTCGGGCTTCCGGCACGACCTTGGCGGCGTAGGCCTGGGCTTCGTTGATCAGGCGTTCCTTGACCTGCTGGGCGCCATTGACCTCGTCGAAGGCCGGCTTGACCTCTTCTGGCGGACGGGCGTCCTGCAGGGTCAGGCCGGTCACGGTCAGGCCGGTCTTGAACGCCTTCAGCAGCGCCTGCAGGCGCTCTTCGGCAGCCACGGCCAGCGGGCCACGGTTGTTCAGCACGGCGTTGAGATCAGCGCGGCCCACTTCTTCGCGCACCGCGCTCTGCGCCGACTGCTCCAGCACCTGGTTGGCATCGACCGTGCCGAACAGGTACTGCTGCGGGTCGTCGATGCGGTACTGGACATTCAGCGAGACGTTGACGATGTTCTCGTCGCGGGTCAGCACCGGCACCTGGATCGAGAAGGTCTTGATCTCGGTGGCATTGACCTTGGTGACCGATTCGATCGGCCACGGCAGCTTGAAGTTCGGGCCGGGCTGCAGGATGCGCGAGAACTGGCCGAAGCGCAGCACCACGCCACGCTGCTGTTCGCCGATCAGCTGGAAGCTGGAGAACAGCACCAGCAACACCACGGCTGCCACCACCCAACGCACGATGCCACCGTCGAACAGGTCCTTCAGCGGCCCGGGCAGTCCGCCCCAGCCACCACCATTGCCACCGCCGCGCGACCCGAAGGGCCCGCGTCGATTGTCCTCGGGGCCTTGTCCGCCCTTGTTGCCGCCGGGTGTATTCCAGGCCATGCACGCTCCATCAAGATTTGGGCTGCGGCGCGGGCCCTTCCCGCACCGCCAGCCGTGAAACCATCACCGATCATACAAGATGGGGCGGATCGGCAGGATCGAAAGGGGGGCAACGGGGTAAGGTGGCGTTTTCCTCGAAGTCAGGCAACGCCGATGGCCCCCACCACCCCGTTCACCGCCTTCCGCATCGAAAACGACGACGCCGGCTACCGCAGCGGCCTTGCCCAGCTCCGGATCGACGACCTCAACCCCGGACAGGTGCTGATCCGCGCCCACTGGTCCTCGGTCAACTACAAGGATGCCCTTGCCGGTACCGGCAAGGGGAAAATCCTGCGCCGCTTCCCGCTCGTGGGCGGCATCGACGTGGCCGGTACCGTGGTCGCCAGCTCCGACCCGGACTGGCGTGAAGGCGATGCGGTGCTGGCCACCGGCTGCGGCCTCAGCGAGACCCGTGATGGCGGCTACAGCCAGTACGTGCGGCTGGAATCGCGCGCGGTGATCGCCCAGCCGGCCGGGCTGACCCCGCGCGAGGCGATGGTGCTGGGCACCGCCGGCTTCACTGCGGCGCTGGCCCTGCTGCGCATGCAGGACAACCGGCAGACCCCGGAACTCGGCCCGCTGGCAGTCACCGGTGCCAGCGGCGGCGTCGGTGCGCTGGCGCTGTCGATCTTCAGCCGTGCCGGCTACAGCGTGCACGCGGTCAGCGGCAAGCAGGACCAGGCCGATTTCCTGCGCAGCATCGGCGCCACCGAGGTACTGCCACGCAACGCGCTGGCCGATACCGGCCCGCTGCAGTCGGCGCGCTTCGGCGGTGGCCTCGACAATGCCGGAGGCGACATGCTGGCCAGCCTGCTGGCGCAGACCGTGCCCTACGGCAGCGTGGTCAGCGCCGGTCTGGCCGCCAGCCCGACGCTGGACATGACCGTGATGCCGTTCATCCTGCGCGGTGTCTCGCTGCTGGGGGTGTCCTCGGCCAATGCGCCGCGCGGGCTGCGCGAAGAGGTGTGGTCGCGACTGGGCAGTGACTGGAAGCCGCAGCACCTGGACCGCATCTGCACTGCCGAAGTCGGCCTGGATGGCCTGCCCGCCGTGTTCCAGCGGATGCTGGCCGGCGGCTCGCTGGGGCGCACGGTGGTGCGGATCGACTGAACGTCGCAGGCAGGCGACGGACGGCAGACGCGCCCCTCCCGCCGGTAATGTGCCCGCACTACACTGCGGGCATTACATGGGGAACAACATGGCACGCATTCTGATCGTCGACGACTCACCGTCGCAGCTGTTGGGGATACAGCGCATCGTCGAGAAGCTCGGGCACCAGATCCTGACCGCAACCGATGGCGCCGCCGGGGTCGAAACCGCCAAGGCCGAGCTGCCCGACCTGGTCCTGATGGACGTGGTGATGCCCAACCTCAATGGCTTCCAGGCCACCCGCACCCTCGCCCGCGACGAGGCGACCCGGCACATTCCGGTGATCCTGGTGACCACCAAGGACCAGGACACCGACCGCATGTGGGGCATGCGCCAGGGCGCCAAGGCCTACATCACCAAGCCGTTCTCGGAAGATGAACTGTCCGAGGTGCTGGAACGGGTGTTCGCCGGGCAGGGCTGAAACATTCCGGTGGGTGCCAACCTTGGTTGGCACGCCTTGAACGGCCGAAAGGCGTGTGGACCGAGGTCCACACCCACCAGAATCGATCTCAGATCGTTTCGCCAAACGCCTTGGCCAGGTTCCGATAGGCCTTCTTCTGCGCCTCGTCGGTCGCAGCCGGGGCCACGATCTCGATTTCGACGATCTGGTCGCCGTCCGGGCTGCCGGGAAGGCCACGGCCACGCAGGCGCAGCTTGCGCCCGGCATCGGAATCGGCCGGAATCTTCAGCTCCACCGCACCGCCCAGGGTCGGCACGCTGATGCTGGTCCCCAACGCGGCCTGCCACGGTGTGACCGGCAGCGTATAGAGGATGTTGCGGCCATCGACCTCGAACTGCGGGTGCGCGGCGTATTCCACTTCCAGCAGCAGGTTGCCGCCATGGTTGCCCTGCCCTGCCAGGCGGATCACCTGGCCCGGGCGGATGCCCTTGGGCACGCGCACGTCCAGCTGCTTGCCGTTGACGGTGATGCGCAGGCTGTCACCGTTGTAGGCCGCCTCCAGCGGTACCGACAGCTTGGCGCGGGTATCGCGATTGGGCGCATGGCCCTGGCTGCTGAAGCCCGGCCCCGGACCAGCGCCGCCACCGCCACGCTGGCGCGCGAACAGGCTTTCGAAGAAGTCGCTGAAGCCGCCGTTGGGGCCGCCGCCGCCGAACACTTCCTCGAAATTGAACCCCCCGGCGCCGCCGTAGTTCGGCGGCACGTTGAACTCCTCGCCCGGGCGATAGCCCTGCGCGCGCAGCTGGTCGTAGGCCGCGCGCTTCTCCGGGTCGCGCAGCGCCTCATAGGCCTCGTTGACCGCCTTGAACTTGTCTTCGGCCCCGGCCTCCTTGCTGACGTCCGGGTGGTACTTGCGTGCCAGCCGGCGGTAGGCGGTCTTGATCTCCGCCTCGCCCGCGCTCGGTTCCACCCCCAGGGTGGCGTAGTAATCCTTGAATTCCATCCAGCTACCTCGATTCGCTTCGGCCGCGCCGGTGGCGCCGCCCCGGGTTCATTCTACGCGCCGGCGATGCTACGCCGGGCCTCGTGCGGCGCCGGTGAGGCCGACTGATCCTGCGCAATGCGGCTGCCATCCCCATGCCCCACGCTGTGGCTGGAAGCCCCTGCCGCAAAGCCCGAAGATGGGGCCTGCACGCAGGTTTTCCAATGTCTTGACGCCCCTGTCCCATCCGGCCCACTAGCCTGCCCCAGCAAGGAGTTCCCCATGACCATCCATGTCGGCGACCGCATTCCGGAAGTGACCCTCAAGCGCATCCGCGAGGGCATCGAAACACTCGATACGCATTCGCTGTTCGATGCGCGCAAGGTGGTGCTGTTCGCCGTGCCCGGCGCGTTCACCCCGACCTGCTCGGCGCGCCACCTGCCCGGCTACGTCGAAAAATTCCAAGACTTCCGCCAGCGCGGCATCGACGTCTACTGCATGGCCGTCAACGACCCGTTCGTGATGAAGGCCTGGGCCGCCGACCAAAACGTGCCCGACGGCCTGCTGATGCTGTCCGACGGCAACGCCGAACTGACTCGCGCGCTCGGCCTGGAGCTCGATGCCAGCGCCTCCGGCATGGGCATCCGCTCGCGCCGTTTCGCCCTGTACGTGGTCGATGGCGTGGTGCGTGCGGTCTGGGTCGAACAGCCGGGCCAGTTCGAAGTCTCTTCAGCCGAGTACGTGCTGGAGCACCTGCCCACCTGATCTTCCACCGCAAGAGGAAACGGCCAGCCATGTCCAGCAAGCCAGCCAAAGCCACAAAGCCTGCCGCAAAGGTTCCCGGCATCAGCGACCGCAAGACCCTGCGCGAACGCGCCCGGCGCAACATCGAAGATGGTGCGATCACCGACAGCTACAATGCCGACCGCGAGGCAGTGATCAAGCTGCTCAACGACGCGTTGGCCACCGAGTACGTGTGCGTGCTGCGCTACTACCGGCACTTTTTCATGGCCAAGGGCATGCTGGCCGACGCGGTCAAGGCCGAGTTCCTCGAGCATGCGCAGCAGGAACAAGCGCACGCCGGCAAGCTGGCTGAGCGCATCGTCCAGCTTGGCGGCGAGCCCGACCTCAACCCCGATACGCTGACCGCACGCTCGCACGCCGAGTACAAGGAAGGCAGCGACCTGCGCGACATGGTCCGCGAGAACCTGGTGGCCGAACGCATTGCCATCGACAGCTACCGTGAAATGATCAACTTCATCGGCGACCGCGACACCACCACCAAGCGCATCCTCGAAGAGATCCTGGCGCAGGAAGAGGAACACGCCGACGAGTTTGCCGACCTGCTGGATGGGTGGATCGGGGAATAGCGGTTACGCCACACGCTCGCTGCCATCTGCCGCGTTGTAGAGCCGAGCCCATGCTCGGCTGACTGCACCACGCACGTCGCAAGAGCAGCCGAGCATGGGCTCGGCTCTACAACAGCGTTGCAAATATACGGAAAGCGGCGACCAAGGTCGGCACCTACCGCAGCACGTTGAACCGTACCTGGGTCCACGCGCCATCTGCCGCCAGCGCGGTCAGGGTGTGTGCTCCCGGATCGGCGAACTCGCGCTGCATCAACTGCGCGCCGTGGGTCTGCGCAATCCAGCGTCCATCCAGCAACCAGTCCACCGCCTGCTCGCTGCCCAGCGCGCGCAGCTGCAGGCGTACGCCATGTTCGGCGTTGGGTGCACGCGCCAGTGCTGCGCCATCATTGAGGCCATCGATGTGCAACGCGACACTGGCCTCACGCCCATCGTCGCGGCAGTCAGGGGATAGCGCTGGCAATTGCGAGGCCTCGCGCGTGGCCTTGGACAACCACGGCGACAACAGCGCCGGCCAGCGAGCGATCTCACGCGCGACTTCCTCATGCGGCAAACGGCAATCAGCGGAGACACGCAGACCGGTCCGCGCATCGGCCAGGTAACGCTGCCGCCCCGGCTGCCAGCGCCGCGCCTCGCGCTCGGGGAAGGTCGGTGGTGCTGCACCGTCCAGCAGGTAGGCCTGCATCCTGCGCTGGCAGAGCGCAGCTGGCAGTCCCTCGGCACGTTCGCCGGTCGGCCAGCAGATGTCTTCCTGGCTGACACTGGCCGGCATTGGCGCAGCAGCGGAATCGCCACGCTGGCGCGGCAGGCTGTCCACCACTTCGAACATCAGCGGCAGTGCGGTAACCGCACCATACTGGCCCGGCAACGGCGTGCCGTCTGGTCGCCCCACCCACACGCCCACTGTGTAGTGACGGGTACTGCCGATGGCCCACGCATCGCGGTACCCGTAACTGGTGCCGGTCTTCCACGCCACACGCGGGCGGCCACCGACATCGAACGTCCCGACGCCATAGCCCGGGCGCGGATTCGATTCCAGCATCTCGCGGACGATCCAGCTTGCGCCGGGCGAAGCGAGGCGCCGCTCGATCATTGGCTCATCGTCGGTGTAACGCACGCGCCCGGCGATGCCATTGCGGTTGAGCGCGGCGAACGCGCCGACCAGGTCCTCCAACCGCGCGCCGGTGCCGCCCAGGATCAGCGACAGATTAGGCGTGCTGCCCGGCGGGAAACGCAGCTGGATGCCGGAGTGCGACAGGCGAGCGGCGAAACGCGCAGCACCGACCCGTTGCAGCAGATCCACCGAGGGTACGTTGAGCGACAGGCGCAATGCACTGGAAGCGCCGATCGGTCCGTTGAAGGCCATGTCGAAGTTGCCGGGGCGGTAGCTGCCGAAACTCTGCGGCGCATCCACCAGCAGGCTTTCCGAATGGATCAGGCCGTCATCCAGTGCCATCGCATACAGGAACGGCTTGAGCGTGGACCCCGGCGAGCGCCAGGCCTGCACCATGTCCACGTGCCCCAGCCGCTGGCGGTCACCGAACGCCAGCGTGCCCACATAGGCACGTGCCTGCAGGGTCTGGTTGTCGACCACCAGCAGGGCGGCCGAGGTGCGTTCGGGCAGCGTCGAGAAGTAGCTGGCCACGCGTTCTTCCAGCGTGCGCTGCAGGCCGATATCAATGCTGCTCTGGATGCGCGCTTTGCCCGGCTGCGCTGAATGCAGCCGCTGCGCCAGCAGTGCCGCATGCAGCGGCGGCCGCAGCGAGCGCGCCACCACGTTCTCGATGCGCGCGTCCTCCACTTCCTCCGGCGTCCACGCACCCAGTTCGGCCATGCGTGACAGCACCTTGTCGCGCGCCTTCTGCGCCGCTTCCGGATGGCGGTCCGGGCGCAGCCGGCTTGGCGCCTGCGGCAGCACCGCCAGCAACGCGGCCTCGGCATGCGACAGCTGCGCCGCCGGCTTGCCTAGATAGGCCCAGCTGGCCGCTTCCACGCCCTCGATGGTGCCGCCGTAAGGCGCGCGCTCCAGATACAGGGCCAGGATCTGCTGCTTGCTCAGATGCACTTCCAGCTGCACCGCACGCAGCATCTGCTTGAGCTTTCCCCAGGGCGTGCGCGTATGCGGGTCGAGGATGCGGGCAACCTGCATGGTCAGGGTCGAGCCACCGGACACGATGCGGCCGCCGCGCAGCAACTGGCCGCTGGCACGCAGGATCGCCAGCGGGTTGATGCCCGGATGGCGCCAGAACCAGCGGTCTTCGTAGGTCAGCAACGCCTGCAGGTACAGCGGCGAGACGCTGTCGATCGAAGCCGGATAGCGCCACACGCCCTCGGCATCGGCAAAGGCACGCAGCGGCGTGCCGTCGGCGGCCACCACCAGGGTGCTGGTATCACGCTGCTTCGGCAGCGGCGGCGGGAAAGCGAAGTCCAGCACCAGCAGCAGCGCCAGCGAGGCGGCCGTGCCCCAGCGCAACCACGGCCACAGCGGCCGCAGCCGGCGGCGCAGGGCCGCCAGCCGGGTCTTCATTGCGTCATTCATTGCGAATTGCCATCAGGACGGGCCGCGCCGTCGCGGCCCGTCCGCGCGGTCACGGCTGTACCACCGTGATCGTGGTCGGGTTGCTGCGGCCGACGCCGCGCAGCTGCGGCCGGTACATGTCCTCCACCAGCGGCGGCGGCACCGAGTAGGTTCCCGGGGTCACCGCGCGTACCAAGTAGAACACGTTGGCCTTGCTGCCACGCGACAGCTTCAGCGCAGCCACGTAACGGTCGTCGCGGAACTCCTCGTGCTTGGTATCGGCGGCTTCACCACGATCGCTGATGGTGATGCCGTCCACGACCACGTCGGCCCACTGCTTGGCGTCGCCCAGGTTGAAGTTCTCGATCTCCAGGCCGGCCGGCAACAGGTCGGTCAGCAGTGCATCCGGCATGGTGGTATCGGCAGTGACGGTGACGCGCACGATCAGCGCTTCGCCTTCCTTCAGCGGCCGCGGCGTCCACGGCTTGCCATCGGTGCCGAAGTAGCTGCGTTCAACACCCAGCACGCTGTTGTCCGGTGCCGGCGCGCTGCGCGGGATGCCGGCCACGTCGATGCTGGCAAACATCGGCGGCTGGCCCTGCGGGGTGAAGCGTACGCCGCTGGCCAGTTCGCTGCCGGTGAAGTTGCGGCCGAACAGCTTGCGCTCACTGATCGCCTCGGTGCTGCCACCGATCACCAACTCACCGGCCACCAGCGCCTTCTGGTTGGCGGCCAGGGCCTTGCCGAGGCGGGCGATCGCCACCTGCTCCTGGGTGCTCAGCCACATCCAGCCGGCATTGCGGCGGGCATCCAGGCCACGGCCGAGATCGACCGCACGTGCGTCCCAGGCGGGCTTGGCCAGCTTGTTCTCGTGCGTCAGCGCGATCATCAGTGCGTCATCGCGGATCGCGCTGCCGTAGTCGCCGAAGTACGACGGGCGCTCGCTGCTGGACTTGGCGAACGCCGCCGCCAGTGCCGCCTGGCCACGCTTGGCATCACCCTGCAGTGACAGCGCCACGCCCAGGTGGACCAGCGACAGGCCACCGACCGCCTTGCTGCGCTCGTTGTCGTACAGCGTGCGCAGGGTACCCAGCGGCGCCCGGTTGACCCGGGCCAGCACATAGCCCGAATACGCCTGGTTGGCGAACTTCAGCTTCTCGCGGTCATCCTGGCCGTAGAACTGATTGCCACCGGACAGCAGGTCCTCACTGAGGCGGTTGAGTGCCTTCTGCAGTACGTTGTCGGGCACCGCGAAGCCGGCGTCCTTGGCATCGAGCAGGAACTCGGTGATGTACGGGGTCAGCCACGGGTTCACGTAGCCGTCGTCACCCCACATCGAGAAGTTGCCGTTGGCCACCTGCATCGACGCCAGGCGACCGAACGCGCCTTCCATGCGCTCACGGCGGGTCTTGGCATCCAACCCGTCAGCCCCGAGCATCGACGACGTCGCCTGGTCCAGGATCAGTGCGGCGTAGCCCTTGCTGGTGGTCTGCTCGGCGCAGCCGTATGGGTAGTTCAACGCGCCCTGCAGGGCACTGGCGAACGGGATTGGCGGCAGCGGGCTGACCAGCAGGCGCGCGTTCACCGACTCGGCCATCAGGCCGTCGGTCAGGCTGTTGTCGAGGCTGACCGCGGCCAGTGGATCCAGCGTGCGTACCTGCGAGCGCAGCGCCTGCGGCCACGCCGCACGCACCGGCAGCTCGTAGCGGCGGTCGGCCTTGAATCCGTTGCCGTCCACCCGCACCCGCACCTTGGCTACGCTGTGGCCCTCACGCGCGGACAGCGGGAAACTCAGCGTGGTCTTGGCATCGGCATTCAACTGCACGCTGCGGCTGCCCTCACCCAGGTTCAACGGGCCCTCGCTTTCCACCTTCACGTTGAACTGCCCCGGCTTGCCGGTGAAGTTCTGCACGTCCAGGGTCACGGTGCTGCGGTCGCCCGGGGCCAGGACGCGCGGCATGCTGGCTTCGGCCAGGATCGGCGCGCGCACCACGGTCTCCACATCGCGCTTGCCGTACTGGTCATCGCTGTAGACCAGCGCCGATACGCGCAGGGTGCCGTTGAAGTCCGGCACCTTCAGGCGGATGCGGGCGATGCCCTTGGCATCCAGCTGCACCGGGCCGGAGAACAGGTCCACGGTCTGCACGCGTGCGGTCGGGCGCTTGGCCTGCGGCAGCGCCTGCAGCGCCATGTCGCCACCAAACTTCAGCTTGCCGCTGCCGCCATCGAAGCTCTCGATCACCCGGCTGTAGATGTCGTAGGCATCGATGCCGAGGCGACGCTGGGCGAAGAAGTGCGCGCCGGCGTCGGGCACCGGGAAGCGGGTGATGTTGAGGATGCCTACATCCACCGCCGAGACGGTGACGTGCGCCATCTTGCCCGCCAGCTGCGGTGCACTGACCGTCACCGGCAGGTCCTGCTCCGGCCGCATCTGCTTGGGCGCAGCCAGGCCAACCGCCACGGTGCGGCCCTTGCGGTCCATCGGAACGTGCACCACACCCACAGCACGGGCCGGGGTGATCTTGCTCGGCGCACTGCCGCCACGGAACACCAGCGCGGTGATGTACACGTCGTGGCGTTCCCAGTCGGCGGTGACCGGAATCTTGAAGGTCGACCCCGGCTTGGCGTCGATGCCCTGCACGTACAGCATGCGGTCGGTCTCGACCATCAGGATGCCCTTGCCGGCGTGCGGCGGGGTCACCGTCACCTCGAGCGTGTCGCCTGCCTTGTAGCCGGTCTTGTCCAGGCCCAGCTTGATCTTGTCAGGGCGCGCGTCCAGGCCGCGGTTGTCATCACCCCAGCTCCAGCCCGCACGGAACGGATAGCGGCTGGTCAGGCCGGTGGACGGATCGAACACGTCCACCCGGTACTCGCCCCACTCCACCGGGAAATCAAAGGCCACCGCGCTGCCGCCGGCATCGACGGTGCGCGTTTCCTTGTTCTCGAAACGGCGGGTGAAGTCGTAGTCCCAGCGGTTGTCGTTGAAGGTCCAGTGGTAGTCGCGCAGTTCGCGCACCAGGGTGATCTTCAGGCCCTTGGCCGGCTGCGGCTTGCCCGCTGCATCCACGCGCATCAGCTCGAAGCGCGCATTGCCGTTGGAATCGGCACCGTCTTCGGGATTGAACAGCGGGCGCACGCCCACCAGCGCATTGGCCGGCCACATCACCCGCTTCAAGGTGCGGGTGACGGTACGGCCGCCGGTCTCGTACAGGCTGCCGGACAGCACCACTGCAATCGGTGCCTTGGCCTTGGCCGCCTCCTCCGGCAATGCCACATCCTCGCGCAGCTGGCCGTTGGCCGGCAGCGTGGTGTCGATCACGTCCTTGGCTTCGCGCGGCAGCTGCAGGGTCGGGTCACCGAAGAAGTAGCCCGGCAGGCCCTCCACCGGCTGCTGCTCGGCCGCCACTGCCATGCGCGCGGTGAAGCGGTTGCCATCGGCCGGCGCACCATACAGGTAGGCACCATTGGCCTGCAGGCGCAGGTCCTCACCCGGCTTCAGCGTCTTCTGCACGCTGTCTAGATCCAGCTTCATGCGCTCGGGCAGGAACTCCTCGATGCGCAGGGTCATGCCCTGGATCGCTTCCTTGCTGGCCGGGTCGGTGCGGAACTCGACCTGCCAGCGCCCGGTCGGCGCCTCGGCGGGGATCACCTGCTCGAAATTGATGTAGCCCTGGTCACCCGGCTGCAGGCGGGTCTCGCGGAAAGTCTTGCCGTCGGGCTGCTTCAGTCGCAGGAACACCGGTTGCGCCTTGACCGGCTTGCCATCGTTGTCACGCAGCAGCGCGGACAGGCGCACGGTCTCGCCCGGGCGGTACAGGTCGCGGCCGGACCAGGCGTAGACGTCGAACCAGGCATTGTCACGGCCGGCCACGGCGAATTCGCTCAGGTCCAGCGCCGGCTGGTTGAACGGCAGGAAGCTGGTGTCCTTGCCAGTGCTGGCGACCAGCACGTGGGTGGCATCCAGCGTGTAGTTCAGCAGCGCATTGCCATTGCCGTCGGTGCTGCCCTTCAGCACCACCTCGCCCTTGGCATCGAGAACCCGCAGGTCGATGCCCTTCAGCGGTGCGCCGTCCTTGAGGCCGGCGGTGTGCACGAACAGCTTGTCCTTGTAGGCGCGGGTATGCAGGCCGATGTCGCTGACCGAGAAGAACGCGGTATCGAACTCGCCCTCGTAGTCACCGGTGCGCTTGAGCAGGGCGAAGTACAGGCCCGGCTCCTGCAGTTCCTTGATGTCCTGGGTCGGCAGGTAGGTCAGCACCCGCTCGTTCTGCTTGCCACCCAGGATGAAGCGGTTGACGTAGACCGGCTCGGCCAGCTTGTTGATCGGGCTGCGCTCGTAGTCGCTGCTCAGCTCCCAGCTGCCACGGCGGCCTCCGCGCTGGTACTGGCTGAAGAAGGTCGGCAGGTCCTTCTCGCGCACGCGCAGGAACTCGACGTCGACCTCCGGCACGTTCACCGACACCACCGGCAGGCCACGGCTGTCCTTGGCCGGCAGCACGCTGCCCTGCGAAGCGAAGCCGACCACCGGCTTCAGCTCGCCGCTGAACACCTTCTGCTTCAGTTCCTTGCCCAGGCGGCTGCCATCGGCGGCCAGCAGGTCCGGCGAGACCACCAGGCTGAACTCCTTGCCGGCCTCGACGAACGGGTAACGCAGGGTCAGGCCGTCATCGGACAGCGTCCAGCTGCTGTCGTCGGTGCCGACCTTTTCCTCGAAGCGCACCAGTTTGTCGAAATCCTGGGTGCCGACCAGCGGGCGCGAGAACTCCAGCGCCAGCGACAAGCCGTCATTCTTCTGGTCCGGGTAGGCACGCAGCAGGGTGAACTCCTTCACCTGCTCGGCCTTGGTGGTGATGGCTTCACCGCTGGCCTTGGGCAGCTGCCCGCTGTCGTTGCGGCAGCCGGCCAGACCCAGCAACAGGCCTCCTGCCAGTACCGCCGCCGCCCATCCCCACCGCTTCCGCCGTGCCGGACCGCTCATGTCGTCACTCCTTGATCGAGGTGGCCATTATAGGCAGGCCGCGTCAAGGCGTTGACGCCCCGGCGGTCGGAAACCCGATCCCGCCCGGGACCCGGTAGCCGTCAACCTTGGTTGGCGCCCCCCATGCCAACCAAGGTTGGCATCTACCAGAGCGGCCTCACCCCGGCAGGTACAGGTCCACGTAGTCGGTCACCGGCATCGCCGCCAGCGTCACCGGGTCCAGTGAAGCGGCCCAGATGCGCTGCTGCTGGGCGGTCGGGAAGCGATGGGCCAGGTGCCGGCGGAACTTGTCCATCAGCAGCGGAATGCCTTCCTCGCGGCGCCGGGCGTGGCCGAGCGGGTATTCCACCAGTACCTCGGGCAGCTCGCTGCCGTCGGTAAAGCGCACGCTCAGGCCGTTGGCGATGCTGCGCTTGTCCGGATCCAGATAATCCGCGCTGAGCTGCGGATCCTCATGGCAGGCCATCTTCGCCCGCAGGGCATCGATGCGCGGATCGGCGGCAACGTCGTCCTCGTAATCCTCGGCCACCAGCCGCCCGTGCAGCAGCGCGATGGCGACCATGTACTGCACGCAGTGGTCGCGGTCGGCCGGGTTATGCAGCGGGCCCTGCTTGTCGATGATGCGGATGCAGGCTTCCTGGGTGCGGATGGCGATATGCGCGATGTCCTCGACCCGCCGCCCCATCGCGCGCAGCTGCTGATGCAGCGTGACCGCCGCCTCCACTGCGGTCTGGCCGTGGAACTCGGCCGGGTAGCTGATCTTGAACAGCACGTTCTCCATCACATAGCTGCCCAGCGGTCGCCCCAGCGTCAGTGCCTGACCGTGCATGGATACGGCCTCGAAACCCCATGTCGGTGCACTCAATACGCTGGGATAGCCCATCTCGCCGCTGGCTGCCATCAGCGCCAGACGCACGCCACGACTGGTCGCATCGCCAGCGGCCCAGCTCTTGCGCGAGCCGGTATTGGGCGCGTGACGGTAGGTTCGCAGCGCCTGGCCATCTATCCAGGCCAGCGACACGGCATTGAGCATGCGTTCGCGATCCAGCCCGAGCAGCTGCGAGACCACCGCGGTGGTGGCCACCTTGACCAGCACCACATGGTCCAGCCCGACGCGGTTGAAGGAATTCTGCAGCGCCAGCACGCCCTGGATCTCGTGCGCCTTGATCATCGCAAGCAGCACGTCGTGCACGGTCGGCGGCGGACGACGCAGGGCCTGCGCGTTGCGCCCCAGCCAGTCAAGGACGGCAAGGATGCCGCCCAGGTTGTCCGATGGATGGCCCCATTCGGCGGCCAGCCAGGTGTCGTTGAAATCGAGCCAGCGCACCATTGCGCCGATGTTGAAGGCGGCCTGCACCGGGTCCAGCACGTAGTGCGTGCCCGGTACGCGCGCGCCGTCGACCACGCTGATGCCCGGCACCAGTGGACCGAGCAGTTTGCTGCAGGCCGGGAAGGACAGCGCTTCCAGGCCGCAGCCCAGCGTATCGAGCAGGCAGTGATGCGCGGTCTGGAACGCCAGCGGTGAGTCGATGCGGGCATCGCGCACGTAATCGACGATATCCACCAGCAGTGCATCCCACGCTGCACGCTCGTTGGATGGGGTGTGGTTGTCGGACATCGTCGATCTCCTCGTTGCGGTGCACGGTTGCCCGTGCACCATGCCAACCAAGGTTGGCATCTACCAGAGCACTATTCGGCTGGCACCCGCACCTTGCCTTCCATCAGCACACGGGCGCTGCGGCTCATGATGGCCTTGGTCACTGTCCACTGGCCGTCAACGAGACCAGCCTGCGCACCCACGCGCAACGTGCCCGAGGGATGGCCGAAGGTCACCGCCTCACGTTCGCCGCCACCGGCGGCGCGATTGACCAGGGTGCCCGGAATCGCCGCCGCGGTACCGATCGCCACGGCGGCAGTGCCCATCATCGCGTGGTGCAGCTTGCCCATCGACAACGCACGCGCGTGCAGGTCGATGGCCGAGGCCGGGATGGCCTTGCCGCTGGACGACACATAGTCCTGCGCCGGTGCCACGAAGGCCACCTTCGGCGTGTGCTGGCGCGTGGCCGCATCTTCCAGGTTCTTGATCAGCCCCATGCGCAAGGCGCCGTAGGCGCGGATCTTCTCGAAGCGCTCCAGCGCCCCCTTGTCCTCGTTGATCGCAGGCTGCAGTTCGGTGCCGGTGTAGCCCAGGTCGGCCGCATTGAGGAAGATGGTCGGAATGCCGGCGGTGATCATGGTCACCTCGAAACTGCCCACGCCCGGCACGTCCAGGGTGTCGACCAGGTTGCCGGTCGGGAACATCGCGCCCGCATCGCCGTCATCGGACGGATCGATGAACTCCAGCTGGATCTCGGCGGCCGGGAAGGTCACGCCATCCAGTTCGAAATCGCCGATTTCCTGCACTTCGCCATCGCGCATCGGCACGTGGGCGATGATGGTCTTGCCGATGTTGGCCTGCCAGATGCGCACGGTGCACAGGCCATCGCGCGGCACGCGGGCGGGATCGATCAGGCCATTGGCAATCGCGAACGGGCCGACCGCGGTGCTGAGGTTGCCGCAGTTGCCGCTCCAGTCGACGAAGGCGGTGTCGATCGAGACCTGGCCGTACAGATAGTCCACGTCGTGGTCCGGCACCGAGGCGGTGGAGATGATCACGCACTTGCTGGTGCTGGAGGTGGCGCCGCCCATGCCGTCGGTCTGCTTGCCATACGGATCGGGCGAACCGATCACGCGCATCAGCAGCGCATCGCGTGCGGCGCCCGGCACCTGCGCGGCTTCGGGCAGGTCCTGCAGGCGGAAGAACACGCCCTTGCTGGTGCCGCCACGCATGTAGGTGGCGGGAATACGGAGTTGCGGGAGGAAGGTCATCGTCGAATCCACGCGTTTGAATTTCAGGAAATGTCTTGCATCAGTGCGTCAAGACCACGATCAACGCACCACACACGCATGATGTCCACGCGGTCCGGTAGATCGAGGTAATAGACGAGGTACCGTTCGAAGCCCGGAACCAGCATGAACCGCAACGGCACCGGCAGCTGTGCTGCGAGGTCGGCGTGCCGGGTGGAACCCGAGCCTGGAAATACCGCGATGCGTTGAAGCGTGGCCTCCAACTCGGCGAGAAAGCGCCGACCCAGTATCAGCCCACCCTGCCGTGCGAACCACAGCGCGGCATCGGCTGCGTCGGCTTCGGCCCTGGGTCGCCATTCAATCGCCTTCACGCTCCATCCTTTCGGTCAGTTCACGACGCATGCGCTCGAATGTGTCGGCCGTCACCGGGACGCCAGGCCCAGAAGCCAGCCCCTCGGCAATCAGCTGCTTGAGCAGTTCTTCGGCCTTGCTGCGCTGGCGCTGGCGGATCAGGTCACGCACGTAGTCCGACGTACTGGAATAGCCGCCTTCACGCACTTCCTCGTCCACGAACTGCTTGAGCGGGTCGGTCAGCGAAATGTTCATGGTGGCCATGAGACTCTCCATTGGCAGTTTTTGCCAAGCCAGTGTGCGCCCTGCCCAGGTGTCGGACAAGCCCGCCCCCGGACTCCGGGGGCAGGCATTCAGGCCGGTATCACGCCACCTTGGCGCCTTCCAGGAAATCCTGGGCAAAGCGCTGCAGCACGCCACCCGCCTCGTAGATCGCCACTTCCTCGTCGCTGTCCAGGCGGCAGGTGACCGGCACGATCAGGTCCTGGCCGTCGCGGCGGTGGATGACCAGGGTCAGGTCGGCGCGCGGGGTGCGCTCGCCCACCACGTCGAAGGTCTCGGTGCCATCGATGCCCAGGGTCAGGCGGGTGGTGCCCGGCTTGAACTCCAGCGGCAGCACGCCCATGCCGATCAGGTTGGTACGGTGGATGCGTTCGAAGCCCTCGGCCACGATCGCTTCCACGCCGGCCAGGCGCACGCCCTTGGCGGCCCAGTCGCGCGAGCTGCCCTGGCCGTAGTCGGCACCGGCAATGATGATGAGCGGCTGCTTGCGCTCCATGTAGGTCTCGATCGCTTCCCACATGCGCATCACCTTGCCTTCCGGCTCCACGCGCGCCAGCGAACCCTGCTTCACGCTGCCATCGTCGTTGCGCACCATCTCGTTGAACAGCTTCGGATTGGCGAAGGTGGCGCGCTGCGCAGTCAGGTGATCACCGCGATGCGTGGCATAGGAATTGAAGTCCTCTTCCGGCAGGCCCATCTTCGCCAGGTACTCGCCGGCAGCGCTGGAGGCCAGGATCGCGTTGGACGGCGACAGGTGGTCAGTGGTGATGTTGTCCGGCAGCACCGCCAGCGCGCGCATGCCGGCCAGCGTGCGCTCACCGGCCAGTGCGCCCTCCCAGTACGGCGGACGGCGGATGTAGGTGCTCTGCGGGCGCCAGTCGTACAGCGGGCTGACCGCGGCACCGTTCTCCACGCGTACGTTGAACATCGGGTTGTAGACCTTGCGGAACTGCTCGGGCTTCACCGAGGCCTTCACCACCGCGTCGATCTCGGCATCGCTCGGCCAGATGTCCTTCAGGCGCACCTCGTTGCCATCGGCGTCCACGCCCAGCACGTCCTTCTCGATATCAAAGCGGACGGTGCCGGCGATGGCATAGGCGATCACCAGCGGCGGCGACGCCAGGAAAGCCTGCTTCGCATACGGGTGGATGCGGCCATCGAAGTTGCGGTTGCCCGACAGCACGGCCGTGGCGTACAGGTCCCGGTCGATGATCTCCTGCTGGATGGCCGGATCGAGCGCGCCGCTCATGCCGTTGCAGGTGGTGCAGGCGAAGGCGACGATGCCGAAGCCCAGCTTTTCCAGGTCCGGCAGCAGGCCGGCCTCTTCCAGGTACAGCTGCACCGCCTTCGAGCCGGGCGCCAACGAGGACTTCACCCACGGCTTGCGCAGCAGGCCACGTTCATTGGCCTTGCGCGCCAGCAGTGCGGCGGCGATCACGTTACGCGGGTTGGAGGTGTTGGTGCAGCTGGTGATGGCGGCGATGATCACCGCGCCATCCGGCATCAGGCCCTGCGCCTGCTCGGCCTTGCCCGCTGCCAGCTTGGCCTCGTCGGCGATGCCGCGCTCGGCCAGCTCGGAAGTGGCGACGCGCTTGTGCGGGTTGGACGGGCCCGCCATGTTGCGCACCACGCTGGACAGGTCGAAGCGCAGCACGCGCTCGTACTGCGCGGTGGCCAGGTCGTCGGCCCACAGGCCTGTGGTGCGTGCATAGTTTTCCACCAGCGCCACCTGCGATTCCTCGCGGCCGGTCAGGCGCAGGTAATCGGTGGTCTGTGCGTCGATGTAGAACATCGCGGCGGTGGCACCGTATTCGGGGCACATGTTGGAGATGGTGGCGCGGTCACCGATGGTCAGTGCCGCAGCACCCTCGCCGAAGAATTCAAGCCAGGCTCCGACCACGCGCTCCTTGCGCAGGAACTCGGTCAGGGCCAGCACCACGTCGGTGGCGGTGATGCCCGGCTGCGGGCGGCCACTCAGTTCGACACCGACGGTGTCGGGCAGGCGCATCCACGACGCGCGGCCCAGCATCACGTTCTCTGCTTCCAGGCCGCCAACACCAATTGCGATCACGCCCAGTGCATCCACGTGCGGGGTGTGGCTGTCGGTGCCCACGCAGGTATCCGGGAAGGCCACGCCGTCCTGCACGTAGACCACCGGCGACATCTTCTCCAGGTTGATCTGGTGCATGATGCCGTTGCCCGGCGGAATCACGTCCACGTTCTCGAAGGCCAGTTTGGTCCAGTCGATGAAGTGGAAACGGTCTTCATTGCGACGATCTTCGATCGCGCGGTTCTTCTCGAACGCCTGCGGATCGAAACCGCCACACTCCACCGCCAGCGAGTGATCGACGATCAGCTGCACCGGCACCACCGGATTGACCTTGGCCGGGTCGCCGCCCTTGTCGGCGATCGCATCGCGCAACCCGGCCAGATCGACCAGTGCGGTCTGGCCGAGGATGTCGTGGCACACCACGCGCGCCGGGAACCACGGGAAATCGAGGTCGCGACGGCGCTCGATCAGCTGCTTCAGCGAATCGCTGAGCGTGGCCGGATCGCAGCGGCGCACCAGGTTCTCGGCCAGCACGCGCGAGGTGTACGGCAGGTTGGCGTAGGCGCCGGGCTGGATCGCATCGACAGCGGCACGCGCGTCGAAATAGTCCAGCGCGCTGCCGGGGAGGTTCTTGCGGTAATCGATATTCATGGGCTGGCGGAGTGCTTGAGGCGGGCCGGGTGCCGGCGGTGCGGCGGCGAAAGCATCCGGCCGGCACGCGGCCGGCCGGATGGGTACAGCAGGTGGATCAGACGCGCTTGTCGATGGCGACGAAGTCGCGGTCTTCCGGACCGATGTAGTTGGCGCTCGGGCGGATGATCTTGCCGTCGATGCGCTGCTCGACGATGTGCGCGCTCCAGCCGGCGGTGCGGGCGATCACGAACAGCGGGGTGAACATCGCGGTCGGCACGCCCATCATGTGGTAGCTGACGGCGCTGAACCAGTCCAGGTTCGGGAACATCTTCTTGATGTCCCACATCACCGATTCCAGGCGCTCGGCGATGTCGTACATCTTCATGCTGGACTGTTCTTCGGACAGCTCGCGGGCCACGTCCTTGATCACCTTGTTGCGCGGATCGGAGACGGTGTAGACCGGGTGGCCGAAACCGATCACCACTTCCTTGCGCTCGACGCGGGCCTTGATGTCTTCCTCGGCCTCATCGGGGGTGTCGTAGCGCTTCTGCACTTCGAACGCCACTTCGTTGGCGCCACCGTGCTTCGGACCGCGCAGGGCACCAATGCCACCACAGATCGCGCTGTACATGTCACTGCCGGTACCGGCGATGACACGGCAGGTGAAGGTCGAGGCGTTGAACTCGTGTTCCGCATACAGGATCAGCGAGGTGTGCATCGCCTTCACCCACGACTCCTGCGGCTTCTCGCCGTGCAGCAGGTGCAGGAAGTGGCCACCGATCGAGTCGTCATCGGTTTCCACATCGATGGCGCGGCCGTTATGGCTCCAGTGGTACCAGTACAGCAGCATCGAACCGAGACAGGCCATCAGCTTGTCGGCGATGTCGCGCGCGCCGGGGTGGTTGTGATCGTCCTTCTCCGGCGCCACGCAGCCAAGCACGGACACGCCGGTGCGCATCACGTCCATCGGGTGCGCCGACGGCGGCAGCTCTTCCAGCGCGGCCTTCACCGCGGCCGGAATGCCACGCAGCGACTTCAGCTTGGCCTTGTAGGAAACCAGCTCGGCGCGGGTCGGCAGCTTGCCGTGCACCAGCAGGTAGGCGATTTCCTCGAACTCGCTGGTGTTGGCCAGGTCCAGGATGTCGTAGCCACGGTAGTGCAGGTCGTTGCCACTGCGGCCCACGCTGCACAGCGCGGTGTTGCCGGCAGCGGTGCCGGACAGGGCGACGGACTTCTTCGGCTTGAAGGTCGGGGTTGCGGTCGTATCGTTCATGTTTCCCTCCGAAAACTTGATGGTGCAGGGTACTGCTTATTTCTTGGCGGCGAACAGTGCATCGAGCTGCTGCTCGAACGCGTGGTAGCCGATGCGGTCGTAGAGTTCTTCGCGGGTCTGCATGGTCTCCACCACGTTGCGCTGGTGGCCATCGCGGCGCACCGCCTGGTAGACGTTCTCGGCGGCCTTGTTGGCGGCACGGAAGGCCGACAGCGGGAACAGCTGGATGGCAACACCGGCCGAAGCCAGTTCATCGCGACTGAACAGCGGGGTGGCGCCGAACTCGGTGATGTTGGCCAGCACCGGCACCTTCACCGCGTCGACGAAGCGGCGGTAGGTGTCCAGGTCGTAGGCGGCCTCGGCGAAGATGCCGTCGGCACCGGCCTCGACGCAGGCGATGGCGCGCTCGATGGCCTTGTCCACGCCGTCCACCTGGATGGCGTCGGTGCGCGCGATCAGGAAGAAGTCCGGATCGGTCTTGGCATCGGCGGCCGCCTTCACGCGGTCGACCATTTCACCCTGCGACACGATCTCCTTGCCCGGACGGTGACCGCAGCGCTTGGCGCCGACCTGGTCCTCGATGTGGCAGGCGGCCGCGCCGGCCTTGATCAGCGACTTCACGGTGCGCGCGATGTTGAACGCGCTCGGGCCGAAGCCGGTGTCGATGTCGACCATCAGCGGCAGGTCGCAGACATCGGTGATGCGGCGCACGTCCACCAGCACGTCTTCCAGGGTGTTGATGCCCAGATCCGGCAGGCCCAGCGAGCCGGCGGCAACACCGCCACCAGACAGGTAGATGGCGCGGAAGCCGGCGCGCTTGGCCAGCAGGGCGTGGTTGGCGTTGATCGCGCCGATCACCTGCAGCGGCGATTCGGCAGCCAGCGCCTCACGGAAGCGGGCACCGGCGGAGAAAGGAGTGGAAGCGGTCATGCGGCAATCCAGGTTGGAGATCGTGTGTGTAGGCGCAAACACCATGCCAACCTGCAAGCGCTTGATTTCACGGGGATGACTGACCCGCATCAGTGAAACATATGAAACACTGAAACAGATGTATCATGAAACACCCTTCCCGGTCCGAGCCACCATGTACCTGCCCCGCTCGCCCCTGCGCCACACCGATGCCGATCCCGGCCGTCCGGTGATCTGGACCGTCAGCGTCTCGCGGCTGACCGGCCTGCTCGGCGACGTCATTCCGGAGTTCGACCGCCGCGCGCGTATCGAACAGATCAACCTCGGCTTCGAGGAAGCGGTGGATGTGATCGGGCAGCGCCTGCGCCGTGAGCATTGCGACGTGGTGATCGCCGGTGGCTCCAATGCCGCCTGGCTGCGCAGCCGGCTGGAGCTGCCGCTGGTGCCGATCCAGGCCAACGGCTTCGATCTGATGGAGGCGCTGGCCCGGGCACGACGGATCGCCAGCCGCATCGGCCTGGTCACCCACGCCAGCGACGTACCGGTGTTCAGCAACTTCCAGCAGAGTTTCGGCCTGGATATCGAGCATCGCCGTTTCGTCACCCGCGAGGATGCGCGCGACTGCATTGCCGACCTGCGCGCCAATGGCATCGAAGTGATCGTCGGCACCGGCATGGCCATCGACCACGCCGAACAGGCCGGCCTGCCTGGCGTGCTGCTGTACTCGGCCGACTCGGTGCGGCAGGCGTTCGAGCATGCGCTGGAACTGACCCAGACGCTGGCCCGCTCCAGTGGCAACCGATCCACCCCACGCCGGCGCCCGGCAGTACGTGGCGACGCGCATGAACTGCTCGGCGACAGCGATGCGATGGCACAGGTACGCGCACAGATTGCGCTCTATGCACCGCACGACAGCACCGTGCTGGTCAGTGGCGAAACCGGCACCGGCAAGGAACTGGTCGCGCGCCAGCTGCACGCCGTAAGTGGTCGTCGTGGGCGTTTCGTCGCGCTGAACTGCGGTGCGATCAGCGAATCGCTGCTGGAGGCAGAACTGTTCGGCTACAGCGATGGTGCCTTCACCGGCGCACGTCGCGGCGGACGCGTCGGCCTGGTTGAAGCCGCAGACGGGGGCACCTTGTTCCTGGATGAGATCGGCGAGCTGCCGCTGCCGTTGCAGACCCGCCTGCTGCGGGTGTTGGAAGAACGTGAAGTGCTGCGCGTGGGCGCCACCGAACCGACGCCGGTCGACCTGCGCGTGGTAGCCGCCACGCTGCAATCGCTGGAGCAGCGCGCAGCAGCAGGCAGCTTCCGTCGCGACCTGTATTACCGGCTGGCGGCGCTGCGCATCGCCCTGCCCTCGCTGCGTGCCCGGCGCGGGGACATTCCGCTGCTGGCACAGCACTTCTTCCGCCAGCTGCGTGGCATTGACGCACCACTGGATGAGGATGCACTGGCGGTACTGACCACGGCCGAGTGGCCCGGCAACGTGCGTGAACTACGCAATCTGGTGGATCGCCTGCGCATCCACTGGCAGCCGGCTGAAGGGCCTATTGATGCTTCGCGACTGCTGCAGCTTGCGCCCGAGCTGGCAAGCGAAGGCGCGACGGCACTGCCGCTGGAAAGTAACGGCAAACGCCCGCCGCGTGCGCAGCTGGAAGCATTGCTGCAGGAACATCGCAATGACCGCGAGGGCATGGCACAGGCGCTGGGCGTATCACGCACCACGCTATGGCGCTGGCTGCGCGCGGAGGGGTTGTAGAGCCGAGCTTGCTCGACTGCTTCAGCTAAGCAGCCCGATCATCATTGTTGATGTACCAAGCAATGAAATCTACGAAGTTCTTCCAACGGGCAGGGGTCTCACCTGAAAGAAACTGATCGTGCCGAGCCAGGTAGTAATCATGTACCTCCTGCGTTCGCACATCGTACAAATACATCCCCTCACCTTCGTCAGATGACAGCGGAAGAAAATCCGCAGGGAGCTCGTAACGATCCCGAATGTACTCAGCCTGGTCTGGAATTTTCGGAATTCCAGGACCAACCATTCGCAGCAAGTCAGGCTTGCCGCTCACAGCAGGCAGCGCGCCATTGACTGCCATGTAGAACATCCACATATCGCAGTGAGGATCAACGCCCAAGCGACACATGACGTCGGCCGCCGAAGCGCAATCAGGATTCCGACGATCCGGGTACGCGCGAATCACGCGCTGGATCAGATCATTCATCCGCATTCAATTGCCTCCGCTTCACTCAATGTTCAAGGCACCCAACGAGCTTCGATCGCGAACCGTCCACTCCCCACTGCGGCAATCCATAGCAGCAGTACGCCCAGCGGCACTTCGCTCAGGTAGAAGAACCAGCTCAACCAATCCGGCACGCTCAGTCCCGCAGGAATGCGCGCGATACCATCGGTCAGCGCCGCCACCGCGCAGATCGCCGCCAGCAGCAGGGCCGAGGGGCGGCTCAAAAGGCCCAGCACCAGCAGTCCACCCGCAATCCATTCGATCACACCGAGCACCGGCGCGCTGAACACCGGAAACGGAATCCCCGCACCCACCAGCGTATGCACCATGCGCTCGCGGCCCGCATCGGTGAAAACCTTGTTCCAGCCGGATACGCAGAACATCACACCGGCGACGATGCGGGCGAGCAACAGCAGGAACGCTTCCACGCCGTGACGCGGCGGCGGCAACGCAAACAGGCAACGCCAGGAGGGCATGGCAACTCCGGAAGTCGAGATCATCCGTCGGAGTGTGCCGGTTATGAGCCTGCTCGCAGATGAAGCAAGCCGGTCCATTTGCGACAGCCTGCTCTCGTGGAGTCGAGCCCTGCTCGACTGCCTCATGCGTCGGAGCAGCAGCCGAGCATGGGCTCGGCTCTACAACGGCAGCCCGCCGGCCAGCAGCAGCTCGATCTCCTCCACCTGCACCATCGGCACCCGCCACGGATGATGCGGCACGATGCCATGCTCCAAGATGCGCTGCAGCCGCTGCGTATCCCGAGCCAGGCAGAACTCCAGGCGCACGCTGTCGGCCACTTCGGTGTGGCCCGCCTCACCCTGCACGGGCGACGCCCCCGCGCGTGGGCGGAACTGCTCGAATCCCGGCGCCGACCACCACATCCCGTGCTCGTAGTCGCCGGCCACGAGCGCATCCACCGCGAGGATGCCCTGCTTCACCGCGTCCAGGGCTGCCGGCGGCACGAACACCACCACGCGGTACAGCGGCAGGCGTTGCACCGGCCAGCCTTACGGATACAGCAGGCGCTTGCTCCAGCGCCCTTCGGCACCGGCTTCATAGCACCAGCGTTCGTGCAGGCGGAACTGCGCGCCGTACCAGAACTCGATGCGGTCGGGCACCACGCGCAGGCCGCTCCAGCCCTCCGGGCGCGGCACGTCCTTGCCCTCGAAGCGGGCCTCGACCTCGGCCACGCGCGCATCGAATTCCTCACGCGTTGCCAGCGTCTTCGACTGCTGCGAGGCCCAGGCGCCGATCTGGCTCATCCGCGGGCGGCTGGCGAAATAGGCGTCGGCCTCGGCATCGGCAACCTGCTCCACACGGCCTTCAATGCGCACCTGGATGCCGGCTTCGCGCAGGCTGCGCCACAGGAACAGCAGCGCGGCCTGCGGGTTGGCATGGAGTTCCTGGCCCTTGTGGCTGTCCAGATGGGTGTAGAAGACAAAGCCACGCTCATCGAACGCCTTCAGCAGCACGGTACGTGCCGAGGGGCGGCCGTGCGTATCGGCAGTGGCCACGGTCATCGCGTTCGGCTCGACCTCGCGGCTCTGTTTGGCCTCTTCAAACAGGCCGGCAAACGTGGACAGGGCTTCGGCGTACAGGTCGCTCATGATTGCGTTCTTCTCACACGGATTGGGCTATTGTGGCTGCATGGCCGCTGCTGCGTATATGCCCCAGGTGAAAGGATTCCCCGAAACATTGGCCGAACAGGTGCTGGACGATGCACTGGGCAGCGGCGCAGCAGTTCCAGTATTGGCGATCAGCGGCCTGCAGGGGAGCGGCAAATCGACGCTGGCCGCGCAGGTGGTGGCCCGCGCCCAGGCACGCGGCCTGAACGCAGCCACGCTGTCGATCGATGATGTCTACCTGACCCGCGCACAGCGCCAACGGCTGGCCCGCCAGGTGCACCCACTGCTGATCACCCGCGGCCCGCCTGGCACCCATGACCTGCCGCTGGCCCACGCGGTACTGGATGCAGTGGCCGCACGCCAGCCCTTCGCGATGCCGCGCTTCGACAAGCTGGCCGATGAACGCCTGCCCGAAGCGCAATGGCCGCAGCTGCAACAACCGCTGGACCTGCTGGTGTTCGAAGGCTGGTTCCTGGGCACGCCTGCGCAGGATGACGACGCGCTGGACAGCCCGTTGAACGCGCTGGAACGGGAGGCCGACGCCGATGGCCGCTGGCGGCGCTGGTGCAACCAGGCGCTGGCCCGCGACTATCCTGCGCTGTGGCAGCGCTGCGACCGCCTGTGGTTCCTGCAGCCACCGGATTTCTCGGTGGTACCACGCTGGCGCTGGCAGCAGGAGCAGAACCTGCAGGCCGCACAGCCGGGCCGGCACGGCATGAGCCGGCCACAGCTGGAGCGCTTCGTGCAGTATTACGAGCGGGTCAGCCGCCAGGCGCTGCGTGCCCTGCCCGCCCTGGCCGACCACGTAGTGGTGCTGGACGGCCAGCGACAGGTGCAGGACGTGCGCTGAGCGCGCCTATTCCACCAGGAAGGTCACCCGCAGGTTGACCCGCCATTCGGTGATCTCGCCACTGCCATTGGTGACCACCTTGGTCTCGTTCACCCAGGCGCCCTGGATGCCCTTGACCGTCTCGGAGACCTTTTTCAGCCCGCTGCGCACGGCGTCCTCCACGCTTTTCGGCGAGGAGGCGGTGATTTCGATGACCTTGGCGACCGTCATGGCCTGTACTCCGGCTGGCGCGGGAGACCCCGCAGGAACGCCTACCCTGACGTGAAGAACGTAAAGGCCAGGGCACGGAGGTGTTAGCATCAGAGAGCATGAATCCTGCTCCGAACCTGATCCTGATCGGCCCGATGGGCGCCGGCAAAACCTGCATCGGCCGCCGCCTGGCCGAGCGCTTCACGCTGGACTTCGTCGACGTCGACCAGGCCATCGTCGATGCCGCCGGCGCCAGCATCCCGACCATCTTCGAGCACTCCGGCGAAGCCGGCTTCCGCAACCATGAACGCGAGGCGCTTGCGCGCGTGCTGGAAGGCCGCGGCCAGCTGGTCTCCACCGGTGGCGGCGCGGTGCTGGATCCTGGCAATCGTGCACTGATCGCCCAGCGCGGCTTCGTGGTCTACCTGAGGGTCAGCGTGGCCGCGCAGCTGGAACGCCTGGCCCGCGACAAGGGCCGGCCGCTGCTGCAGCGCCCGGACCGCGAGCAGGTGCTGCACGATCTGGCCGCACACCGCGACCCGCTGTACCGCGAACTGGCCGACCTCACCCTCGATACCGACCCGTATACCGCTGCCGACGCGACCGCCCACCTGGTGGTCAAGCTGGCCACGCAATGGCAGCGCCAGGACCTGACCGCATGACTTCCCCCGCCCTGCTGCAGGTCGCCGTTGGCGGCGACCGCCCTTACACCATCACCATCGGCCCCGGTGCCCAGGCCGACGGCGCTGCGCTGGCCTCGCATGTTCGCGGCCGCCACGTGCTGCTGCTCAGTGACAGCGAAGTGGCCCCACGCTATCTGGACGCCGTGAAGCAGACGCTGTTGGCCGCACGCCCCGACCTGATCGTCGGCGAGCACGTGCTGGCCGCAGGCGAAGCCTCCAAGACCCTGGCCGAGTTCGGCCGTGCGATCGAAGCACTGGCCGCGCTTGGCGCCACCCGCGACGCCTGCGTGTTCGCCCTCGGCGGCGGCGTGGTCGGTGATCTCGCCGGTTTTGCAGCCGCCTGCTGGATGCGCGGCGTGGACTGCGTGCAGCTGCCGACCACCCTGTTGGCGATGGTCGATTCGTCGGTGGGCGGCAAGACCGCGGTCGACATTCCGGCCGGCAAGAACCTGGTCGGCGCCTTCCATCCGCCGCGCGCAGTCATTGCCGATACCCGCGTGCTGGCTACGCTGCCGCCGCGCGAACTGCGTGCCGGCCTGGCCGAAGTGGTGAAGTACGGCGCGCTGGGCGATGCCGTGTTCTTCGAATGGCTGCAGCAGCATGCCGATGCGCTGATCGCCGGTGAAGACAACGTGCTTTCCGAAGCCATCGCGCGCAGCTGCCGGCACAAGGCCGCCATCGTCGAGCGCGATCCGTTCGAGAAGGGCGAGCGTGCCCTGCTCAACCTGGGCCACACCTTCGGCCATGCCATCGAGACCGAACAGGGCTACTCGGCCCCGGGCCGCGATGCGCTGAACCACGGCGAGGCCGTAGCGGTGGGCATGGTGCTGGCGGCGAAGCTGTCCACCCACCTGGGCCTGGCCGAGGATGCCGACCGCGCGCGCCTGCAGTCGCTTCTGGAACGCCTTTGCCTGCCGGTGGCGATTCCGGCCGGGCTGGACCCACAGGCCCTGCTCGGCCGCATGCGGCTGGACAAGAAGAACGTGGCCGGCCGCCTGCGCCTGGTGCTGTGGCGCGGCATGGGCCGTGCCGAGGTGGTGCCGGACGTGGATGAGGCGGCGGTGCTGAAGGTGCTGGGCGCGGGCTGACCTTTCCGCGTTCGCCGGGCATGGCCCGGCGCTGACGGATTGTGCTGCGGCATGAAGCGCAGCCGAGCGTGGGCTCGGCTCTACAGGTCCGTGCCGCCCCAGGGCGATACAATCGGCGCCATGCACGTCTACCTGCAACATCCCGACGCCGGTGCGCAGGCACCGCGCTTCCTGCGCCTGAGCCTGCAGCCGGATCTGTTCGGCGGCTGGGAACTGCTGCGCGAAAGCGGCCGCGTCGGTGCCCGCTCGCAGCTGCGGCGCGAGCTGTTCCTGCAGGCCGACGAAGCCCGCCATGCTTTCGAGAAGGCCCGCGATGCCGAACTGCATCGCGGCTTCCAGATCCTTTCGCACGGCGACTGACGCCGCTGCCAACTTTCGTCCAAGGAATGCCCATCGTGACCAGCCCTCTCCGCAATGATCGCCTGCTGCGCGCCCTGCGCCGCGAACCGGTGGACTGCACCCCCGTCTGGCTGATGCGCCAGGCCGGCCGCTACCTGCCGGAGTACCGCGCGACCCGGGCCAAGGCCGGCAGCTTCCTGGCCATGGCCAAGAATCCGGAGATCGCCTGCGAAGTCACCCTGCAGCCGCTGCGCCGCTTCCCCTTGGACGCGGCCATCCTGTTCTCGGACATCCTCACCATTCCCGACGCGATGGGCCTGGAGCTGTACTTCGTCGAAGGCGAAGGCCCGAAGTTCCGCCACCCGGTGCGTGATGAAGCGGCCATCGCCAGGCTGGCCGTGCCGGACATGGAACAGGACCTGGGCTATGTGATGGACGCGGTGCGCCTGATCCGCCGCGAACTGGATGGCCAGGTGCCGTTGATCGGCTTCTCCGGCAGCCCGTGGACGCTGGCCTGCTACATGGTGGAAGGCGGCGGCAGCAAGGACTTTGCGCGCATCAAGGCGATGGCGCTGAACCACCCCCAGGCCCTGCACCGCCTGCTGGAGATCACCACTGAAGCGGTGATCGCCTACCTCGGCGCGCAGCGTGCGGCTGGTGCGCAGGCGCTGCAGGTGTTCGACACCTGGGGTGGCGTGCTGTCGCCGTCGATGTACCGCGAGTTCTCGCTGCGTTACCTGCAGCGCATTGCCGAGGGCCTGGAGCGTGGCGAAGGCAGCGAGCGCACGCCGCTGATCCTGTTCGGCAAGGGCACCGGCCTGCATCTGGAAGCGCTGTCGCAGACCGGCGCCGATGCGCTGGGCCTGGACTGGACGCTGGACCTGGACGAGGCCATGCGCCGCACCGGTGGCCGCGTTGCCCTGCAGGGCAACCTCGACCCGACCACGCTGTACGCCTCGCCGGATGCGATCGCCGCCGCTGCCGCACGCGTGCTCGACACCTATGCCGCGGGCAACGGTGGTTCGCGCGAGGGCCATGTGTTCAATCTTGGCCACGGCATGTCGCCGGACATGGACCCGGCGCACGTGCAGGTGCTGGTCGACGCGGTGCACGCGCACAGCCAGCGCTGAACCTTGCGCATGCGGTTGCGGCGCGATGTTGATCGCGCCGTGACCCGCAGTGCGCGATCATGGTCTCCCCAACGCTGCACCGGCCGCGCCCCATGTCCACATCGCCATCGACCTACAACCGCCAGCGCCCCCTGCTGTGGTTGGTTTCGTTGGCGATCTTCATGCAGATGCTGGACTCGACCATCGTCAACACGGCGTTGCCGGCGATGGCCGCCAGCCTGGGCGAAAGCCCGCTGCAGATGCAGTCGGTGGTGTTCAGCTATGCGCTGGCGGTGGCCACCTTCATTCCCGCCTCCGGCTGGATCGCTGACCGCTACGGCACCCGCCGCACCTTCCTGGTGGCGATCATCCTGTTCACCCTCGGCTCGCTGGCCTGCGCGCTGGCCCAACACCTGCACCAGCTGGTCGGTGCGCGCGTGCTGCAGGGCATCGGCGGTGCGATGCTGCTGCCGGTCGGTCGCCTGGCGGTGATGCGTTCGGTGCCGCGCGAGGATTTCCTGCGCGCGATGAGCTTCATCGCCATCCCCGCGCTGGTCGGCCCGTTGATCGGTCCCACGCTGGGTGGCTGGCTGGTCGAGATCGCCTCGTGGCACTGGGTGTTCCTGATCAACCTGCCGATCGGCGTGATCGGTTTCATCGCCGCGATGAAGATCATGCCCGACCACTACGCCAGCCATCGCACCCGCTTCGACCTGCGTGGCTACATCATGCTGGCCTTCGCGATGGTGGTGCTGTCACTGGCGCTGGACGGCATCGCTGGACTCGGCACGCCACATGCGCTGGTGATGCTGATGACCGTGGCCGGCCTGGCTGCGCTGGTGGGCTACTGGCTGCACGCCGCCAACTCCACCGCTCCCTTGTTCTCGCTGGCCCTGTTCCGCGTGCCCAGCTATCGCATCGGTATCCTCGGCAACCTGTTCTCGCGCATCGGCAGCAGCGCCATGCCGATGCTGATCCCGCTGCTGCTGCAGGTCGGCCTGGGCCTGGGCCCGATGAACGCCGGCCTGATGATGGTGCCGGTGGCAGCGGCCGGCATGGTGTCGAAGAAGCTGGCGGTAAAGCTGGTTGAGCGCTACGGCTACCGCCGCGTGCTGATGGTCAACACCGTGCTGGTCGGCCTGGCGATGGCCAGCTTCATCCTGATGACACCGGGCCAACACCTGGCTTGGCGCCTGCTGCAGCTGGCGTTCTTCGGTGCGGTCAATTCGCTGCAGTTCACCGTGATGAACACCGTGACCCTGCGCGACCTGGACCGCGAATTCGCCAGTTCCGGCAACAGCCTGCTGTCGATGGTGATGATGCTCGCCGCTGGTTTCGGTGCCGCCGCTGCGGGCAGCCTGCTGGCCGCGTTCGGCAACCACCTGGACAGCAACAGCGCGACCGCGGCGCTGCATGCGACGTTCCTGTGCGTGGGCGCGATCACGCTGACTTCGACGATGATCTTCTGGCAGCTGCCCGATACCAAGCCGGAGCCACGGCAGGTCGAGCACGTCGCGGAGTGAGGGTGGTTCGGCAGGGCTGCGCCCTGCACCTGCAGAGGCTTCAAGCCAAGGCAACAGCAACGGCAAAAGCAGGCATTCCTTGGGATGGCGGGGCGGTGTGGGCTTGCAGGACACGCCGTAAACC